>CAVXQO010000016.1:0-361682 GCA_963763985.1 uncultured Solirubrobacterales bacterium | reverse complement strand
CCAGCAGTCCGACGACGGCGAGTGCTACACGATCGGCGCCGTCGTGGCCGACCACCTGAAGATGCCGTCGCTCACCCAGGTGATCAAGATGGACGTCGCCGACGGCAAGCTCACCTGTGAGCGCCAGGCCGAATACGGCTATGACACCGTCGAGATCGAGACGCCGGCCGTGATCAGCGTCGGCGACGCGATCAACGAGCCGCGCTACCCGAGCCTGAAGGCGATCATGGGCGCGAAGAAGAAGCCGCTCGACACCAAGGCGATCGGCGACGTCGGCATCGAGGGCGACCGGGTGGGCGAGGGTGGCTCGCGCACCGCCGTGCTCGAGCTGAAGCCGCCTCCGCAGAAGGAGTCCGGCGAGATCATCGAGGACGAGGACACCAACGAGACGGTCGAGAAGATCGTCGCCTGGCTCGACGAAAGGAAGCTGATCTAGATGGCGGGGATCCTGGTCTACGCACTGCATAACGACGAGGGGGAGTTCAACAAGAACTCCCTCGGCGCCCTCTCCGAGGCGTCGAAGCTCGCCGGCGAGCTCGGCACCGAAGCAGCGGCCGTAATCGTGGGCGACATCGCTGACGACGCCGCCGCCGGTCTGGGCGCCTATGGCGTCAAGAAGGTCTATCGCTGCAAGGAGGCCCCCGAGGGCCTGGCGCAGCCGATCGTCGACGTGATGGCGAAGGTCATGACGGACAACGACTTCTCCTACGCGCTCTTCGGCGGTGGCCTGCTGGGCTTTGAGATTGGAGCCGGCCTGACCGCGCGCCTGAACGCGGGGGTGACGATGGAGGTGACGGCAGTCAACGTCGCCGACGGCAAGCTCGTCGCTGAACGGCCGATCCTCCAGGACTCGCAGATCGCCGACGTCGGCTACGTCGAGGAGCCCGGGATCATCATCGGGCGCCTCAACGCCTTCGACGAGAACGAGAGCGGCGGCACGGCCGAGGTCGAGGACGTCGCGGTCGAGCTGTCCGAGTGGTCGACCAAGGCCAAGATGGTGACCCGGGGCGAGCAGCGCGGTGCCGATGTCAACATCGAGGACGCGAACATCCTGATCGGCGGCGGCCGAGGACTGGGGAAGAAGGAGAACTTCGACCTCGCCGAGCAGCTAGCCGACTCGATGGGCGGAGCCGTCGCGGCGACCCGCGCGGTCGTCGATGCCGGCTGGTACCCGTACGCGGCGCAGATCGGCCAGACCGGCAAGACGGTCGCGCCGAACCTGTACCTGGCGCTCGGGATCTCCGGCGCGATCCAGCACAAGGTCGGAATGCAGAACTCCGAGAACATCCTGGCCATCAACAAGGACCAGAACGCTCCGATCTTCGAGTTCTGCGACCTCGGCGTGGTGGGCGACCTGCACAAGATCGTCCCCAAGCTGACCGAGGCGATCAAGGCCAAGAAGGGCGGCTAGTGCCCGCGGTAGCGCCGGCGGAATTCCCGCCGCCATTCAACCCGAGGGACTACGTCGGTCCCCCGACCGATGCTCCGGAAGAGCGACTCGAGGCCGGCATCGTCATCGTCGGCGGCGGCCCCGCCGGGCTCGCCTGCGCCAACCGCACCCTGCAGCTGCTCGAGAACGAGCCGGAGTTGACCGAGAAACTCGGCGAGATCCCGGTTGCGGTCATCGAGAAGGGCAAGGCCTGCGGTGCCCACAACGTCTCCGGGGCGAACATGGTGCCGTCGGCGATGGAGAAGCTCTTCCCCGACCTCGACCCGAGCGATTGGCCGGTCTACCAGAAGGTCGAGAAGGACGCCGTCTATCTCCTGACCAAGAGGCTGGCCATCCCGCTGAAGCCGCCGCCGCCCAACTTCCGCAATCACGGCAACTACGTCACCTCCATCTCGAAGCTGTCGCGCTTTCTCGCCGAGAAGGCCGAGGAGGCGGGTGCCTACATCCTCACCGAGACCGTGGCCGACAAGCTGCTGGTCGAGGACCGGATCGTGCGCGGCATCCGCTCCGGCGACAAGGGCCGCGGCCGCGACGGCGGGGAGCTCAGCAACTTCGAGCCCGGCTCCGACCTGATGGCCAAGGCGACCGTCCTGGCGGAGGGAACGGTCAGCCACCTGACGCAGTGCGCCGTCGACTACTTCGACCTCGCCGGTGACCCGATGCGATGGGAGATTGGCGTCAAGGAGGTCTGGAAGGTCCCCAAGCCGCTCGATCGGGTCATCCACACGATGAACTGGCCGCTCCGGGGCCGCCCCAAGTACAACGAGTTCGGCGGCAGCTTCATCTACCCGATGGGCGAGGACAAGCTCTGCATCGGCATGGTCGCCGGCCTCGACACCACCGACGCGACCTTCTCCTGCCACGACGCTCTGCAGCAGCTGAAGACCCATCCGTTCGTCCGCAAGCTGCTCGAAGGTGGCGAGCGGGAGGCCTGGGGGGCGAAGACGATCCCCTCCGGCGGCTACTGGACGATGCCGAAGCGGCTCTCCGTGCCCGGCATGGTGATGTGCGGGGACAACGTCTCGATGGTCAACATTCCCTACCTGAAAGGGATCCACTACGCGATGCACGCCGGCATGTACGCGGCGGAGGCAATCGTCGAGTCCCTGAAGGAGGACTCGGTCAATTTCGAGGCCTACGAGCGCCAGGTCAAGAAGTCGGAGATCGAGGAGGACCTCTACCGCTCCCGGAACGTGCGCCAGTACGGCGACAAGGGGTTCGTGGCGTTTGGCGCCATCGCAAACGCCTGGCTGCTCTCGCGCGGCGCGGTCCCGCCCGGTCACAAGGAGGTCGAGCCGGACACCGTCGTCGAGATGGAGATCGGCGGCGCCGCCAAGAAGTACCCGAAGCCCGACGGCTCCTACATCTTCGACAAGCTCTCGTCGGTGTTCCTCTCGGGCAACGCGACTCGCGACGATGCCCCGAACCACGTGCGGATCCAGAACCGCGTCCCGCGGGAGGTCGCCCAGACCTGGGTCTCGATGTGCCCGGCGCAGGTCTACGAGATCCCCGAGGACCAGCTCGAGTCGGGGGCCGAGACCGTCGACGTCCACGTGACCGCCTCGAACTGCGTGCAGTGCGGCGCGATCACCGCCAAGGGCGGCAGACTGACCCTGCCCGAGGGCGGCGACGGCCCCCTCTACCAAGAGGTCTAGCGGCCACCGGGCCGCTCCATCTGGAGCGGAGGGCGAAGCCGGTTAAGGCGTGCTGCTGCCCGAGGCGTTGGCGGCCACGAATGCCGCGACGTCCTGCGCGTCCTTGCCGGTCACCAGGTTTCGCGGCATGTTCCCGGTGCGACCGCCGGCTCCGTGGCTGTGGCTTCCACCCCCGATTCTGATCGCTCGTAGGACGTCGGCCTCGTTCACAGCGATGTCTCCGAGGTCGGGCCCGATCTGGCCCACCGTTCCGGCGGCGGCGAGGGTGTGGCAGGACCCGCAGTGATCCACGAACAGGTCACGGCCATGGAGCTCGGCTTCCGACAGGGGTAGCTCCACCGCGGGCGGCTCCGGCGCGCCGCTTGGCGAGGACCGCTGGTTCACGGTGGCCGAGTCGCTGCCGCCACCGCAGCCCACCGCCACCATCACGCAGCTCGCGCCGGCGGCCAGGCAGGCGGCGGCTGAGCGAAATCCGTTCCGCATGACGCCCTGATGGTTACCCGGTCGATGAGTTGCTAGTCGCGCATGCCGGGTATCGCGGTGCGGTCCGCCCCTCCGGGCTGATCTATGCTCGCGCGGTGGCAGACCACCGCGCGAGCCAGGCTCTGGAGCGCGAGTTCCTGGAATTCGCCCCCGATGCGGTCATCGGTGTCGACCAGACCGGCGAAATCAGACTCGTCAACTCGCGCACGCAGGCGGTGTTCGGATACGCACGAGAGGAGCTGATCGGCGAGTCCGTCGAGATGCTCGTACCGGAGAGCATTCGGCCGGCGCATGTCGCGCACAGGGACGGCTACTTCGAATCGCCGCGCACGCGCCCCATGGGCGCGGGCCACGACCTCTATGCCCGCCGCAAGGACGGGACCGAGTTTCCGTGCGAGATCTCGCTCTCGGCGGTGGCGACGGACAGCGGAATGATGGCCCTGGCGGCGATCCGCGACATCACGGACCGGCGGCGCGACCGCGACGAGCTCCGCAGGGCTGTGAGGCGCTTGCAGGCGGCCACGGACGTCGCGATCGCGATTGGCGGCGAGACCGACCTGCAACGCGTCCTGGAGGCGATCGTCGAGCGAGGCCGCGCCTTGGTCGAAGCGAGGGCTCTGATCATCCTCCTCCGCGAGGGTGATGACCTCGTGGTGGCGGCGACGGCGGCGGTCGCCGGCGGACTCGATCCAAAGGTCTCAGGGCTCAAGATGCTTGCCAAGGAGATGTCGGAGCAGGTCCTGCTCGGCAGGTTCACCGGCGGCGCCGATCTCGGAGCCAAGGAGAGCGGCCGGGCGCTGCTCGCGCCCCTGCTCTTCCGCGGGGATCCCCTCGGCGTGGTCGTTGCGCTGGACCGCATCGGCGACCCCGGCCGCTTCGACGATGAGCACCAGCGGCTGCTCGAGGCCTTCGCCGCGAGCGCCGCGACCGGCGTCGCGACCGCCCGGTCGATGGCCGAGGAGCGCCTTCAGAACACGATCGACGCCGCCGAGCAGGAGCGCAGCCGCTGGGCCCGTGAGCTCCACGACGAGACGCTTCAGGCCCTGGCGGTGCTCCGCATGCGCCTCTCGTCGGCACTTCGCGAGGAGACCGGGGATCGGCTGCACGAGACGGGTCAGGCCGCGGTCGAGCAGATCGACGACGAGATCGTCAAGCTGCGCCGGCTGATCACCGAGCTGCGGCCGGCCTCGCTGGACACCATCGGCCTCCAGGCGGCCCTGCATGCCCTCGCCGAGCAGCACCATCAGGCGGCCAAGCTGCAGGTCGAGTGCGACTTCGACCTTGCCAGCGAGGAGGACGCCCGCCCCACGCCGGTTCTCGAGACGACCGTCTACAGGCTCGTCCAGGAGGCCCTCAACAACGTCACGAAGCACTCGATGGCCCGCCGCGCCGACCTCACCGTCCGCGCGTTCCGCGGGTCGATCACGATCGAGGTGGCCGACGATGGCGTCGGCTTCGAGCCCGGCCTGGTCCGCGAGGGATTTGGCCTGGTGGGCATGCGAGAGCGCGCCGCGTTGCTGGGCGGGACGGTCGAGGTCACCTCAAACCGGGGATCCGGCACCCGGGTGCGGGCCGAGATTCCTTTGCAGACGCGGGGCGACGAGGAGTGACGGCTTCGCCATCAGTCGCGGCGACAGGCGGCCGCCCGGCATAAGTCGCTTCGGCCTCCGGCCTTCGCTCCTGGAGTGAGCGGCCTGGTCGCCGCTAAACGTCGATCAGGCCGCGCTCGATCGCGTAGCGAACGAGCTCCGAGCGCGTCGTCATCGCGAGCTTCTGCTGGATGTGCGCCCGGTGTGACTCGACGGTGCGCACGCTGAGGTAGAGCTGCTCGGCGATCTCGTTGTTGGTGTGGCCGAGCGCGATCAGGCGGAGGACCTCCAGCTCGCGCTCCGAGAGGTCGTCCGGCGTCACTGCATCGGGCTCGGCGGCCAGCCGGGCGCCGAGCTCGGGCTGCAGGTAGGTCCGGCCCTCCGCGGCCATGCGGACGGCCTTGACCAGCTCCTCGCTGGCGGCCTCCTTGAGGATGTAGCCCAGGACGCCGGCCTGGAGCGCCTCCCGGGCGAAGGCGGTCTCGTCCTGCATGGTGAGCACGACGATCTCCGTTCCCGGCGACTGCTCCCTGATCGAGGGGATCGCCGCCAATCCGGACCCTCCCGGCATGTTGATGTCGAGGATCAGGACCTTGGGGTGGTGGCCGCTGACGTACCGGCTCGCCGAGTCCGCGTCGCCCGCCTCCGCGACCACCTCGATGTCGGGCTCGCGCTCGAGCATCAGGCGCAGCGCACTGCGGACGACGGCGTGATCGTCAGCCAGAACCACCGAGATCTTTTCGGACTGTGCCTCCCCTGTCTCTGACACGGTCCGTACCTTAGCCCGGCTCGCGGGTGGTGGCCGCACCGCCGGACGGCAAGCCACCGATCAGGACCCGTCTGCCTCGGCCGCCAACGGGGGCCGCTTGGAGGCGGTGGTGAGCTCGCTCGACGGGCGGAAGCTCAGCCTGACGCGGAAGCTGCGGGGCTGCTGACGTAGCCCGCGAACGCGCTCGATCAGCTCCGCCAGCCGCTCCGGCTGGTCCTCCGAGACGAACGTGTAGGAGTCTTCGATCTTCTCCAGGGTCGCGCCCTGGATCGTCTCCGCCAGGCGCTCCGCAAAGGAGAGCTTGAAGAAGCGGTCCTCGACAGCCCAGGCGAGCATCGTCGGGCGATCGAACGTGCGCAGCCTCTCGGCGGCCTCGAACGTGTACTTCGGGTCGATTCCCTTCAGCACCTTGATCGTGTCGCGGCGGATTCCCTTGTTGGTCAGGTAGGGATCGACCCACTCGCGCGTCGGGGCGTCGGCGAAGTCGCGCTTGATCAGCCAGCCGTAGGCGATCGGCAGCCGCCGGAGGGCCGCGAAGCGCATGCCCGCCATCATTCCGGTGAGGCCGCCCGGCACCTTCGCGGACCACTGCAGCGGCCGGAACGCGGGCGGGAGGAAGTTCTCGAAGGCGTCGCAGTTGGTGAGCAGCAGGCGGCCGATGCGCTCGGGATGGTGCGCGGCGGTGATCTGCGAGATCGCGCCGCCGGTGTCGTTCGCCACGAGGGTGACGTCCTCGAGGTCGAGGGCCTCGAGGAATCCGGCGACGATCCGCGCGAGGCCCGGGGGAGAGAGGTCGGCGTCCGGGTTCATCGGCTCCGGGTGGGAGCCAAGCGGGAAGTCGGGCACGATGCAGCGGAAGCGGTCTGAGAGGAGCGGCGTCACCTTCCGCCAGAGCCTCCCGTCGACGAGCAGGCCATGGACGAAGACGATCGGCGGGCCTTCGCCCGACTCGCGGTAGTGGATCGTTCCCTGCGGGAGCTTTACCTCGCTCATGACGGCCTCCTCAGGTTGCGGAGCTGCGTCCCCAGGAACTTGGGCCAGGAGCGCGGGCTACGGGCCACCGCCCGCAGCAGCGGGGCGGGGTCGAGATAGGCGAAGCGCTCGATGGCCTTGCCTTCGCGGAGCTTGATCCGGTCACAGGTGTACATCGTGAACGGCCGCCGGCCGATCGTCCCCTCGAGCCGTAGCTCGATGTAGACCACGTCACCGTCGGATGCCCAGTTCTCGACGGTGCCGTGCAGATCGGGGACGAGGTCGAACAAGGGTCGCGCGAACTCCTCGCGGAACGCCCGCTTCCCCACCACGGGGCGAACCGAGGGCTGGATCATCCGAACCTCCGGCTGGAACCAGGGATCGAAGTGGTCGGAGAAGGTGTCGGCGTCGACGGGGTTGGCCCAGCCCTCCGCGAACATCTCGACCCACGCTTCGGCTTCTGCCTTGGTCGTCGTCCCGTTGGTCGTTGCCGTAGTCATCACTCACCACCCAGCTGGCGCTGCATTTCCATCGAATCGAGATAGGTGTGCTTGCTGGCGACAAGACCGTCGCGGACCTCGATCACGTCGACGCAGGGGACCTCGACCCGGGCGCCCACGGTGCCGAACAGCTCGTCCTCGACCTGGATCGCCTGCTCGACGGTGCCGCTCATCGTCGACTCGAGTACCCAGTGGTCATCCCCGATATGCAGGGCTCGCTCCGCGAAGTTGATGTCGGGCATCGTCGCGATGTAACCCGCGAAGGCCTCGCGGACCGCGTCCTTGCCCTCGGCCGGGGGAGATCCGGCGGCGTGCGCGACGAAGACGCTGTCGTCGGTGTGCAGATCCATGATCGCGTCGAGGTCCTGGCGGTTCCAGGCCTCTCCGTAGCGCTCCGCCAGCATCCGGATGGCGGTTGAGGAGTCGGTGATCGTCGGTGTGGATGTCATCGGTCGGCCCTCCGCGGAGTGTGATTTCGCATACAGGCTGTATGTATATCTCACCTACAACCTGTATGTCAACTCTCCCGATCCTTTTCCGGTCAGCCGTGTTCTTGGCCAGGCTAGACTTGAACGCGATGAAGACAGACATCCATCCCGAATACGTCCTCTCGCACGTCCATTGCTCGTGCGGAAACGACTTCTACACGCGCTCCACGAAGCCCGAGCTTCACGTGGAGATCTGCTCGCAGTGCCACCCCTTCTATACGGGCAAGCAGAAGCTGGTTGACACCGGCGGCAGGGTCGAGCGGTTCCGTCGCCGGGCCGCCAAGCGCGCCCGTTGAGCTCCGAGCCCGCCTCATCCCAGAACGGATCGCGGCCGCAGGCCGCCCAATCCGAGCGGATGCCGGACGGGAAGCCCGTCGCCGTAGGCGACGCTCCGATCGGCGGTCAGGCGGTCCTCGAGGGCGTGATGATGCGCGGCGTCTCGACCTGGTCGGTCGCCTGCCGCACTCCCGACGAGCGCATCGAGGTCAAATCCGAGCCGATCGTCTCCTGGGCGAAGCGCAGCCGGATCCTGCGCCTGCCCGTCATCCGCGGGGTGGTCGCGCTTGGCGAGTCCCTGAAGATCGGCTTCAAGGCGCTTGCGATCTCGGCCAATGCGCAGCTCTCGGAGGGTGAGGAAGAGGAGGAGATCGGCGGCTTCACCTGGGGCGTGACGATCTTCTTCTCGCTGCTGCTCGCCGTCGGCCTCTTCTTCGTCATCCCGGTCGGCGCGACGAGCCTGATCAAGGATTGGCTCGGGTCCGCGCTGCTCTTCTGGCTCGTCGAAGGCGTCCTGCGAACCGCCATCTTCATCGGCTACCTCGCGCTGATCAGCCGGCTCCCTGACCTGCGCCGCGTCTTCCAGTACCACGGCGCGGAGCACAAGACCATCTCCTGCTTCGAGGCCGGAGACGAGCTGACCCCGGTCAGGGCGAAGGAGTACTCGCGGCTGCATCCGCGCTGCGGGACGAGCTTCCTGTTGATCGTGATGGTCCTGGCGATCTTCGTGTTCGCGCCGATCGGCTTGCCGGCCTGGTACTGGCTGGTCGCGTCGCGGATCCTCGGAATCCCGCTGATCGCCGGCCTCTCGTACGAGGTCATCAAGTGGGCGGGCAAGCACCGCAACAAGCGGTGGGTGCGGGCCGTGATGTGGCCGGGCCTGATGCTCCAGAACCTCACCACCCGCGAGCCTGACCTCGACCAGCTCGAGGTGGCGATCCGCGCCCTGCAGGCCGTGCTCGCCGTCGAGGATCCGTACGAGGCAAAGAGCAAGCAGCCGATCGAGATCGTCGCGTAGGTAAGAGGACTCTCACGGCGGCCTTACCGGCCGTTCAGCCCCGGGACGCAGCATTGGCCCGGATGAAGGTCAAGGTCCACATAGAGGCGAGCGAATGCCTCGCCTATGGCGACTGCGCCGAACTGGCACCAGAGGCGTTCGAGGTCCACGACGTCGCGCGCCTCATTGGCCCGGCCCCGCTGGAGAGGCTCGTCGACGCGGCCCGCGCCTGCCCGTCCGAGGCGATCACGCTGACCGACGCCGAGACCGGCGAACGCATCTACCCCTGACGGGGCCTGAGCCCGGGGATCCTGAAGCGGACGGTCGCTCCCTCACCGGGGGTCGAAGTGGCGGCGATCCTGCCGCCATGCGCCTCGACGATCGCCCGGGCGATCGCGAGACCTAGCCCGCTGCCTCCCTCCGCCCGGCTGCGACCCTCGTCGGTGCGGTGAAAGCGGTCGAAGATGCGCCCGAGCTGATCGGGCTCGATGCCGGTGCCGTCGTCCCTGACCGCG
Organism: uncultured Solirubrobacterales bacterium; assembly: GCA_963763985.1. Taxonomy (GTDB): domain Bacteria; phylum Actinomycetota; class Thermoleophilia; order Solirubrobacterales; family 70-9; genus DASUPK01. The sequence goes on along the minus strand of CAVXQO010000016.1, from coordinate 351,988 downwards.
AAGACCGCTGAGCCGTTGTCTGCGCCGATCGAGATGTCGATGTGGCCGTCCTCCGAGGTGTGCCGGACCGCGTTGGTGACCAGGTTGCGGAGCACCTGGGCAAGCCGGTCGGGATCGGCCTCGAGATCGCCGTGGACGCTCGACCCGACGCTGTAGTGGCGCGGCCCGAGCAGGGGCAGGTCGCGGCGGAGGTCTTCGACGAAGTCGTCGATCGGCACCCGGCGGCGCTGCACGAGCCCGCCGCGCTCGGCCTTGGCGAGGGTGAGCATGTCGTCGGTGAGCCGCTCCATGCGGCGCACCTCTCGCATCAGCTCGTCGGCCTCGGCGGCGATCCCCTCGCGATCCCCGGCGCGGTCGGCGAGCTGCTCGATTCGCCCCCGCAGGACGGTGAGCGGGCTGCGCAGTTCATGTGAGGCGTCGGAGACGAAGTCTCGCTGAAGGCGGAAGCCCTCCTCGAGACGATCCAGCATGTGATTGAAGGCCTCCGCGAGCACGCCCACCTCGTCGTCCCCGCTGTAGTCGATCCGGTGGGAGAGGTCCCCCGAGTCAACCGCCGACGCGACCGCGGCCATCCTGCGCAGCGGTCGCGTGATCAGGTTCGCGAGCCAGATGGCGATGATCACCGAGAGCACCAGGGCGCCGAGCCCGACGGCGATGAACCTGTTTCGCAGCGATTGAAGAGCCTGGTCCACCGACGTGAGCGGGTCGGCCACCCGAAAGGTCCCGATCCTCGCCCCGCCGATGACGATCGGCTCAGTGAGAACCCGGAGCTTGCCCGTCTCGTCCGTGGAGATCGTCGTCAGTCCGTCCTCGGCGGAGACGATTCCACCGGCTCCCGCCTCGCCGCTCTCGCTGTTTCCCGACCCCGATTCAGCCAGCTCCTCGTTGACGATCCTGTCCTGGTTCGTGACGGGAGGGAGGCCCTGGGGCGAGATCAGGTAGATGCGCGCCTCCGGGTGGTAGCGCTGTCCGGCGACGAAGCGCTCGCCGGCCCCCCGTAGGGCCGCTGCATCTCGTACGTTCCCGTTGCTCAGCACGCGCTGCTGGAACTCCGCGTACTGCTCGTTCAGCTCCCGGTCGATTCGGCTGCGGAGGTTGGCGGCGGTGGTCTCGTGGAGCGCGAAGAAGCTTGCGGCCACCGCGGCCACGCTCACGGCCGAGATCGCGAGCACCAGGCGCAGCCGGATCCCGCGCGGGACGAGGCTACGCATCGGTGCTCACCAGCCGGTAGCCGGCGGAGCGCACCGTCTGGATCGGGGCATCGCCGTCGCCTTCGCTGAGCTTTCGGCGCAGGTATCCGATGTAGACGTCGAGGACATTCGTCCCGGGGTCGTAGTCGTAGCCCCAGACGGCGTTCAGGATCTGCGCGCGCGAGAGGACCTGGTCGGGATGCCGCATCAGGTACGCGAGCAGCTCGAACTCCCGTGCGGTCAGCTTGACGCCCCGCCCCGCACGCTTCACCTCCCGGGTCCGGAAGTCGAGGTTGATCTGACCGACCTCGAGGGAGGCCGCGTTCACCTGGCCCGGCTGTCGCAGATGCGCCCTGATCCTGGCGAGCAGCTCGGCGAAGGCGAACGGCTTGGTCAGGTAGTCGCTCGCGCCCAGATCCAGGCCCTTGACGATGTCGTCGGTCTCGGCCAGGGCGGTCAGCATGATCACGGGCAGCGCCTCGTCCCGCTCGCGGATCCCCTTCACGACCTCCAGCCCGCTGAGCTTGGGGAGGAGGAGGTCGAGAACGACCAGCGCGTAGTCGCCGGTCCCCGCCATTGCCAGGCCCTCCTCGCCGTCGTACGCACAGGTGACCGAGTAGCCCTCGGCCTCGAGCCCCCGTTGCACGAACTCGGCGATGGGGCGCTCGTCTTCGACAACCAGGATGCGCATGACGCGAATGCTAGGCGGGCGTTCTTCCGCCGCCTGAAAGTTCTAAGAGAACTCTCATCGGCACCTTACGGCGGATTCATGGCCCCGGACGACTATCCCGGTCGTGATCTCGGACCCGTCCCGGCCATACGTCGAGAGCGACCGGCGCTTCGGGCTCTTCGGCTCGCACGTGCGCGTGCTGATCGGTGCGCCGGTGCGGCCGGATCTGCCATCTGGAGAGGCGATGGGAATCCAGATCGAGTTCTTCCTGCGGCTCCTCCACCGCAAGCTGACCCGTTTCGACGGGGGCAGCGAGCTCTGCGCGCTCAACGCCGAGCCCGCGGAATCGTGTTCGGTCAGTCCCACCCTGGCGGTCGCCGTCGATGCCGCCCTCTGGGCGGCGCGGCGCTCGGATGGCCTGGTGGATCCGACCCTGGTCGGCGAGCTCGAGGACGCCGGATACGCGACCTCGCGCGCGGATCTGACCCCCGCCGGCATCGACGAGGCGCTTGCGGTTGCGCCCGAGCGAGAGGCGGCCTCTCCCCGGTCCGACTCTCGCTGGCGGAGCGTCGCGGTCGACACCGTCGCCGGAATGGTGACGAGGCCGCCGGGGATCCGAATCGACACAGGCGGCACGGGCAAGGGGCTTGCTGCGGACCTCGCCGCCGATCGGCTGGCGGGCTATTCGACCTTCGTCGTCGACGCGGGCGGAGACCTGCGCCTGGGCGGTGAGCACCCGCTCGAGCGCCAGGTCAGGATCGACCACCCGCTCGGGCAGGGCGTCGCGCACGAGTTCATGCTCGATTGCGGCGCAGTCGCCACGAGCGGGATCAAGACCCGCCTGTGGCGGACTGACGCCGGCTTCGCCCACCACCTGCTCGATCCCTCCACCGGCCGGCCTGCCTGGACCGGATTGATCCAGGCCACCTCGCTGGGCGCAACCGCCCTGGAGGCCGAGACGCTCGCCAAGATGGCCTTTCTCTCGGGTCCGGCGGCCGCGCGGGAGATCCTCGCGCAGCACGGCGGGCTGATCGTCCTCGACGACGGTTCGGTCGAGCTGATCGGCTGCCTCGATACCGCACCCGCCAAGCCGATTGCGGTGGTGGCGGCGTGAACGCCTACTCCGATCCGGGCCAGCACATCTTCTGGATCGCCAGCCGCGCCTTCGGCGTCGTGGCCCTGGTCCTCGCAGCAGTCTCCGTGGGCCTGGGCCTCGCGATGGCGATGCGCTCCGCCAAGGGTCCCGGCGCGATGGCCAAGCTGAGGCAAGCGCACGAGGCGACCGCCCTGACCGCGCTGATCTTCATCGCCGCGCACGGCCTCGCCCTGCTCGGCGACACATATCTGCGTCCGGGTCTGTCGGGCATCGCGATCCCGTTCGTGATGGCGCACAAGCCGCTCTGGACCGGCCTCGGGGTCGTCGGCGGCTGGCTCGCGGCCCTGCTCGGCCTGAGCTTCTACGTGCGGCGCTGGATCGGCCCGAAGCTATGGCGGAAGATGCACCGCTGGACGCTCGCCGTCTACGTCCTCGCCGTCGTCCACACGCTGGGCGCCGGCACCGACGCCCGGTCCTTCTGGTTGGTGGTCATCCTGATCGCCACCGTGGCGCCGCTCGCGGTGATGGCGGCCGTTCGCCTCCTGCCGAGCGATGAGCCGAAGCGGGGCCGCCCGAGGCGCCGGATCCCACTGCCCTCCGAGCAGATTCCCCGGGCGGCCCACGCACGCCCCTACGACTACGAGCCCGCTCGATGAGCCCCGACCGTCGATACCCGGAGCGAGTCCCTCGCCGCTACGCGGAGCGTCCTCGCCCCGCGCGCGATGCCCGCACGGCTCAGCGGCGGTACTCCTCCCGCGGCGCGCTGCAGTCAACCAAGGCCCTGACCGCCAAGCTCGCGATCCTCGCGATCGTGGCGACCCTGGCGATCGGAGGATTGATCGCCGCGCAGATGGCCGCCGGCAAGGATCCGGCGCTCGGTCCGAAGGCCGCGACGCGCGCCAAGAAGGCTTCCAGCGGCAACGCTGCGAGCAGCTCTTCGAACGGGAGCTCCACCAGCGGCAGCTCGGGGACCGATCCGTACACCCAGTCCTACGACGGCTACTCGAGCGGGTACTCCTCGGGTTCCGGCTATTCCACCCAGCAGTCCTCGCCGGCGCCGGTCACCAGCAGCACGTCCTAGCCGAGCAAGGTCAGGACTCCCAGCGCGAGCACCGAAGCGGCGATGAGCGCGAGGGCCACCGCCGTGACGATTCGTCCCGTGGTCCCGAGCGCCTCGTCGCCCATCAGCTCGCGATCCGCGGCGAGCCGCCGCATGACCGGAAGCATCACCAGCAGCAGGACGGCGTTCAGCGCCTGCGAGAGAAAGAGGATCGGGATCAGCGGCGCTCCCGGAATCAGTACGAGCACGGCGGCGACGAGGACGACGGCGCCGAAGCTCAGGTAGAAGAGCGGCGCCTCCCTGAAGGTGTCGTCCACGTCGGCGGGCCTCCCGGCCGTCTCCGCCACTGAGTAGGCGGTCGACAGCGGAACGACCGCCGCGGCGAGCAGCGCGGCCCCCACGAACCCCACGCCGAACAGGGTGGAGGCGGACCCGCCGGCCAGCGGCTCGAGGGCCTTCGCAGCGTCGCTTGCGTCGTTGATGTCGATCCCGTTGACATGGAGCGTGGCCGCGCAGGCGACGACGACGAACAGGCCGATCACGCCGGTGAGCAGCGCGCCGACGACGACGTCGACGTTCTCGAAGCGGAGGTCCTTGAGGCGGAGGTGCTTGTCCGCGGCGTAGGACTGGATGAAGACGAGGCCCCAGGGCGCCAGCGTGGTGCCGATGGTCGCGACCGCCACCAGCACCGCGTCTCGGGTGAGCGGGAGATGCGGGACGACCAGCCCCTTGGCGGTTGCGCCCCAATCCGGGTGCGCGAGCAGCCCCGAGGCGATGTAGGTGACAAAGACCGCGCTCAGCAACAGCAGGACGTGCTCGACGCGGCGGAAGGATCCGCGCAGCACCAGCGCCGACACGCCGATCCCAGCCAGCGGGACGGTGACGTAGCGGCTGACTCCGGCGAGCAACTCGAGGCCCGCTGCGACGCCGGCGAATTCCGCGCACATCGTGCCCACGTTGGCCACGATCAGCGCGGCCAGCACGATCCGGGCCTCGCGGGCGCCGCGATGCGTGCGGACCAGCGTCAGCAGGCCCTTGCGGGTGACGACGCCCATCCGCGCGCCGAGCAGATGGAAGACGATCAGCGCGGCGGTCGAGACCGCGAGCACCCAGAGCAGCTCGTAGCCGTACTTGGCGCCCAGGATCGAATACGTGGTGATCCCTGCCGGGTCGTCGTCCGAGAGGCCCGCCAGGACGCCGGGGCCCACCACGGCGAGCAGCGCCCCTGTGTAGCCGGCGGTGAGCAGCGCCGGACGGCGGCGCAGCAGCCACGCGTGCAGGTGCCGTCCGGGCCTGCCGCGTGGGTGCCGGCGGTGAGAAGCCGGGGCTGGTTCTTGCGGGTGCGCGACAATCGGGAGCATGATCGATGAGCTGGTCGGCCAGATAGAGGGCCGCTTCGCTGAGCTGGAGCGGCAGATGTCCGATCCCGAGGTGATCGCCGACCGGGAGCGATACGCCGAGGTCGGGCGCGAGTACCGCGAGCTGCAATCAGCCCACGAGCTGGCGCGTGAGTGGCTGACGCTCAAGGACGACCTCGAGGGCGCCCGGGAGCTGCTCGCGGAGGACGGCGACGACCCCGAGCTGAAGAAGGTGCTCGCCGATGCTCCCTCCCGGCTGGAGGAGCTGGCCGAGGAGATCCGACTGGCGATGGTCGAGCGCGACCCGAACGACGACAAGAACGTGATCGTCGAGATCAGGGCGGGGACCGGGGGGGACGAGGCCGCGCTGTTCGCCGGCGACCTCTTCAAGATGCTGACTCGCTACGCGGAGCGGCGCGGCTACTCGGTGGAGACCCTCTCGCAGTCGCCCTCCGAGGTCGGCGGCTTCAAGGAGGTCACCTTCGCCATCAAGGGCGACGGCGCCTATTCGGTCTTCAAGTACGAGGGCGGGACGCACCGCGTCCAGCGGGTGCCGAAGACCGAGTCGCAGGGCCGCATCCACACCTCGACCGCGACGGTGGCGGTCCTTCCCGAGGCCGAGGAGGTCGACGTCCAGGTCGATCCCAACGACCTCCAGGTCGACGTCTACCGCTCATCCGGGCCGGGCGGGCAGTCGGTCAACACGACCGACTCGGCGGTCCGCATCACCCACAAGCCGACCGGCGTCGTCGTCTCCATGCAGGACGAGAAGTCGCAGCTCCAGAACCGGGAGAAGGCGATGCGCGTCCTGCGTGCCCGGCTGCTCGAGCGCGAGATCGCGGAGCAGCAGGCCAAGATCGCCTCGGAGCGCCGCGCCCAGGTGGGGTCCGGCGAGCGCTCGGAGAAGATCCGCACCTACAACTTCCCGCAGGACCGGATCACCGACCATCGCGTCAAGCTGACCGCGAGCGGCGTGGACCGGGTGCTCGGCGGGGAACTGGACGAGTTCACGGAGACGCTCGCGTCGGAGGAGAAGCGCCGGCGCCTCGAGGCGCAGACGGAGACGGCCTGAGCGCGCAGACCTCGGCAGTCCGCGATGCGCTGGAGGGGGCCGTTGGCGCGCTCGATGCCGCCGGATGCGACACCGCCCGGCTCGACGCCGAGGTGCTGCTGGCCCACGCGACCGGCTGGGACCGCGCCCGGATCGCCGCCGAGCCGGACCTCCGGCTGCCTGTCGGCGCATCACGCGAGTTCGCGGAGACCGTCCGCCGTCGCCTGCGCCGCGAACCCGTCGCGTACATCCTTGGCCGCAAGGGCTTCAGGCGTATCGAGCTGATCGTCGACCGCCGCGTCCTGATCCCCAGGCCAGAGACCGAGCTGCTCGTTGACGTTGCGCTGGAGGCCGCGCCGGGAAGGGTGCTCGACGTAGGCACGGGCAGCGGAGCGATCGCCCTTGCCGTCGCCGACGAGCTCCCCGAGGCGGAGGTCATGGCGATCGACACCTCGATGGACGCCGCGCGCGTGGCCCAAGCGAACGCGGATCGGCTGGCCCTGGCCGATCGGGTCGAGGTGGTCGTCAGGGGATTTGCCTCGCTGGCCGGCGCCGGGCGGTTCGACCTGCTGGTCGCCAACCTTCCCTACGTCAGCGAGGCCGAATGGGAGGGGCTCGCTCCCGAGATCCGCGAGCACGAGCCGCGCGAGGCGCTGGTTGCCGGCCCCACCGGCCTGGAGGCGATCGAGGCCCTGGTCGAGGCGGTCGGCCGCTTGGATCAGCCACCGGCGGCCATTGCACTGGAGATCGGAGCGGAGCAGGGCGCCGCGGTCGAGGAGCTGGTCGGTGGCGCCGGCTACTCGAAGGTGGACGTGCGCCGCGATCTCGCCGGGCTCGACCGCGTCGTGGTCGGACGATGACCGAGATCGTCTCGATCGAGCGCGACGGGGCGGAGGCGGCCCGCGCGGCGCTCGAGCGCTGCGTGGGGGAGGGGGGCGTCGCGATCTTCCCCGCCGACACGCTCTACGGGTTCGCCTGTGACCCGCTCAACGCCGGCGCGATCGAGCGCATCTACGCGATCAAGGGCCGGGGCGAGGGGAAGCCCTCGGCGGTGATGTACTTCTCGCCGCTCGCGATGCGCGAGCTCGTTTCCGGCCTGGGATCTCGCACGCGGGATGCCCTGGCCGCGCTGCTGCCCGGACCGCTCACCCTGGTGATCGCCAACCCGGAGCGGCGCTATCCGCTCGCCTGTCGCGAGGACCCCGAGCGGCTCGGCGTCCGGCTGATCGAGGGACCGCTGGCGGGGACGATGACCCCGATCTTCCAGACGAGCGCCAACCGCAGCGGCGAGCCTGCCCCTACCCGTTTCGACGAGATCGACGATGGGATCGTCGGCGCGGTGGACCTTGCCATCGACGCGGGTGAGCTGATCGGCGAGCCCTCGACCGTGGTCGACGTCACCGGCATTGATTCAGAAGGTCGCTGGCAAGTGCTCCGCGAGGGGGCATTGGCCGGCGCCGAGGTCGATCGCCTGCTCAGCGTGATCGCCGCCGACTAGGGGGCGGCTTCCTCCGTGGCCCGCTCGCCCTCAGCGTGGCTTCCGTATGCCCAGCCCTTCTGAAGCTTCTCGCCCCGTGGCTCGACCACCCAGGCCACCTCGGAGCTGACCTCGGCGCCGCTCACACGTTCCGTGGCCCGCATCTGGCCCAGGACGAGCAGGCGGTCGCCGATCTTGCGGAACCGATCGAGCTCGACGTGGATCTCCGAGAACATCTCGTCGACGTCCTCGAACCAGGCGCGGATCCCGTTGTGCCCGTGATAGCCGGGGTCGCCCTCCTCTCGAGCCGTCAGGAACGGATGCCACTCGCAGTCCGCGTTCCAGACGGCCACCCAGGCCTCGGGGTCGCGAGCGTTGAAGGCGTCGCGGGACTCGCCGAGGAGCTCGCGATAGACCGATGCCATGCTCATTCCGATCCCGCCTCCGCGGCGGCGAGCGCCTCGTCCAGCATCTGGAAGAGCTCGAGCCGGATCCCCTTGCCGTCGCGGAGCCACCAGACCATCACGGCTTCCTGCCCGAAGTCGAGCCCGGTGGTCTTGCCGCGGGCACGAAGGGTGAACTCGACGACGACCCGGTCGCCCACCTCGTGGAACTCGTGGGCGTCCCAGCGGATCTCCTCCATGACCTCGTCGAAGGAGTCGAACCAGCGGCGGAGGCCGTCGTGGCCGCGATAGGTATCGGGCTCTGAGGCGAGGTTCGGCGGGGTGGTCGCCTCGAAGTCGGCGTGGACGAAGGGAATGATTCCCTCGACCCCCCTCTCGTTGAATGCCTCGATCCCTCGCTGGACGATCTCGAGGTTCCGCTCTGACACTGTCCTCAGCCTACGGCGCGCGCTCAGGCGCGAGTGTGAGATGCGGCCGCCACGGTGCTGCGGATGAACAGCTCCCGCGCTCGTTTGCGCTCAGCGGTCGGACCGCGCTCGATCCGCTCCAGGGTCATGCCCTGGATGCCGGCGATCACCATCAGGGCCAGTACGCGGGCCCGACCGGCGGGCACGCCGTCGCTGGCCTCCGTCAGCAGCCGGAGGAGGACGACCCGCCACTGCTCGTTCACCTCGGCGATCGTCTGCCGGATCGCCGGATCCACAACCGAGACGGCGGCCAGATCGAAATAAAGGCGCGCGACCCGCTCGTCTCGATCCAGGACGCGCTCGACGCCGGTGTCAGCCCCGCGGATCACCGCCTCCACGGTGCCGGCGCCGTCGACGGCGTCGAGCACCTCATCCGTGATCATCTCCGCGATCGCCCGTCCAGCGGCCTGCACCAGGCCCTGCTTGGAGCCGTAGTGGTAGACGACCAGGGGCTTCGACTCGCCGGCCGCGTCCGCCACCTTGGCGATCGTCAGGCCCGCGTAGCCGTCGGACTTGAGCACCTCGATCGCGGCCTCGAGGATCCGCTCGCGGGCGCCCGTGGAGGGGCGCCCGCGCTTGGCAGCAGGGGCGGTTGATCCGGCGGCGGTGTTTGTGGCCGCCGTTGATGCGGGGTTCATGCAGTCGCGAGCATCGCCGGGTCGAGGCCCATCGCCGCCAGCTTCTTCGAGAGGGATTTCGCCGCGTACTCGAAGATCTCGGACGAGTGGTAGAAGGGCGTCTCGAAGTTGTACGGGTCCTCCACCCACGGCGGGACGAAGACCAGGGTGGCGACCGGCAGGCACTCCTTCAGGGTGTCCTCGACGATCTTCGCGTTCGCCTGGTCGGCCTTGATCGCGTCCGCGAGGAACTTGACGCCGAAGCCGACGTGGCGGGACTCGTCCCGGTTGACGGCGGTAAAGCCCGCCGTGAAGCCCGGGAACCAGCCTCGTTCGCGCATCGACTTGATCATGAAGCGGGCGGCGGAGAGGGCCAGCATCCCCTCGATCACGATCATGTAGACGGTGACGCCGCGGACGAGCTTGGGGAAGTCGCTCGGGTCCTTGCGCAGATCCTCGGCGCACTCGTGGAGGATCCCGTTGAACAGCGTCTCCCAGTCCTTGTTCACGACGTAACGCTGCTTGTCGATCATCTCGCCGAGGCTGCCGGCCTCGATGCCGAAGACCTCGCGGTAGAAGCCGTTCCAGAAGACGGTGTGCTTGGCCTCGTCGGAGATCTGAGTGGTGAGGAAGACCTTTGCCTCGTGGGTCGGAGCCGCCATGGCGAAGGGGAGCAACTCCAGCGTGACGCGCTCCTCGCCCAGGAAGAACTCCGAGAATCCGAACTCGAGGAACCTGCGCTCGTCGTCGGTGAACATGTCCGGGTCGGCCCACTGCTTGGCGTCCTCCTCGAAGGAGAAGTCCTCGGTCGACCAGTGCTGGCGCTGCCAGCGCATGAAGAGCTTCTCGTAGGAGGGGGCGGCCTCGACGATCTTGTCGAGCCCCGACATCACCTTGTCGATGTCGCCGTCCAGAAGGACCGAGAGGGCCTCGTCCTCGGTGTGTAGCTCTCCGTTCGTCGTTGCGGTGGCGTCGGTCATTGCTCCTCCTCGCTCGGGTCGGTGATCCCGCATTATTGACCGATTGGTCAATTAATGTCAAGTCCGTGAGCCTATGTATCGTGGCCGTGAATTGACCGACCTTCCAGACGACTTCCAGACCGCCCACCTCGCGGAGGTCGACCCCGACATCGCGCGGGTTCTCGACCGCGAGCTCGCCCGCCAGCAGGGGACGCTCGAGATGATCGCCTCGGAGAACTTCGTGCCCCAGGCCGTGCTCGACGCGGCCGGCTCGGTCCTCACCAACAAGTACGCCGAGGGCTATCCGGGCAAGCGCTACTACGGTGGCTGCGAGGAGGTCGACGTCGCCGAGCAGCTCGCGATCGACCGGGCCATCGAGGTCTTCGGCGCCGAGCACGCGAACGTCCAGCCTCACTCCGGCGCCCAGGCCAACAACGCCGCCTACATGGCGATGATCGATCCGGGCGACACGATCATGGGGATGGCGCTGGACCACGGCGGCCACCTCACCCACGGGATGAAGCTCAACGTCTCCGGCAAGCTCTATGAGGTCGTCGCCTACCACGTGCGCCGCGAGGACCGGCTCGTCGACATGGACGAGGTCGCGCAGCTCGCGGAGGAGCACAAGCCGAAGGTGATCGTCGCCGGCTGGTCCGCCTACCCGCGGCAGCTCGACTTCGCCGCTTTCCGCCAGATCGCCGACTCGGTCGGCGCGAAGCTGATGGTCGACATGGCGCACTTCGCCGGGTTGGTCGCCGCGGGCGAGCACCCCAATCCGGTCGAGCACGCCGACGTCGTCACGACCACGATCCACAAGACGCTCTGCGGGCCACGCAGCGGCATGATCCTCTGCAAGGAGGAGCTCGCCGCCGACATCAACCGCTCGGTCTTCCCCGGCCAGCAGGGCGGCCCGCTCATGCACATCATCGCCGCGAAGGCGGTTGCGTTGAAGATCGCCCAGAGCGAGCCCTTCAAGCAGCGCCAGCGCCAGACGATCGCCAACGCACAGGCGTTCGGCGAGGAGCTCGTCGCCGGCGGCCTCGACGTCCTCACAGGTGGGACCGACGTCCACCTCGTCCTCGTGGACCTGACGCCGACGGGCCTCGGCGGCAAGGAGGCCGAGACGCGCCTCGAGGAGGTTGGGATCACCGTCAACCGCAACGCGATTCCGTTCGACGAGCGCCCGCCGATGGACCCTTCGGGTCTCCGGATCGGAACGCCCGCCCTCACCACCCGCGGCCTGGTCGAGGACGACCTTCGTGAGATCGCGCAGGTGATCGTCGCGGCACTGGGTGAGGACTTCGACTCCCAGAGGGACGCCCTGCTGGAGCGGAGTCGCGCCCTGATGGAGCGCTATCCCCTCTATCCGCAGCTCTCAGCCGCAACGGTCTAGACCGGCTTGAAGATCTGGGCCGACATGAGCGGGCCGGCGCACGTGCTCGTGCTCCGGCCCATCATCGAGCGCCTGCGCGAGCAGGGCCACGAGGTGCTGGTCACCTCACGCGAGTACACCCAGACCCAGGAGCTCCTCGAGCTACACCACATGGAGCACACCTCGATCGGCAAGCACGGCGGCGCCTCGCGCGTTCGCAAGCTGATGCGGCTGATCCAGCGGACGTCGGGAATGCGCCGCTACGGCAAGGGGGCGGGATTCGACCTCGCGATCGCACATGGCTCCAACGACATCGCGATCGCCTCGCGGATGCTTGGGATTCCCGAGGCCAACATGCACGACTACGAGTTCGCGGTCGCGCAGCACCACGTCGGCTGCCGGCTGGCGAAGCGGGTGATCTTCCCGGACTCGGTCCCGCCCGAGCGGCTGAAGCGATTCGGCGTCGGCCCCGAGAAGCTCTTCCAGTACCCGGGCATCAAGGAGGAGTACTACCTGGCCGACTTCGAGGTCGACCCGAAGGCCCTCGAGGCGCTGGGCGTCGACACCGAGCGCGTCGTGGTCGTCGTGCGCCCGCCGCCCGATGTCTCGCTCTATCACCGGAAGTCGAACCCCCTGTTCCCGCAGGTTCTCGCGCGAGTAGGCTCTGACCCCGGTGTCAGCGCGGTCGTCTTGCCGCGTACCGAGGAGCAGCGGACCTACGTGAAGGAGCTCGCCCTGCCTTCCTTGATCGTTCCCGATCACGCCGTGGAAGCCCAGAGCCTCGTGGCGCTCGCCGACCTGGTCGTCTCCGCGGGCGGCACGATGAACCGCGAGGCGGTTGCGCTCGGCACCCCCGTCTACACGACCTACGGCGGCCGGCTCGGGGGGGTGGACGAGGCGCTGATCCGATCCAACCGGCTCCGGCCACTGACCGATCCGCGAGCACTGGAGCTGGTCAAGAAGACGGGTCAGGGCGAGCGCGTGCGCCGGGACCCGGAGCTGCTCGTCGACCTGATGCTCGGAGCGGCCGAGCCGGATGGCGACTCAGACTGAGCAGCCGAGCACGGTTGCCGAGCAGGTCTCGGACATCGCCTCCGAGGTCTACGCCCCGCGGCGCGTCGATGTCGCGCTGCGCACGCTCGACCTGCTGATCGCCGGGTCCGCGCTGATTCTGCTCTCGCCGCTGCTCGGGTTACTCGCCCTGGCGACCCTGGTCACCTCTGGCACCCCGGTCCTCTACCGCGGGGAGCGGGTCGGGCGGGCCGGCCGCGTCTTCACGATGTACAAGCTGCGGACGCTCAAGCCCGGGGCGGAGGCCCGCCTCGGCAACACCTACGGCGAAGAGCTCAGCCGGCGCACCGAGGAGGAGGTGACGATGGTCGGCCGGGCCGCGCGGCTGACCCACATCGACGAGGTCCCGCAGCTCTTCAACGTCGTCCGGGGCGACATGAGCATGGTCGGTCCGCGCCCGGTCAGGCCCGCTTTCTTCAACAGGCTCTGCGAGGAGATCCCGCAGTACTGGCAGCGCCTCGTCGTCCGTCCTGGCGTCACCGGCTTCGCGCAGACAAGGATCACCCGCGAGGACTCCTGGGAGGACAAGCTGATCCACGACCTCGAGTACATCGCGGACCGCTCGATTCGCCTCTACCTGCGGGTACTTGGCGCGACCATCACCCGGATCGTCAGCCTGACCCTGCGCGGCAGGGACCGCTAGCCCGTTCGGGCTGATTTTCGCCCGATCCTGGGCGCGCTCTAGACTCGCGGCCATGTGCGGGATATGCGGTCTCGTCAGCCTGGACGGGGCCACCGCCCCCGATCCCGCGGCGCTCGCCGCGATGAACGAGACCCTGGTCCACCGCGGCCCCGACTCGGATGGCTCGCTGATCGACGGTCCGTGCGGGCTGGCAATGCGCCGCCTCTCGATCATTGACCTCGCCGGCGGAGACCAGCCGATCGCGAACGAGGACGGCCGCATCCAGGTGATCCAGAACGGCGAGATCTACAACTACCGCGAGCTGATGGAGGAGCTCCAGGGGCGCGGGCACGCCTTCAAGACGCACAGCGACACCGAGGTCCTCGTCCACCTATACGAAGAGCGGGGACCCGAGTTCGTCGAGGCGCTGCGCGGCATGTTCGCGATCGCGATCTGGGATGCCCGCCACGGCCGCCTCGTGCTGGCGCGGGACCGCTTCGGCATCAAGCCGCTCTACTACCGCGTCGCCGGCGGCACCCTGTCCTTCGCATCCGAGCTCAAGGCGCTGCTACGGCAGCCCGGGTTCTCGCGGGAGATCGATTCGCAGGCGCTCGAGTCGTTCCTCGCCTTCAACTCGATCCCGTCGCCGCTGACCATCTTCAAGGAGGCGCGCAAGCTCCCGGCCGGCCACACGCTGGTGGCGGAGAGGGGGGAGGTGACCCTCGCTCGCTTCGCCCGGCCGACGCCGGTCCCGGCCGGCGAGGTGCGCACCGAGGGCGATGACGTCCTCGCCACGGAGCTGAGCGACAGGCTTCGTGACTCGGTCAGGGCGCACCTGGTCTCGGACGTGCCGGTCGGAGTGCTCCTCTCGGGCGGCATCGATTCGGCCGCCCTGACGGCGATGGCCGCCCAGGAGAGCGGCTATCCGGTGAGCACCTTCTCCATCGGCTTCGAGGAGAGCTCCTTCGACGAGCTTGGCCAGGCTCGGCTGGTGGCCCAGCGCTACGGCACCGACCACCACGAGCTGATCCTGCGCCCGGACGCCGTCGATCTCCTGCCCAAGCTGGTCGAGACCTTCGACGAGCCATTCGGCGACTCCTCCGCGCTCCCCACATATCTGGTGTCGGAGCTCGCCGCGGACACCGTCAAGGTCGTGCTCTCCGGCGAGGGCGGGGACGAGCTCTTCGGCGGCTACTACACCTATGTGGCGGACCGGCTCGCCCCAAGGGTCGGCCGGGCGGCGCCCCTCCTCCGGCCGTTGGTCGAGCTCCTGCCGAGTTCCTCGGAGAAGGTGAGCTTCGATTACAAGGCGAAGCGGTTTGTGCGCGGGGCGCACCTGCCGCCGGTCGAGCGCCATCACGCCTGGAAGGAGATCTTCTCGCCCGACGCCCAGGACGAGTTGCTGAGCGAGCCGCGCGTCTCGGATCCGATCGATCTCTACCGAGCCCGCTACGCGGAGACCGAAGGAGCCCAGGAGCTCGCCCGCCTCCAGGACCTCGACCTCGGCATCTACCTCGTCGACGACCTGCTGGTGAAGACCGACCGGGCCAGCATGGCTCACTCGCTCGAGGCGCGCGTCCCCTTCCTCGATCCCGTGGTCGCCGAGCTGGCTCTCGCGCTGGAGACCAGGCAGAAGGTGCGCGGCTTCTCCAAGAAGCGGTTGCTGAGGCAGGCGGTGGAGCCGCTCCTGCCACGAGAGATCATCCGCGGCCGAAAGCAGGGCTTCTCGATCCCGGTCGCCGCCTGGCTCCGCGGTGGCCTCGAGCCGTTCGCGCGCGACGTCCTCTCTTCGGAGACCATCGAGCGCCAGGGCTACCTGCGGCCCGACGCGGTCACCAGGGTCCTCGAGCGGCACGTCTCGGGGAAGGAGGACCTGAGCCGGCAGATCTGGGGCCTGCTCTCCTTCACCCTCTGGTTCGACCGCTACGCGCGGGAGCCGGCGCCCGCCGGAGCGGGGGCTGGCTGATGCCCGACACGCTCGACGCCCTGTTCGCCTTCATCTTCGCCGGCGCCGCCGTCTGGACACTGGTCCCGGCGACCGAGTCGCTCGCTCGGGGGATCGGCGACCGGGCGATCGACTACCCGAACGAGCGCAGCCTGCACGTGCACCCGACGCCGAAGCTGGGGGGGCTGGCGGTGCTGGTGGCGGTCCTGATCGGTGGCTCGATCTTCCTGCCCTGGGACCAGGAGACGCGGTCGATCCTCGCCGGGGCGATCGTGATCACCGCGGTCGGGGTGATCGACGACCTCGTCGACCTGCCCGCCGGGATCAAGCTGCTCGGCCAGACCGGGGCGGCGATCATCCCGGTCGCCTCAGGGGTGACGGTGGCGAGCTTCACGCTGCCCTTCCTCGGCCGGGTCGATCCGGCCTCGGTCGAGCTGTTCAACCCGCCCGGTATCGGCGCCATCGACCTTGGACAGCTCCTCACCGTCTTCGGCATCGTCGCCGTCGCCAACGTGATCAACCTGATCGACGGTGTGGACGGGCTAGCGGCCGGCGTCTGCCTGATCTCGGCGGCGGCGCTGGCCGTGATCGCGCTCTCGCTCGATCGCAACGCGGCGGGCGTGCTGGCTGCGGTCACCGCCGGCGCCTCGCTGGGCTTCCTGCGACACGGCTTTCCGCCCGCGTCGAGCTTCATGGGCGACACGGGCTCCAACCTGCTCGGCTACCTGATGGCGGTGATCACCGTCCAGGGCGCCCTGAAGACGAACGCGGTGGTCGCCCTGTTCTTCCCGCTGGCCGTTCTGGCCGTTCCCATTCTCGACACCGGGTTCGTCGTCGCCAAGCGTCTCAAGTACAAGCGGCCGATCTACCGTGCCGACACCGAGCACTTCCATCACCGGATGGCGCGGATCGGGTTCAGCCAAAGGCGCACGATCACCTACCTCTATGGCTGGACGCTGGTGCTTGCCCTGGTGGCGCTGGCGCTTCGCTTCGTCCCCTACACCGACAACCACGGCCACTTCAACGCCGGCTGGACGACCTTTATGGCGCTCTGCCTGGCGGGTGCGCTGGCGGCGAGCATCTACGTGATCTCCGTGCTCGAGATCCTCAAGCTGAAACGAGTCCGCGGCTGGCAGATGATTGGCCTTCGTGGGCCGCAGGCGCCACCTCCGGATGAGGCTGAGGTGGAGGTTGGCGTCCAGCACGAGCTCGACACCGGCACCTTCGCCGCGGTCGACCCCTCGACCGGCGAGATGAGGACGATCGATCCGGACACGGGCGAGATCGAGGCGGTTACTCGGGATTCAGCGCCAGAGCCACCTGCTCCCGTCCCCGATAAAGGCGACTCATCACTGTCCCCTGGCGAACGCCAAGGGCCCGAGCCGCCTCGGCGTAGCTGAGCCCGGCGACGTCGACGGCGGTCACGACCTCGCGGTACTGGACTGGCAGCCGCGAGACGGCATCGAGGACGGTCGCCGCCTCGAGCGATGCCTCCGGGTCACCCCGGGTCGCGCGCACGCCGAGCTCCTCGGGCGACTCGTCCCCGGGAGTGGTCGCCGCACGACGGCCGCGCTCCGTGCGCAGGTGGCTGTACCAGGTGTTCTTCAGAGCTTTGATCAGGTATCCCAGGTCGTCGTCCTTGCGGAGCAGGCGGGGGCGCGAGAGGACCTTCACGTAGGTCTCCTGGACCAGGTCCTCGGCGATCTGGCGGGAGCCGCTCATCGCGCAGGCGGCGCGGAAGAGCGCATCGATGTGATCCCCGGAGCGCTCCGGATCGAGCTGCCGCATCTCCCCCTGAACGAGCAGAGCGGTCAGAACGGCACCGCCCCGTCACCCTTCCATGACGCCACCTCGCGCAGGTCCTTCGCGCTCACGTGGTCCCCGGAGAGGACGCAGGTGCGGCCTCCTCGCAGCCAGGTGACGATCGCGCGGCCGCCCTCGGTCGCTGTGCTCAGCCGTACCCCGTTCTGAACGCTCGGCTTCGCTCCGGGGGGCGGGTCAATCGGGTCGCCCGAGAGGATCGTGTAGCCGATCCGCTGGCCCGCGCGCTCGTAGAAGACGGTCTTCGTGCCACGCCCGTCCAGCTCGTCCGAGCGGTCCCCCGCCTGATGCCAGACGAAGTTGGCATGCAGGTTGGGAAACGGGACCCCGTCGACCGCTGCGTCGAGGAGCTTCGGGTTCGCCGGGTCCAACGGCACCGACGCCTCGGTTGCCGGCAGGTTCGAAAGCTGGGCCGCCTCCACGACCGTGGGGCCGCCCGAGCCAGAGGGGGCCAACAGGACGATGGCCAGGGCGATGGCGGCTGCGGCGCCGGCGAGCGCGCCGCCGAACACGAGGCGCCGGCGGCGCACCGGAGCCGACGGACGAGAGCGCTCCGCATCGATGCGCTGCCTGAGTCCGGCTGGGGCGGCGACGTCGAGCCCTCGCATTGCGGCCGCGCCGGCCCGCTGGCGCTTGAGCGCCGCGCGTAGGCTGGGGGAGGCGGCGACCCTGGCCTCCAGCTCGGCCCGCGCCCGCCCCTTGAGCGAGCCGTCGGCGAGCTGCGTCAGGCTGTGAAGCGTCTTCTCGTCGAACTCGTCCTGTGCAGGATCTCGGCTCATGTGTCCACTTCCACTGTGTCAAGACGCGGGAGCCGCCGAAATATTCCGGCAAGGCCTTCGGGAATAAATACGGGCCGCAGCCGTCCTTGGGCTTGAAAGCAACCCAAGGAGTTCAAGATGCGAAAGCTCAATAAGCGGGCCCTCAGGCCCACCCCGGCGCTGGTCATCGCGTTCGTCGCCCTGTTCGCGGCGATGGGCGGGATCGGCTATTCGGCCGTGAAGATCAAGCCGAACAGCGTCAAGACGAAGAACATCAAGACTGGGGCGGTGACCACCGACAAGCTCGCCGACGGCGCCGTGACGACGCCGAAGCTGGCAGCCGACGCGGTCGCCCCGAATGCGAGGAACGCCGCGAACGCCGCAAACGCGACGAATGCGACGAACGCGACGAACGCGGCGAACGCGATGAACGCCGCCCGGCTCGGCGGCGCCGCCCCCGGCCAGTGCCAGACCGGCTGGCTCAAGGGCTCGCTCGCCGTTGACACGGACGTCGTCACGCCGGCTCAGCCGACGGCGATCGTCCCCGGCTTCAACTGCGCGAGCAAGGCCAACGACGCGATCCAGATCGAAAGACTGGACGTGGGCCGGTACATGGTCAGCTTCGCCGGCAACGACGCCAACATCGCGGTCACCACGAGCGGCGGCGACAACGCAGTCACCGCGGCGACGAAGACCGACGACGGGTTCCTGGTGAAGGTCTGGAACAACAACGACGCGGCATTCGTCGACGGGAAGGCCTTCGCGCTGGTCGCGTTCTAAGCCAGGCTCAAGGTTGCTCTAGAGCAGGTTCGCGCACCGCATTCCTCTCGCGGGGCGCGGCCAGGCGGCCGCCGGCTTTGCCGGCGGCCGCTTTCCGCTGGGAGTCGGAATAGCTCCGGACGGGCTGCGTCCTCGGTGCCGATAGCTGGAAGCCATCGGAAGGAGAGACGATGAGACGCAACCACAGCGGGGTCCGGCCAGGAAGCCGGGTCACCCCGATCCACGCGCTGCTGGGAGCCGCGGCTTCGTCGGCCGTCGACAACACGCTGTTCGCCTGGGCAGTCTGCGAGCGGGCCTAGGCGGCCCTGGAGGGGCGGCGCCGAGCGCGCCGCCCCTCCCCCCGGGGCCCGGACAGGCGCTCCGCCGTTGGAGTCCAATCGCTAGGATTCGCCGCCCCTCCGGGCCCAGGCGGCGGAGGTGGATTCGGCGGCGGAGTTTGTGGCCGCCGTTCGTGTCTGGTGGGGGGCAAGGACTTCATGCGCTCGTTCGACATCGACAGATCAGATGACTTGCCCTGGCATCGCAGGGAGATTCACCGTGGGGATGGCTCTTGTCTACGCTCGCTCTAGACGGCCCCAGCGCCGTCGGGACATCCCGCATGGCCATCGCCCTTCGCTACGTCGACCTCGTCCTGCTCGCGGCCGCCCTGCCGGTGTTCGTCGCTGCCGATCTGCCGATGACCGCCTACGTGGTCGTTGCGCTCGTCTGGATCGCGCAACACGGGGTTGAGGTGCTGACCAACCGCGCCGTGCGCCAGGCGGCAGCCCGCGGCGACCGGCGCGCCGCGATGGGCTGGGTCGGCGCCACCACGCTCGGACGGGTCTGGACCGTCACGCTGGCCGTCCTGCTCGTCGGCGTGCTCGACAGCAAGGACGCCGGCCTGGCCGCGGCCGTGCTCGCAGCGGTCCTGTTCACGGTCCATCTCGGCGGCCGGCTGCTCTCCAGGCTGATCGCGCCGGAGGAGACCCGACCGGTCTGATGGCTTCCTGGTCCACCAAGCAGAAGGTTCTCTTCGGGCTCGGCGTCTACTTCGCGATCACGATCGCACTGCTTCTGATCTTCGGCAACGACGGCAAGAACGACGAGTTCAAGCCCCAGGACGAGTTCAAGCTCCACGACTGGATCCCGATTCACATCGCGGGGATCAACTTCTCGATCAACCGCGCCGTCCTCTACCTGCTCCTCGCCAGCGGCCTGACGATCTTCGTGATGGTTCATATCGCCCGCCGCATGGAAATGAAGCCGAACCGCGTCCAGACCGCGGTCGAGGTCTCCTACGACATGACCAAGAACAACATCACCGGCGGGAACCTCTCGGGCTCATACGCGACCAAGTGGTTCCCATTCATCGCGACCCTCTTCTTCTTCATCGCCTTCTCGAACATCATCGGCTACCTGCCGCTGCCGACGAACAGTGCGGAGACGATCAATGTCTTCGGGCTCGCGATCCCGTCGTTCGCGATCTACGCGGCGACGGCGAACATCTCGTTTGCGCTTTCACTCACCCTCGTCGTCTGGTTCAGCTACCACATCGAGGGGATCAGGGCCAAGGGTCTCTTCAAGTACCTGGGCAGCTTCCTTCCGGCCGGCCTCGAGGACATGAACCCCGTCGCCAAGGCCCTGATCTTCGGGATCGAGCTGCTCTCCCACTTCATGCGGCTCGTCTCGCTCTCGGTACGACTGTTCGCCAACATTCTCGCCGGGCACCTGCTGCTCCTATTCATGGGCGGCGGACTGGCCGTGCTGCTCGGCCTGTCCGCGCTCGGGGCGCTGACGTTCCCGCTCGCGTTCGTCTTCTTCATCTTGGAGGTGGGGCTGATCGCAACGCTTCAGGCGTTCATCTTCGCCACCCTCTCTTCCATCTACATCGGCGGCGCAGTCGCCGAGAGTCACTAGAAAGGAGCAGTGTCAATGGACCTCTTGACCCCGATCGCGCAAGCGTCGAGCGGGATCACCGACACCGGCATCACGGACGCCGGCAAGGCGATCGCGCTGGGCGTCGGCGCCGGGCTCGGCTCGATCGGAGCCGGCATCGGCATCGGCTTCATCTTCGGTAAGGAGATCGAGTCGGTCGCCCGCCAACCCGAGATGAAGGACGACCTCCAGTCGATTCGCTGGCTGGGCTTCGCCCTCACCGAGGCCGTCGCCTTCTACACATTCATCTTCGGTCTGATCGCCTTCTTCCTCTAGGCCGCCCGTGGATCCCGTCACACAGATAGCGACGATTCCCCTGGCCGCCAAGGATTCGGGCGGCAGCTTCCTCGTCTCGCCGAACCTCGGCCTGATGATCTGGACGCTGCTCGTTTTCGGGATCACGATGTACGTGCTCAGCAAGGTCGCCTTCCCGCGGATCCAGGAGGCGCTCGACAAGCGCGCCAACGCCATCCGGGACTCGATCGACCAGGCGGAGAAGACCCGCGAAGAGGCGGACAAGATCCTCGAGGAGTACCGCGGGCGCCTGCGCGAGGCCCGCGAGCAGGCGGACGACATCGTCGCCCGCGCCCGCAAGGCGGCGGATACGACCAAGACGCAGGCGGCGGACGAGGGCCGCGAGAAGCGCGAGGAGCTGCTCGCGGCCGCTCGCCGCGACATCGAGGCCGAGACACGCCGTTCCCTGGAGCGGATCCGCAAGGAGGTGGCCGACCTGACCGTGCTGACCACCGAGAAGGTCACGCGCAAGTCGCTCAGCGGAGACGACCAGAGGCGCCTGATCGACGAGGCCCTCAGCGAGGTCGACTTCTCCAGCCTGAGTGGCAGCGGGGCGACCGAGGAGGCCGCGAGCTAGCGATGGAACACATCGCCCGCGTATATGCGGACGCCCTCTTCGGAGTGGCCAAGAAGATGGGGAAGCTCGACACGATCCGCGAGCAGCTCGGCCAGTTCGCCGACGCGCTCGCGGACAATCGTGAAATGCAGCTCTTCTTCTTCAGCCCCTACTTCTCGTCCGCCGAGAAGGCCGACGGCCTGGAGAAGGCGATCGGCGGTGCCGAGCCCGAGCTGGTCAACTTCCTGGAGCTGCTGATCGAGAAGCACCGGATGCCGGTGCTCTTCCGCATCCGCCGTCAGTTCGACTCACTCTGGGACACGGAGAACAAGCGTCTCGGCGTCACCGTCACCAGCGCCGTCGAGCTTGATCCCGAGGTCGCGCAGCGGATCGGCTCGGAGATCGAGCAGCAGACAGGGGAGACGGTCGAGCTGGAGAGCCGGGTCGACCCCGACATCCTCGGGGGGCTGGTTGTGCAGGTCGGAAACATGGTCTTGGACACGAGCATCAGGAACAGGCTCGAGAAACTTCGAAAGAGCGTCGCTCAAGCGGCGTAGGCAAAGGAGTGACGTAGAGAGATGGAGATAAAGCCGGACGAGATCGCATCAATCCTTCGCGAGCGGATCGAGGGCATGGACACAGACTCCGCGGACCTCTCCGAGGTCGGGACCGTGCTCGAGATCGGCGACGGCATCGCCCGCATTCACGGAGTCGACAACTGCATGTCCCTGGAGATGCTCGAGCTGCCGCACGACGTGGTCGGGCTGGCGCTCAACCTCGAGGAGGACAACGTCGGCGCCGTGCTCTTCGGCGAGTGGGACAAGGTCAGCGAGGGCGACACCGTGAAGCGCACGGGGAGGCTGCTCGAGATCCCGGTCGGCGAGCAGCTGCTCGGCCGCCTGGTCGATCCGCTGGGCCGCCCGCTGGACGACAAGGGCGAGATCAACACGTCCGAGACCCGTCCCGCCGAGTTCAAGGCGCCCGGCGTCGTCCACCGCCAGCCGGTCGAGGAGCCGATGCAGACCGGCCTCAAGGCGATCGACTCGATGATCCCGATCGGCCGCGGCCAGCGCGAGCTGATCATCGGCGACCGCCAGACCGGCAAGACGGCGATCGCGATCGACACGATCATCAACAACAAGGACTCCGACGTCGTCTGCATCTACGTCGCGATCGGCCAGCGGATGTCCACCGTCGTCCAGGTGATGGAGACCCTGGAGGAGAACGGCGCGATGGAGAACACGATCATCGTCGCCGCCCCCGCCGACGAGGCCGCGCCGATCAAGTACATGGCTCCCTACGCGGGCTGCGCGATGGGCGAGCACTTCCTCTACCAGGGCAAGCACGCCCTCTGCATCTACGACGACCTCTCCAAGCACGCGGCCGCCTACCGGCAGATGTCGCTGCTGCTGAGGCGCCCGCCGGGCCGCGAGGCCTACCCGGGCGACGTCTTCTACCTCCACTCCAGGCTGCTGGAGCGGGCGGTGAAGCTCTCCGACGAGCAGGGCGCCGGCTCGCTGACCGCCCTGCCGATCATCGAGACGCAGGCCGGCGACATCTCGGCGTACATCCCGACGAACGTCATCTCGATCACCGACGGCCAGATCTTCCTGGAGACGGACCTCTTCTACTCGGGCGTCCGGCCGGCGATCAACGTCGGCACGTCGGTCTCCCGGGTGGGAGGCAACGCGCAGACCAAGGCGATGAAGAAGGTCGCCAGCCAGCTGCGCCTGGACCTCTCCCAGTACCGCGAGCTCGAGGCCTTCGCGCAGTTCGGCTCCGAGCTCGATCCCGAGACCCAGAAGCAGCTCGCCCGAGGCGAGCGGATGGTCGAGGCGCTCAACCAGAAGGAGCGCCAGCCGATGCCGGTCGCCGAGCAGGTCGCATCGATCTACTCCGGAACCGGGGGATACCTGGACCGGATCAAGACCGAGCGGGTAGCCGAGTTCCTCGCGGACCTGATGGACAGGCTCCACGCGGAGAACAAGGACCTGATCGACCGGATCAACGAGACCGGCCAGCTCTCCGATGAGGACGAGGAGGCTCTCGGAAAGTCGATCGAGGGCATGATCGACGACTTCGGCCCCGACTTCGACCGCGAGGGCAACCCGCTCGAGGAGGGCGAGTCGGACCGGATCAAGTCGCGCGACGAGGAGCAGAAGCCCGAGAACGGCGGACAGCCGAGCGAGCAGCCTTCCGAGGAGCCTGCGGTCGCCTGATCCATGGCAACTCGCAAGGAAGTCAAGAACCGGATCTCCTCCGTGAAGAACGTGCAGAAGATCACGCGTGCCATGGAGATGGTCGCGGCGGCGCGCCTGCGCCGCGCGGAGCAGCGGATCGACGCTCTGCGCCCGTACGCGCGCGAGCTGCGCAAGATGACCCGCGAGGTCGCGGAGGCCGCCGGCGTCGAGGCGCGCAACCTGCCCGTCCTCCAGGAGCACGAGGAGGAGCGCACCGTTGGCATCCTGCTGGTGACCGGCGACCGCGGCCTTGCCGGCTCGTTCAACTCCCAGATCATCCGCGCCGGGGTGCAGCTCCAGCGAGAGCTCTCGCAGGAGGGCAAGGAGGTCCGCTTCTCGATCGTGGGCCGCCGCGGCGTCTCGACGATGCGCTTCCGGGGCGAGGACCTGCACGGCGAGTACGTCGGGTTCACCGACCGTCCCGCCTTTGCCAACGCGAGGGAGATCGCGGACGACCTGATCGCCTCGTACGTCGACAAGGACCTGAACCGCGTGGACCTGATCTACAACCGGTACGTGTCGCCGCTCACCCAGTACGTGCGCAGGCAGACGCTGCTCCCCGTCCAGCAGGCCGACGTCTTCGGCGAGGGGGTGGAGGAGCTCACCCCGGATGAGGGCGAGGAGCTTGACCCCAGGCTCGCCGAGGCGCACCGCAAGTCGCTCTGGGACTACGAGCCGGAGCCTGAGGAGTTGCTCGGCGAGCTGATCCCCGAGTACGCCCAGCTCAACGTCTACCGGGCGCTGCTGGAGTCGACGGCGTCGGAGCACGGGGCGCGGATGACCGCGATGCGGAACGCCGCGGAAAACGCCAAGGAGGTGATCTCGGACCTGACCCTGGAGATGAACCGGGTGCGGCAGGCCGAGATCACGCAGGAGATCCTCGAGGTCGTCGCCGGCGCCGAGGGCGTCTCGTAAAGAACTTGGACTTGGAATAGAGAAGGAGACGAATGGCTGACAACGGAAACAACACGGGGACCGTCGAGCAGGTGACGGGCGTCGTCATCGACGTCGTCTTCCCCGACCACATCCCCGAGATCTTCAGCGCACTGAAGATCGAGGTCCCGCCCGAGGAGAGCCGCACCGAGCTCAACCTGATCTGCGAGGTCCAGCAGCATCTCGGCGACGACCGGGTCCGCGCGATCGCCATGGACGCCACCGACGGCCTGCGCCGCGGCGACAAGGTGATCGACACCGGCGGGCCGATCACGGTCCCCGTCGGAAAGGAGACCCTCGGCCGCATCTTCAACCTGCTCGGCGAGACGATCGACGAGGGCCCGGAGCTCCCCGCGGGGGAGCGCTGGCCGATCCACCGCCGCGCGCCCGAGGTTGAGGACCTGGCTCCTTCCCAGGAGATCCTGGAGACGGGGATCAAGGTCGTGGACCTGCTGGCGCCCTACGCCAAGGGCGGCAAGGTCGGCCTGTTCGGCGGCGCGGGAGTGGGCAAGACCGTTCTGATCCAGGAGCTGATCCGCTCCATCGCCGAGGAGCACGAGGGCCTCTCCGCCTTCTGCGGTGTCGGCGAGCGCTCCCGCGAGGGCAACGACCTCTGGCTCGAGATGAAGGAGTCCGGGGTCATCGACAAGACGATGCTCGTCTTCGGCCAGATGAACGAGCCGCCGGGCGCGCGTCTCCGCGTGGCGCTCTCCGGCCTGACCATGGCGGAGTACTTCCGCCAGCAGGGCGGCCAGGACGTGCTGCTCTTCATCGACAACATCTTCCGGTTCGTCCAGGCCGGCTCCGAGGTCTCGGCGCTGCTCGGGCGGATGCCCTCGGCCGTCGGCTACCAGCCGACGCTCGAGACGGAGATGGGCGACCTCCAGGAGAGGATCACCTCGACACGCGAAGGTTCCGTTACTTCCGTCCAGGCGATCTACGTGCCGGCCGACGACCTCACCGACCCGGCACCGGCATCGGTGTTCGCGCACCTCAACGCCACCACGGTGCTGACGCGCTCCCTGGTCGAGCAGGGCATCTACCCGGCGGTGGACCCGCTCGACTCGACCTCGACGATCCTCAAGCCGGAGATCCTCGGCGAGGAGCACTACGACACGGCGACCCGCGTCCAGGAGACCCTGCAGCGCTACAAGGAGCTGCAGGACATCATCGCGATCCTCGGGATCGACGAGCTCTCGGATGAGGACAAGCAGACCGTGTCGCGGGCGCGGAAGATCCAGCGCTTCCTCTCCCAGCCGTTCTTCGTCGCCTCCCAGTTCACGGGTCGCGACGGCGAGTACGTGCCGGTCGAGGAGACCGTCCGCAGCTTCAAGGAGATCGTCGACGGCGAGCACGATGACATCCCCGAGCGCGCCTTCTACATGCAGGGCACGATCGACCAGGTGCTCGAGGCTTCGAAGAAGATGCGGGCCGAGGAGCCGGCCGAGTCGGCGGCGGCCGAGGCATCCGAGCAGGAGGAGAAGGCAGCTTGATTCGCGTAGCCCCCGGAAGCGAAGCTGAGGAGGCGAAGCGTTGACGGAGCACGAGCTCAGCGCGCGCGTCCTCACCCCCGAGGGGGAGGTATTCAACGGCGAGGTGCACCAGCTCTCCTCGCGCACCGCGGTCGGCGAGATCGGCATTCTCGCCAACCACGTTCCGGTGCTCGCCAGGCTTCGCCCGACGGAGCTTCGCTTGCACATGCCCGGCGGCGAGGTCAGGCGCTGGGCCCAGGCGGAGGGCTGGCTGCAGGTCTTCGCGAACCGCGCCACCGTGCTGGTTGGCGAGGCGATCCCGCCCGAGAGCCTGGACACCGCCGAGCTTCGCAGCCGGATCGAGGACGCGGACGCGAGGCTGGGGGAGTCCGAGGAGGGCTCCGGCGCCCACACCCAGGCGCTTAAGGACAAGGAGCGCGCCGAGGCGTTCCTGGCCGTCGCAGGCGCTGAGTCCTGACGGCACCTAGCATCTGCGCATGGATGAGCTGGCGCTCGCGCAGCGACTGATCGCCTTCGACACCTCCAACGCCGAGGGGCTGCGGCGCGCGGCCGAGTTCGTCGGCGGCTGGCTCGAGTCGAACGACATCAAGGCGTCCCAGACCGAGTCGCGTGGGCTTCCGGTGACGACCGCAGAGGTGGGGTCGCCCGATGCGCCAACCCTGGTGTTGCACGGCCACATGGACGTTGTCCCCGGCGGCCTCGATCAGTTCAAGCCTCGGATCGAGGACGACCGGCTGGTCGGCCGCGGCGCCTATGACATGAAGGGGGCGCTGGCCGTGATGCTGGTCGTCCTGCACGACCTCCGCGACCAGGACGAAGTGCGCCTGAGGCTCGGGATCGTCTCCGACGAGGAATCGGAGGAGGAGGAGAACCGAGGATCCGACGCGCTGGTGGCGAGCGGCTTCGTCGGGGACTTCGCGATCACCGGCGAGCCCACCAACCTCCAGGTGGGCGTGCAGGCGAAGGGGGTGCTGGCGGTCAGGCTGGAGGTGCAGGGACGCTCCGCCCACGGCGCCACGCCGTGGCTGGGGGACAACGCGGTGGTCAAGGCGGTTGAGGTGTTCAGAGGCGTCGAATCGCTACCGTTTGCGCGTCACAGTTCCGCCCTGTTCGACCGCCCCTCCATCAACCTTGGCCGGATCATGGGCGGCGACGCCCTGAACAAAGTGCCCGACACCTGCGTCATAGACGTCGATATCCGCTTCCTGCCGGACCAGGATCCAGATGAGATCCTCGGGCAGGTCAGCGGCCTGCCCGACACCCGGGTGCTCACCACCTTCAGGCGCCCGCCCGCGGTGGTGGAGCCCGACTCGCCCTTCGTGCGCGGGCTCTGCGAGGCCGCGTCCCCGCACCATCCCGAGCGGGTGATGAGCGTCGGCCGCGACGGCGCGTCTGACGCGGTTTCCTTTCTGGCAGCCGGAGTCCCGGCGGTGGAGTTCGGTCCCATCGGAGACGGCCACCACGGCCCCGGCGAGTGGGTCTCGATCAGCTCGCTGCGCAGCTATCGCCAGGCGCTCGAGGGCTTTGTCAAGAACTTCCCCGGGATGATGGCGTGAGCCCCGGGAGGAAGCCCGGCGGCGGCAAGGGCAACGGCGACGAGGACCCGCGTCCCGACGAGACCGAGGAGTACGAGGTCGGCGACGACCTCCCGGAGGACGTCGACGACGAGGAAGAGCTCGACGACGAGGATCTCGACGACGAAGAGCTCGACGACGAGGATTACGAGGAGGAGGAGCTCGACGAGGAGGACGAGCTCGAGCACGTCGTCTCGGCCGAGACTCAGGAGTGGGATGGGCTGGAGGCCGCCGAGGCCGAGGCCGACGAGCCCACCCTGGTGGGCTCAGCGGCTGACCGCGTCAAGCGGGCCGGCTCCGCCATCACCTCCGGGTTCGAGAAAGTCGAGAAGGCGGCGGGACCGAAGATCACATCTGGCTTCAAGGCCGTGCGGAGCCACATCGGCTTCCCGATCTGGCTCCGGTTCCTGACTGCGTCGTTTCTGATCGTCGGCTCAATCGCGGGTGCCACCTCGGCGAGCCTGATCCTCTACCTGTCCGACATCGCCAATGCGCTCAAGAACCACGCCGAGATCGCAGGCCTGGACCCCTTCCTGACGAAGACGTCGAGCTCCGGGCCGCAGACGATCCTGATCATCGGCTCGGACAGGCGCAACCAGGCCATCAGCGGCAAATTCGGCCTGTCCGACACGACGATGCTGCTGCGGCTCGATCCGGACCGCGGGGCGATCGCGCTCCTCTCGCTTCCCCGCGACCTCAAGGTCGAAATTCCCGGAGTCGGGACCGACAAGCTCAACGCCGCGTACTCGATCGGCGGTCCCAAGCTGACCCTCCGGACCGTCAGGCAGCTCACCGGGCTGCAGGTCAACCACCTCGTGAACGTCGACTTCACCGGCTTCGCCCGGGCCGTCAACGCGATCGGCTGCGTCTACGTCGACGTCGACCGCCGCTACTACATCGCGCCGCATACGGGCACCTCTGAGATCAACCTGCAGCCCGGATACCAGGCGCTCTGCGGCTTCGACGCCCTCTCCTTCGCCCGGTACCGCCACACGGACAACGACATCGTTCGCGCCGCCCGGCAGCAGGCCTTCCTGCGAGAGGCGCGCGCCAAGGTGCCGCCGTCGCGGCTGATCGAGGACCGCAAGAAGCTGGTCAAGATCTTCACGACCTACACCTCGTCGGATATCGGCTCCGCGGAGGAGATGCTTCAGGTGCTGAGGCTGTTCTTCGACCTGCGCGGCGCCCAGATCAAGGAGATCCATTTCACTGGCACGCTTGGCCCGTCGTTCGTGACCGCCACCCCGGACGAGATCCACACCGCGGTGGATCAGTTCCTCGGAGTGCAGGGCACCCCGGGGCCCGCGGGCTCGAGCGCCCAGCCGAAGAAGGCCGTTTCCCCCCAGCAGCCGCCGGACCACACCAAGGCGACGCCGGCGGCCCCCAAGAAGAAGTCATCGGGCTCGTCGTTGCCCACCACGCTGACCCGGACCACTTACGGCAAGCAGCTCGCCCAGGCGATCAGGGCGCGCAAGGAGAAGGTCCCAGTCTTCTATCCGACCGTCCTGGAGGACGGCAGCGACTATGCCCAGAAGCCCCGCGTCTACAAGATCAACGGGAAGGGCGACCAGGCGCCTCCACAGTCTGAGCGCGCTGCCTACAAGTGGGTCTTCTCGCTGCCGACGCTTGGCGACTACTACGGCTTCGAGGGCACCCGCTGGAAGGATCCGCCGATCCTCTCCAACCCGACCGACGAGAAGACGATCGGCGACCGGGACTACAAGCTCTACTACGATGGCGATCGCTTGCGGATGGTCGCCTGGCAGACCGACCAGGGCTCGTTCTGGGTCTCCAACTCGTTGATCGAGACCGTCTCGAACGTGGACATGCTGAAGATCGCCGAGGGCTTCCGACAGCTCCCGGGGACCTGACCGGGACGGGGAGCCTGTGACCGAGAGGGAGCCGATCGGGGTAGTCGGGGCCGGCTGGGTCGGGCTGGTGACCGCTGCCTGCTTCGCGGAGATCGGTCACCGCGTGGTCGTCAGGGAGATCATCCCGGAGAAGGTCGACTCGCTCAATCGCGGCGAGATCCCGATCCACGAACCCGAGCTGCCCGAGATGATCGAGCGAAACAGCGAGCGGCTCACGTTCACCACCGAGATGGCTGAGCTGCTCGATGGGCCTCGCCTGATCTTCGTCTGCGTGCAGACCCCCCCGACCTACTCCGGCGATGCGGACCTGTCGGCCGTCAACCAAGCGGTGGAGGAGATCGGCGATCCCGAGGGCAAGGCGCTGGTGATGAAGAGCACGGTGCCGGTGGGCACCGGCCGGACGATTCACCGCGATGCGCCCGATCTGGCCTATGTGTCCTGCCCCGAGTTCCTCAGGGAGGGCACGGCCATCAAGGACTTCATGCACCCGGACCGAGTGCTCATTGGGGCCGACGCGGGTGACGAGTGGGCGGCGGATGCGGTCTCCGCGGTCTACGAGCCACTCGGCGCACCGATCGTTCGCACCGACGTCTCCAGCGCCGAGATGGTCAAGCTCGCATCGAACGCGTTCCTCGCGACCAAGATCAGCTTCATCAACGAGATCGCCAACGTCTGCGAGGAGCTCGGCGCCGACGTGACCGACGTGGCCCAGGGGATGGGACTCGATGACCGCATCGGCTCGCGCTTCCTGCAGGCGGGAATCGGCTACGGCGGCTCCTGTTTCACGAAGGATGTCTCGGCGCTGAAGATGCTTGCCGCCAATTCCGGTTACCACTTCCAGCTGCTCAATTCGGTCATCGAGGTGAACGAGCTACAGAAGCGGCGGGTGATGGCGAAGCTCTCCAAGCACCTGGACTCGCTGGTCGGCAAGCGCGTGGCGCTCCTCGGGCTGGCCTTCAAGCCCGATACCGACGACATGCGGGGCGCGTCGAGCCTGGTGCTCGCCGCTCGCCTCGAGGGCGAGGCCGCGAAGGTCGTCGCCTACGACCCGGTGGCCGAGGAGGTTGCGGCGCCGCTCCTGCCGGGGGTTGAGATGGCCCCCAGCGCACTCGACGCGCTTGACGGAGCCGACGCGGCCGTCCTGGTCACCGAGTGGCCGGAGTTCGCAGGACTCGACTGGGCCGAGGTCGCCAGGAGAATGAAGACCCCGCTCCTGATCGACGGCCGCAACTACCTGGACGAGGCGGCCCTCGCAGCCGCCGGAATCACCTACGAGGGCATCGGGCGGCCGAGCGCCGCGGACCGCTCGGCGGTGGCGGAGCGATGACGTGCAGGCGCTGATCCTGGCCGGCGGCGAGGGCACTCGCCTGCGGCCCCTCACCTACACGGTCCCCAAGCCGGTGCTGCCACTGGCCGGCCGGCCTCACATCGCCTACGTGATCGACTGGCTGGCCCGGCACGGCGTCGACGACGTGATCGTCTCCTGCGGCTTCCTCGCCGACGGAATACGGAGCACGCTGGCCGCGCTGGAGCCCGGAGTCCAGATCCGCTACGCCGAGGAGCCGGACGCCCGCGGCACGGCAGGTGCGATCCGGTTCGCTCGAGGAAATGCTCGCCGACCGGTTCCTGGTCCTGAACGGCGACATCCTCTGCGACCTCGACCTGACGGCTCTGATCGAGCAGCACAAGAGCACCGGGGCGCGGGCGACCATCGCCCTCTACCCGGTCCCCGACCCGACGGGCTATGGCCTGGTCCACCGCCACGACGACGGCGAGGTGATCGAGTTCCTCGAGAAGCCCGAGCCGGACCAGATCGACACGGACGAGATCAACGCCGGGGCCTACCTGCTTGAGCGCTCCGTGCTCGACCTGATCCCGCCCGACACGGCGGTCTCGATCGAGCGCGAGGTCTTCCCTCGGATGGTCGGCGAGGGCCTCTACGGGATTCGCCTGGAGGGATACTGGATCGACATCGGAACGCCGGACCGCTACCTGGAGGCGAACTGGGACATTCTCGAGCGCCGGGTCGAGACGGTGGTCGGCGCCGGACTCGACGGCGCGGCGATGGTGGGGGAGGGCAGCGAGGTCTCGCCGGCTGCGCGGCTCAAGCCGCCGTGCGTCGTCGGCCGGAACTGCCGGGTCGGCGACGGCGCGACCGTCGAGCGCTCGGTGCTGTTGGACGGCTGCGCGGTCGAGGACAACGCGACCGTCTCGAACAGCATTCTCAGCGCCGGTGTGACCGTGGAGAACGGTGCCGAGCTTGACGGCGCGGTGGTCGGCGAAGGGGAGCGTGTCTAGAGATGGCCGTGGTGGGTGGCGACATGCTGGACGCGGTCCGCGCGATGCCGGACCACCTGCGCGACGCGCTCTGGCGGATCGAGACCGCCCGCGCGGCCACGATGGAGGCGCCGACGGCGTTCGTCTGCGGCATGGGCGGCTCCGCCATCGGGGGGGATCTCGCGGTCGCGGCGCTCTCTGACAGGCTCACCAAGCCGATGCTGGTGGCGCGCGGCTACGAGCTGCCGGCCTGGGCTCCGGCTGGCTCGGCCGTGCTCTGCTCGAGCTACTCGGGCAACACCGAGGAGACCCTGGCCTGCTACGCCGCGGCCGAGGCGCTCGGCGCCCAGCGGCTGGTTGCCACGACGGGCGGAGAGCTCGCCGAGGCAGCCCGAGCCGACGACGTCCCCGTGATCGGCCTTCCCGCCGGCCTGCAGCCGCGGGCCGCGGTCGGATACATGTTCTGCGTCGCCGCCGAGCTGGCGGCGCTCACGCTGGCTGGGCCCCGGCTGCACACGGAGATCGACGCCGCGGCCTCGCACCTGGGCGAGGCCTTCGATGCGGCGGAGTCGCGTGCCAAGGATCTGGCCGGCCAGATCGGCGATGCGATCCCCGTCATCCACGGCAGCGACCTCACCGCGTCGGTCGCCTACCGCTGGAAATGCCAGATCAACGAGAACGCCAAGATGCCGGCCTATCACCGCAGTTCTGCCGGAGGCCGACCACAACGAGATCGAGGGCTGGTCGGGGTCGGAAGGGCGCTTCGCCGCGATCTTCCTCGAGGACCGCGATCAGCACCCGCGCGAGCGCAGGCGCTTCGAGCTCACCGCGAAGGCGATCGAGCCATACGCCGCGGCGGTGATCAACCTCGAGACCGAGGGCGAGACGCGCACGGAGCGCGTCCTGCACACGGTCATGCTCGGCGACCTGCTGGCGATCGAGCTCGCCAACGCGCGCGGCGTCGATCCGCTGGCGGTCGACGTGCTCGAGGGCTTCAAGAAGGAGATGGGCCGGCCCTGAAGCTGTGCCACTTCGGCATCGGAGTCGGCATGACCGGACTCCGGCATCGGTCCGCTAGTCCGTCGATCGGGCGGCTCGTCCTCCGCGCCCTTCGCTGCGGAGGTCGCTGCGCTTCTGTTCAGACGGCGCCGTTCGCGGCGCGGGCCGCGCGCGACGGCCTGGTCGGGCGGCGCGGCTTCGGGCGCCGCAGGCCGGCGGCGAGCTTCTCCCGCGAGGCGCTCCAGGGCCAGCTCGCGGTTTCGCGCCTGGCTGCGGGCGTCCTGGGCGACGGCGGTGACACGATCGCCGAGCTTGCGCCGAAGCAGGGCTCGCTGCTGCGTCGTTGAGCGCCTCCGAGGCTTCCACGTCGAACACCGCCTCGATCCGCGAGGCCGTCACGTTGGCGTGCTGGCCGCCCGGTCCCGAGGAGCGGCTGGCGCGCAGCTCAATCTCGTCGAGCGGGATCACCGTACCCTCTGCGACCCGGATTCCT
Source organism: uncultured Solirubrobacterales bacterium (assembly GCA_963763985.1). Taxonomy (GTDB): domain Bacteria; phylum Actinomycetota; class Thermoleophilia; order Solirubrobacterales; family 70-9; genus DASUPK01. The sequence continues at coordinate 318,626 of CAVXQO010000016.1, read as the reverse complement.
TCTCCATCCTGAGACCGTAGCCCGCGCCCCGGCCCGTTAGCCTTGGGCACCCTCAAATCTCGATCCAGGAGACCAACCACCGCGTGAGCACCGCCACCAGCGCACCCGGCATCAGCGCAACCAGCATCGACGGCCTCGACTTCAAGGTCGCCGACCTCTCCCTGGCCGAGTTCGGCCGCAAGGAGATCCGGCTCGCCGAGCACGAGATGCCCGGCCTGATGGCGACGCGCGAGGAGTTCGCCGAGTCGAAGCCGCTGAAGGGCGCCCGGATCACCGGATCGCTTCACATGACGGTGCAGACGGCGGTGCTGATCGAGACGCTGGTCGCGATCGGCGCGGAGGTTCGGTGGGCGAGCTGCAACATCTTCTCCACACAGGACCATGCGGCCGCCGCGGTTGCCGTCGGGCCCGAGGGGACTCAGAAGGACCCGCAGGGCGTCCCGGTCTTCGCCTGGAAGGGCGAGACGCTGGCCGAGTACTGGTGGTGCACCGGTCACGCCCTGACCTGGCCCGAGCCCGGGCCCAACGGTGAGACCGGCCCCAACATGCTCTTGGACGACGGCGGAGACGCCACCCTGCTTGTGCACCTCGGCGTCGAGTACGAGGCCGCGGGCGCGGTCCCCGGGCCGGAGACCGCCGAGTCCGAGGAGGAGAAGGTGATCCTGGAGATCCTCCGCGCGAGCCTGGAAGCCGAGCCGCAGCGCTTCACCCAGATGGCCGAGGGAATCAAGGGCGTCACCGAGGAGACCACCACCGGCGTGGTCCGCCTCTACGAGCGCCAGGCGAACGGCACGCTGCTCTTCCCGGCGATCAACGTCAACGACTCGGTCACCAAGTCGAAGTTCGACAACATCTACGGCTGCCGCCACTCCCTGATCGATGGCATCAACCGCGCCACCGACGTGATGATCGGCGGCAAGACCGCCGTGATCTGCGGCTTCGGCGACGTCGGCAAGGGCTGTGCCGAGTCGCTGCGCGGGCAGGGCGCCCGCGTGATCGTCACCGAGATCGACCCGATCTGCGCGCTCCAGGCCGCGATGCAGGGCTACGAGGTGCGGGCGCTGGAGAGCGTGCTCGGCGAGGGCGACGTCTTCGTCACGGCGACCGGCAACAAGGACGTGATCACGGTGGACCATATGGCGGCGATGAAGCACCAGGCGATCGTCGGCAACATCGGCCACTTCGACAACGAGATCGACATGGCCGGGCTCGAGAAGCTCGACGGCATCGAGCGGATCAACATCAAGCCGCAGGTCGACGAGTGGCGCTTCCCTGACGGCCACTCGATCATCGTGCTCTCCGAGGGCCGCCTGCTCAACCTGGGCAACGCCACCGGCCATCCGAGCTTCGTGATGTCGAACTCGTTCACCAACCAGGTGATCGCCCAGATCGAGCTGTACGGCAAGGCGGACGCCTACGGCAAGGAGGTCCACGTGCTGCCCAAGCACCTGGACGAGAAGGTCGCCCGCCTCCACCTCGACGCGCTCGGCGTCGAGCTCACCGAGCTCAAGCCCGATCAGGCCGCCTACATAGGCGTGCCGGTCGAGGGCCCCTACAAGGGCGACCACTACCGCTACTAGGTTTGTCCAGCGGCACATAGGCGCCGCTGGAGCGCGGGATCATGGGGGTGGGATGAGAGTGCGGATGCGAATCGCCCTGCTGGTGGGGTGCCTGCTGGTGCTGCTCTCGGCGGCGGCGCGCGCCGATGCGGTGAGCCTGCAGCCGGTCGGGGACTTCAACAGCCCGATCTACGTGACGGCGCCGCCGGGCGACCCGCGGCTGTTCGTCGTCGAGCGCGCCGGCTACATCCAGGTTGTCCACGACGGCGTCACGAGCCAGTTCCTCGACATCCACGACCGGACCACCGAGGACGGCGAGCGCGGGCTGCTCTCGATGGCCTTCGACCCCAACTACGCGACCAACGGCCTCTTCTACGTCTTCTACACGGGGACTGCGGCGGCGGACGGCGACGATGGGCTGGGGCACGTCGATGAGTTCCACGTCAGCTCGAACCCCAACGTGGCGAGCGTTGGAAGCCGCCGGCCGGTGCTGACGATCTCGCGGCCGAGCGCAGTGGCGGGCAATCACAACGGCGGCCAGCTCCAGTTCGGCAAGGACGGCCTCCTCTACATCTCCGTCGGTGACGGCGGCACCGGCGGCGCGACGGCCCCCGATCCCACCCTCCTCAACGGCAAGATGCTGCGCATCGACCCGCACGGGAGCACCCCAGGCGCGTACTCGATCCCGCCGAGCAACCCGTTCGCCACGTCCGGCTCCGCCCGCCACGAGATCTGGGCCCTGGGCTTCCGCAACCCGTGGCGGTTCTCCTTCGACCACGCGAACCGGCGACCTGATCATCGGGGACGTCGGCAGGTCACCTGGGAGGAGATCGACCTCGCACCGGCGTCCAGCGGGCTGGGCCGGGGGGCCAACTTCGGCTGGCCGGGCTGCGAGGGCTTCTCCGACCAGGGCACCTCCGATCCGTGCTCCGCCGGCGGCACGACGCTGCCCGTCTTCGCCTATCCGCACAGCGACCCGGGCAGGCGATGAGGCCTTCGGCTGCGCGATCATGGGCGGCTACATCTACCGGGGGACCCAGATCCCCGAGCTGGCGGGGCGCTACCTCTACGTGGACTTCTGTCAGGGCGAGCTCCGCTCGATCCAGCTCGGCATTCCGTTCGCCAGTGGCGATCGTGCCGAGAGCGCGCCCGGGGCCCTCAGCGGCCCCCAGTCGTTCGGCGAGGACGGGAGCTGCAACCTCTACGTCACGAACGGCGACGCGGTGGACAGGATCGTCGGTTCGAGCCCATCCTCAGCCGCCGCGGCCTGTCCGGGCCCCAGTCCGGCGAGCCCGCCCTCCTGCTGCCCGGCCGCGCCGGTCGCAAGAAGCACAAGAAGTGCAAGAAGAAGCACAAGCACAAGAAGCATCGCGCCTTCTCCTCGAAGAAGCACAAGAAGCACAAGAAGTGCAAGAAGCACAAGCACCACAAGAAGAAGCACAGGTGAGCGACCCGAAGGCAACTCCGCCGCGGTCTGAGAACCTGTCGCCCTCATGAGGGCGATGATCCTGGCGGCGGGGCTGGGCACGCGGCTGCGGCCGCTCACCTACGTGATGCCGAAGCCGGTCGCCCCCGTGCTGAACAGGCCGATCGTCGCCTGGATCGCCGATCTGCTCGCGCGGCATGGCTTCGAGGACGTCGTCGCCAACCTCTCCTACCTGCCCGAGCAGATCCGCGAGGTTCTCGGAGACGGCTCCGGCTTCGGCCTGCGGATCGAATACAGCGAGGAGCCGGAGCCGCTCGGGCACCGCCGGCGGCGTGGGCAAGGTCCGGGACTTCCTGGGGGAGACCGATTCCTTCCTGATCATCTCCGGCGACGCCCTCACCAGCATCGACCTGAGCGCGATGCGAGAGGCCCACGAGGCCAACGTCGAGCGCGGAGCGATCGCTCACCATCGCCACCAAGCGGGTGGAGGACACCACGCAGTTCGGAGTCGCGATCACGGACGACGAGGGGCGCATCCAGGGGTTCCAGGAGAAGCCCGAGCCCGCGGAGGCGCTCTCGGACCTGGCCAACTGCGGCATCTACATGTTCCGCTCGGAGATCTTCGACCACTTCCCCCCGCCTGACCAGAAGAGCCCGGCGGCGGACGACGACCAGCCACCCGGCTTCGTCGACTGGGCGATGGACGTCTTCCCGGCCCTGCTCGACGGCGACATCCCGTTCTACTCGCACGAGATCGACGCCTATTGGAACGACGTCGGCTCGGTCGGCGAGTTCGTCCAGGGCAACCTCGACGCGCTCTCGGGCGCGGTCGGCGTCGAGCCGCCGGCCCCTGACGGTGCCGCAGGGCGTCTACGCCGGAGAGGGCTCCGATCTCGACGGGGTCAAGGTCAAGCCCCCGGTTCTGATCGGGCCGGGCTGCCAGGTCGGAGCTGGGGCGAACCTGCACGGCCCGGTGGTGGTCGGCGACGGATGCCACCTCGGACCCGGGGCGATGCTGCGCGACTGCGTCGTGCTGCCCGGCGCGGAGGTCCCGGCCGGGGCGCTGGTCGTGGGCGGCCTCTACGGAGTCGAGGCCGACCGGCCTCTCGGCTAGTCGGCTGCAGCTCGCGGATCACGTCGTCCGCCCAGGGATTGTCGCCGAGCCCCTCCTGGTCGCAGACGATCTTCTCGCCATCGGCGAACTCGAGCGTCAGCCGCGTCGTCGTCTGACGCTCGTCGGTCCCGACCTTGATGCCGGTGCGGTCCCAGGACGCGGACTCCTCCTTGATCTTGATCCCGCTGCGTCCCGGCTTGTACTTGAAGGCATAGAGCTTGTCGGGGGTGACGGCGAGCACGAACTGGCCCGGCAGGCCGCCGGCCTTGCTCTTGCCCAGCTTGTGGGCGGCCCCGTAGGCCAGCGCGCCGACCTGGAGCTTGCTGATCGCCATCTTGGTCCCGGCACCGGTCGGGCGGAAGGCGCCGACCGCGAGGACCTCACCGATCCACGTGAGGCTCGACCGAGGACCGGTACTTCCCGCGCCACTCCTCGGCCATCTCGGGGGTGATGTCGAATCGTCCCATCGCTTCTCCCCTCGTTCGCTCTTCCCCTGTGTTGTCGTCTGACGGTACTTCCTTGGCAGCCGGCGCGCCTCTCGTCACCAACCAGCCCGGACGGTTGTCCGATCCCCGCGCCATTGATAGAGCGGATCGTCTCCCTGGTGGCTCCACCGCTGTGCGCGGCCTGCGCTCGCACCAACGCGCCGGGGACGATTCTCTGCCGGGACTGCGCGGCTGACCTCGCGGCGGCGCCCAGGGGCATCGAGCAGGGGCCGCCCGGTGTCGATCTCGCGGTGGCCGCCTCGCCCTTCGAGGGGGTCGCGCGCTCGGTCGTGCACGGCCTCAAGTACGCGCGCAGGCTGGCGCTGGCGGACGTGGCCGCGGCCGCCATGCTGCGAGCGCTGCCGCCACGCGAGGTCGTCGATGCGGTGGTGCCGGTGCCGGCGGGCCCGTGGAGGTGGAGGTGGCGAGGCTTCGATCCGGCCGAGGAGATCGCGATCGCGGTCGCGCGGCGCTCCCGATCTGCCGCTCTGCGCCTGTCTGAGGCGGAGGAGGGGCCGCCGCCAGGTCGGACGGAGGCGGTCGGATCGCCTCGCCGATCCACCCAGCGTCTGGGCGGCCATGGCGTGCCCGCGGGAGGCGCTGCTGGTGGACGACGTCTGGACGACCGGCGCGACGCTCTCGGCCTGCGCCCATGCGCTGCGCGAGGCGGGTACCGGGCGCATCGTCGCTCTGACGCTTGCACACGCTCTCTGAGCACTATGGTTCGCGAAATGCGCACGGCAGGGAAGCTCGCGCTCACGGCCTGTGTAGCCGCCTTGGGCCTATTCACCGTTGGTCCTGCCTCGGCGATGGCGAGCGGTCCGCGTCTGACTGTCCCGCAGAGTGAGCTCGAGGCGGCCTTCAAGTGCCCGATCGACCCGACCAACGCGTCGGCGACCCCGGTGATGTTCGTGACCGGGACCGGAGCCACGGGAGACCAGGGCTATCTGATCGGCCAGGGCGCCTTCGAGGCCTACGGCCATCCGGTCTGTTACGTCAACTTCCCGGACTTCACCACGGCGGACATCCAGATCTCGGTCCAGTACCTGGTCTACGGGCTGCGGAAGGAGTTCGCCCTGGCTCACCGCAAGGTCGCCGCGATCGGCATCAGCCAGGGGGGCCTCCTGCCGCGGTTCGCGCTCACGTATTGGCCCGATCTGCGCAAGAAGGTGAGCGACGTGGTCGCCGCCGCCGGAACACAGCACGGCACCAGCCTGGGTCAGGGAAGTTGCTCCGCAAGCGCGCCGTGCCCGCCCGCGGACTGGCAGCAGGGCAAGGGCTCCCACCTGCTGCGCGCCATCAACTCGCAGCCGGATGAGACCCCCGGCAACGTCTCCTACACGACGGTTCGCTCGCTGACCGACGAGACGGTCCAGCCGCAGGGCGGCAAGCACCCGACCTCGGCTCTCGATGGAGCCAGCAACATCCTCATCCAGGGCGTCTGCCCGGGCCGCACCACCTCACATATCGGCACCGCCGTCGACTCGGTCACCTTCGCGGCGTTCGTCGACGCGGTCGCCCACGGGGGCAAGGGGAAGGCCGGAGCGGCCAGGGTCTCCCGCTTCCCGCCCGATGTCTGCTCACACCCCTATGCGACGGGGCTTGACGAGGCGCAGACGACCCTCTTCCTGAAGGCCTCCGGGGGCATCATCGGCGGCAATCAGTCGATGGTGCCGTTGGTCTCGGCCGAGCCTCGGGTGCGGAAGGTCTTCAAGCGGGTGCCGCACCAGAAGCAGGCGCACAAGCACAACAAGCACCGCTGACGGCATCGCTTGCCTAGGGAGGGCGCCGGGCGTAGCATCCGAGCGCCAACCCAACGGAAGGAGGCCGACGATGAGGATCGAGGTCCGGGGCAAGAACGTTGAGGTGACCGACGAGCTTCGCGAGGCGGTGATCCAGCGGTTTCAGCGGGTTGGCAAGCAGGTCTCCGAGCTGGCCACCCTCGAGGTCGAGCTCTGCGAGGAGAAGAACCCTCGGATCGCGGACCGGATGGTCGCCGAGGCCACGCTGGGCCTGAAGGGTGTCACGCTTCGTGCCAAGGAAGCCTCGCCGGACATGCTCCACTCGATCCACGAGATGGCCGAGGACATCCGCCGCCAGGTGAAGAAGCACCGGGACAAGCGCCGGAAGCGCCAGAGGACCCGCAAGATGATGCAGCGGTTGCGGGGCGAGACCGCGTAGTACGCGCCGGCAGCTAACCTAAGCGCCAATGGCCAGAGGAATCATCGACCGCGCCCTGCGCATGGGCGAGTCGAAGCAATTCAAGGAGTACCAGGGGCGGGTCGAGTCGATCAACCGGATCGAGCCCGAGATGGAGCTGCTCGACGACGAAGAGCTCCGCTCGGAGGCCGACGAGCTCCGCAAGCGAGCCCGTGAGGGCGAATCGCTCGACGACCTGCTCCCCGAAGCGTTCGCGCTCGTCCGCGAGGCGGGCAGGCGCACGCTCGGCCAGCGCCATTTCGACGTCCAGCTGATCGGCGGCATGGTGCTCCACTCGGGCGCGATCGCCGAGATGAAGACCGGCGAGGGCAAGACCCTGACCGCGACGCTCCCCGTCTTCCTCAACACGCTGGCCGGCAACGCTGTCCACCTGGTCACCGTCAACGACTACCTCGCCCGCCGCGACGCCGAGTGGATGCGCCCGATCTACGAGGCGCTCGGCGTGACCGTCTCCGCGATCCAGGAGGGCGACGACCCACCCGAGCGGCGCGAGAAGTACGCCTGCGACGTCACCTACGGAACCAACTCCGAGTTCGGCTTCGACTACCTGCGCGACAACATGGCCGGCTCGCTCGAGGAGTGCGTGCACCGTGGCTACGACTTCGCGATCGTGGACGAGGTCGACAACATCCTGATCGACGAGGCGCGGACGCCATTGATCATCTCCGGCCGCCCCGAGCAGGCCGCCGACCTCTACTACACCTTCGCCCGCCTGGCGAAGCAGATGGTGGGCGAGGCGCACAAGGAGAAGCTCAAGTCACTCGGCGAGTCGAAGGACACACGCGAGGCCGACTACGACTACGAGTACGACGAGAAGCACAAGACCGTCGCGCCAACAGAGCGGGGGATCGCCAAGGCCGAGGAGTTCCTGGGCGTCGAGAACCTCTACCTCGGCGAGCACGGGACCCTGGTCAACCACCTGATCCAGTCGCTCAAGGCCGAGTCCCTCTACAAGCGCGGCGTCGAGTACGAGGTGGTCGAGGGCGAGGTGATGATCATCGACGAGTTCACCGGCCGCATCCTCGAGGGAAGGCGCTGGTCCGAGGGCCTGCACCAGGCGATCGAGGCGAAGGAGGGCGTCGCAATCAAGGAGGAGAACCAGACGCTCGCCACGATCACGCTGCAGAACTACTTCCGGCTCTACGACAAGCTCTCGGGCATGACGGGCACCGCGCTGACCGAGGCCCAGGAGTTCATGAAGATCTACAAGATGCCCACGGTCGAGATCCCGACCAATGTTGAGATGGTCCGGGCCGACAACAACGACCGATCTACAAGACCAAGGGCGGCAAGTGGAAGGCCGTCGTCAACGAGATCGAGGCCCGCAACCAGGCCGGCCAGCCGATTCTCGTCGGGACGATCTCGGTCGAGGTCTCGGAGATGATCTCCGAGGAGCTCAAGCGCCGGGGCGTCGACCACGTCGTCCTCAACGCGAAGCCCGAGCACGCCCAGAAGGAAGGCGAGACGATCGCCCAGGCCGGTCGCAAGGGCGCGGTCACGATCGCGACGAACATGGCGGGCCGCGGTGTGGATATCAAGCTCGGTGGCAGCCCCGAGGGCATGGCCGAGGCCGAGCTCCGCAAGCTCGGCGTGACCCCGGGCGACGAGAGCTACGAGGAGGAGCAGAAGGCGATGGTCGAGCAGTTGAAGGCAAGCTGCGACGCCGAGGCGGATGAGGTCCGTCAGCTCGGTGGGCTGTTCATCTGCGGCACCGAGCGCCACGAGTCCCGGCGGATCGACAACCAGCTTCGCGGCCGCTCGGGCCGCCAGGGCGACCCCGGCGAGTCCCGCTTCTTCCTCTCCGCCGAGGACGACCTGATCCGCCTCTTCGCCGGCGAGCGCATCTACAAGATCCTCGACCGGCTCGGCCCGGTCAACGAGGAGGGCGAGGAGGAGCCGCTCGAGGCGAAGATGCTCAGCCAGCACCATCGAGAACGCCCAGAAGAAGGTCGAGGAGCAGAACTTCCTGATCCGCAAGCGGGTGCTCGAGTACGACGACGTGATGAACGAGCAGCGGCGAGTCATCTACAAGTACCGCCGCGAGATCCTCGAGGGCAAGGACATGTCGGACTCGGCGCGCGAGGGCGTGGGGGAGGTCGTCAGCTCACTGGTCGACGACTACACGCCGGGCGACGTGATCGAGGACTGGGACCTCGCGGAGCTGCAGACCCAGGTTCAGCAGCTCTGGCCCTCGAGCACGAACGTCTCGGGCATGCAGCTCGAGAACCTCGACCGCGAGGAGCTGCGCGAGAGCCTGCTCGCCGACGCGCTCGCCGCCTACGACCGTCGCGAACAGGACTTCGGCGACGAGATCATGCGCCAGCTCGAGCGGGCGATCCTGCTGCAGATCATCGACAACCGCTGGCGCGAGCACCTCTACGAGATGGACTACCTGCGGGAGGGCATCCATCTCCGCGGCTTCGCCCAGATCGATCCGCTGGTCGCCTACAAGAACGAGGGCTTCACGATGTTCGAGGCGCTCATGCACGCGATCTGGGAGGAGTTCGCACGCCTCATCTTCCACGTCGAGGTCGAGGTGGCCCCGCGCGCCCAGGAGCAGTTCGCGCCGGCCCAGCAGGCCGGCGGGTTCGACTACTCGGGCGGGACCGCCGAGCAGCCGTCGGCCCTCGGCCAGGCGGCCGTCGCGACCGCGACCGGCGCGGACGCCGCCGCCGAGCAGGCGTTCGAGGACACCGCCGAGGCCGGCAACGGCGGCGGCACCATCCCCGAGCAGGAGACGGTCGTCAAGGACGACAAGGACAAGATCGGCCGCAACGACCCCTGCTGGTGCGGCTCGGGCAAGAAGTACAAGAAGTGCCATGGGGCGTGACCACCGCCCTCTTTCGGAGCGGAGGGCGTAGCCCGGAGCGACTTGCGGTGGTCATCGCCCCAGCCTGATGGCGAAGCCGTCAATAGCTGATGCCCCACCCCGGCCAGGAGATCGAGGGCTTCGGCGGCATGCGCCTGCGGCTGATCCAGACGGGCGACGAGACCGACGGCGAGCTGCTGGAGATGGAGGCGAGCTACACCGGCGAGGCCGGGATGCCGCCCGCGCACCTGCATCCGAATCAGGTCGAGCGCTTCGAGGTCCTGGAGGGCTCCATGCGGGCGATCATCGACGGCGAGGAGCGTCTCTATGAGGCGGGAGAGAGCTTCGAGGTCCCGGCCGGGACCCCGCACCAGATGGCCGCGGAGGGGCCTGCCCGGACGCGCTGGGAGGTGAGGCCCGCACTGCGCACGGCCGAGTTCTTCGAGCGCCTCTTCGGCAGCGGGCCGGACAGCGCGAGCGAGATCGGCGAGCCCTTCTTCGCGGAGTTCGCTGAGGAATTCCGCCTCGGCGGCGTCCTAGCCGCCCTTCAGGACCTCCTCGGCCACTCGAAGCGCCCGGTTGAGCGAGCGCTTCTGCAGACGGCCGGGCCGGTCGCAGGCCAGCTCCCGGCAGGGCTCATTCGCGTGCCAGCCCTCGAGCACCGCGGCGCCAAGTCCGGCAAGGTTGAACTCCCGCTCGTCGGAGTTGCCCGTGCCCTCGATCTCGGACCCAGCGGACGGTGACCCCGGCGCGGCCGGCCGCGGCCAGGATCGCACCCTCGACCCTTCCTCGCGGTCCCGGCACAGGCGAGCGCAGCCAGAAGCGCCGAGCCGGCCGACCTCGTCGTTGTCATAGGCGAAGCGCAGGTCGTCCGCTCGCCCGAGCCGCCGAACCCGGTCCACCAGCGCCGCCGCACCGACGTGGTCTGCGGCATGCGGTGAACGCCCCGCTCCTCCGCCCCGGTCGAGGCGAGCCAGACGTCGCAGGGCGGATCGAGCGCCTTGAGCCTCGCCGCGAGGGCGACCAGCACCCCGACTCCGGAGGCGTTGTCGTTGGCGCCCGGCCCGTCGGGGCCGCTGTCCACATGGGCCATCACGATCTGCAGGCAGGTCGCCGGGCCGTCGAGCTCGCCGACGACGTTTCGCGAGGTCCCCTTGCCGGGCACGCGAACTTGTCGATGGAGACCGTCGAGCCCGGCCGTTCGGAACTGCGAGGCGACGTAGCTCTGCGCCCGGCTCGCCACGGCTCGCCGCGGGCCGCGCGCCGATCTTGCCCGAGAGGTGGACCGCCGCCTGGTACGGGCTGGGGGCTTCGAGCGGCTGCGCGGCCTGCGGCCGCGAGCGAGCCAGCACTGCAATGGCGAGCGGAATCACCCCGCATGTGTAACAGCCGCACGGTCCGCGTACTATGGGCCCGTGGAGAAGGCCACTGTAGGGAGCGACGGAACGGTCCCGGCGACTGCGGTAGCGCCCGAGAACGAGGAGGCGACCGAGGCCTGGAGCGGCGTGCTCTTCGACCGCTTCGTCGAGTTCCGCGACCTGATCGTCGACAGCCTCGAAGCTGCATGGCGACGCCGCGATGCGCCTGCATCCGCCGAAGCCCGGCGACCGCGTCCTCGACATCGGCTGCGGCTTCGGGGACACCACCCAGCAGCTCGCCGCGCTGATCGGCGCCGAGGCGCAGGCGGTGGGCGTCGACGTCTCGGAGCCGTTCATCCAGGCGTCGATCAGGAGGCGGCGCGAGGCGGGAGTGCAGAACGTCGAGTTCTTCGCCGCGCGACGTTCAGGTCATGGACCTGCCGGGGACCTTCGACTACGCCTTCTCACGCATGGGGGTCATGTTCTTCGCGAACCCGGTTCAGGCCTTGCGGAACATCCGCGAGCGCGCTCACGGCCGGGCGGCCGGCTGTGGCCGTCGGTCTGGCGGCGCAAGCTCGACAACGAGTGGGTCTACCGCGCCGAGCAGGTCGTCGAGCAGTACCTCGACGAGCCCGAGGAGCCCGAGGACGTGCGCTGCGGCCCGGGCCCGTTCTCGATGGCGAACGCCGACACGGTCTCCGAGCAGCTGCAGATCGCGGGCTTCGAGCAGCCCCACGTTCACTCGCTGCGATCTGCCGATCAAGATCGGCAACGACCTCGACCAGGCCGTCTCGCATGAATATGGCGCTCGGTCCCGCCGCCGAGTTGCTTCGGATCTGCCCGGCCGACGAGGTCGAGCAAGATCCGCCCGAAGGTCGAGCGGGAAATCCGCGAGGTGCTGTCGACTACGAGCAGGCCCGACGGCAAGGTCATCGGCGCCGGCCTCGACCTGGATCATCAGCGCGACCGCGCCCGAGTAGGGACGCGCTAGTTCCGCTGGGCGACGTTCTCGAGCGGGTTGCCGAGCGGCAGCCGGGCGAACACGCGGAACCCGCCGCCCTCCATCGGCCCCGCTGAGAAGCGGCCCCCGAAGAGCTCCACCCGCTCGCGCATCCCGATCAGTCCGCGACGGGTCCCCACGCCACGCCGCCGATGGTCCCCGGCCCGTCGTCGGTCACCTCGAGCTCGACGCTCGTCGGGTCGAAGCTCAGCCCCACCGTCGCCGACGCCCCGGGACCCGCATGCTTGAGGACGTTGGTGAGCGCCTCCTGGATGATCCGGTAGGCGGTCTGGTCGAGGATCGGCGGCAGGTCCAGGCGGTCGCCCGACGTCTCCACGGTCACCGTGAGCCCGGCGGCGCGGCACTCGTCGATCATCTCGTCCAGGTGGGAGAGGCTGACCCGGTCGCGCTCCGGGCTGCGCGGCGTCGGCCGGGCGGAGCAGCCCGAGCAGCTTGCGCATGTCCTCGAGCGCGATCCGAGAGGTTCGCTTGATCTCCTCCAGCACCGCCCGTGCCTCCTCGACGTCGGCGCCGTCGTCGATGGCGCGAATGCCGGTGGCGGCCTGGAGCGAGACGGCGGTGACGCCGTGACCCGCGGCGTCATGCAGGTCGCGCGCGATCCGCATCCGCTCGGCGACGACCGCCAGGTGGGCGGTCTCCTCCCGCTCGCGCTCCAGCGACCGGCGGATCCAGGCCATCAGCAGCCCGGTGACCAGCAGCGTCGCGACGAGGACGAGCCAGCGGGTGACGCCGTCCGCGAAGGTCGGATGCTGGTCGATCAGCAGGATCGCGTCGGCCGCGCCGATCAGGCCGAGCTGGAGCAGGGCGTGGCGCAGGTCGAAGAACCAGAAGGCGAACAGGGAGACCCAGAGGAAGAGGACCTCGTTGTCCTCGGTGCCCGTCATGTGGCCGCCCTCGAGCGTGGCGAGGGTGATCAGGGCGGTGCCCAGGGCCGCCGCCAGGCCGAGGGCGGGCTCGCTGACCCGCCGCCTGTTGAGCATCAGCACGCCGCAGACCGCGGCCACGGCGCCGTAGCCCAGGATCAGCATGTCGGAGCCCTCGCGCGGCGGGAGGCAGGGCGACGGTGACGCGCGATCAGGATGGCCCCGCCGACGAGCAGCACGCCCGCGACGCGGGTCGCGAGAGCGCGGCCGCCGATCGTGGGAAGCGGCGGCAGCCCATGCGCGAGTTTCCGAAGCACCCAGCTCACTGGTTGCCGTTTGCGCTTGGAGATTCCGTTCTCCATGAGCCTCCCTTCCGGGCCACACGGTAGAGGACGCTCCGGAATACCCTGTACGGGGAAACCCGCAGACTTATGGCCGAAACGCTTCCAAAGGAGGGAATCTCCGCGCGCCTCGCAGAGATACGGGGGCAGCTGAAGCTGCTCTCGGATTACCTTTGACCCAGAGGCGCTGAGTGAGGAGATCGATCGGCTGGAGGGGGAGATGCAGCGGCCCGGGTTCTGGGACGACCAGGCCAAGGCCGCCGAGATCTCGGCGCAGCACGCGCGGGCCCAGCGCCGGCTCGAGGGTTTCCGCTCCCTGAGCCAGGACGTCGGCGATCTCGGCGAGCTGGCGGAGCTCGCCGCCGAGGACGAGGAGATGGCGAGGGAGCTCACCGGCCAGCTCGAGTCGGTCGAGCGGCGACTTGCCGAGCTCGAGGAGGAGCGGCTCTTCTCCGGGCGCTTCGACGCAGGCGACGCGGTGGTCACGGTCAACGCCGGCGCGGGCGGCACCGACTCCCAGGACTGGGCGGAGATGCTGCTGCGCATGTACCTGCGCTGGGCGGAGCGACGCCGCTTCAAGGTCGAGATGAAGGAGGCGTCCCCGGGGGAGGAGGCCGGCCTCAAGTCCTCGACCTTCGTCGTGCGCGGCGAGAACGCCTACGGCCTGTTCGCGGCGGAGCGAGGCGTCCACCGGCTGATCCGGATCTCACCCTTCGACTCGTCCGCCCGCAGGCACACGAGCTTCGCCCAGGTCGAGGTGGCGCCGCTGGTCGAGGGCGACGTCGACGTGGAGATCGACGACGCGGACATCCGCGTGGACACGTATCGCGCCTCTGGTGCCGGCGGCCAGCACGTCAACAAGACCGACTCGGCCGTCCGCGTCACGCACGTCCCGACGGGGATCGTCGCGCAGTCCCAGAACGAGCGCTCGCAGATCCAGAACAGGGCGACGGCGATGCAGATCCTGCGCTCCCGGCTGCTCGAGCGCAAGGAGCTGGAGCGGCCGAGGAGCTCGCCAAGGAGCGCGGGGAGCAGAAGTCGGCGGAGTGGGGCTCGCAGATCCGCAGCTACTTCCTGCACCCCGACCAGCGGGTGAAGGACCATCGCACCAACTTCGAGGTGGGGGACACCCAGCGGGTTCTCGACGGGGACATCGACGGTTTCGTTCGCGAGTACCTGAACTACGCCGCCGCCCACTCCCGCCCGGCAGCTGACACCTAAGCGTGGGCTCTGCGAAGACCTCCACCGTTCGCAGCTCGGTCGGCGCATCGGAGAGCTTCGACACCGTCGAGGCGGCCGCCGAGGCCGCCGATCGCGCCCGCGCCGGCCTCGATCCGCCCTGCGACCTGGCAGTGGTCTTTGCGTCGGGCCAGCACCTCGGCATGGCGAAGTGGCTGCTCTCCGAGGTCCATGAGCGTCTCCAGCCGAGGGTCCTGATCGGCTGCGGCGCGGGCGGCACCCTGGCCGCCGGCCGCGAGCTCGAGGACACCCCCGGGATCGTCGTCTGGGGAGCGTCCCTGCCCGGCGCCGAGCTCGAGACGATGCACCTGACCGCCGAGCGCGACGCGGAGGGATTCCGCCTGCTGGGGTTGCCGGAGTCGCTCAGCGAGTCGACCGGCGACGAGCCGGTCGCCGACGAGTCGCTGCTGGCGCTCTGCGACCCGTTCAGCTTTCCCCCGGAGGAGCTGCTCGCGGCGCTCGAGCGCTCGCGGCCCCAAGTGCCGGTGCTGGGCGGGCTCGCCAGCGCCTCGTTCGCCGGCGGCGCCGTCCTGCTGCGCGACGGCGAGGTCCACACCGACGGCGCGGTCGCCGTGCGGCTGCGCGGAGCTCAGGTGCTGCCCTGCGTCTCCCAGGGCGCCGGCCCGGTCGGCCCCGAGATGACGATCACGGGCGCCGAGGCGAACGTGATCGGCCAGCTCGCCGGAAAGCCGGCGATGGAGCGGCTGGGCGAGGTGATCGCCGCGCTCCCGGAGCACGAGCGCGAGCTGGCGGCCTCGGGCGTGCTGATCGGCCTCGTGATCGACGAGAACCGTCCCGAGTACGAGCGCGGCGACTTCCTGGTGAGGCCCATCATCGGGGCCGACCGCGAGTCCGGCGCGATCGCGATCGGAGAGCCGGTCCGGGTCGGCCAGACGGTGCGGCTCCACGTCCGCGACGCCGCCTCCGCCGACGAGGACCTTCGCGAGGCCCTGCGCGCCCAGGCGGAGGCGCTCGGCTCGGACGGCGCGGCCGGGGCGCTTGTGTTCACCTGCAACGGCCGCGGCTCCCACATGTTCGATCTGCCCGACCACGACGCCGCCGCGGTCGAGGACTCCCTCGGCGCGCCGACCGCCGGCTTCTTCTGCGCCGGAGAGATCGGCCCGGTCGGCGGTCGCAACTTCCTGCACGGCTTCACGGCGACGATGGCGGTGTTCCCGGCGTAGGGTCGCGCGTTGGCTCGGGCAATCACAAAGTGCCCGGAATGTGGCTCGAACGTGAGCCAGTTCGCTGCCGGCTGCGCGATCTGCGGAGCCAACCTGACCGCAGCCCGTCAGGAGCTGGAGCGCCGTCGTGCCGCGCGGCCGTCGCCGCAGACTCCGAGCTGGTTCCCCGAGATCACGGCGGGCGACGCCATCCTGGGAGCGATCCTGATCATCGCGGCCTTCGGGTTTCCGATTATCGGCGGGCCGGTCGCCGGCCTCTTCGCCTTCTTCGCCCACCGCAACGGGGACGTGGTCCAACGCAACCTCGCGCTGGTGGCCGTCGCCGTTGCCCTGCTCGTTGTGATCCTGGTCAGCTTCCTGCCCGAGACGTGGAGCCTTTTCAGCCCCTGGGTGGACCTGAGCGGCCCCGTGCCGACGAACTAGAGCGCGCCCTCGAGGTCCAGCAGCGCCCGCTTCATCTCGGGGCCGCCGCCGTAGTTGCCCACCCCGCCGCTCGCCTGAAGGACTCGATGGCAGGGCACGATCAGGGGGATTGCGTTGCGGCCGCAGGCGGTGCCGGCGGCCCGGAAGGCGCGCGGGTTCCCGGCGGCCTTGGCGATCTCGCCGTAGGTCCGGGTCTCGCCATAGGGAATCCGCGCCACGGCGTGCAGGGCGCGATTGCGGAAGCCCGAAGGCGTCAGCGCCCAGTCGACGGGCACCTCGAAGTGGTCGCGCTTGCCCTCGAAGTACTCATCGAGCTCGCGCCGCTCCTCATCGAGCCGGCTCGGGGACTCGAGTACCCGCGGCGAGACGAACCTCGCCAGGTCCTCGAGCACCTCGTCCTCGGACTGCTCGGCCCCGCGGTGCTTGGGCAGCGCCAGCCGGACGACGCCTCGATCGGTACGGGCGACCAGGAGCTTGCCGAAGGGCGAGTCGACACGCGGCGTAGGCAACGTCGATCAGCCCATCCCGCTCGGCGCGGGCGAGGACGCCCTGCACCGCGCGGTCGAGGTCTCCGCGCGGACGGGGCGTCACGGAGCATCTTCTCGAGTTGCTTGTTGGTCATCGGGTTCATGCGAATTCACCTCTCAGCTTCTGAAGTCCCTCGTGGACGCTGCGACGGGCGGCGTCCTCTGAGCAATCGAGGGCACGCGCGATGCCGGCGTAGGACATGTCGGTGGCGAAGCGCAGAACGACCGCGCTCCGCTGCTTGGGCGGGAGACGGCTGACCGCCGTCCAGAGCTCGGGATCTCCACTGCCGACCACGGTGTCCGGGCGGTGATTGGAGCTCGGCCTACTGCCGGCGACCTCCTCGGGGCTTCCCGTGGGGACGGCTCGCCGCCCGCGGGCGCGGTGGTGGTCGATCGCCTTGCGGTGCGCGATGGTGAGCAGCCAGGAACGCAGATTGCTCGCGTGCTCAAGGCGCGGATAGGCGCGGAGCGCCGCGATGAAGGTCTCCTGGAAGCAGTCCTCGGCATCGTGTGGGCCGACGGATGCCACCAGGAAGCCGAGCACGTCGGAACCGTGCTCGTCGAGCAGCGCCTGGAAGGGAGGAAGTGATCCATTTGACATTCGCCCACAAAACGTCTCACACCGGGGTTTCGTGAGATTGTGAAAGGCGATGGACATCGACAGCGACACGCGCGAACTGGTCGCCAGGGCGCTGCTCGAGGACCTCGGCGAGGGCGACGTCACGGCGGAGGCCGTCGTGCCCGAGGAGGCCACGGGGCAAGCGACGATCACGCAGAAGGCGCCCGGAGTGCTCTTCGGGCTGGAGGTGGCCGGCGAGGTCTTCCGGCAGGCCGGCGCGGGTGCGCTCGAGGCGGTTGCCGCCGAGTCCGAGTGGCGCGACGAGGTGCCTGCCGTGGCGGCGCGCGCCGAGGGACCGGCCCGATCGCTGCTTGCGGCGGAGCGCACCGCCCTCAACCTGATGGGGCACCTCTCTGGTGTCGCCACGCTGACGGCGAGATTCGTCCGGGAGATCGAGGGCTCGGGCGCCCGGATCCTCGACACGCGCAAGACCACCCCGGGCCTGCGTGCGCTCGAGAAGGCCGCGGTGGCCGCCGGTGGCGGCACGAACCACAGGATGGGCCTCTACGACGCGATTCTGATCAAGGAGAACCACGCGGCGCTGGCCGGCGGGGTGGGGGAGGCGGTGCGACGCGCCCGCAAGTCGCAGCCGAAGTTGCCGATCGAGGTCGAGTGTCGCAACCTCGACGAGGTGCGCCAGGGCGTCGAGGCGGGCGCCGACCGGCTCTTGCTCGACAACATGAGCCCGGCGGAGCTGCAGGAGGCGGTCGCCGAGGCCCGCGTGTCCGACGGTGGCCCCGAGCTCGAGGCTTCAGGCGGAATCACGCTCGAGAACGTCGCCCAGATCGCCGCCACGGGAGTCGACTACGTCTCAGTCGGGGCGCTCACTCACTCCGCGCCCGCACTGGACCTCAGCATGATGTTGGACATATAGATATGCGAGGGTGCTCCGTAAGCGAAGCTGAGGAGCAACCCGTTTCATGATGGCCATTCTCGAAACCGCCGCGACCAGGCGCGAGGAGCTCGTCCGCAAGCACGTCGAGGCCGAGAACGCAGCCGACTACGACGCGGCGCTGGCGACCTTCCAGCACCCCCGCTACGAGTACGTCGCCACCGACGAGGTGTACGACGGCGCGGAGGAGGTGAGGGCCCACTGGGAGGAGCTCAGCCGGGCATTCCCAGACCAGGAGATAGAGATCGTCGCCCTCCATAGCGCCGACGATGCCGTGCTGATGGAGGCGGTCGCGCGCGGCACCCACGCCGGGCCCCTCCGCGGCCTGCCGCCCACCGGCCGCCGCTTCGAGCAGCAATTCATCGCCATCTTCGTCTTCGAGGGCGATGCGCTGGTCTGTGAGCGCGTCTACTTCGACACGGCCACCTTGCTCCAGCAGCTCGGCATCGCTCGCGATCCCGCCACCCTCGCCGGGCGCCTCGAGACGGCCGCGAGCCACCCCCTGACGATCTCCCGCGCCGTCGTCCGGCGGGTGACCGGGAGGTAGCGATGGCGCCGAGTGCCCAGCTGAGGAAGAAACGCGAGGAGCTCGTCCGGGAGCACATGGACTCCGAGAACCGGCACGAGTTCGACGCCACCCTCGAGACGTTCGATCACCCGCGCTATGAGCTGATCCCCACCGGCGATGTCTACGACGGCGCGGAGGAGGTCGCGGGCTACTTCAAGGAGAGCCGCACGGCGTTCCCGGATCAGCGCAACGAGCTGCTCGCACTGCACCACGCGGACGACGCGGTTCTGGTCGAGGCTGTTATCCGGGGGACCCACAATGGTCCGCTGCGGAACCTCCCTCCGACCGGGAGGGAATACGAGCTCCCGATTCTCGCGATGTTCATGTTCGACGGCGACAAGCTGACCTGCGAGCGCATCTACTTCGACCAGAACACCGTCTTCCGCCAGCTCGGCATCGCCCGCGACCCGCTCAGCCTCACCGGCCGCATCCAGACGCTGGTCGGGCACCCGCTGAGGATCGGCCGCGGCCTGGTGCGCCAGGTCACGGGGCGCTGACTACTTCAACAACCGCGAGAGCCGGCGGTCCTTGAGCACCCGCCCGCCGGTCTGCTCCTCCGGGCAGTAGTTCATCTGGTGCTCGGCGAAGAAGACCGCCTCGATCGTGGTGCCGCAGCGGGGGCAGGGCTCTCCCTCGCGGCGGTGGACCTGGAGGGGCATCGGCATCTTGTCCGGGATCTGCTCGCCGATCACCTCCTCGTAGTGGTCGATTGCGCCTCCGAGGACGTGAAGGCCGTCGTGGATGCGCTTGATCTCCTCACCGCGCAGCTCTGAGCCCTTCTTGAAGGGCGAGAGCCTCGCTTCCCAGAGGATCTCGTCGACCCAGGAGCGGCCGATGCCGGCTATGTCTCGCTGGTGGCGGAGCAGTGGATGAAGGTGGCGCGGCTGGTCGATCAGCTCCTTGAACTCAGCGAGCGGCGGCGCCGGCCAGGCGTCGGGCCCCAGCGTGGCGACCATCTCGTCGTCCGCGACCTCGTCGCGGCGCAGCAGCTTGGCCCACGCCGCCTGCTTGGTGCCGAACTCGCGGAGGCGGAGCTCGCGGCCGTCGGCGATCCGGACCAGCAGGCGCGAGCGCCGGTCCTTCAGCGAGGCCCGCTTGTCGAAGAGCTGGAGACGCCCCGCGGACATCAGGTGGATCAGGAGGGTGAGCGGACCGGCGCCGTCGCCGCCCGCTGGATTGAGATCGACCGCCAGCATCTTGCCGATCCGCCGCACGCCCTCGATCTGCGCGCCCGTCAAGGCGTCGAGGCTCGGCTCGAAGGTCTTCAGCGTCGCCACGCCGGCAGCCAGCGCGGACTCCACCTCTGCCCCCTCGAGCGCGGTGCTGAGGCGGCGCGCAGTGATTTCGACCTCGGGCAGCTCAGGCATTGGGGCCAAGGTTAGGCGCGCGCTAATCTTTGGTCAGTTCATTCGCCGACCTCGAGGTCCCGCCCGTACGGGACCGGGGCGGCGAACATAAGGTCCACAGGAAGGCTGGCTT
The DNA here is from genome assembly GCA_963763985.1 of uncultured Solirubrobacterales bacterium. Classification (GTDB taxonomy): domain Bacteria; phylum Actinomycetota; class Thermoleophilia; order Solirubrobacterales; family 70-9; genus DASUPK01. The sequence goes on along the minus strand of CAVXQO010000016.1, from coordinate 298,499 downwards.
CCATTGCTTGAGCTACCTACCGTCAACGAGCTTCCCGCCAAGCTGAGCGAGGAGGAGATCGCGACCCTGAGCGAGGAGGTCCGCGCGCTCGCCGCGGAGCGCGACGCAGTCATCCTCGCCCACAACTACCAGCTGCCGGAGCTTCAGGACGTCGCGGATTTCGTCGGAGACTCGCTGGGCCTCTCGCGCCAGGCCGCCGAGGCGGACGCCGAGGTGATCGAGTTCTGCGGCGTCCACTTCATGGCCGAGACGGCGTCCGTTCTCTGTCCCGACAAGACCGTGCTGATCGCCGACCTCGGCGCCGGCTGCTCACTGTCGGAGTCGATCAACGCCGACCAGCTCCGCGGCTGGAAGGCCGAGCACCCCGGCGCGGTCGTGGTCATGTACGTGAACACCTCCGCCGAGGTGAAGGCCGAAACCGACTACTGCTGCACCTCGGGGAACGCGGTCGCCGTGGTCGAGCACATCCTCCGCGAGCACGGCCCCGACACCGAGATCCTCTTCGGCCCCGACATGTGGCTCGGAGCCTTCGTCGAGCGCGAGACCGGGATCAAGGACCACCCCGAGCGCCGCGGCCGCTTCCACATCTGGGACGGCGAGTGCCACGTTCACGCCGGCATCCGCCCGGACGACATCAAGACCGTCCGCGACGAGCACCCCAACGCCGAGTTCCTGATCCACCCCGAGTGCGGCTGCGCGACCCAGGCGATGGAGTACGTCGCCTCGGGTGACATTGAAGCCGAGGGCGTCCAGATGCTCTCCACCGGTGGGATGCTCAACTACATGAAGGAGCACCCGGAAGGCGAGTACATCGTCGCCACGGAGAACGGGATGCTCTACCCGCTCCAGCAGGCCGCGCCGGAGGCGACGCTGATCGAGGCGAACCGGATGGCCTTCTGCAAGTACATGAAGATGATCACGCTGCCGAAGGTCCGGGACTCGCTCCGGGACTTCAAGTACGAGGTCAAGGTCCCGCCCGAGATCGCGGAGCGCGCCACCCTCCCGATCGAGCGCATGGTCGCGATCGGGTAGCCCCTTACGCCGTTTTCAGCTCAACCCGCTTCAATCCCCATGATGCGGAGGCGGTCTCGACTCGTCCCCCTGGGCGCGCTTGCGGCCCTGGTGCTGCTGGTACCCGCTACCGCGAGCGCCCAGAGCGGGGGATCGGTCCAGCCGAAGATCGTCGGCGGCTCGACCTCGTCGGTCTCCCAGTACCCCTGGCAGGCGGCGGTCGTGGTCGCTCCCTCAAAGCAGCTCGGCAACGCCCATCAGCGCCAGTTCTGCGGAGGATCGCTGCTCACCTCGCGGATCGTCATCACGGCCGGGCACTGCGTTGCCGACGGGGACCCAGATTGCGCGACGAACGCCCTCTGCGTGCTCAATGACCCGGGCGGTGACAAGACCGTCCAACTCGACGCGAACGACCTCGACGTGGTCCTCGGGCGGACAACCCTGACCGACACCAGCCAGGGAACCGAGGCGAGTGTGCAGGCCGTGAAGCTCCGAGCGAACTACAACGGCAACTTCCAAGGCGACGACGTGCCCAGGTTCGACGTCGCGTACCTCGTTCTGTCCTCCGCATCGAGCCAGACCCCGATCAAGATCGCTGGCACGGACGAGGGCGCTCTCTGGGACACCGACAGCCCGGAGGACGTCAGCGGCTGGGGCGCCGCTGGCGAGACGGCCACTGACACGGAGAACACGTTGCGCGCGGCGACCGTACAGGTGCTTCCGGACTCGGCCTGCGGGGGCGCTTACGGCAGCGACTTCGACCCCGCGACCATGCTCTGCGCCGGGGTTCCGGGCGGCGGGGTGGACACCTGCTTCGGGGACAGCGGCGGCCCCCTCGAGGCCCCGCTCCAGGGTGGCGGGTACCGGCTGGTCGGCATCACCGGCTGGGGCGAGGGATGCGCCGAGGCGGGCTTCCCCGGCGTCTACACCCGGGTCGCGGGCCTGGCCATGCGCTCGCTGATCCAATCCGACGTCTCGAGCCTCGAGTCCACCTATGGCCTGCCCGCCGAAGGAATCTTCGGCAGCGGCGGGCCCCCACTGGGCTCCGCGGTCCCTGCGGCGGCTACCCAGTCATTCAACTCGGCAAAGGCGATGAAGAAGTGCAAGCGCATCCACAAGAAGAAGAAGCGGCGGCGCTGCATCAAGCGGGTCAGGTCCAAGGCCCGCGCCCTGGCGTGATCTGAGGGGCAGCCGCCCGCCTGCTGCTAGGTTGCGGCCGGAGGGATGGTGGAGACAGTGCTCCGGGTCGGGCTTGGCATCGTGCTGGCGGGCGCCGCGCTCGCGAAGCTCGCCTCGCCGCGCGCCAGCATCGCCTCGATGGACAGCTTCGGCTTCGCCGGCGGGCCTGTCAGGCCCCTCGCCTGGGCGGGGATGATCGCGGTCGAGCTGGCCCTCGCCGTGGCGGTCGTGCTCGGCTCCGACGCGGCGGCCTACGCCGCCGCCGGGCTGATGCTGCTGTTCGCAGCCCTCACCGCCGGGGCGATCCTTCGCGGGCGCGCCGGGAGCCCGTGCGCCTGCTTCGGCCCGCGATCCAGGGTCTCCTGGCTCGGTGTGCTTCGCAACCTCGGGCTGGCCGCGGGTTTTGCTCTGATCCCTCTGGTCGACTCGATCGCGCTCGGCACGGAGGCCTGGCTCGGGGTCGCCGTCGGCGTGGCCCTGCTCGCGTGCGCCGGGCTGGCCGTTGCGGTGCTGGCGCTCGCCCGCGAGGTCGGCATGTTGCGGTTGCGGCTCGGCACGCAGGGGGCTCTGGAGATCGCCGGTGAGGGCCCCGACGTCGGCTCGCGGTCCGACGCCCTCGCGGCTCGGCTCGCGGCGGGCACCGAGAGGCTGGGCCTCGCCGTCTTCAGCTCCGAGGGCTGCCACCTCTGCCAGACGCTGTCGCCGGCGATCGAGAACGTTGGCAACGATCCAGATGTCGCGGTGGGCGTCTTCGACGAGGCGGCGGACGCGGGGCTCTGGCGCGACCTCGGGATTCCCGGGAGCCCCTATGCGATCGCGCTGGACGGCCGGGGCACCGTCCTGGCGAAGGGGACGTTCAACAACCTGGCCCAGCTCGAGAGCGTCCTGGCCACAGCCGAGCGCCGTCGTGCCTGAGCACCTCGACCGGATCACCGATTCGCTGGCGCGGGACACCTCGCGGCGGGGCTTCCTCGCGCGGGTCGGAGGGGCACTCGTCGCGCTCACTGCGGCCCGCACCGTCGGCACGCTGATCGAGCCCGGCGACTCCGAGGCCTTCCACTTCTGCGGCCATACGTTCACGACCGGCTCCTGCCCGCACCCGACCGGGCTGCCCCGCATCGACTCGCGCGGCTTTCCCCTGCGCGCGAGCGACGGGCACGTGATCGACGACATCGGCCGGCCGGTCAACGACGCCGGGCAACCCGTTGACGACGGCGGAGAGCTCCTGCGCGACGCTGAGGGCCGCCCCCTGCCGCCGGCCCCGCGCACCCAGCTCTGCGATCGCGCGGGGGACATCTACGGCTTCAAGCCCCACAACGACGGCTCGTGGTACCGCTGTTGTGGCGGGAAGGTGCGCCAGCTTCGCGACTGCTGCGCGCACCGCAACACCCGGATCAACGGCGACGCCGCTCTCACCGGCTACTGCTACCGGGGCCGCAAGGTGTTCTGCGTCCAGTACTACGACACCAAGGTGCCTTGCTAGTGGCTCCCAGGGCGCTGTACTCAGGAGCGAAGGGCGAAGCCCGAAGCGACTTGTACCGGGCGCCCGCCAGGAGCCACGACTGCTGATGAGCGTTCTGGAGGTCGTCCTCGCGGCTGCCGCGCTCCTGGTCGGGGCCACTGGCACCTTCTCCCCCTGCGGGCTCTCGGCGATCGACACGATCGGGCCCACGGGCCACACCGGGGGCAGGCGAATCACGGCGGCCGCCTGCGCGACCTTCCTGCCGGGCGCGATCGCGGGGGGCCTGCTCACCTTCGGCTCGCTCGCCTGCCTCGGCCAGCTCCTCCACGGTGCCGGTGGCCGAGCGGCATACGTCGTGGCTGCCGCGATCGCCCTGCTGGCCGCCGCGCTGGAGGTCCGGGGAACCAGGATCGTGCCGCAGATCCGCCGCCAGCTCCCAGAGCACTGGCGGCGGGTGATGCCGATGCCGGTTGCTGCGGCCCTGTACGGAGTCCTGCTCGGGGTCGGATTCACCACCTTCGTCCTCTCCTTCGGCGTCTGGGCCCTGGCGGGCGTCAGCCTTGCGATCGGCGACCCAGCGCTCGGCCTGCTGCTGGGTGCCGCCTTCGGGATCGGGCGGGCGATCCCGATCGTCGTTCTCGCCCCGCTGGCGGGCAGCGAGGCGGGCATCCGCGCGACCGAGCTGATGTGCGAGCGCGACGGCGTCTACCTGGGGCTGCGACGCGGCGACGCTGCCGCCCTGCTGGTCTCCGCGGTCGCGCTGATCATCGCCACCGGCAGCGCCGGGGCCGCCGGGACCAACGTCCCGAGCGCTACCGACCCGGCGGCCACGGCGGATGCCCTCCTCTTCCAGAGGCTCGGCGGCCCGGCGGTGATCAGTCGCGGCGGTCGCGAGGTGGCTCTGCTCGGCAAGCACCCGGCGATCGGGGGGCGTTTCGTGGCCACAGTGGGCGGCAACGCGGTGCTCCTGTTCGACCGGAACACGCTCAGGCCGATCGCGAAGGTGGATGCCCCCGGCGCCGACGCGATCGCGGTCTCGGACTCATGGCTCGCCTACAGGGCTCCGGCGGGCGGAGGCGACGGGATCTACATCCGCTACATCGCCAACCCCGCGTCACCGGCGCCGCCGTTTCTGCTGGCGAGCGAGGGCGGCGCCTCGCAGCTCAGCCCACCCGCCGTCGACAGGAGCATGTTGCTCTACGCGATCGCAACGCCGCGTGGCAGCCGGGTCGTCCAGTGGGTCATGGGCACCCACAAGCATCGGGCGCTGGTCCGCTCGCGCAGGCTGCTCCTCTTCGATCCAGCCGTCGCCGGCCGCTCCTTCGCCTATGTCCGGAGCGATGCCCGGCGCAGCAGGCTGATGGTCCGCGGTCGCCACCGGCACGGGGCGGGCCGCGTCCTGTTCACGTTGAAGCGATCGGCCGGTGTGCTCTGGTCGGACGCGCTGACCGGCTCGCTCGCCTACGTGACCGTCCTCCACCCGAGCGCGAGCAACGCGAACGCGGCCATCGTCGGAGTGACCCGCAAGCACCCGAAGCGCTTGCACGAGCGCAGCCCGCGCGGCGGCGGCAACCACCGCTTCTAGCTACCAGCCCGCTGGTGGCGAGAAGGCCCTGAGCGGAGGCTGGGCGTAGCCGACAGCTCGATAGAGAGTCGCGCTGGGCTTGGCGAGCAGCCAGCGGCCGCCGATCCTCTCCAGGTAGATCACGTCGTCCTCGACGGAGACGTAGGTGCGGTCCGCGAAACGATGGGTGACGGTGGTCGTTGCCCTGGCGCGGTCGTCGCCGAGTGCCTCCGGCTTCACCTCGACCACCTTGGTACGCCGCCAGGCCGGCCCGCCACCGGCCGGGCGAACGCCGATTGAGGCACGCAACGAGGAGCGACAGCCCCCGCGGCGCCTCGGCAGCTCCCTCAGGTCGACTCTGCCCTTGACGATCAGGGCGCAGACCCGAGCCGCCTCGTGACGGTCGAGCGCCGCGACGTATTCGCGCACAACCGCGGAGACTGCGGCGCCGTCGGGGTCGGGCAGCTCTCCCGTTGCGCTCGGTCCATTTGCCGGGGCCTCCGGACTCGCTTCCGTTGCGGCGGGACCCTCGACGGCCTCCTCGGAGGTATCCACATGCCCGACCGCTCCCGGCGGAAGCTTGCCATGCGCCTTCGGCTGCTGGGCTCCGGGCCCCGCGGTCGCCGTCGCCGCGGCGGTCGTTGCACCATCCCCGCCGCCCGACCCGCCGCAGCCCGCGAGGACGAGCCCCGCCGCGAGCGCGATTGCTCCGAGCTTCATGGACGGGAGGCTATGTGTCTCGCAGGTTCCGTCGGCCCGGCTATCTAGGGTCCCCACCGGTGTCGCCCGCTGCTACCCTCGCCGCCCGGTCTTGAGCAAGCCGCAGCCCAAGGCCATTCCGTACGACCAGGCGCAAGCTGAGCCGCCGATGGCGCACCTGAAGCCCGTCCCAGACCCCACGCCCGAGCCGCCCAGCAAGGCGGGAGGCAAGCCCTCGGTCGCCGAGCTGGAGCGCTACGCCACCGTCCTGCGGATCCACTGTGTGCGCATGCTCGCCGTCGCCAAGTCGGGGCACCTCGACAGCTCACTCTCGGCGGCGGACATCGTCGCCGCCCTCTACTACCGGGTGTTGCGCCACGACCCCTCCAATCCGAAGTGGCCGGAGCGCGACCGCTTCGTCCTCTCCAAGGGCCACGCGGCCCCGATCCAGTACGCCGCTCTCGCCGAGCACGGCTACTTCCCGGCGGACGACCTGATGGGCGTCCGCCAGATCGGCTCGCACCTCCAGGGCCACCCTGACATGACCCGGACGCCGGGGATCGAGGTCTCCACCGGCTCCCTCGGCCAGGGCCTCTCGATGAGCGTCGGCATCTGCCTCGCGCTGCGCCTCGACGGTCTCGACGACACCGCCCAGGTTTTCACCGTGATGTCCGATGGCGACTGCCAGGAAGGGGAGAGCTGGGAGGGCGCCATGTCCGCGGCGCATTTCGGCCTGACCAACCTGACCGCGATCGTCGACTACAACCACCTGCAGACCGATGGCACCACCGAGGAGGTCATGGACACCGGCGACGTTCGGGCCAAGTTCGAGGCCTTCGGCTGGGATGCCATCGAGATCGACGGTCACGACATGGGCGCGATCGTCGAGTCGCTGGAGCGGAGCCGCACCCTGGACCGCCCCGCGGCGATCGTCTGCCAGACCAAGAAGGGCCGCGGCGTCTCCTTCATGGAGGATCGCTTCGGCTTCCACGGCAAGCCGCCGACGCCCGAGCAGGCCGAGCAGGCGATGGAGGAGCTCGAGGCCACGCTCGGTCAGCAGGACAAGGCTCTCCGGGGTGAAGGCCGGTGACGAGCGAGCTGATCGAGGCCGCGGAGCCCCAGACTGAATCGATCGCGACCCGGCAGGCATATGGCGATGCCCTGGTCGCGCTCGGGGAGAGCTACCCCGAGGTGGTCGCGCTCGACGCCGACCTGGCGGTTTCCACTCAGTCGATCAAGTTCGGCAAGCAGTTCCCCGAGCGCTTCTTCAACATCGGCGCGGCCGAGGCGAACATGATGTCCATCTCCTGCGGCCTCGCCGCCACCGGCAAGGTTCCCTACGCATCGACCTTCGCGATCTTCGCGACCTCGCGGTCCTATGACCAGGTTCGGCTCGGCATCGCCCACAACGGCCTCAAGGTCCGGATCGGGGCGTCGCATGGTGGGGTCTCCCTCGGCGAGGACGGAGCCTCGCATCAGATGATCGAGGACCTCGCGCTGATGCGCGCGATGCCCAAGATGCAGGTCATCGTCCCCGCGGATTACAACCAGGCCTACGCCGCGGTGATCGAGTCCTACGAGCGCTTCGACGGCCCGCTGTACATGCGCTTCGGCCGGCCCAAGACCCCGATCGTCTACGACGGGATCCCCGAGACGCTCGGCACGGGCGTCGATGTGCTGCGGGAGGGCAAGGACATCTCGATCTTCACGTGTGGCCACATGGTCTGGCGCGGGCTCGAGGCGGCCGAGACCCTGGAGCGGGAGGACGGGGTGGAGGCCGAGGTCGTCAACGTCTCGATCATCAAGCCGATCGACTCGCAGAGCGTGCTTCGCTCCCTCGCCAAGACCGGTTTGGCCGTCACCGCAGAGGAGCACCGCGTCGTCGGCGGCCTCGGCGACGCGATCCGGCAGGTGGCCGCCGAGCAGCATCCGGTCCCGGTCTTTGCGCTGGGGATGCAGGACGAGTTCGGAGTCTCCGGAACCGCCGAGGCCTGCATGGAGCACTTCGGCCTCACCGCCAGCGGCATCGCCGACCTTGCTCGCGAGGCCCTGCTCAAGAAGCCGATCGTGCAGCACCCGCCCATCCAGGGCGGGCCATTGTCCTAGCCCGCTACTCGAGCCTGAAGATCTCGGCGGCGAAGCGCGGCTCGTCGATGCTCGTGGTGCTGGCGAAGCCGACGACCGAGCGCCCGGTCGCCCGACCAGCCGACCTAGTCGCCCTGGTGCGATCCCCCCCGGGTTGGCAGGGTGGAGCGGCCCCGCTAGGCCGCTCCACCCGCTTGCCTCAACGCGCCATCCCCTTGTGGTGCGCAGCTCCCATGGGGCAGGGAGATCTGAAAACCCGAAATCCGCTCGGCGTGCGTGCTGTTCACAAAGTGATCCTCGGTTCCGCTGGTCCTTGCTTGCCGAGGAAACCCGACCCTGCCCCCCTACAGGGCGTGCCTCCAAGCTGGTTGTGGAGTCGCGGTCGACGCCACCATGACGCCGATGATCTCGCTCCTCCGGAAGCCTCCGCTATTCTAGTTGGGCTGACGCAGTTTTAGTAGAACCGGGTAGGTGCGAGGCCGATTTTTGGACTCGCCTTCCCCGCTATTTGCGCAGGAACAAGTCGTCAGGGGCGACGCGGGCCGGCGGAAGCTCACCTCGACCCGATGAATTCGCCCAGCCTCGACAACCCACCCACTTCACCGCCGCCCGGGCCTCTCGACGTGGCGGCGCGCCGCGATCCGGGGGATAACCGGGGCGAAGACGTATCTCCGGTGTCATCGGACGCCACCGGAGTGCGAGAGAGCGACTGGCGGGGCCGCGTAGACGCCACGCGGTCCCGCCGTCGCTTCATCACCTACTGACGCTCCCGCGACTAACGCCGGGGCGCTGTGTTGCAGTGCGAACGAGAACTTGCGCTGCGCTTTAGAGCGTTCCCTACCCTGTGCCTCGCTGTGAGGCGGCTCGGCGGGGTTGCCCCCGCGACGCGCTTCGCGGCACCACGCTTCATCTATGGCAAGACGACAGACATCCGAACTCCTTCGCGCGCGTCCGACGAAGGCCGCGCGCCGGCCCGAGCATCTCACCGAGCAGCGGGCCCGTCCGCCGATCGTCGAGATGCGCAGGGTCACCAAGGTCTACCCGGGTGGCCACGTCGGGCTCGAGCATGTCAGCCTGCGCGTCGACCGCGGCGAGTTCGTCTTCCTCGTCGGGCCGACCGGCTGCGGCAAGACCACTCTGATCAAGACGCTGATCCGCGAGCTTCAGCCGACCGAGGGCGAGGTGCTGATCGCCGGCCGCGACATCGCGTCGCTCGCGGACAAGAAGGTGCCCCAGCTGCGGCGCCGGATCGGCACCGTCTTCCAGGACTACAAGCTTCTGCCGAGCCGGAACGTCTACGACAACGTCGCCTACGCGCTTCAGGTGATCGGGGCCTCCCGCTCGGAGATCCGCCGCAAGGTGCCCGACGCGCTCCGGCTCGTCGGCCTCGCCGACAAGGTGAAGAACTTCCCCGACCAGCTCTCGGGCGGCGAGCAGCAGCGCCTTTCCGTCGCCCGCGCGTTCGTCAACCACCCGCCTCTGCTGCTGGCGGATGAGCCGACCGGAAACCTCGATCCCAACACGTCCATCGGGATCATGCAGGTGCTCTACCGGATCAATCGCACCGGCACTACCGTCGTCGTCGTGACCCACGATCGCGAGATGGTCGACAAGATGCGCCGCCGCGTGATCGCCCTCCAGGACGGCCACGTGATCCGCGACCAGGCCGCGGGCACCTACACCGCGGACGACGAATCGACCCGCGAGTTCGCGCTGCGGCTTCGCGAGGAGATGGGCGTCGAGGGCGAGGAGCCCCGCTACTAGGCGGCACCCATGGGGCGAGTCTTCTTCTTCATCGGTGAGGGAATGCGCGCGCTCCGGCGCAGCGCGGCCCCCAGCCTGGCGGCGATCGTCACGGTCTGCATCACGGTGCTGCTGCTCGGCGTGCTGATTCCCGTACTGCAGACGACCAACGGCAAGACCAACGAGGTCCGCGATCAGGTCGGCCTGCGCGTCTTCCTCAATGACGTGAACACCTCCGGCGCATCCGTGAGCGGTGGCGCTGGACAGCAGGCGCCCGCGGATCAGATCCAGGCCCTGCAGGCCAAGATCGAGGCAATCCCGCACGTGAAGTCGGTTCAGTTCGTCTCCAAGGACCAGGCGATCCAGATCCTCAGCTCGCGCCTCAAGCAGGAGAATCGCGAGGACATCACTGCGCAGCTGCCGGGCTCGCACAACCCGCTGCCCGCCTCGTTCAGCGTCGCGCCGGATGATCTCTCCAACCTGCCGAGCGTGCGTGCCGCGATCACCCCGCCCGGGCCGAACGGGACCCCCGCGCCGATCAGCCCGCTGATCAGCGACATCGGCGACTCGCGCGACGACGCCAGCAAGATCAGCGGGGCCACCACCGCGATCCGCTGGGTGCTCGGCGTCGTGGCGGCGCTGCTGCTGGTCGCCTCGCTGCTCCTGGTCGCCAACACGATCCGCCTCTCCATCTACGCGCGCCGGCGCGAGGTCGAGGTGATGCGCCTGGTCGGTGCCACCAACTGGTTCATCCGCTGGCCCTTCATGGTGGAGGGGCTCGTCTGCGGCCTGGTCGGCGCCGCGATCGCAATAGGCTTTCTGTTCGTCGGTAAGCAGGTGATCGTGGATCCGCTGGCCAACAACTTCAACTTGATCAACTCGGGGCACACGATCGGCTTCGCCACCCTCGCGCTCGTCCTGCTGTGCGTGGCCATGGGCGTTTCGGCGATGGGCAGCGGCCTGACGCTGCGTCGCTTCCTGAAGATTTGACCCGGCGCACACTCGCAATCGCGGCTGTGGTCGCGATCGCCTTCGTCGTCGGCATCGTCGCCGGCGGACAGGTGGACGCGATCCGCAACGGGGTCAACGACGTCTTCGGCAACAAGAGCCAGGACGCGACGGCCCAGGCGATCGACGTCATCCACGACGACTACTTCCACACGGTCGACAACAAGGACCTCGAGAACGCGTCGATAGGCTCGATCATCGACCACCTCAAGAAGCGCTACCACGACCGCTTCTCCCATTACTTCACCCCATCCGACTACGCCCAGTTCAAACAGGGCTCGCATCTCTCCGGCATCGGTGTCGGTGTGAACGAGGTCGAACGCGGACTGCGTGTCGCGACGGTCTACAAGCACACCCCCGCGCGGGACGCCGGGCTTCAGCCCGGCGACGTGATCACGGCCGTCAACGGGAAGTCGATCGCGGGCCAGGACGCAGACGCGGTCACCGGCCGGATCAGGGGGCCGGAGGGGACAAAGGTGACGCTCACCGTCGCAAGCAAGAACGGGAGCAGCCGCGACGTCACGCTCACCCGGCGCGAGGTGAGCATCCCGCAGGTAACCGGCCGGGTCGAGCAGGTCCACGGCGTCAAGGTGGGCTACGTGCGCCTCGCCGGGTTCTTCCCCGGCGCCCACGGGGAGCTGCGCAAGGAGGTCGAGAATCTCTATGCGCAGGGAGCTCAGGGCCTCGTGCTCGACCTGCGGGGGAACGGCGGCGGCCTGCTCACCGAGGCCGTGCTGGTCTCGAGCATCTTCGTCCCGGACGGCGTGATCGTCTCCACTCACGGGCGCACCCAGCACACGCGGACCTTCGACGCGACCGGCGATTCATTGCCGCGCCGCCCGATGGCCGTGCTGATCAACGGGGACACCGCCTCCGCGTCCGAGATCGTTACCGCCGCGCTCGAGCAGGCCGGGATCGCGAAGGTCGTGGGCACCACCTCCTTCGGCAAGGGCACCTTCCAGGAGGTGATCCCGTTGAAGAACGAAGGCGCGCTCGATCTGACGGTGGGGGAGTATCTGACCCGCAATGGGACATCGATCAACGGCACCGGGATCGCCCCCCAGGTGAAGGCCACGGACATTCCCTCGACGAAGCCGGATGAGGGGCTGCAGCGCGCACTTCAGGTGCTGGGCCAACAACTTGGCGGGGCCTCTCACAACGGGTGACCGGAAATGACGGCCCCCTGCGCCGCCCGGCGTCGTCCTCGGTCGCCCGAATAGGACCCCGCTATTCGGGCTCCCTGCGTCCTAGCCTGCCGGCACATGGACCGCATCATTTCCTGGCCACCGTCATGAGACACCCCGCTTGAAACGCGTAGTCCTCGTCTCCAAGCGCGGCCGGTTCCAGGTCGGCGAGCTGCTGTTCGAACGCGGCGAGCAGATTGAGCTCGGCGGCGGACGCCGGGCCGCTAACCCCGGGCGGATGGCCCTGGTGGAGCTCGGTCAGGGCCGCGGCCGCGCGCGTGTCGTCCGTCAGCTCGGCGATCCCAGTCTGGCATCGGATGTGATCGAGGCGATGCTCGAGGACAGGCAGGTGAGGACAGGCTTCTCGAAGCGGGTCGAGGAGGAGGCGGCGGAGGCCCCAGCGGCCGCCGCGGCCATGAACGTCGACCGTCGGGATCTCCGAGAGCTCCCCACCTTCACCGTGGACCCCGCGAGCGCCCACGATTTCGACGACGCCGTCTCGGCCTCGAGGACCGACAGGGGGGTGCGCCTCTGGATACACATCGCGGACGTCGGCGCCCACGTCCGGCCCGGAAGCGCCGTGGAGAAGGAGGCACACCGGCGAGCGAACTCGACCTACGTCCCGGGCCTGGTCGCGCCGATGCTGCCGCACGCGCTCTCGAGCGATGCCTGCAGCCTCGCCCCCGAGCAGGATCGGCTCGCAGTCACCTCGGAGATCGAGCTCTCGGAGGCCGGTGAGCCCCTATCGGCCAGCTTCCACCGCAGCCTGATCCGCTCGGACGTACGGCTGAGCTACGAGCAGCTCGACGAGATCTTCGCCGGACGGGCCAAGCCGCCGGAGGTGATCGCCGGACCCCTCAAGCTCGCCAGAGAGGCGGCCGCGGCCCTCGCCGGAAGGCGCCCTCGGTCCTCCCTCGAGGTGGAGAGCTTCGAGCCGGAGTTCCGCTTCGAGGACGGCCAGGTGACGGGCGCCCACTCGGTGCCGCAGACCGAGGCGCACGAGTTGATCGAGCACCTGATGATCCTCACCAACGAGCGGGTCGCCGAGCTGCTCGAGCGTCGGCGCGTCCCGACGCTCTATCGAGTTCACGAGCAGCCGGATCCCGACCGCATCCGCCGGCTGATCGAGCAGCTCGCCGCGCTCGACCTGCCGACGCCTCCACTGCCCGACCGGATCTCCCCCCAGCAGGCCGGTGAGCTCGCCGGGGAGACGAGCCGTCTGGTGGCACGCGAGGCCAAACGCCGCGGCCATGGCCGCGAGGCGTATACATCGCTTGTGCTTCGCTCGCTGAAACCGGCTCACTACACGGACCGCAACCTCGGCCACGCCGGCCTGGGGAGCTCCGCCTATGCGCATTTCACCTCCCCGATCCGCAGGTACCCGGACCTGATCGCCCACCGCGCCCTCCTCTCGGCGATCGGGGCGGGGGAGGAGGCGCCCCGTGCCGAGGGCCTCGCCGAGCTCGGCGCTCACTGCTCGGAGCGCGAGCGCGACGCGACCCGGACAGAGCGCGATGCCGATTCGGTCTGCGCTTCGTTCCTGCTCCAGCGGGAGCTGTTCGAGCGAGGCCCCGACACCCGATTCGAGGGAGAGGTCTCCGGGGTGGTGGGCGCCGGCTGCTTCGTCCGCTTCGGCGGAGCACTCGCCGACATCTACGAGGGGTTTCTCCCCGCCCGCAGGATCGGCGGGCGGGAGCGCTACGAGCTCGACGCGACCGAGACGATGTTGCTGGGCTCACGCGGAGGACCGGCGATTCGGATCGGCGACCCCGCCACGATCACCGTCGATCGGGTCGAGGCTCCCCGAGGGAGGGTCGACCTCCTGCCGGCGGAGAGCTGATGGCCAAGAAGCCGAAAGCTCCGAGGACCCCGGTGAGCGGGGACGTCGCCACCAACCGCCGCGCCCGGCACAAGTTCCAGGTGCTGGAGAAGATGGAGGCGGGGATCGAGCTGCAGGGCAGCGAGGTCAAGTCGCTCCGCGACGGCAAGGCCCAGCTCAACGAGGCCTACGCCGTGGTGGACCAGGGTGAGATCTGGATGCGCGGCGCACATATCCCTCCGTACCTCCCTGCGTCGGACCAGAACCACGATCCCGACAGGCCGCGAAAGCTTCTCCTCCACCGCCGGGAGATCGAGCGGTTGATCGGCAAGACCGCCGAGCGCGGCTTGACGCTGGTCCCGACTCGCATCTACTTCAAGGGCCCGAGGGCGAAGGTGGAGCTCGCCCTGGCGAAGGGCAAGGAGGGCAGGGACCGGCGGCGCGAGATCGCGGACCGTGATCTGCGGCGCGAGGTCGAGCGAGATTTCAAGCAGCGCTTGAGCTAGCGGCCACCAGGCCGCTCCACTTTGGAGCGGAGGGCGTAGCCCGAAGCGACTTATGTGGGGCGGCCGCCTGTGGCCGCGACCTGATGGCGAAGCCGCTCGGCAAGACTGCACCCGTGAGCAGGGCAAAGCCCAATGCACGAGAACGAAAGTCCCGTGCAACGATTGTGCACGTCGATGCTTGCTGCAATCGATACCAACAAGGTCTCCGACTTCTTTCAGGACCACCCAGCCGAGGCGTACGCCATCGTCGGCGCCGTGATCCTGCTGCTGATCCTCTTTCTGCTGATCAGTCGCAGGCGCCGCAAGGAGAGCGAATCCGGGGCGCGGGTGTCGCGCCGCGACGCGCGCCGCGCCAAGAAGAAGGCCAAGGCCGAGGGCAGGGTCGCCGAGACGCCGGCGCCCAAGGCCGCCGCCGAGGCCAAGGCCAAACCGGAGGCCAAGGCCAAGCCTGACGCCGAGGCCAAGCCGGACGCCGAGGCCAAGCCGGACGCCGAGGCCAAGCCGGACGCGAAGGGCAAGCCGAGCCGCAAGGACCGGCGCAGCGAACGCAAGGCCAAGCGCCAGCGAGTCGCCGACGAGAAGCGTCGCGCCGAGGACATGGATCGCCGCGCCTGGGAGGAGGAGCGAAAGCGCCGGCGCGAGGAGCGCCAGAAGCGCAAGGAGGACCGCGCGCGCCGGAAGGCGGAGCGCAAGGGGGAGGCTCCGCCCGCGCCCAAGGAGGAGGGCGCCGAGGTCAAGGCGGGCGCAGAGGCCGACGATGAGAAGTCCACGATGCTTGCCGCCGCCCTTGGTCTGGGCGAGGGCGCTGCAAAGGCGGCCGAGGGGAAGGAAGAGGACAAGGGCAAGAAGGATCTCGAGGAGGTGCCCACCGGGCTCGAGGACGAGAAGCATGAGGAGCCGGAGAAGGCCGAGGAGCCGGAGACGGCCGAGGAACCGGAGGAGCCCGAGAAGCCCGAGAGGAGGAGGAAGAGGAGGAGAAGGTCGAGGAGCCCAGCGCCCCCGCTCCCTCCCAGTGGGTGCCGCCCGGTAGTGGCCCGGAGCGCAAGGCCCCGGATGACACGGCGCTGACGCCGATCGCGCCCGAGCCCGAGAGCGCTCCCGCCGGCTTTGGCCGAACCTCCTCCGAGGAGGAGAAGGCGGCCGAGACCCCCGTCCCCGATGCGTCAGGCGCGGAGCTGGCGGCCTCGGCCAGCTCCGAGCGCTCGCCCGACCGAGCAGCCGGTTGAGCTGTCCCCGCCTGCCGAGGGCGGGTCGCTCCAGGAGGAGATCGATCGCCTCGCTCGGGAGGGCGCGGAGAAGCCCGAGGCGCCCGTCGAGGCCGGCTCCGCGCTGCCCCCGGACGTGACGCCGCCGCGGCCATACGACGCTCCTCCCGAGCGCGAACCCACTTCGACCTCCGCCACCCCGCGGAGCCGGCCGCCCCCGCCGAGCAGCGGGCGCAGAGCGCCGAGGATGAGACCGAGCAGCTGATCAAGATGGCCGCCGACCAGGCCAGGCGGCAGGCCCGGGAGGAGGCCCGCGAGGAGGCCGAGGCGATGCTCCGGGAGGAGGCCGAGCGCCTCCGCCGCGAGAGCGAGCAGCGCGCGCGGGAGGAGTCGGAGCGGGTCCGGCAGGAGGTCGAGGAGCGAACTCGTCAGGCCATCGAGCAGGCGCGCCGCGACGCCGACACCCGGGTCGCGCAGGCGGCCGAGCAGGCTCGACGCGAGGCGGAGGAGCGGGTCCGCTCTGAGGCCGAGGAGCGCTTTGGAGCCGAGACGTCCCGGCTGAAGCAGGACGCGGAGCAGCGCGCCCGGGCCGAGCTCGAGGGGAAGCTGGGCGGCGAGACCAGCCGCCTATCCGGCGCCGTCGAGGAGGCCGAGCGCCGGCTCCAGGCCGAGCGCGAGCAGCGCGAGCGAGCGATGGAGGACGCCTACAGGCGGCTTCAGGAGATCGAGCTGAGGGCCAAGGAGGCGGAGCGGCGAGCGGCCGACGCGGAGCGCCTCGCCCAGCTCAAGCTGGAGGAGGATGAGCGCGAAGCCAGGCTTCGGGAGGTCCTGGAGCGCGTGAGCGCCGCGGAGGCTCGCGCCGAGGAGGCGGAGCGCAAGGCGCGCGCCGCCGAGAGCGCCGCCGCGGCCAGCATCCGGGCGGCCGAGGAGCTCGGCACCTCGCCGGCGGAACCGTCCCGAGCCGCCGCCGCCTGCCGCCGCCACCGCCACCCAGCTGCGCCCGCCGACTCCGAACAGGACGACTGGGTGGTCACCGACCCGCAGCCCTCTGAGCCGGTTGAGGCCCCCGAGGCCGATCGGGAGGAGACGAAGACCGAGGGCGAGGACGAGGAGGACCGGGGCAGCATCCTGGGCCGCACCGTCGGAGCCATCCTGGGCGTCGGACCCGGCCGCGAGGGTGACGAGGAAGAGGAGGAGAAGCCCAAGGAGCAGGAGCGGGCATCCAAGGAGGAGCCGGAGAAGGAAGAGGAAGCGGCGAGGCCCGAACCTGAGCCCGAGGTCGACGTCGGCGACCGGACCAACCTCAACCAGGCCACGTTCGAGGATCTGCGCGACGTCGGCTTCTCGGTGACCCAGGCGACTCGCGTGATCACCTACCGCGAGCGCCAGCAGGGCTTCAAGTCCCTCGACGACCTCGCTGACGTCCCCGGCATGCCGCGCCAGTTCCTGCGCGACGTCAAGCCGAAGCTGACGCTCTAGACGTCCGAGAAGCCGCGCGGCAGGTGCGTCACCGACGTTCCGAGCGCCAGGGCGGCGATCAGAGCGAGGTAGGTGGCCGCGACCAGCACGCGGGTGCGCGTCGGGATGCGGTGGTAGGCGCGTCCCTCGGGGGTGTTGCGCGTCTTCCAGCGGCGCCAGGTCTCCATGCCGCCGAGCAGAAGGATGATCAGCAGGATCGGGCTCGGGAAGAAGAACGACCATCGCCACCAGCCCGGCGAAGCCGACCAGCCAGACCCAGGGGGACAGCGCGGCCATCGCCCGCCCGCCGTCGAGCGGCAGGACCGGGACCAGGTTGAAGAGGTTGAGGAAGAAGCCGATGAAGGCGAGGGCGCGCCAGAAGTCGCTGCCTGTTGCGAGCCAGATGCCGAGCGGAACCAGGGTTGCGATCGATCCGAGGATCGGGCCGGCGAGCCCGACGCGGGCCTCCGCGGCGG
The DNA here is from genome assembly GCA_963763985.1 of uncultured Solirubrobacterales bacterium. Lineage (GTDB taxonomy): Bacteria > Actinomycetota > Thermoleophilia > Solirubrobacterales > 70-9 > DASUPK01. Next base: position 281,100 of record CAVXQO010000016.1, on the reverse strand, counting down.
CGTCGTCGCCCATCGACTTCGCTGAGATCACGGCGCCCATGAAGGGGATGAACATCGGCGCCGATGCCTTGATCCCCTCGCGGCGGAGCTGGAACACGTGCCCGAGCTCGTGGAGGAGCAGGAGGAGCACGAAGCCGATCGAGAAGAGCCAGCCGAAGATCAGCTGATAGGCGGCGATCGAGACGAGCATCGAGGCCGAGGTGGAGAACAGCTTCAGCTTCGGCAGCGCCACCAGCAGCAGCTTCGCCTTCGCGCCGAGTTTGGCGATCACCAGGCCGACGGCGGCGAGGGCGCTCCCGATCCGCTTCAGCAGCCCCTCGCGACGGCCGGAGCCCGGATGGATCGGCTCGATCGGATGCTGGTGGGCTTCCATGGTCTCGATCCAATCTAGCGCCGCGCGCTAACCGGCCCTAAGCGGCCGAGACAGCCCCGGGGAACTGTCTCAGCGCTACCTAGGACTTGGTAGGGTCGCGTGCGTGAGGAGAGGGCTCCTGGGCAGAGGGCTCGTCGGCGCGATCGCGGCCGCATCGCTGCTCGTGCCTGCCTCCGCCGCAGCGGTCACCTACGCGCCGGTCGACCAGCCGGGGCCCGCGCTGAGCGTTCCCCAGGACAAGCTCGACGCCAGCCTCGAGTGCACCGGCAACCTCGCTAGCGCCGGACGCGCGCCCGTCCTGCTGGTCCCGGGGACCGGCAGCAACCCGCACTCGAACTTCTCCTGGAACTGGGAGCCCGCGCTCAACAAGCTGGGGATCCCGTGGTGCGCGGTGACGCTGCCGGGCAACGCCCTCGGGGACATCCAGATCGCGGGCGAGTACGTCGTCAACGGGATCCGCACGATGTACGCGCGCGCCGGCCGGAGGATCTCGATCATCGGCCACAGCCAGGGGGGAATGCTGCCCCGCTGGCCGCTGCGCTTCTGGCCCGACACGCGCGCGATGGTCGACGACCAGATCGGCTTCGCCCCCAGCAATCACGGAACGACCGGGGCGGATCCCCTCTGCACCTTCAGCTGCGCGGCCGCCGACTGGCAGCAGCGCGACGTCTCGGACTTCATCAAGGCGCTCAACTCCTACCAGGAGACCTTCCCCGGGATCTCCTACACCGAGATCTACAGCCACTTCGACGAGATCGTGACGCCGAACTCCGATGACTCGGGGAGCTCCTCGCTGCATGGGGGCGGGGGAGAGATCACCAACGAGGCGATCCAGCAGATCTGCCCGCTGGACGTCTCCGAGCACCTGGCGATCGGCACGCAGGACAACGTTGCGTACGCCCTGGCGATCGACGCCCTCGATCATCCCGGTCCCGCCGATCCTTCCCGGATCCCCTCGAGCGTCTGCACCCAGCCGCTGATGCCGGGGATCAATCCCGCCACCTACGCGACCGATCTCGCCTCGGCGGGGGCTGACCTTGCGTTCAACACCGCCACCGCTCCTCAGATCAAGGCCGAGCCACCGCTTGCGTGCTACGTGACTGCCGACTGTCCCTAGCGATGGCCGCTGAGCGTCCCCGCGGCTAACATTTGGTCCACATAGCACGGGGCCGAAATTGGATTCGACTTGGGCCTTTGTGCGATCAGGTTGCAGGCCGAGGTTCCAGGAGGCCTCGTTAAACACCTGGACCAACCAATACGTGCGGACCATGAGTTCGCTCTCGCCGCTTAGCTAGAACCTAAGCAGCGTGTGTCGGCCCTTCCGAGCCCGAGGGAAGGGGTCACCGGCATCAGAATCGGGCTCACCCGGTCGGCCCGTCCCGACCGTCCGGGGAAATCAAAGGGACTTGGCCCTACGTCATCTCCCGCCGGCTGCGGACGTCGTAGGGCGAGAATGAAGCGCCGGCTATGCCTGTAGAAGCCGATCGCCGAATCCCGAGGACGCCGGTTCGAAACCGGCCGGCTCCATTTTCCAGACTGAGGGGATCGTATGGCGATTTCTGAGCGCGAGCGCAAGGAGATCGAGGCGGCGAACGGCTCCGGCACGACGCCGGTCGTCTTCATCCACGGGCTCTGGCTGTTGCCCAGCAGCTGGGCAGCGCTGGGGCGAGTTCTTCAAGAAGGCCGGCTACGCGCCGCTGACCCCAGACTGGCCGGACGACCCCGAGACGGTCGAGCAGGCGAGGGCCAACCCCGACGTGTTGGCGAAGAAGACGCTGAAGCAGATCGCCGACCACACGGCCGAGGTGATCGAGGCGCTCGAGAAGAAGCCCATCGTGATGGGGCACTCCACCGGTGGCCTGCTGGCCCAGATAATTGCCGGCCGTGGCCTGTCCGCGGCAACGGTCGCCATCGATCCCGGCCCGTTCCGCGGTGTCCTGCCCCTGCCCGTCTCCACGATCAAGGTCTCGGCGCCGATCCTGACCAATCCGCTCAATCGTGGCCGCGCGGTAACCCTCAGCTTCGACCAGTTCAGATACGGCTGGACGAACGCGATCGAGTCAGATGACGAGGCGAGGCGGCTCTACGACGAGTTCCACGTGGCCGGGTCGGCGGTCGCCTTGATCCAGATGGCGAACGCCAACCTGAACCCGTGGACCGAGGCGAAGGTGGACACGAAGAATCCCGACCGCGGCCCGCTCCTGATCATCGACGGCGAGAAGGACCACACGGTCCCATGGGCGATCGCGAATGCCTCCTACAAGCGCCAGAAGCGGAACCCGGCGGTGACCGAGATCAAGCAGATGCCGAACCGCGGCCACTCGCTGACGATCGACGACGGCTGGCGAGGAGGTCGCGCAGGCCTCGCTCGACTTCGTCAAGCGCTTCACCTAGCGCCCCGCCTCCTCACTAGTGGGTGGCCAACCGGGCACTCCAGCCGCACTTGCGGGAAACCCGCAGTCGTCCAACGTTGCTAGCACGGATGAATGTTTACCCCACGATGGTCGACGATGTACATATGCCGAGCATCTGGTTGCTCATCGTCGCCGTCGCAGCCGCCATCAACCTGCGCTTGATCTTCCAGGGTGTGATGGCGTTCCTCGGCATCTCGAAACCGCCGGCGACCCTCCGCTGACCACCCTCGATGTCCTGGCTCTGCCCAACGGAGCTTGACCGCAGGCGCGCAGTCGACACAAGCGACCGCGTCCGGAAGGCCCGCACCTTCGGCGCCGCCTGCGCCGGCGTCGGCATCCTCGTCCTCGCCCCGATCCTCAGCTGGTGGCTCGTCCCCATCTTCGTCGTCGCCGCAATAGTCCTGGCGTGCGTCGATCCGGCGATGCGCCGCCTCGAGCAGCCCGAGCGGGCCGCCGCAGGCGGCATGGTGAGCATCGAGCTCGCCATCGCCGCGGCCGCCGCGGTCACCGGCGGGCCCGTCAGCCCGATCCTCCCGTGGATGGTCGTGCCGGTGGCGATGTCGGCGGTGCGCTTTCGGGCGCAGGTCGTCGCCGTCGGCGTCGCGATCGAGGCGTTGCTGGTCGTCGTTGTCGGCGCTGACCGTCGATGCGGCCGCGCTCATCGCCCATCCGGCCCTGAGCATCGTCAGCGTCACCCTTACCGCATCCGTGGCGGCAATCGCCTTGGCGATCCAGGGCGCGGAGATGCAGCACCGGCACGAGTCGGTGCTCGACCCGCTCACCGGCCTGCTCAACCGCAAGTCGCTCGTGCCTCGCTTCGAGGAGCTCCAGCAGCAGGCGAGCAGCAAAACGCGCCGATCTGCATGATCGCCGCGGATCTCGATCGCTTCAAGGACGTCAACGACACCCATGGCCATGAGGTCGGCGATGCCGTGCTGCAGGCGACCGCGTACGAGATGCGCAAGTGCCTGCGCACCTTCGAGCTCTTCTACCGGCTCGGCGGGGAGGAGTTCCTGGCGGTTATCCCGGGAGTCGGAATTCCCGAAGGCCGCGGGCTCGCCGAGCGGATGAGGGCGGCGGTGGAGCAGGGCCGAGCCCTCCGGAGTGGAGATCACCGTGTCGCTCGGCGTCGGTGTTGCCGCCGGCGATCAGCTCGACTTCGAGAGGCTCTTCAACGCCGCCGATCAGGCTCTCTACGAGGCCAAGCACGCGGGCCGCAACCGGATCGCCTCGATCGAGGTCATCCCGGAGGCCGGGCCCGATGTCCTCGAGCAGCTCGTCGCGACCCCCTCCGCGGAGCGCCCTGCCTGAACACCGCGCTAGCGGGCGTCGGCGCGAGGGTCGGGGCCCTCGAGGTTCCAATGGCGGGTCACCGAGCAGATCCAGCGGCCCTCCTCCTCGTGCGGCCGCAGCCCGAAGCGGCTGATCGTCCGCTGGCCGCCCTCGTGATCTCCGTAGAGGAGGAAGATCCCGACTCCCTCCGCCTCGCCGTCGAGGACCGCCTCGACCGGCGCACGGTAGGGATCGTCGGATTGGGCGATCCTCGCCTGCCAGAAGCCGGTGTCCGAGGGCGGAATGTAGAGGTCGCGAAGCTGCTGTCGGAACTCCTCGAGCTCGGGATGCATCTCCCCGCGCTGGCGTGCCCACCCCTCGACGATGTGCCAGCCGTGCAGGACCGCCATCCCGGCGCCGACGTTGCGCAGCGGGATCGCCATGTAGATGGTGTCGCCGTCCCGCTCGATGGACGCCAGGCCGTTGCCGGGCATCAGCGTCTTTCCGGAGCCGAAGATCGCGGGCTCCGGAGGGTCCTCGGGCCGTGACTGCACCACAAGGGGGCGGAGGCCGAGCTGCAGCGACCGCTCGGCGACCCGCGCCGCCCGGTTCGCCGACCGCACCGAGCCGAACGTCGCAATCGCCAGGATCAGGGTGCCCCCGGCGGTCCCGAGCTCGGCGATCGTGGTGATGTCGGCCATCGGCGCAGGCTAGCCGGGTGGACTCACTTAACAGAGCTTTCACGTGGCGTTTACTCGCTCGCGCGAGCCTGCGTCAAGTTGGAGGACACGGGATAAGGACGATCATGAATCTCCGACCTATCTGGGGCACGAGCGCTTGGGGAGGATTCGTCTGCGCGTTGCTTGCCTTCAGCTCGATGCTCCATGGCGCCGTCTCAGCGAGCGCGCTGTTGACGTTCGGTGCGTTGGCGTTGTTCGGCTGGGCGGCCTGGCTTGCGCATCATGAGCACTGAATCCCGAATGTTCCTTAGGGACTGGGCGTAGCCTTCTGGGGATGAAGTACCTGCGCCGCATCTCCACCCGCCGGCTGCTCGCGCTCTGCGCGGCGACCGTGGCGGTTGGGGTTGGCGCCACCGCGATTGCCATGGCCGCGAGCGGCGGCGGGCCGAAGCCCCCGGCGGAGCCCCTGCCGGTCGCTGTGCACGACGCCCTCACGGCTCCCGCCGTCCAGGGCGTCAGCGCGCGCATCCAGTTCACGAACCACCTGATCAGCGGCTCCGACATGCAGGGGGCCGACCCGATCCTGAGCGGAGCGTCCGGGCGGCTCTGGGCCACCTCCGACGGGCACCTCCGGCTCGAGCTGCAGGCGGACGCGAACTCCGAGGGCGCCACCAGCGACAGCCAGGTGCTCTCGGACGGCCACCGCGCATGGGTCTACGACTCCGGGTCGAACACGGTCTTCGAGGGCACCCTTCCCGCCGGTCACGACGGAGCGGACGGGGCGAGCTCGGCGAACGAGCAGCCGCCGTCGCTCGATCAGGTCAAGAAGGGCATCGCGAGGCTGGCTGAGCACGCCGGGTTGAGCGGTGCTGAGCCGACCGACATAGCGGGCCAGCCGGCGTACACGGTCCGCGTGGAGCCCAAGCAGAACGGTGGCCTCCTCGGTGGGGCCGAGCTCGCCTGGGATGCGGCGAACGGGACTCCCCTGCGCGCCGCCGTCTACGCGAAGGGCGACAGCTCGCCGGTGCTCGAGCTGAAGGTCACCGACATCTCCTACGGCTCCGTCCCGTCGTCGGTCTTCGACATCAGCCCGCCCCCGGACGCGCAGGTCACGAACGTCAGCCCGCCCGCCGGCCATGACGACGGCCAGGGCGAGTCGGCCCCGGTCACCGGCCTGCAGGCGGTTCAGCAGCAGACCTCGTTCCCCGTCGCCGCCCCCGACGCGCTGGCGGGCCTTCCCCAGAACGAGGTCCGGCTCATCCAGAGCGGCAAGGACGCCGGGGCGCTGGTCACCTACGGGCAGGGCCTCGGCGGCATCGCCGTGCTCGAGCGGCCCGCCGAGCCCGCACAGGGCTCATCCGCCTCCGAGCGGCGATCAGGGCCAGCTGACCCTGCCGCACGGTGTCGGTCAACGGAGCGCAGGGAGAGGAGCTCGATACGGCCCTCGGGACGATGGTTAGGTTCCAGCGCAACGGCGTCGAGTACACGGTGCTCGCCTCGGCGCCCCCGTCGACGGTGCTGACGGCCGCCCGAGCCCTGTAGTCCATGGCGGAGTCTCCGCCGATTGAGGTACGGGGGCTGGTCAAGCGCTACGGGGAGATCACCGCGGTCGACGACGTCGACCTGACGGTCAATCGCCGGGGACGTGTTCGGCTATCTGGGGCCGAACGGGGCAGGCAAGACCACCTCGCTGCGGATGATGCTGGGCCTGATCCGCCCGAGCGCGGGCTCGGTGCGGCTCTTCGGCCGCGATCCGCAGATCAGCGTCGCGGCCCTGGAAGGCGTTGCGGGCTTCGTCGAGGCGCCCTCGTTCTATCCCTATCTGAGCGGGCGGGACAACCTGCGGCTCTGCGCCGCGCTCGACGGCGAGGCAGGCGACGACGATCGACGAGGTCCTCGAGATCGTCGAGCTCCGGGATCGCGCCAAGGACAAGGTCAAGGGCTACTCCCACGGCATGCGCCAGCGGCTCGGGATCGCGTCGGCGCTGCTGCGCAGACCCTCGCCTGCTCCTGCTGGACGAGCCGGCCACCGGCCTCGACCCGGCGGGGATGCGCGACATGCGGTTGCTGATCCGCGATCTCGGCGAGTCGCGGGATCACCGTCCTGCTCTCCAGCCATCAGATGATGGAGGTGGAGGAGCTCTGCAACCGCGTGGCGATCATCCGCAGCGGCCGGGTGGCCTATGAGGGCTCCCTCGCGGATCTTCGCGGCAGGGCCGGGGTCAGCTACCGGCTGCGCACCACCGACGACGCGAGGGCCAGGGAGGTCTGCTCGGCCCAGCCGGGGATCGAGGAGCTCGCGACATCCGAGGCCGGGCTGGCATTCAAGGCCGAGGACGAGAGCGCCGTCGCGGCCCTCTCGGTCGCCCTGGCCGAGTCCGGCGCCCCGGTCCTGGAGCTCACGCCCCGCCAGGCGACGCTCGAGGACCTCTTCTTCCAGCTCACCGAGGGCGATGGCCCGGAGCCATCGGCGACGTCGCGACGCAGCTGATCGAGGAGCTGGCATGAAGCCCGGGGTGCTGACCGTCTACCGCTGGGAGCTGCGCAAGCTCCGCGCCCAGAAGCGGACCTATCTCGGCCTCGGGGCGGCGGCCGCGGTCCCGATCATCTTCGTCATCGCCCTGGTGACCGGGGGTGGCCATCCGAACGACGTCGCCTTCGGCCGCTACGTGCACGACACGGGGCTCGCGGTCCCCCTCGTGCTCCTGCTGTTCGGCTCGATCTGGCTGTTCCCGCTGATCACGGCGCTGGTCGCGGGCGACATCGTCGCCTCGGAGGACCGCAACGCGACCCTGAAGATGATCCTGACCCGCTCGGTCGAGCGCCACCAGATCTTCGCCGGCAAGGCGCTGGCGGCGGCAACCTACGCCGTCCTCGCGATCGCGATCGCCGGAGCCGTCGCGCTGGGCGCCGGGATCCTCGCCTCGGGCTTCAACCCGGTGACCACGCTCTCGGGGACGGTCGTCTCGGCGCCGAAGGGCCTCGAGCTGGTTGGCGCCAGCCTGCTGGTCTACCTGCTTCCCATCCTGGCGATCGCCTGCATCGGGCTGCTGCTCTCCACCGTCTTCCGCAACAGCGGCGCCGCGATCGTCGGGACCCTGATGTTCTCGCTCCTGGTCCAGCTGGTGGGCATCCTGCCCGGGCTGAGCGGGCTGCATCCCTATCTGCTCAGCACCCAGTTCAACGCCTGGCAGGGCCTGCTTCGCACCCCCGCCGACTGGGACCCGATCCTGCGCTCTCTCTGGGTCTGCGCCCTCTACGGGCTCCCGGCGCTCGCGGCGGCCGCGCTCGTCTTCCTGCGCCGAGACGTGGCGGAGAGCTAGCCGGACCTCAGCGGCGCTCTTTCATCCCGCGTTCATCTTCGCGGGACAATCTCGGTGAGCGACATGCGCGTGCTGATCGTCGAGGACGAGTCCAAGATGGCCGGCCTGATCCGCAGGGGACTGCGACAGGAGGGAATCGCCGCTGACCTGGCCGGGGAGGGGGAGGACGCGCTCTGGATGGCGGGATCCACGGAGTACGACGCGATCGTCCTGGACCTGATGCTCCCCGGCATCGACGGCTTCGAGGTCTGCCGCCGCCTGCGCGACGACGGGGTCGTCTCCCCGATCCTGATGCTGACCGCGCGGGACGGCGTGCCGGACCGGGTGGCGGGGCTCGACGCCGGCGCCGACGACTACCTCGTCAAGCCCTTCTCCTACGCCGAGCTGCTGGCGCGCCTGAGGGCCCTCGCCAGGCGGGGAAACGGGCAGCGCTCGCCCGAGCTCCGGGTCGGCGACCTTCGCCTGGACCCCGCCAAGCGCCAGGTCTGGCGAGGGGATGAGGAGATCGAGCTCTCGGCGAAGGAGTTCGCCGTCCTCGAGGTCTTCATGCGGCGCCCGGGCGAGGTCCTCTCCCGCTTCCAGCTGCTCGAGCACGCCTGGGACTACGAGTACGAGAACCGCTCCAACATCGTCGACTCCTACGTGCGGCTGCTGCGCCGCAAGATCGACAAGCCGTTCGGCGTCGAGTCGATCCAGACCGTGCGCGGCGCCGGCTACCGGCTGCGCGAGGACGGCGGATCGGCGTGAGTCGCATTCCGATCAGGCTCAGGGTGACCCTCGCCTTCACGATCGTGATGGCCATCCTGCTGACCGCCCTCGGCGTCTTCGTCTACTCGCGCTTCAAGACGGAGCTCAGCGAGCAGATCGACCAGAGCCTTCGCTCGCACGGGGACGACATCGCGTCGCTCGTCGCGCGAAAGGACCTCAGCAAGTCCACGAGCCTGCTCGGCCGGGAGGAGAGCTTCGCCCAGGTCCTGACCTCCGGCGGCGCCATCTACGCCACCACCGACCAGCTGGCGAATCACCCGCAGCTCTCGCCCGCCGAGGCGGCGCGCGCCGCCCAGGAGTCCTTCATCGTCACGCGCCCGCATGTCCGCAGCATCACGGGCCAGGCGAGGCTGCTGGCGAGGCCCGCCCAGGCGCGCGGCCGGACCTTCGTGGTCGTGGTCGCCGCCTCGCTGGACGACCGGAACGAGTCGCTCCGGAACCTGAGGACGATCCTCCTGATCGGAGGGCCCGTCGCCCTCCTGCTCGCGTCCCTTGCCGGATACGCGGTCTCGGGCACGGCGCTGCGGCCGGTCGAGGCGATGCGCCGGCGCGCCGCGGAGATCTCGGCGGCCGAGCCCGACCAGCGCCTGCCGCTGCCCGAGGCCAACGACGAGCTTCGCCGCCTCGGCGAGACCCTCAACGGGATGCTCGGCCGGCTCGAGGCCGCCCTCGAGCGAGAGCGCACCTTCGTCGACGACGCGAGCCACGAGCTTCGAACGCCCCTCGCCCTGCACAAGACCGAGCTCGAGCTTGCCCTTCGCTACGCGAAGACCCCGGAGGAGATGCGCGCGGCGATCTCCTCGGCGATCGTCGAGGTCGATCGGCTCAGCGCGCTGGCCGAGGACCTGCTGGTCCTGGCGCGGTCGCAGCAGGGCAAGCTGGCGCTGCACATGCGCAGGGTCCGGGTCGCGGATCTGCTCGGCGACGTGCGCGAGCGCTTTGCCGCACGCATCGGCGAATCCGGGCGCTCGCTCGTCGTGGAGCCGGCGAATGGCCTCGCCATCGACGGCGACGCGGTCCGCCTGGAGCAGGCGCTCACCAACCTGATCGAGAACGCGATCCAGCATGGCGCCGGAGACATCACGCTGAGCGCGACCGAGGCAGGCGGCGATCTGGAGATCCATGTCGAGGACAGCGGCCCCGGCTTCCCGCCCGAGTTCCTCGACCGAGCCTTCGAGCGCTTCAGCCGCGCCGATCCGGCCCGCGGCGGGGACGGCACCGGGCTCGGCCTGGCGATCGTCGACGCGATCGCACGCGCCCACCGAGGCAGCGCCCACGCGCCACGCGACGACCGGCGACTGGATCGAGCTCCCGGCCGCGTGACGCTTTCACGGTCGATTCATCCGCCCTCCGTAGAACCGGTCGCGCAATGACAACGACCGAATGGAGAACGATGCATTGGTCCAAGAAGTCGTGATCGTCGGTGGCTCCGTGCTCGCCCGGCGGCGGCGCGGCACCGCGATCGCGACCAACGGGCGACGAGGGCGGGGCCACCGGCCCCGGCGCGGATCAGGCGAAGGCCGCCGCGCTCAGATCTACCCGGGCTCTCATGCCAACTCCGTGGAGCGCGATTCGGAGAACGGCGCCACCGGGAGGTCGAGGTCAAGCCGACGGCAGCACCGTCGACGTCCGCCTCGACCAGAGCTACAGCTGGTGGTCGCGGAGGCCGACAGTGAGGACCAGGGGGGAACTAGATGAAAGCCCGAGCGATCATGCGCGGGGGAGCCGCGGCGGCGAGCATCGCCGTCCTGCTCCCCGCGCTCGCCGGGTGCGGCGGTTCGTCGGGGGGCGATCACGACCCAGGCGGCCGCCCAGTCCGGCACCAACACCCTCCCGCAGACGAGTGAGCCGTCCAACCTGAATCCGGCGGACTTCACGACCCAGATCGACAATCCCTACTGGCCGATGCCCGTCGGCGCCGCAGTGGCATGTCCGGGTCACCAACCCGGAGGGCGAGCATCTGACCGAGACGATCACGGTCGAGAACAAGACCAAGGCGATCGCCGACGGCGTCACCGCGAGGGTGGTCCACGACGTCGTCTACACGAACGGGAAGCCGACCGAGATCACCGACGACTGGTACGCCCAGGACAAGGAGGGCAACATCTGGTACTTCGGCGAGGACACCGCGTCGATCGAGAACGGCAAGAAGGACACGAGCGGCTCCTTCGAGGCCGGGAAGAGCGGCGCCGACGCCGGCATCGCGATGCCCGCCCACCCGTCGGTCGGGCTGACCTATCGCGAGGAGTACTACAAGGGGCACGCCGAGGACCGCACCAAGGTGCTGGCGCTGGACCAGCAGGTCGAGGCGCCGGCCGGGCATTTCACCGGATGCGATCCTGACCGACGACACGAGTCCGATCGAGCCGACCGTGTCCGAGTACAAGCTCTACGCCAAGGGCGTCGGGCCCGTGGTCGCGGTGTCGGTCTCAGGAGAGTCCGAGCGAGAGGACCTGATCAGCTACACGCGATCTGATTCTCCGCGCGGCCTTCGCCACATCGGCCAGAGGCGGGGGCCGCGCGGCAGTCCGTCTCTCGGCCGTGACCGGAAGCCGTGCCGCGCGTAGAAGTCCAGGTTCTGCTCCTTCGATGACTCCAGGTAGGCGCCGACGCCGTCCCGGTCGCACTCCTCCAGCACCGGCCGCATCATCGCCGAGCCGAGGCCACGTCCCTGGGCCGCCGGGTCGGTGCCGAGGATCGCCAGGTACCAGTGGGGCGGCTCCGCCGGGTGGAGCCCCTCGATCCCGAGCAGGCCCCGGACCACCATCGGCATGCGAAGAAGGAGCCGCGGGTGAAGGAGGGTGGAGGCGTAGGCCAAGTCCTGTCGCGGCGTCGTGTGCCACCGATCGGGCGGGGCCCAGACGGCGACGCTCTGCAGATCGTCGGTGGTCCAGGTCTCTCCGTGGGCGTGCAGGTCCCGCAGGCGCATCGCGAACACCCGCTCCAGCACGCGGGGCCGCAGGCGATCCGGCCGGCACGACCAGACGGCGACCGGGTCTTCGAGGAACGCGCGCGCCAGCATCCTGGCGAGCTCGCGGCAGCTCAGATTCCCGGGCTCGCCGCGGAGCAACGGCGACCGCGCTCAGCCATTGGGGAGCGAGGAGCCGGCGAAGAAGAAGAACCAGAGCTCGAACGCGAGCACGCCGGCGACCGCGCAGATCACGACCATGCGCTCGACGGGGCTGATCCCGTACTTCTGGCGAACGTCATGCTCGCGCTCGTCGCGCATGCTGCGCAGCCAGGGGGAGGTGTGGCGAGCCTCCGGATGCCTTCCGGTGAGGTCGTCGTACTTGGCGTTCAGCCAGGTCAGCGCCCAGGCGAGCAGGAAGACCATCGCCGCGAGGACCACGATCACCGAGAAGACGGCGGTCATGCTCAGGTTGTTCAGGCTGCCCTGGACCTTGGAGCCCACCCAGACCGCGAACAGCGGCGCGCCCGTCCACAGGTTGATGGAGCAGAGCGCCGATGCGGTGACGAGACCGATCTTCTTCAGCGCCATCTCGACGCTGAGCCTACCCGCGGCGGAAGAGCCGGGACAGCAGGCCGGGGGCGGCGGCTCGACCTCCTCGCGCAGCGGCAGCCGCCCCTGCTTCCGGGCGGCCATCACGCAGGCCGAGTGCGCGTGGCGGCGGCGGGAGCGTCGCCTTCGGGCGTGACCAGCATGTGCTCGCTGAGGGCGGGGAGCATGCCCCCGCAGAGCGGGCAACGGTAGGTGGCGGGCTTGCGGTTCGCCGCCGGCCGCACCGCGTACCAGCGTGCCCCGCGGAATTTGTCCTCGGTCACGCCAGCAGGGACGCTACGGCAACGAAGGCGGCCGCCAGCCCCGCCAGGGTGAGGGATCGGAGGGCAGGGCTGGCAGCCACACCTCGAATACGGCGTGGGTCGCCGGGGAGATTGGCCTCAGCTGGCGGCTCCGGCGGGCTGAACGGATCGAGGAAGACGTCGATCGTCGCGATTCGGCCATCGCTGATCGTCATCGCCATCACCGCGAACCGCCTGCCCTCGATCTCCGCGACGACGCCCATCTGGCCGTTGACGATGGCTGGGCGCCCGTACGGAGCGAATGGCCGGCCGCGCGCCAGTGCTCGCCTGGCGACGGTCTCGGCGCCCACGGCCGGCGGTGCCCATCGCCGGTCGCCTTCGACCGTGTGAACGCGCGACACCACGTTCGGATCGAGGACATCCAGCAGCGCCTCGAAGTCGCCGGCGCGTGAGGCCGCCAGGAAGGCTTCAACCACACGACGCTGGGCGGCGAGGTCGGGGTCGGGCGGCGGCACCGAGCCCCGAACCTGCGACGGGCGCGGCTCGCGAGTTGCCGGGCGGCGTCCGCGCTGCGCCCGGTGATCTCCGCGATCTCGCTGAAAGGCACTCCGAACATGTCGTGGAGGACGAACGCGACGCGCTCGGCGGGGGAGAGGTTCTCCAGCACGACCAGCATCGCCAGTCCGACGGAGTCAGCCAGCTCGGCCTCCTCGGCCGGCTGCTCCTCGGTGACCTCGCTGACGATCGGCTCGATGTGATCGGGCCCGTCGAGCTCCTCCCGCCGCGCCTTTCGGGCGCGCAGCATGTCGAGGCTGACCCGGCCGACGACGGTCGTCAGCCAGGCGCGGAGGTTCTCGACCTGATCGGAATCGTTCGGCTGAGGCGAAGCCACGCCTCCTGCACCGCGTCATCTGCCTCGCCCGTCGAGCCGAGCATCCGGTAGGCGACCGCTCTGCAGGTGGGGCCGGTTCTCTTCGAACTTCTGGGCCAGAAGTGTGTCGTTGCTCACTTTTCGTCACGTCCTCTCATTCGGGTCCGTCATAGCACTGACGAACACAACGCGGCCGGTGTGACGGTCGCAGGAGGCTGACATGGCTCGTAAATGGTGGACCCTGATGACCGTCTCGGTGGCGACCTTCATGTTGCTGCTTGACATCACCGTGGTGAATGTGGCGCTGCCGTCCATACGGGACGACCTGGGCGCCAGCTTCACCGATCTCCAGTGGGTGGTCGACGCATACGCACTCACGCTGGCCGCGCTGGTCCTGACGGCCGGCTCGCTCGCCGACCGGCTCGGCCGGCGCCGGGTCTTCGCGGCAGGGCTCGGGATCTTCTCGCTGGCCTCGCTGCTCTGCGGGTTCTCGCCCGATCCGACCTTCCTAAACATCGCTCGCGCAATCCAGGGAGTCGGTGGCGCGGTCATGTTCGCGATCTCGCTGGCGCTGGTGGCGCAGGAGTTCCCAGCCGGCCGTGAGCGCGGCACGGCGATGGGCATCTACGGCGCCACGATCGGAGTGGCCGTCGCGATCGGACCGCTCGTGGGCGGCGCGCTCACGGACGGGATCGGCTGGCAGTCGATCTTCTTCCTCAACGTTCCGATCGGCGTCGCCGGGATCGCGCTCACCTATCTGAAGATCCGCGAGAGCCGCGACCCGAACGCGACCCGGGTCGACTGGCCCGGCGTGGCCAGCTTCAGCGCGGCCCTCTTCCTGCTCGTGTTCGCGCTGGTGCGCGGGAACGACGAGGGATGGGGGAGCACGCTGATCGTGTCTCTGTTCGCCGGCTCCGGTGTCCTCCTCGCCGCCTTCGTGGCGATCGAGAGCCGGGTCCGGGAGCCGATGCTGCCGCTCGGTCTGTTCAAGCGGCCCTCGTTCACGGGCGTCCAGGTGGCGGCCTTCGCGGTCTCGGCATCGGTGTTCGCGCTCTTCCTGTACTTCACGCTCTATTTCCAGAACTACCTCGGCTACTCGCCACTGCAGGCCGGGCTGCGGTACCTGCCGATCACCGTGGTCAGCTTCTTCGTCGCACCGGTCTCGGGCCTGCTGCTCTCCCGGGTACCCGCGCGGGTCCTGATGAGCTCGGGGCTCGCCATCACCGGCGCGGGGCTGATGCTGATGTCCGGTCTGAACGCGAGCGACGAGTGGACCGCGCTGCTCGGCGGCTTCCTGGTTCTGGGCGTGGGCGTCGGTCTGCTCAACCCGGTGATCGGGGACGTTGCCCTCAGCGTGGTGCCGAAGGAGCGCAGCGGCATGGCGGCCGGCATCATGGACACCTTCCGCCAGGTCGGCGTCTCGGTCGGCATCGCGGTCTGGGGCGCGGTCTTCGTCGCCCAGGGCGCGGACAAGGTGAGGGAGCTCACCGCCGGCACGGCCGGGCCGCGGGCGATCACCCGCGGCAGCTGGTCGAGGCGGCCTCGTCGGGCAGCCTGCCCCAGGCGCTCCACTCGGTGCCGGCGCAGGCCCAGGCGCCGGTCGCGCACGCGGCGGGGGAGGGATTCCTCGCCGGCTTCAACGACGTGCTGACGCTCGGCGGCCTGCTCTGCTTCGCGGGCGCGGTCGTGGTGCTCTGGCTGGTTCGTGAGCGCGAGATCGAGCGCGAGCCGGTGGAGGCCGAGTCCCGGCAGGAGACCGAGGCGATGCCGCAGCCGGCAGCCGCCTAGGTTCAGCCTCCTCCCGCACAAACGAAGAGGCCCCCGGACGGGGGCCTCTTCGCGTGCCGAACTTCTGCAGGGCGCCGGCTAGAAGGCGCCGGTCCCGTTCGGGGTTCCGAGGCCCGTCGGCCCGTCGTAGCCCGCACCGGAGGTGCAGAGATACGCCGGGCTGCAGCTGCCGTTGTTCCCCGACGTCACGTCGAACAGCGATGACGTGTGGCTGTAGGGGAACGAGCCGTAGTTCACGGTCGCGCCGTTGCCGGCCAGGCGCGTAGACGCCGGCGACGATCGGCGACGAGGCGCTCGTGCCGCCGACCACGCCCCAGCCCTTGAAGCACTGGCCGAGGATCTGGCCGACGATGTTGCAGTTGCTGTCGTAGACGGCGACGCCGGTGTTCGGGTCGGCGACCGCGGAGACGTCCGCGACCGTCCGCCGGCGCAGCCGGAGTCGGTCTGCCAGGCGGGCTTCGGCTCGTAGGCCGAGCAGCCGCTGCCGGAGCCGCTCCAGGCGGTCTCGGTCCAGCCGCGCGCGTTGGATGCGTGGCTGAGCGAGGTGCCGCCGACCGCGGTCACGTACCGCGAGGCCGCCGGGTACTCGACGCCGAACCCGCTGTCGCCCGAGGAGACGGTGATCGCCACGCCCGGGTGGTTGAAGTGGGCGTCGTCGGTCGTCTCGGAGCTCGACTCGCCGCCGCCGTAGCTGTTGGAGATCTCGGTGGCGCCGAGCCTGGCCGCCGTGTCCTCCGCCGCGTACAGGTTGGCGTTGACGTTGGAGGTCGCCTCCACCAGCAGGATCTTGCAGCCGGGGCAGACGGCCGAGACCATCTCCAGGTCGAGCTGCGTCTCGAGCGCCCAGCCCTGGTTGTTGGTCGGGTAGCTGCCCTGGACCCCGTTCTGGTTGACCTTCTTGAAGCAGCCGTTGGCGGTGGTGCAGGCCGGCAGGCCGTAGGTGGAGCGGTAGGTGTCCATGTCGGCCTCGGCGGTCGGGTCGCCGAAGGCGTCGACGATCGCGACGGTCTGGCCGGCGCCGCCGCTCGACGGCAGCGCGTAGGCGCTCTGCAGGTCGGCGGGGCCGTAGCCCGCGGTCGGCGCCGCCGCGGCCTTGGCCTCGCCCTTGAGCGTGGCGATCAGGCTGAGGTCGCAGTGCGAGTGGTTGGCGCGCAGGTCGAGGGCGCACGCCCCCGGGATCACCTTCGTGTTCGGCAGTGACGCGCCCGACGCGCCGCCCGTGGCGACGAGCGTCAGGGCAAGCGACGAGGCGACAACCGCCCCGGCGATGGTCAGGTGGCGAAGACGCATGTCTCAGTACCTCTTCTCCCGGCGGCTCTCGCCGCCGATCGCAGTTCCCGTTTACCGCGATCCGCACTCCCCAGGCGTCTCGCTCACGAAAACTTAGTACATGGCTGCGCCGCTGCGCTTCGCTACCGGACCCGTGTGAAGACCAGGTCGAAGTCGGTCTCCCAGTTGGTGCCGTCCTTGGCTGCCTCCCAGCGAGCGTCGATCCGGTTGCCGTCCTCGCTGAAGCGGCCGGTGAAGCGCTGCGCGAAGGGCTCGCCCTCGCGCCAGATCTTCCACTCGCCGTCGCCGATGCTCAGCTCATAGACGCGGCAGACGCCGCGATCGTCGGAGTAGAGCTGGAAGTAGCGGTCGTTGGCAGCGTCGCACCCGATGACGCAGATCGCCGTTGGGCGCCTCGGGCATCTCGACCTCGGAGCGCTCGATCAGGAACGGCTCCCTCCATCCACTCGAATGTCGCTCGCGTCGCCCGGCCAGGGAGGGCCGCCCGGAGGCGTCGCCTCCAGTTTCCACTCCCCGACCAGGGGCTCGAGCTCCTTCAGGGCGTTCTCCGCGGTGGGCTGATCCATCTCGTCCTCCTACCCGGTCCGCTCGTAGATCTGCACCTGGACGCCGTCCGGCCCGACGGTTCCTCTCCGTGAGCTTCAGCTTGAGCCGGTCGATCCCGTCCGGGAAGAGGCGCTTGCCGCGGCCGAGGACCGTCGGGAAGACCATCAGCCGCAGCTCGTCGACCAGGTCGGTCTCGAGCAGCGTCCGCGACCAGCGTGCCGCTGCCGGCGACCAGGATGACGCCGTCGGTCTCGTCCTTGAGCTTCGAGATCTCGTCGGCGACGTTGCCGGAGATGACGGTCGTGTTCTGCCACTCGGGATCGTCGAGCGTCGTCGAGACGACGAACTTCGGGTCGCTGTTGAGCTTGTCGGCGAAGCGCCCTCGCGCGACGGCCAGGCCTCCGCGAAGCCCTCGTAGGTGTTGCGGCCGAGCAGCTGCACCTCCGCCTCCATCAGCTCGTCCAGCTTGAACTTGTTGCCGTCGTCGCCGCGGTCGTACTCGAATGTCCAGCCGCCGTGCTCGTAGTCCTCGGCTCCGCCCGGATCCTCGAACACCCCGTCGACCGAAACGAACTCCGTAACCACCAGCTTGCCCATCTCGACCTCCTTCTGTCCCTCTTTTCCCACTAGACCGAGGGAGGGGAGCTAACTAATCGCATCAGGCGCCGCCGGCATCCGCTGCGCCGCCTCGAGCATCTGCCGGTCGTGCGAGCAGAAGAGCGTCACCTCGTCGCCGTGATCACGCTGGAGCTCTCGCAGGCGCTCCAGATTTCGCTGGCGCGCCTTGCCGTCGTGCTGGTTGATCGTTTCGAAGAGGCGCAGGCCCGGGGGGCAGCGACCCGGCGTCTCGATCTCGCCGTGGAAGAAGAAGGCATCGCCGCAGTGCAGGAGCCAGCCGTCCGAGGTGTTGACGGCGACGCCGCTATGCCCGGCCGTATGGCCGGGGAGGGGGATCATCGCGATCTCGGCGTCGAGATCGGGAGCAGGCGGATGCTCTCGAAGCCGAACCAGCTGTCGCCGCCGGCGCCGTGCTCGACCCAGATCGGGCCGTGCGCCCACTGCGCCTCGATGTAGCGGGCACGCTCCAGTCAGGGCCGGCGACCGAGCGGCCGCCAGCTCCGCTCCGAAGACGTGCACCTGCGCCTCGGGGAAGTCGCCGAGGCCTCCGGCGTGATCGAGGTCGAGATGGGTGGTGACGATGTGGCGGACGTCGGCCGGGTCGTGGCCGAGCGCCTGGATCTGCCGGACGGCGGTCTCCCGCTCCCGGCAGACCGGGGCGACCGACGCCCGGAAGGGCTGGCCGAGGCGCTTGGGTTCGCGCAGTCGCCGGTCCCGAATCCGGTGTCGACCAGGACCAGTTCGCCGCCCACCTCGATCAGCAGGCAGTGGGCGACGATCTCGGTCTTCTCGAGCAGGCCGCCATGGCCGGCGAGAAGGCGCGCCCCCCTCGGGCACATCGTTCCGCAGTTGAGGTGCTCGACCTCGATGCGAGCGGAGCCTATTCACGGTTCTAAGCCCGGACCGAGATAATGCGGCGCATGGAGAGCTCGGTCCTGGTCGATGCCGATTGGGTCGCGGCACATCTGGACGACCAGGATGTGCGGGTGGTCGAGGTGGATGTGAGCAGCGCGGCCTACGACGAGGGCCACATCCCGGGCGCGATTCTCTGGGATGCCTATAAGGATCTGCGCCACCCGGACTTCACTCCGATCGACAAGGCCGAGTTCGAGGCCGTGCTCGCCAAGTCTGTTTGACACCCGACACGACCATCGTCTTCTACGGCTACGCGCCGCTGCTTGGGTACTGGCTGATGGATCGCCACGGCCACGAGCGGATGCGGGTGATGGACAGCCCGCGCGAGCAGTGGGAGGGCGACGGCCGCGAATGGAGCGCCGAGGTTCCGGAGCCGGACCCCACCTCCTATGTGAGCGAGGGCGGGCACGTCGGCCTGCTCGCATCGATGGCCGAGGTGCAGGAGGCGATCGGCGACCCCGACACGGTGATTCTCTACGTTCGCTCGCCGGAGGAGTTCAGCGGCGAGCGTTCTGGCCGTCTGGCGCCACCGAGGATGTGGGCCGCGCGGGACACGTTCCCGGGGCGGTCCACGTGCCGGTGTCCGTGCTGACCGACGAGGCCGGCACCCCGACCGACCGAGAGCGGCTACGCGCCGTCTACGAAGAGGCGGGGGTGACGCCGGACAAGAAGGTGATCACGTACTGCACGATCGGAAACCGCGCGAGCCAGGTCGCCTTCGTCCTCAATCATGAGCTGGGCTATCCGGACGTGGCCGTCTACTACGGCTCCTGGAGCCACTGGGGCCACCAGCCGGATGCGCCCGTCGAGGTGTGACCGCCCCAGCGTACCGCGGTTGCGCGCCGGCGCCCGCTCAGCGAGACTGCCGCCATGGCTGAGGAAGCAGAGGAGGCTCAGGCCGCAAGGGAGATCGTCGACCGCAACCTCTACCTGGTGCTGGCCACCGCCGACCTGAGCGGCCAGCCCTGGGCGATCGCCGGTCTACTTCGCGCACTCGCGACTACCGGGAGTACTTCTGGATCTCGGACCCGGATGCGATCCACTCGCGTGAACCTGCGCGACCGCCGCGAGGTCGGGATCGTGATCTTCGACTCAACGGTGCCGATCAACACCGGGCGGGGCGTCTACATGTCGGGCGTCGCCCATGAGCTCCCCGCCCATGAGACCGCCGAGGGGATCGAGATCTTCTCCCGTCGCTCGGTGGGTCACGGCGGTGGCGCGTTGAGTGAGGAGGACGTCACCCCACCGTCGCGCCACCGCCTTTACCAGGCGACCGCCGAGGCCCTATACGTCCTGGACGAGCACGACCATCGGGTCGAGGTCAACCTCTAGGCCCTCTCGTAGGTGAGCAGCCGGATCCCGTCCGGCCCGAGCGCCTTGTCGTCGGTCAGCTTCAGCTTGCGGCGGTCGATCCCGTCCGGGGAAGAGGCGCTTGCCGAGGCCGAGGACCGTGGGGAAGACCATCAGCCGCCACTCGTCGACCAGGTCGTTCTCGATCAGCGTCTCGATCAGCTTCGCGCTGCCGGCGATCAGGATGTCGCCCTCGTACTGATCCTTCAGCTTGGCGACCTCCTCCGGGACGTTCTCGGAGATCACGGTCGTGTTCTCCCACTCCGGATCCTTGATCGTGGTCGAGACCACGTACTTGGGCATCGAGTTCATCTTGTCCGCGAAGCCGGCGTCGTCCTTCATCGTCGGCCAGGCCTCGGCGAAGCCCTCGTAGGTGATCCGGCCGAGCAGCTGGGCGTCGGCGGCCGTCAGCTCGTCGAACTTGAACTTGTCGCCATCGTCGCCGCGGTTGTACTCGAAGCTCCAGCCGCCGCGCTCGTACTCGCCGCTGCCGCCGGGGTCCTGGATGACCCCGTCGATGGTCATGAACTCGGTGACGACGATCCTCCCACTCATTCATTTCCTCCTGTTGGTTTGCAGCTTCAAGTCGCTCGGCGAGTCCGCTCGAAGAAGCCGCCCCAGCCCTCCTTGGCGCGGCGGTACGCCTCGGCGGGCATGTGGCCGCCGCTCTGCTGGAAGCAGCATCTCGGTGCGGTCGCCGTCGAGCGTCGGTGAGGACGACGGTGCAGAGGTCGTAGACGTCCTCGTCGGGCTGGTCGGACACGGTGAAGACCAGGCGCTCCGGCTCGCTCGACCTCGATGTACTCGCCGTCCCAGTGGATCTCGGTCCTGGGGGCCGCGCATCACGACGGTCCACTTGCCGCCCTCGCGGACGTCCATCGTGACCGTGTCGAGGGGGATCTCGTAGTCCGGGCCGCCGTACCAGTCGGCGAAGCGCTCGGGCTCGGTCCACTCGCGCCAGACCTCCTCGCGCGGCGCCTCGAAGGTCCAGTTCGATCTCGATGTCCGGCTTGTCAGCCACGCAGACGCCGCTCCATGCGCTCGAAGCCGCGCTCCCAGAAGCTGCTGTATCCGTCGATCCATTCGGCGGCCTCCCTCAGCGGCGCGCCGTCGATTCGGGAGGGGCGGAGCTGCGCCGTGCGCCCGCGCGTGATCAGCCCGGCGCCCTCGAGCACCTTGAGGTGCTTGGAGACGGCCTGGACGCTGACGGGGAAGGGCTCGGCGAGCTCGCTGACGGTCGCCTCGCCCGAGGCGAGCCGCTTCAGGATCGCCCGCCGGGTCGGGTCGGCGAGGGCGGCGAAGGTCCGGTCGAGCTGGGCGGCGGTCATCGGCGGCCGATATTAAACCAGACGGTTGAATAGGTCTGACTCGCCCGACATAATGGCCCGATGTCACGTCTTGGATCGGGCCCACCTCGTCTACTGGAGTAGACAAGCTGTCCATATCCGCCCACGCCGTTCGTCTCAGGGGAGACGACAAAACGATAAGGAGTCCAAGTGCCACAGCATAGGACTGTCCATCGACGATCTGCGCGACGAGCTCAAGGGTGAGCTGATCGCCCCGGAGGACCGGGCTACGACGAGGCGCGCCAGGTCTTCTTCAAGGGCATGGACCGCCGGCCGGCTGCGGTCGCGCAGGTCGCCGGGCGCCGAGGACGTCGCCCGCGCCGTTCGGCGGCGCGCGAGGGCGGCCTGGAGCTCGCCGTCCGCAGCGGTGGCCACAGCCGCGCCGGCTACGGCACGAGCGAGGGCGGGATCGTGATCGACCTCTCGGGGATGAAGGCGCTCGAGATCGACGCCGACGCGAACGACCGCCTGGGCCGAGACCGGGATCACGGCGGCCGAGTACACGAACGCGACCGGCGAGCATGGGCTGGTCACCGGCTTCGGCGACTCCGGCTCGGTCGGGATCGGCGGCATCACGCTCGCCGGCGGCATCGGCTTCCTGGTCCGCAAGAACGGGCTGACGATCGACGACCTGCTCGCCGCCGAGGTGGTCACCGCCGAAGGCGAGGTCGTTGAGGCGAGCGAGGCATCCGAGCCCGAGCTGTTCTGGGCGATCCGCGGCGGCGAGAGCAACTTCGGGATCGCGACGCGCTTCAAGCTGCGCCTGCACGAGATCTCGGAGATCGTCGGCGGGATGCTGATCCTGCCGGCGTCCCCGGAGCTGATCGCCGGCTTCCTCGAGGCGGCCGAGGCCGCTCCCGAGGAGCTCTCGACGATCGCCAACGTGATGATCGCGCCGCCGATGCCGATGATCCCCGAGGAGGCTCACGGCAAGCCGGTCCTGATGGGGCTGATCGCCTACGTCGGCCCCGCCGATCGAGGCGCGACTCCGTGATCGCGCCCTTCCGGGCGCTCGCCGACCCCTACGCCGACATGCTGCGGCCGATGCGCTACCCGGAGCTCTACGAGGGCCCGGAGCAGGAGGCGCGCTTCGCGTCCGGGGCGAACTTCTTCTCCGACGCGCTGGAGCCGGCGGCGGCCGAGCGATCCTCGAGCAGCTGCCGCAGTCGACGGCGCCGATGAAGGTCGTCCAGCTGCGGGTGCTCGGCGGCGCGCTGGCGGCGGGTCCCCAACGATGCCACCGCGTTCGCCCACCGCGATCGCGGGCTGTTCGTGAACGTCCGGCGATGTACGTGGACGGGCGGAGACGCCGACGCACGACGCCTGGGTCAACGGGCTGGCCGACTCGCTCGGCAGGGACGGCGGGGGCGGCTACGTTGGCTTCCTCGGCGAGGAGGACGAGAAGACGCTCCGCGCCGCCTACCCGGGAGCGACCTGGGAGCGGCTCCGCGAGGCTCAAGCGCCGCTACGACCCGGACAACCTCTTCCGCCTCAACCACAACATCCCGCCGGCCGGCTAACGGCGCGAGCCGCGTGTGGCTCAGCCCGGCGGGCCGCCGTGCCAGCCGCCGATCGAGCTGACCAGGGAGATGGCGAGCGCCACGCCGGCGCCGAGCGAGGCGGCGACCAGCATGCCGCGCAGCCCCGACCCCGGGACCCGCTGGGCTCGCGCGCCGCGCCAGTCGGTGAACAGCGAGCTCAGCATCCGCGGGACGTAGACGAGGAAGTGGATGCCGAAGACGAAGGCCCAGACGATGAAGGAGGCCTTGTGGAGGAGGAGCACCTGGTCGGACTTGTGCCCGAGCGCCAGCAGCCAGACACCGCTGGCGAAGATCGCCGATCGTGCTCGCCACGAGGACCGGGGCGAGCAGCCGCATCGGCAGCGCGGGCGGGCCCTTGCGCACGTACGGGCGCGAGTGGGTGTAGTAGCGGGCGAAGCGGTAGCCGGTGCTGGCGATCTTGAGCGCCACCGGCGGGATCAGCACCAGCCCGACGAACATGTGGACGCTGAGCAGGCCGCCCATCTGCAGCAGCGTCACCCCCTCCGCCATCAGCAGAAGGGTGAGGATCGAGGCGGCCGCGATCGTCAGCAGCTCGTTGCCCTCGGTGCCGCCGAGGCGGTCGCGGTTGGTGGCGGCGCCGGCGCGCCCGATGCCCGCATAGGTCTCCATCCTCCGATCGTCGCCCGCGACGGTCAGGGCTCCATAAGAGCCCGATGAGACGGCTCTTAGATACCGGGACACCCGGGTACGCTGAGGCATCGCCTCACGGGCACTCGTAACCGGGGCCACCGGCTTCATCGGCGGGCGCCTCAGCGGTGCGCTGGCCCAGTCGGGTGTCGAGGTTCGCTGCCTGGTACGAGACCGGGACCGGGCGGGCCATCTTGAGCGCGCGGGCTGCGAGATCCATCAGGGCGACGTGACCGACGCCCGCAGCCTCGAGGGCGCGGGCGCCGGCGTCGACGTCGCTTACTACCTGGTCCACGCCATGGCGAGCGGCGCCGGCTTCGGC
Source organism: uncultured Solirubrobacterales bacterium (assembly GCA_963763985.1). GTDB lineage: Bacteria > Actinomycetota > Thermoleophilia > Solirubrobacterales > 70-9 > DASUPK01. The sequence continues at coordinate 257,273 of CAVXQO010000016.1, read as the reverse complement.
GAGCGCGAGCTCGAGGGCGCGCGGAACTTCGCCCGGATGGCGGGGCGGGAGGGAGTGCCCCGCGTCGTCTACCTCGGCGGCCTCGGCGACACTCCCACCTCCAAGCATCTGCGCAGCCGCCACGAGACCGCGGCCACCCTCGCGGCCGAGGGCCCGCCCCTGACCTACTTCCGGGCGGCGATGGTCGTCGGCCCGGAGAGCGAGTCCTACCGGACCCTGCGGTATCTGGTGCAGCGGCTGCCGGTGATGATCGCGCCCGCCTGGCTGAAGACGGCGACGCAGCCGATCGCCGTCGATGACGTGATCGAGTATCTGCGCCGCGCGCCCGAGGTCCACGAGTCGGAGGGTGCCGAGGTGCAGATCGGCGGGCCGGACGTCCTCTCGTATGGAGAGATGCTCGACCGGATGGCCGTCGCCATGGGCAAGCGGCCGAGGGTGAAGATCCCGGTGCCGTTCCTCACTCCGTGGCTCTCGGCCCTCTGGCTGGGCCTGGTCACCCCGGTCGACACCAGCGTGGCTCGTCCCCTGGTCGAGGGCCTGACCACGGAGACGATCGTCACCGACTCCTCCGCCGCCGAGCGCTTCGGCATCACGCCGTTGTCCTTCGATGAAGCCCTGGGGCGCGCGCTCGCCGAGGACGAGAGGTCTTAGGCGCCCACCGGCGCCGGATCGAACGGCAGCGGCTCGAAGCGCAGCAGCCGTTCGACGATCTCGGACAGCTCGGCCTCGTGCGAGGCGATCAGCTCCTTCGCGATCGACGGGAAGGGTCTCGGTCAGCGTCCGGTCGGCTGGCGTCGTCCATCGCGACCGATTCGCTGAGCGGGCACCTGCAGCCGGAAGTAGCGCGGCCCATGGCCGAGGTCCGCGGCCTGGATGTGGGGATCGGTGGGGTGGTTGAGGAGGGTGTGGGCCCAGTGGTCGGCGCCGTCCGCCGCGCCGCCGAGCGTCGCCGCCGAGGATCGGCGGCTCCCCGCGCTGGGGGAGCACCCATCCCAGCCTGCCCCAGCGGCGGACCTTCTCCTGGCTGTAGCCGTCCTCGTGCAGGCCGGTGCCGATCGAGACGACGAGCAGGTCGTCCTGGTCGAGGTGACCCGGCTCGTCGCCGATCCGCTTGAGCGCCTCGACGATCGCGACGATCACCGGGTTCGCGGCGAAGACGCCGCCGTCGACGAGCGCGCTCCCGTCGAGCTCGTGCGAGGGGAAGTAGGTCGGGGCGGCCGAGGTGGCCAGCCCGGCGTCCGACGAGCGGCCGGTTGCGGTCGCTCTCGGGTGCCTCCCTCGCCCGCCAGCGCTTGAAGAAGTAGGGCTCGCGGTTGGTCATGTCGTAGGAGGTGACGACGACCTCCCTGAGCGCGTGCTCCAGATGGGTCTGTCCCAAGCCGGTTCTCGATCGCCTTCTCGCAGGGGGCCGAGGGTGTACTTCGGCCCGAGCCATCCCCACAGCGTCCTCAGCCTCTGCAGCAGGCTCCGGTGGAAGATGCCGGGGCCGTCATCGGTGTAGAAGCCGCGCCAGCTGATCGGCGCTGACCCGCGGGCGCTCGGGATCCTGGTCGTCGGGCGCCGTCAGGCTGAGCGCGACGAGCCCGCCCGTCGAGGTGCCGGAGAACATGTGGAAGTAGTCGGAGATCCGAGCTTGCGGCCCAGCCTCGCGCCTGGATCCGTCGCTCCAGCTCGGCGATGACCAGCGCGGGGATCAGCCCGCGGATCCCTCCGCCGTCGACGCAGAGGATCCGGAACTTGTCGGTCGGCGTTATTTGGTCGGGAGGCATAGCCTTTGCGGTGGGAGGTGTGGCGATGAACTTCGAGACCAGTGTGCGGATCGACCGGCCCATGGACCAGGTCTTCGACTACGTCTCGGATCCAATCAACTTCCCACGTTGGAACTCTGCCGTCCAGTCCGTTCAACGGACCTCGGCGGGGGACGACGGCGTGGGCGCGACCTACCTGATGGAGCGGGAGCTGCCCGACGGCCGGGCCGAGAACGAGCTCGAGGTCATGGCCATTCGGAGGCCGACCGAGTTCGACATTCGCACCACCTCGGGGCCGACGCCGTTCGTCTATCGCTACCGGTTCTCGGAGGATGGAGAGAGCACGGTTGTCGAGCTCGCCGCGGAGGTGGAGCTCGGAGGCATCGCCGGCGCCCTTGGCCCCCTTGCTTCGCGAGCCGTGAAGCGGGGCGTCGACTCCAACTTCGCCGATCTCAAGCGATTCCTCGAAGCACGATGACTCGCGGACGAGCCTGGGGGAGCTTCGCGATGCGCTGTCGGGCGACGTCCTCGTCGAGGGCGATCGCGAGTACGAGGGCGCGCGCACCTGCTTCAACCTGCTGATCGACCGGCGCCCGGCCGCGATCGCACGCTGCCTGGATGCCGACGATGTGGCGGCCGCGCTGGCCTTCGGCCAGGAGAACGACCTCGAGATCGCGGTCCGCGGCGGCGGCCACAACCCGGCCGGGCACTGCGCGGTCGACGACGGCCTGGTGATCGACCTGACGCGGATGCGGAACGTCGAGGTCGATCCCGAGGCGGGCCTCGCCATCTCCGAGGGCGGCGCCACCTGGCTCGACTTCGACGCGGCGACCCAGGCCCACGGCCTGGTCACGCCCGGCGGCGTGGTCGGCTCGACGGGGGTCACCGGCCTCGCCCTCGGCGGCGGCATCGGCCACCTGACGGCCCAGTACGGGCTCACCTGCGACAACCTGATCGCCGCCGAGCTGGTCACTCCCGCCGGCGAGGTCGTCCGCGCCAACGGCGACGACACCCCCGAGCTGCTCTGGGGCCTTCGCGGCGGCGGCGGCAACTTCGGCGTCGCAACCCGGCTCGAGTTCCGGCTCCATCCGCTCGAGCGGGTCGTCGGCGGCCGGCTCGAGTACGCGGGCGAGGGCGTGGGCGATGCGCTCCGCCTCTACCGCGACGCCGATCGCCGAGGCCGGCACCGACCTCAGCATCCAGGCGCAGATCACCATCGACGCGGAGATGAACCTGAAGCTGACCGTCGCCCCCTGCTACACGGGCGACGGCGACGGACCCGCCGAAGCTGCGCGACCTGCGCTCGGCCGACGGCCTGGTCAACGACGGCGTCCGCCGCCAGGGCTTCCTCGACCAGCAGCTCGTCTTCGACCCGGGCTACGGAGTCGACCGCAACTACTGGAAGGGCCACTTCGTCCGCGAGCTGCCCGACGAGCTGATCGACGTGCTGGTCGAGCAGCATGTCCGCCCTCGGCCGCCCGCCCGGCGCGATCCTGATCGAGTCCCTGCACGGCGCCCCCAAGGACGTCGACCCGGACAGCGCGGCCCTCGGCTACCGCGACGCGGCCTTCAACGTCAGCGTGATGGCGAGCTGGATCGACCCCGCCGACGACGACGAGCACATCGCCTGGGCGCCGCGAGACGGCGGCCGCGATCGAGCCCTGGTCGGTCAGCGGCGGCTACGCCAACTACATGCAGGCCGACGAGCCCCTGGAGCGGGTCCGCGCCGCCTATGGCCCCGAGTCATTCGACCGCCTCCGGGCGCTGAAGAAGCTCTACGACCCGGACAACGTCCTGCACCGCAACCAGAACATCCCGCCGGCCTAGCCGCCCCGACGGCGGCTGGCCGATCGTCCTAGCTCCCATTTGTGGGGTTGTTGGCGACCGAGCCGGCTGTTTTACTCGCCGGAGATGTCGGGGTCACCCAGGGAGTGGGGTAGCCGGAGCGTGTCGCCTGGATCAGCGCGGCGCTGCTCGCCTGCGCGCTGCTCGCCCTCACGATGGCCACCCGGCCGGCCGCCGGCGCCACGCCCAACTGCAAGGGCGGGACCACCGCCAAGACGGTCGAGGTCGGCATCGTCAAGGCGATCGGCTGCTGGACGCAGGCGACGCCGAACGGACAGACCGTCTACACCGGCGCCTGGGAGAACCAGGACAAGGGCATCGACCTGAACGGCTTCATCCTCACCGGGCCCACGGGCGGGGGGCTCCAGATCAACACCGCGACGCGCCAGGTGACCAGCGTCAAGCTGAGCGGGTCGGCCGACGACAGGGCCCAGATCAACTCCAGCAACTTCCCCACCGCCGGGCGCGATCAACCCCCTCGGCGGCCCTCTGAAGCTCGACTTCATCGCACCCGAGCACAGCGGCCTGCTGCTCGAGGACCTCCATCTGGGCTCGAACGCGGTCGCCGGGGCGCTCGCCGGGCTCTCCCCGGTCGGGACCATCGAGACCCCGGTGAGGATCGAGGAGGGGGGCACCGGCTCGATGGACCTGACGATTGCGCTGGCCGGCTACTTCACGCTGAAGGGCAAGCCGCAGTCGGTGACGATCGCCCTGCCGACCGAGTCGGGCAACGGGACGAAGTTCGACGGCTTCGAGCTCGACCTCGAGGAGATCGACGCCTTCAAGGTGATCACGATCAACAACCTCGCGGCCAAGTACTCGGCGTCGCAGAAGTCGCTGAGCGGCTCGGCGGGAGCGACCTTCCCCTTCACCGCGCCGGGCAAGCAGGGCGTCGGCTTCGGGGTGAACTTCGCGATCCAGAGCGACAAGTTCTTCGAGGTGGGCGCGGACGTCCACGGCCTCAAGATCCCGATCGGGGCGCCGCCCGGCGGCTTCATCACCAAGATCGGCGGCGGCTTCCGCCTCAGCTTCGTGGACAACGGCTGGCTGCCGGCGATCACGGCCTCGACCGCGGCCGACTTCGGCCCCGAGATCCCGACGCCGTTCGGCAAGATCGCGCCGATCTCCGCCGATGCGTCCCTCTTCGCCGGATATGAGGGCAAGGAGCTGGTCTTCAAGATCAGCGGCAACGTCAGCGTCTTCAGGATCCCGGTCGGCGACGCGTATGTCTTCATCCACTTCAACAGCGGCGTCGAGTTCGGCGCCGGCCTCGGCCTCGGCCTGCCGAGCTTCAAGAACAACTCGAACGACCCCTTCTACATCGGCGCGAGGGTCGATGGCTGGGTCGCCAAGGGCAAGTTCCAGCTCGAGGGCAGTGGTGGGATCAGGCTGCTCGGGATCGGATTCAGCGGCCGGGTCCTGGTCAACGACCAGTCGGTGGGCGCCTGCTGGAAGGTCCCCTTCCCGTTCACCGACGGGATCGACGGCGGCGCGGTCTACAAGTACGGCGACGTGGTGAGGACCTTCGGCGTCGGCTGCGGCCTCGACGACTACAAGGAGAAGTTCCCGCAGGCCGCCAGCGCCTCGGCCGCCCATCCGCGGCAGATCCGCCTCCGCCCGGACGAGGTCGTGCTCGACGTCAAGGGCCAGGGCGGCGCCCCCCGCTTCACGATGCGATCGGCCGACGGCCAGGTCCTGCGCGCGCCGACCGATCGTGACTCCGTCATCGAGCGCAGCGGGCGAACCCCGCACGCCTTCTTCGTCAACCAGGGCGGCGCGATGACGAACGTCCTGCTGCCGCACCCGAAGGGGCTCTGGACCGTGACCCCGTACCCGGGCTCGCCGCCGATCGTCAGCCTGAAGGCTGGGCGGGAGGCTCCCAAGGAGCACGTCAAGGCCGAGGTCCGCGGCAACGGCCCGGTCCGCACCCTGGTCTGGAGCTCCAAGAACCGCCCGCACACCCGCCTGATGTTCACCGAGCGGCTCAAGGGCGGCCAGGAGCTCCCCATCCTGAGGACCGGCAAGGCCCGGGGCAGCCACCGCTTCCACGTCTCGACCGGCGCCCGCTACGGAAAGCGCGCGATCCGGGTCGTCGTGATCCATGGCTACGGGTCCACCCAGTCGTCGATCGTCGACCACTACCGGGTGAACCGGCCGAAGCGGCTGGACGCTCCGGCGAGCGTCTCGGCCTATCGCCACAACCACGACGTCTACGTCAAGTGGTCGCGGGTCCGCGGAGCTCACGACTACCTGGTCCAGGTCGCGATGCGCCAGAACGGCAAGCTGGTGAGCAGCTACCTGGACCGGGTCGGACCGCGCCATCGCATGACCGTGTTCAAGCACCACCCGGGCGGCGGGGTCGCGGTGGCGAAGGTCTACGCCCTCAACTCGGACGACAAGCCGGGCCGCGCGGGGCGGCAGCGCTTTCCTCACCAACCCCAACGTGCGCGGCCTCGGCCCGGCGTCCCGTCTCGACGTCCACTCGGCCCGCCTCCACGACGGCAAGGTGAGCCTGATGATGCGCTGTCCGGAGGACGGGCCACTGCCGCACCGAGGTCCGGCTCCTCGACGGCAAGAGGGTGGTCGGCCGCGCCCACTACCAGCAGACGCCCGACACCTTCCACCTGCTCCGCATCAAGCCGAAGCGCGGATCCGCCGGCGATCCGCTGAAGGTCGTGGTCAAGCTCCGGCGCAGCAGCACCCACGCCACTGCCCGCGGCGCAGTGACGCCCTGATCAGAGGCCCGAGGTCGCGCACGCCCGCCTCGTCCCAGCCGAGGTGATGGGCGAGCTCGTGCTGCACGACCCGCTCCACCTGCGCCCGCAGCAGCGCGGGATCGTGGCCGAAGTCGCGCTCCAGGGTGTCCTGGTAGATGACGATCCGGTCCGGGTAGACGTCGCGGGCCACCGTGCCGCCCATGTACATGCCGTAGGCGCGGTGCTCGTGACCGAGGTTGGAGATCACCACCGGCGTGTCCTCGAGCAGGCGCTGGAACTCGGCGGGCAGGTTGTCGATCGCCTCCATCACCAGGAGGTCGAACTCGCTCGGCGGATAGTCGGGAGGGGGGAGGGCGGCGAGCGCCTCGCTGCGGTCGACCAGCCGCCGGAACTCGGGCTCGGGCATCTCCTCGCCGATCATCGCCACGGTCAGCCAGGCCGTCGACCAGGACGATCGCGAGGGCACCGACCCCAATCGTCAGCAGCCCGCCGAAGTGGGTGAACGACGGCGGGTTGAAGAAGAGCAGGAGGAGCCCGGTGATGAACGCGGCGACCGCGGCGGCGCGCAGCGGTGGAACGAGGATCTCCCTCACCCGACGGAGGTTAGGGAGTGGTTTGGGCTCGGCCGCGATAACCCGGTGATAAGTGCCCATCGCTAGTGTTGGCAGGGCAATGAGCTCTCGACGACTTGTTCGGGTACTGGTGCTGGCGGCGGCGATCTGCGCTGCCTTGGCGGCTGTGGCCTCCCTGACCGTCGCGAAGGGCGGCCTCAAGGCCAAATACGTCGGCCCGGTCAATCAGCCGCCTCTGTCCCTCGGTCAGGCCACGGTCGAGCTGAAGGTCCAGTTCGCGCATAAGGGAAAGAAGCTCGTCCCGAAGTCGTTCTTGGGGAAGGAGCGCAATCTCTATATCCACTGCGCCGACGGCACGGACGGCTACCCGACTGACGGGGGCACTGGAGATGCGGTCACGGGATCCCACGTCGACATCGAGAGCACGGTCTTCGTCAAGAAGAACAGGACCTTCAACCACACCGACACCAACACGGGCGACGTTGACACCGGCACCTTCAACATTCAGGGCAAGTTCCACGGGCGCAGGGCCAGCGGCACGCTTCGCTTCGAGAACCATCGCAACAACGGATCCCCGCCCCCCAATGACGAGCTCACCTGCGACAGCGGGGTTCTGACTTGGACAGCGTCAGCGCCCTAGGCGTGGCGTCATTCGCCTCCTCGAGGGGCGCTGAGCGGGCGGCGATGAGCATTTGATGAGCGCCCAGCCGTAGGTTCGGGGGGCAATGAGCCCCTCTCGACGAGCCTTTCGCCTGATTGCCGTGACCGGCGTGACCTGCTCCGCGCTGGTGGCCTCGGCCGCTCTGACCTCAGCCAAGGACCCCAAGTGGATCGGCCCGATCAGTCAAACGCCAGGAACCCTTGGGCAGGCGACCGTTGAGCTCAAGATCCACTTCGGCCACAAGAATCACCGCAGCAAGAAGCTCGTCGCCAAGTCGCTCCTGGCGAAGGAGCACAACGTCTACTACGACTGTCTCAACGGCCAGAGCTACTACCCCGGGGCTGGTGGCGGAGACGCGGCGAGCAGCTCCAAGCTCGAGATCGAGGAGACGATCTTCCTCAAGAAGAACCGGACCTTCAACATCACCGACACCACCGTCGGCGACACGGAGAGCTTCAGCTTCAACCTCCAGGGCAGGATCGCCGGGCGAACGGCGAGCGGCACCCTCCGCCTGCAGAACTACGAGAACGACGGATCCAGGCCCCCCGGCGATCTCCACACCTGTGACACCGGCGTCCTGAGCTGGACGGCGTCGGCGCAGTAGCCCCAGGCGTAAAGTGAGCGGCTTGGCCGCCGACTCGCCAGCCGAGAGCACCCCGCCGCCGAAGGCCCCGCCACCCGAGCCGCATCCTCCGGGCTGGCGCGTCGATCCGGCGCCCGACGGGCGCGGCGCCCCGCCTCCGCCCAAGCCGCCGATGATCCCGCGCAGCAGGACGTTCATCGCGTTCCTGCTCGGGCTGCTGGCGGTGAACCTCCTGATCTCGTTCCTGACGGGCGGCGCGCCGGACCGCCCGCGCGTCCCCTACCAGCCGTTCTTCGTCAACCAGGTGAGGGCGCACAACGTCGAGGAGATCAGCTCGAAGGAGAACTCCATCGAGGGCCAGCTGAAGAGCGAGGCGACCTACGATCCGCCCGGCGACGACAAGCCGGTGCAGGTCACGAAGTTCAAGACCGAGGTTCCCGCGTTCATCGATCCCGCCCAGGTCACCACGCTGCTCGCCGAGGGAGGCGTCGTCATCAACGCCGAGGCGCCGTACTCGGGCCGCTCGCTGCTCGGCTCGCTCCTGCTCGGCTTCCTCCCGACCCTGCTGATCATCGGCTTCTTCATCTGGATCGCGCGCCGCCAGATGGGGGGAGGGGGAGGCGGCGTGCTCGGCGGCTTCGGCCGCACCACCGCGCGGCGCCACGAGGACGGCGAGACCGAGCGCGTCAGCTTCGAGGACGTGGCCGGGATCGACGATGCCGAGGACGAGCTGGTCGAGATCGTCGACTTCCTGAGGAACCCGCAGCGCTACACGAAGCTCGGGGCGCGGGTCCCGCATGGCGTGCTGCTCTACGGGCCGCCCGGGACCGGCAAGACGCTGCTCGCCCGCGCTGTCGCCGGCGAGGCGCACGCCGCCTTCTTCTCCCTGTCGGCCTCGGAGTTCGTCGAGGCGATCGTGGGCGTGGGCGCCTCGCGCGTCCGCGACCTCTTCAAGCAGGCCAAGGAGGCGAAGCCGTCGATCGTCTTCATCGACGAGCTCGACGCGATCGGGCGCTCGCGATCGGGCAACGTGGGGGGCCTCAGCGGCGGCAACGACGAGCGCGAGCAGACGCTCAACCAGGTCCTCACCGAGATGGACGGCTTCGAGCCGGGCACGAACGTGATCGTCCTTGGCGCGACCAACCGCCCCGAGATCCTCGACCCCGCCCTGTTGCGCCCGGGGCGCTTCGACCGCCGAATCGCCGTTAACCCGCCCGACCGCCCCGGCCGTGTCGAGATCCTCAAGATCCACACCCGGGGCGTGCCGCTGGCGCCCGACGTCGACCTGGACCGGATCGCAGCCTCGATCCCGGGCTCGACCGGCGCCGACATCGCCCTGCTCGTCAACGAGGCCGCCCTCTTCGCCGCCCGCCGCGACCACACCAAGGTCGAGCAGAGCGACTTCACGGACTCGATCGAGAAGATCCTCCTCGGCGCCGAGCGCCAGGTGGTGATGACCGACGCGGACCGCCGGCGCACCGCCTACCACGAGTCCGGCCACGCCCTGGTCGGCATGCTCACCCCGGGCGCCGATCCGGTGCGGAAGATCTCGATCATCCCGCGCGGCCAGGCCCTCGGCGTCACCCTTTCCACTCCCGAGAGCGACCGCTACAACTACGCCCGCGACGAGCTCCTGGCCCAGATCAAGGTCGCGCTCGGCGGCCGCGCCGCGGAGAAGGTCGTCTTCGACGACGTCACCACGGGAGCGGAGTCGGACATCCAGAACCTCACCCAGGTCGCCCGCGGCATGGTCGGCCGCTGGGGCATGAGCGACGCGATCGGCCCGATCGCCGTCACCGACGGCCGCCAGGACGGCCCGCTCCTGCCAGGCTCGTCACCCACCTCCGAACCGACCCAGGAGCTGATCGACCAGGAGGTCCGGCGGATCGTTGACGACGCGGAGCGCGAGGTGATCAAGCTGCTCGAGCAGGAGCGCGACCGGCTCGAGGCCCTCGCCAACGCGCTACTGGAGCGCGAGACGCTCGACCAGCCGGAGGCATACGAGGTGGCCGGCGTGCCGCCGCCGGAGACAGAGGCCGCCGAGGAGGCGAAGGCCGCGGCGAGCACGTAGCCCGGGGCCGACCCGAACCCGCCAGGATGGCAGCGGCGATCGGGCCCGGATCGGTCAGCGCTGGGTACCGCCTGGAGACGCAGAAAGAAGGAGGTCGGCCCCCTCAGTCGACCTCGAAGGCGCTCTCGACCGAGGCGCCGATCCCGATCATCCCCGGCCCGGCGTGGGCTCCGAGCACCGGGCCTACCTCCGAGACGTAGAGCGGATCGCGGCCGAAGATCGGCCGGCACGCATCCACGAGCCGCTCGGCGGACTCCGGGTCGCGGATGTGCTGCACGACCCATGCGTCGGCTCCGTCGTCGTGGCGCCGGCGCGCGTAGTCGATCAGCCGCTCTACCGCACGCGACCGCGTCCGGACCTGCGCCACGGGCTCGATCTCCTCGCCGAAGGTGAGGATCGGCTTGATCTTCAGGGTGGATCCGATCGCCGCTCGCGCCGCGCCGATCCGCCCGCCCCGGCGCAGGTACTCGAGCGTGTCGAGCGAGAACCAGATGCCCCCGGCGTCGCGTGCCAGCTCGGCCTGGCGGACGACCCCCTCGGGGTCTGCGCCGCCGCTGGCGGCGATCATCGCCGCGAGCAGCACCATCCCGGTGCCGCCCGCCGCGCTCCGGCTGTCGACGGTGTGGATCCGCTCGCCGCCTTTTCCCTCGCTGGTCAGCCGCTCGATCGCCTGCTTCGCGGCCTCGAGGGTGCCCGAGATCCCCGCGGAGATATGCACCGAGACGATCTCGCGCCCGGATGCGAGCAGCGGCTCGTAGACGGAGATGAAGTCGCCGACCGAGGGCTGCGAGGTGGTCACGGCCTCTCCGCTCGCTCGCAGCCGCTCGTAGAAGTCGTCGTAGTCGGTGATCTCCGACTCGCGTTCCTGCCTGCCCTCTATTCTCACGTAGAGGCTCACCAGCTGGACGCCGTGGCGCTCGGTCAGCTCGGTGGGGAGGTAGGAGGTTGTGTCGGCGACGATCGCCGGCCCGGTCGTCGCAGAGCTCATGCGCGGGCGTTTGTATCACGCCGCTCTAAGGCTTCAGCTTCCGCCCGCTCGTGAAGCGTGATTAGAGGTGGTGGTCGAAGGTCTCGGCGTAGATGCCGACGATCGTGCCGAGGGCTCCGAAGCCGGTGGTCCCGCGCCTTTACGTGAGGTGGAGAGCTGCCGGTCTAACGAGACCCGTGGGCCGATGGAGCTAGTCGCCGACTCCGCCTTTTCCAACTTCGTTCGAAAAAGCTTGAAAAGGCTCGTTTCGATGTCTTCGTCGATGGCGCTCGGATTTCGAAGAGGCCTAACTGCATCACGGACTGACTGGTCCTCACTGATCAGCTGGATTCGGTACCAGTCGGCCGAGTAGTCCTTGAGCCGCTTGTCCTTCTCGTCCCCGTCACCAAGCCTTCGGCACCAGTAGGCGTGATCGAGGAAGTTGCGAAACACGATCCGCTTGTACTTCTTTGTGTCTTCGGATCGCTTGTACCGATCCCGGGCGAGCTGAGCGAGGGGTGCGATAGCCGCAGCAGCGACGACGCCAGCCAACGCAAGCCAGGCTGGAACTTCTCCTCCGGGTGAACCAGCGGCAAGCAGCGCTCCGGTCATCGAGTCGAACCTATCCCGGCAGTTCTACGCCGTCAACCCACATGGCCTGGGAAGACGCCGCCGAGGAAGGTGAGGGGGACGATCACGATGTTGTTGATGAAGCTCGTGTGGTCGAAGGTCTCGGCGTAGATGCCGACGATCGTGCCGAGGGCGCCGAAGCCGGTCACCAGGAGGGCACGCAAGTCTCATGGGCCAGTCTCGTCCGAGTGGTGGAAGAAGGGGGAGTAATTACGGATGCATCGCCGCAGGCGCGCGACTTAGGGTCGGATCCACGCTGTACGGGTACTGCTCTCGTCCGGCTTTATAGGAAGGAAGGTCCGCGTGCGCAAGCTCCTGAGTGCCAGAGTCGAGACAGCGGGGGAAGGGCGTACCCGTCTGCGCGTAATCGGCAAGCGGATCGGTACCGCGGCGCTAGGACTTGCATCCGCCGGCGTGGCACCTTGTTCCCTTAGCACTGAGCCAGGCCGATGATCGCCGACCTCCACTGCCACTACCCGATGCACCTCCTTGCCGATGATCCGGAGGGCCTGCGGATGCTTCCGGCGCGAAGGCGAGGAAAGGACGTGGACCTAACGCTCGAGCACATGCTGATCGTCAGGAATCGGCGCCGCAGGCTGAACAAGCTCCGTGCCGCAATCCTGGTGTTCGCGGCCCGGCTGATCAACTTCCGTCGGTTTGGAGGGACCTGGCGCGTCAGCCTCGATCGCCTGGAGAGCGGCGAGGTCCGGGTGGTGCTTTCGGTGCTCTACGTGCCGTGGGCGGAGATAGACCTGGACGAGTGGTTTCACGCCAAGCCCGACGACTCTTACTTCGGCAAGCTGATGGAGAGGCTGCGGCAGGTCGAGAGGGATCTCGGAACGCAGGACGAGAATGACGAGCGGAAGATCATCGTGAAGTCCTCGGCCCAGCTCGAGAGCGCCCTGTCCCGGAAGAAGGTCGCGATGATCCACTGCGTCGAAGGAGGCTTCCACCTCGGCCCCCGCCCCGACAAGATCGAGGAGCGGGTCGCCGAGCTCGCCCAGCAGGGCGTCGCCTACATCACGCTCGCACATCTGTTCTTCCGCGAGGTGGCGACGAACGCGCCGGCACTGCCGTTCCTCCCGGACTTCGTCTACGACGCGATCTTCTTCCAGCGTCCGGGTGAGGGGCTGACGCCGCTCGGGGAGGAGGCGGTGAAGGCGATGTACCGCCATCGCATCCTGATCGACGTCAGCCACATGCGTCAGGCCGCGCTCGACGACACGTTCGCGCTGCTCGGCTGCCTGGACAAGCAGACGGGCGCCGACCCCCGCGACTACCCGGTGATCGCGACGCACGCCGGGTATCGCTTCGGCCACCAGGACTACATGCTCACCCGAGACACGATCGAGAAGATCCACAAGCGCGACGGTGTGATCGGGCTGATCATGGCCCGTCATCAGCTTTACAGCGGTCTTGGCCTTCACTGGCGCCGGGACCTGCCGCGGACGCTCCGGGCGATCCGGAGGCATGTCGCAAAGATCAATCGGATTACGAAGTCCTACGACAACGTCGCGATTGGATCTGACCTTGACGGCTTCATCAAGCCGACTGTCGGGGGGATCGAGAACGTCGACGATCTCCGCAAGCTGGAGCCATTCGTGAGGAAGGAGTTCCCCGAGGCGGCCGAGGACATCCTCCACGGCAATGCCGTGCGGGTCCTGCGGAAGGCGTTCTCTGGCCGCCCCTGAGGGGGCGCTCAGTCCCCGCCGCAGGCGAGGGTCTGTCCCGGCGGCGGGGGAGTGTCCGCCAGCTTGTCCTTCTTCAACTGGCTGATGGATGGCGAGGTGACGGCCACCACCGCGCCGTCGTCGTCGGCGAGGCGCCACTGGCCTCCCGGTCCTCGGTCCAGGAGGTGGAGTGGCTGATTCGGTACAAGGCGCACCCCGGAGAAGTGGGCGTCGACTATGCGGTCGCCCTGGATGCATGAGGCGAAGAGGGTGACCGTATCGGGGTTCGCCGCGGTGATCCGCCAGTTGTCGAAGTAGACGCCCGCTGGGTCGCGACGAACGGCGGGGAGGGTCGGCTCCCCCACATCCGGCCCACTTGCCTTCGCGTCGTCGATACGGACGGCGGCGGTGCCGGTGTCCTCTAGGCCGCTGGCCAGGTAGGCGGTCAGCGCATCCTGGTCGCAGGCGACCATGTATGTACCGGCTGTCGGCGGGTTCTCCCAGTCCGCGCACCCGTCTACCGCGGGGTCGAGCGTGCCCGCGCCATCCCTGAGCCTCGCGGGAACGCCCGTCGACTCCTTGACAACCTCCTCGCCGGGGCCGTCCCGGTTGCCCGGATCATTGACGCCTAGGCACGGCTCGGCGTGCACGCCGCCAAAGTTCTGCTGCCAGAGCGGGCTGAGCGGAGCATCGTCGATGAGCGACGGGATCTTCTCGTACGCCCGGCCGCCGAGCCGATGCCCGAAGTGTCCGCCCCAGCACCCCCAGGCGACGTGCGAGAGATCGGTGAGCGGAGTCGCCTCGGGGACGAGGTGCAGCTGCCGTGAGTCGTTGCAGGTGGGACGGTCATCCACCAGGTGATATGGGGCGACCTTGCGCGTTTGCTGTCCGCAGCTCTCATAGCTGGCGTGGCTCCCGCGGGCGACGAAGATCGTGGGGTGGTCGCCGACCTTGGCCATGGCGTTGTCGTCCCAGGGAAAGGCTCGGCCCTCCGCGTTCGAATGACGATTCATCCAGACATAGCGGGCCCTCAGCGTCTTCGCTGAAACCAGCACGGAGACGGATTCCCAGTCGCCTTCGTGGAAGCCTCCGGTGAGCAACTGGTTGGCGACGCGCAGGTAGTTGTAGGAGTAGAAGAACCAGTACTGGATGGTGATCGGCCGGTTGCCTCCCAGCTTGCCGCCCGAGACGAGGAAGTACTCCGTGGCCGTGGAGTCCGGATCCGCGCTGCCGAGGGCGTCGACCATCAAGTCGTGCTGCTCGCCGATGTGAGTGTCCGCGGCGGGGTAGTCGAGCCCCTCTCCCTGCCCTCCCGCCCAAGGGAACTGCCCCTGCGTGCCGAGGCGCAGGCAATTGTTGTCCCCGGGAGCGACCTCGCGACAAATCGCCGCGCGGCGGTCCTGCATCGAGAAGAGCGTTTTCACGGGGATCGGCCAGAAGCCGTCCTGGCGATCCAAGATCAGCTGCGGCTGGTACCGCTCCGCCAGGCGGCGCTGCCAGCTTTGGGCCACCTTGGGTGCGGGCTCGGGCGGATCGCAGGTGGGCGAGCGGCGGTTGAGTCGCTTGTCACCGTGCTCGTTCAGCAGCTGATCGCGGAGATCGACGGCCCGGACCTGGGCGCGGGCCACCGGCTCAAGTGGTCCGATCACTCGCTCGGCGATCCGGTCGGAGTCGATCGAGGTGATGTTGCCACGCCGGGGACGTCTGACGGATCCCCTGTCGTCCAGCGTCAGATGGCCGATCCAGAGCTTGCCGTCGCTCTCGCCGATATAGACGCCGCAGACAGGGGTCCCGCTCTTGAGGATGGCGGCGACCGGTTGCAGCTCCGGCGAGTCGATCCCACGCAGCAGGGTCGCTGCGGCCCCGAACAGCGGGATCGACACCAGGATGGCCAGGGCGTAAGGAGCGAACCGCTGCTTGGACGCCGCCGCGATGCTGAGGCAGAAAAGGGCGAGCACCACCGCGACGGCGGCGGTCCCGGCTAGCCAGACCGCATCGCGCGTGAGCAGGACGGCGATGCTGGTCAGTGCGGCGATCGCGAGCGCGATCCGCGCCGCCTCGAGCCCTCGGAGCTCGGGAGATTTCTTGGTAGGGGTCTCCTTGTCCTTGCCGGGGGTCTCCTTGGTTGCCGTCCCCTTGTCCGCGAGTCCCCAGGGCGCCACAAAGAACGCGGCGGCGACCAACAGTGGTGCAACCACGAAGATCTTGCGATCGGGCCCGTTCGCCCGGAAGCTCTCGACGACCGCGAGCAGGAGGAGCGCGAACGGCGCGGCCATCAAGAGGCGCTTCGGGAGTTCTCGCCAGAAGTTCGTGCGCAATCCCTGGTACACCTGGTCCGTCAGACGGCGCAGCCACGCGATGAGGTCGCGACCCGGCGCCTTCGAGCGGATGTTCGGATTCAGTTCGAGCGCTCTGTCAACGAGGAAATGGACCAGCAGAGCACCGACGACAAGCCCCGCAGCGACCTGAAGTGCCTGGCTGCGGCGGAAGTCGCCGATCAGAACTGCGGCGATCAACTCGACCACCGCGATCACAAGTAGTCCACGGCGAGTCGCCCGGACCCACTGCCCCTTGGCATCGAGGAGCCAGGCGAGGCCTACGGCGAGCAGACCAAGCACAACGAATATCGCGAGTGCCTGCGTGCCGGTCGCCACCAGCTCGCTCTTGGAGACGGCGTCCACCGATTGGTCGGCAGGCAGATGCGAGGACCAGAAGCGAAGCCAGAGAATGACGCTGCCGACGAAGCCTGCCGTCAGGACCGCGAGGACAAGAAGAGCTACGACCGCCCCGCCAAGCGCAAGCAGCTGCCACGGGGATTGTGGGCTGGGGAGGGTCGGCACCTTTGGTGCCGCCGCCGTTCCCGGAGCGGGATCATCGTTCGTCGGGCGCAGCAGGCGAAGCAGCCTGACGAGCAGCTGCCACAGGAGCCATGCGAGCCCCAGCACAAGCGCCACCGGTGTCCAGATCGCCATGGGAAGAAGGATCGGATTCAGGAGAATCAGCCCCGCGAGCACCGCGCCAATCGCCAAGCCGATCTGCTCCCAGAGCGGGCGGCCGTCCTCCTCCGCTGGCGCGGGCGGCGGTGGCTGCAGGCCAAGCGTCCCCGCGAGCGCAGTGGCAAGTCGCTGCGCGATGGCCAGTTGCCCCTTGAGGTTCGGATGGAGGGTGCCCGAAACGCCACCTTGGTCGTAGAGGGAGCCGGTGAGAATCTGGACCCAACGCTCGGCCGCACCAGCGCAGTAACCGTGCTGCTGGAAATCGTCAGCGATTCCTCCGACGTAGCGCCAGTGGTTCCGCTCCGCCGCCGCCGCGACCTCGGCGTTCAGAGGTCTGAGCAGGGACTCGAACGACCAACGGGCCTCGCCCTCGGTGGTGAAGGCAAGGCTGTGACGGCAGAAGTTCCCGTGTACGTCCCGAGTTGGGTCGAAGTACTCGGTGATCAGGACCGGCGCCCCCGGAGCGGCCGTCTTCAGCATCTCTCCAAGGCGGTCGTAGTTCGCTGGCAGCGTCTCGAGGTCGGAGAAGACCTGATCCTGCTGGCCGCGGCGGCAGTCACCCGGGAGGCCGCAGGCCTCCACGACCTTGGAGAACCGGACGTCGTTGGCGCCGGCGCTGACCAGCACAGCGTCCACGCTCCCGCGACCGGGCGGGGACGGTCGGGCGCGTTCGATCGTCGCGAGCCGGGCGACCTGAGGCTTGTACTTGCCGACACTCGGATCGGGAGCCACCCCCTCGTAAGGGTTGATCAGTCCTTCGGTCACCTTTGCCCCCGAGCAGGCGAGGCTCACGAACGTGATCGATGTCTGTCCCTTCTCCTCGGACAGCAGCCTTGCGGCCTGCTGGAACCCGGCCGCGGCGCTGCGATGACAGGGGGGATCGAGCCAGTCCCCCGGCCCTTGCGGGTTTCCCTCCCCGGACGCCACGGAGTCGCCGAGGGTGACCACCAGCCGATCATCGATCTGGATGTCGGCGACCTGCTCGACGCCCGGTTCCGTCCGGGCGACGACTGTGTGACTGCCTTCCCCTTGCATGCCGACCACGACCCGGCACGGAGCCCCGGCCCGGACGTCGACCCTGGGCAACGGTGCGCCATCAACCAGCCAATGGACGCTCTGGGGCCTCGTGCAGGCTTCCGAGGAAGGCTCCAGCACGACAGGGAAGACGCCCAGCTTGCCCATCCACCCCGGTGTCTTCCCGTCGAGGCGTCCGTCGCCGTCGGCGTCTCCTCCGAAGCGGCTGAGCGCCGACCAGGGCATGGTCTCCGCCTGGGTCGCCGATGCGGGCGCGGGACCGGCGGTGATCACTAACCCGACCACGACGAGGAATGCAGCGCTTAACCGTCGCGTATCGGGCATACCGGCTGACGTTCTCACATCGTGCGGATGGCCGCAAGGTGCCCGGGACGTGTCGTGCCGGTCCGACTAAGGCTTGAGCTTCCGCCCACTCGTAAACAGCCACTGACTCCAGGCCAGCAACGCCAGGCACATCCCGGCGACCACCGCGAAGGCGATCCACGGGCTCACGTCCGAGACGCCCAGGAAGCCGTAGCGGATCGTCTCCACGACGTAGAAGAGCGGGTTCACGTGGGAGAGCTGCTCCCATGGTGAGCCGAGGCGGCTGACCGAGTAGAAGACGCCGCCGAGGAATGTGAGGGGGAGGATCACGATGTTGTTGATGAAGCTCGTGTGGTCGAAGGTCTCGGCGTAGATGCCGACGATCGTGCCGAGGGCTCCGAAGCCGGTCACCAGCAGCAGCACGGCGACGATCAGGAGCGCGGGGTGGATGACCGGGGCGCCGGTGATTGGGATCGCGCAGGCGGCGAGGCCGATGCCGATGATCAGGGCGCGGAAGGCGCCGCCGACCAGGTAGCCGACGTTGACCTGCCAGTTGTGGATCGGGGCGGCGAGGACGTCGTCGATGTAGCGGTCGGAGCGGCCCTGGAAGATGGTGCTCGCGTTGTTGGAGTAGGCGGCCTGGGCCATCGCCATCGCGATCAGGCCGGGGACGATGAACTGGTCGTAGTCGAAGCCGTCGACCTGCTTGATCCGGCCGCCCAGGCTGAGGCCGAAGACGACGATGAAGAGCAGGGAGGAGACGACCGGCGCCAGCGTCGTCTGGGTCCAGAGGCGGAGGACGCGGTGGCACTCGCGGCGCGAGAGCCAGAGGAATCCCTGCCAGGGGTTGGGCGCGGCGTGATCGGGCATGGTCGAGATCATAGGATCGAGCGGTTGGCGCGCCGATGAGTTTCGGCCGTATCGCGCGGTCTCTGCAGATGTCCCGGCGATCAAGGAGGAGCCGATGATGCCTGAGCACAAGACCGGAACGCGCGAGGAATGGGAGGCGGCGCGGGCGGAGCTCGCGAAGCTCGAGGCCGAGCAGGCCGAGCGCAACCAGGAGATCAAGAAGAAGCGGCGCGAGCTGCCCTGGGTGCCGGTCGAGAAGGAGTACGAGTTCGACACCGAGGACGGCAAGAAGACGCTCGCCGAGCTCTTCGACGGCCGCTCACAGCTGCTCGCCTACAACATCATGTTCGGGCCCGACTACACGAAGGGCGCCTGTCCGGGATGCACGAGCCTCGGCGACGAGTTCGACGGCGGGCTGGTCCACCTGAACCACCGAGACGTGACCTTCCTCTGCTTCTCGCGCGCGCCGATCGACCGGCTGATCGCCTACAAGGAGCGGATGGGCTGGCAGTTCCCCTACGTCTCGACCTACGACAGCGATTTCCCGTTCGACTTCGGGCTGGCGATGACCCCCGAACAGGCGCAGGAGATCCCCGAGGTCAAGCAGATGATCGACGACCCGCCGGAGTGGCTCCAGGAGTGGTCCGAGCAGGTCGGCGCGGAGCTCAAGGACGGCCTGCGCGAGGGCCCGGGCTTCATTGCCTTCGCGCGCGAGAACGGGACCGTCTATCTGACCTACCGGGTGATGGCGCCCGATCCGTTCGTGGCGCCGTATCACTCGTTCCTGATCGATCGCACGCCGAAGGAGCCGCCCGAGGAGCCCCGCGCCTGGCGCAAGGACGAGTACCCGGACTAATTCCGAGCAGGGCATAGGATCCGCTCGGGGGAGAGTCGGATGGCACTGTTCAAGCGGAAATCCCACTTCGAGATCTCGAGCGACGTCGAGAGGCTGCGCCGTGGCGAGGAGGTCGAGGCCACCCTTGCGATCACCGACCCCGAGAAGGTCGGAGACGACCTTAAGGTGGGGCTAGTCTGCGACGAGCTGTACGCCTACGAGGAGCGGCAGATGGAGTCGGACGGCCCCGACGGGTCGTTCGCCAAACCGCCAGCTCGGTGGCCTTCGAGGAGTGGCAGCCCGCCTCGAGCTCCGAGCCGCTGCAGACGTTCAAATTCCGGGTCCCCGCGGATGCGCCGTTCTCACACGAGGGGGACACGCTCAAGTTCCGCTGGACGATCTCGGCGCGTGACGCGAAGCGCCTGCGCCTCGACCCCAAGCGCGACAAGGCGCTGGAGGTGCTGCCGTGAAGCTGGAGGTGAGCGTCGAGGGAGAGCGCTTCCAGCCCGGCGACACCGTGAAGGGGTCGGTCAACGTGACGGATGGCGGCCGCTCCCGGGGGCTCGAGGCGTTCCTGCTTTACCGCGACGCGACCGCGGACTACGGTGGCACCTCGATCAGCGTCCCCGGCGGGAGCCTGCACAAGGGAGCGCTCGAGACCGGCGAGTCCTATGAGTTCTCCATCGAGCTGCCGGTCGACGCCAAGCCGACCTTCAGCTCGGCGCACGGCAGGCTCTGGTGGGAGGCGCACGCGACGTCCGACGAGTTCGGGCCGGACACTCATGCGGGGCAGGAGTTCCAGGTGGAGCTCCCGGCTGCTGAATCGCCCTAATCCCGGGGTTCCCCACGGATGCCAGGCCGCTGCGCAGGCGTGATCATCGTGATGAGTTCGAGACACGAACTGGCACACGTATCAGAAAGGGGTGGCGCAGATGGCCGTCAAGGAGAGATCGGTAGAGCTATCCGAACAAGTCCTCGAGGAGATCAGGGAAGGACAGGAGGCCGCGATCGCAGCGGTCCGCAACTTCACCGAGACCGTCGACAAGACGCTCGCCAAGGAGAACCCCTCCGGGGCCGAGCAGATCGTCGACTCCGCGCTGAACATGGCGGACCAGCTGGTCGAGACCCAGTACACGTTCCTGAAGAAGGTCGTCCACAGCGCCGGCGAGTCGCTGGGCGTCGAGGAGTCCGGCGAGGACAAGTAGGCGCAACCGCCGGGCCCGTCAGACGGCGGGCTCGGCTGGTGCCTCGACCTCGCGCCGCCCGGCGGCCACGGTCTTCATGTATACGTCCTCGAGGGTGGCGGCGTCGAAGGTCTGCTTGAGGCCCGCGGCCGTGTCGCGGGCCATGATCCGGCCGCCGCCGATCAGCGCGATCTCCTCGCAGAGCGCCTCGGCCTCCTCGAGGTAGTGGGTGGTGAGCAGGATCGTCGTGCCCTGGCTCGTGCAGGCGGCGGATGTAGCGCCAGAGCTCGTGGCGGAGCTCGAGGTCGACGCCCGCGGTCGGCTCGTCGAGGATCACCAGGCGCGGCTCGTGCAGCAGCGCGCGGGCGAGGAGCAGGCGGCGGCGCATCCCGCCGGAGAGCTTGGGCGCGCGCACGTCGCGCTTGGCGCGCAGGTCGAAGACGTCGATCATCTCCTCGGCGCGTGCGGAGGCAGCCGCGCCGGTCATCCCGTAGTAGCCACCGTGGTAGACGAGCGTCTCGTGGACGGTCAGGAAGCGGTCGAGGTTGGGCTCCTGCTCGGCGACGCCGATCAGCCGCCGCGCCTCCATCGAGCCGCCGGGCTCGCCGAAGACGGAGATCTCGCCCTCGGTCAGCCGGATCAGGTTGCAGACCGCGCTGATCAGCGTGGTCTTGCCGGCGCCGTTCGGGCCGAGCAGGCCGAAGAAGCTGCCCGAGGGCACCTCGAGGTCGAGGGAGTCGAGGGCGAGGGTGCCGTCGTCGTAGCGCTTGGTGAGCTGCCGCAGCTGGAGGGCGGGGGTCACCCCTCCATGCTAGGCGCCGTCCTGCCGGATCTCGCCCTCGACGAAGAGCTTCGTCGTGGCCACCTTCCAGCGCTCCACCTGGCGCTCGGTCAGGAACGGCTTGCGGAGCTGGCGGCTGACTCCGGGTTCCATGATCACCGTGCCGAGGTTGATGAGCACGGTGTGGAGTGCGGCCCAGTCCAGGTCGAGGTCCGGGCGCAGCATGCCGTGCCGCTGCAGCTCGGCCAGCTGGTCGCGACAGAGCTGGGTGAGCGTGTCGAAGATCGAAAGGGCGGCCGCGTCCTTCTCCGCCACGCCCCGGGCGACATAGCGCAGCGCGACGAAGTTCTCCGCGACCAGGGCGGTGAGCCGCTCGGCCAGGTCATCGATCACGTCTCCTTCGAACTCGTGCACGCCGAGCGCCTCTCGTGCGATCTCCTTGACGTGCTCGTCGACCGCGCTGCGCAGCGCCGCCTTGGACGGGAAGTAGTGCTGGACGAGGCCGGGGGAGACGCCGGCGGCCGACGCCACGTCCCGGATCGAGGTCGCCGCGACGCCGTCGCGCGCGAAGCCCTCGAGGGCGGCATCGATGATCCGCTCCTGGGTCTCTGTCGTGGCTATCGCCATACGTCCGTATCGTAATTGCGATACAACTGTATTGTCAGCCGCGATCCAACGAGGAGACTTCCATGGCAGCCACAGGGACAGAGACAAAGCCGACTGAGGCGACGCGACAGAAGGTCTACTTCCGTTCGGGGGAGGATCGCTGCGCCGCGTGGTTCTACACGGGCACCAACGGTGCGTGCGTGGTGATGGCGGGGGGCCTCGCGGTCGCGAAGGAGCCGGGCACCGATCGGTTCGCCGAGCGCTTCAACGACGCCGGGTTTTCGGTTCTCGCCTTCGACTTCCGCCGGCTCGGCGAAAGCGAAGGCAGCCCGCGGCAGGTCGTCCGGGTCGGCGACCAACAGCAGGACTTCCGCGCCGCGGTCGAGTTCGCGCGCTCGCTCCCCGAGGTTGATCCGGCGAAGGTCGCGATCTGGGGCTTCTCGCTTTCCGGCGGCCACGTCTTCCGGGTCGCGGCCCGCGACTCGGAGCTGGGCGCCGCGATCGCGGTGTCGGCTCTCGCCGACGGTCCCGCATCCGCGCCCAACGGCTTCCGCCACACGACGCCCCTCTCGTCGATGCGGCTGATGACCCGCGGGGCCCTCGACGCGATCGGTGGCCTGGTCGGCCGAGACCCCCTTCTGGTCCCGCTCGCGGGCGAGCGCGGGACCGTGGCGGCGCTCACGACCCCCGATTCCCTCAACGGGGCGAGGGCGCTCAACCCCGGCAACAGGTACCCGGACTGGCAGCAGGAGGTATCGACGCGTTCCGCCCTCCGCATCGGCTTCTACCGCCCTGCCCGCTACGCGTCGCGCGTGCGCTGCCCGCTGCTCGCCCTGATCGCCGAGCAGGATGGTGTGGCGCCTCCCGCGCCCCTGATCAGTGCCGGGCAGCGAGCCCCGCGTGGCGAGATCGCGCGCATCGGCGGCGGGCACTATGCGCCCTACCTCGAGGGACACGAGGAGGCAGTGGAGGTGCAGCTGGAGTTCCTCCGGCGCCATCTCGTTGCTGGCTAGCTTTCCGCATCAGCCCTCCACAGCGCTTATGGTCTTGAAAGGCCGGATGCTCGACTCCCCCACCGGCTTCCAAGGATGGAACCGAAGAAGAGGGCGGCACACGCCGAAGAGTTTCGTCTCGTTCTCTCGCCCAACAGAGGCGCAGGTTTTCGCGCGCGCGAGGCAGTCCGGCAGCGCTTCAGCAGCCTTCCGGAGGCGACACGCAGGGACCTCGTGGCTGTCGTCACCGAGCTGGTGAACAACTCCGTCAAACACGGTCCGGGGAAGCCGATCACCCTGACGGTCTCGCAGGGGACCGACTCGATCCGCGGCGAGGTCGCGGACCAGGGCAACCCGGCCGTCGCAATCCCTCAGATCAAGAAAGCGACCGAGAGCGACAGGAGTGGCCTCGCACTCGTCGACAAGCTCACCTCGGAGTGGGCCGTCTACGAGGGGAGCACCCATGTCTGGTTCGAGGTGCCACTGGACGCCCAGGGATAGGGTGGAGCCATGGCGGAGCTGGCGGCACGCGACTGGGATGCGGTGGTCGTCGGGGGCGGTCACAACGGGCTCACCGCGGCGGCCTATCTGGCGCGGGCGGGGCAGTCGGTGCTGGTGCTGGAGCGGCGCGAGCGGCTTGGGCGGCGCCTGCACGCTCGAGCAGCCCTTCGCCGACGAGCGCTTCCTGGTCAGCCCCTGCGCCTACGTCGTCGGCCTGCTCGACCAGCTGGTGATCGACGAGCTCGACCTGCCCGCCCACGGCTACCGCGTCACCCCGGCCGATCCCAACCTCTGGTGCCCGTTCCCGGACGGCACCTCCTTCGCCCAGTTCCTGGACGACGCGCGACACCGAGGCTCACATGCGGGAGAACGGCTTCTCCGAGGAGGACATCCGCGGCGCCCTCGCCTACGAGGAGACCTTCGACCGGATCCGGCGGCTGCTCCGGGCCGGGCCGGCCGGCGACCTCTGGCGCGGGCCCTCGCCGAGCCGCGAGCGGATCGAGGAGATCCTCGGCGACGACGAGCTGATCTCGATCGTCTTCGAGGAGCCGATCGCGGAGACGCTCGCCCGCTACGTCTCCGACGAGCGCCTCGTCCATGCCCTCTTCGGCCAGGGCGTGATCGGCGAGTGGGCGGGCCCGAAGGACCCCGGCACCGCCTCGGTCCACCTGATGCACGGGATGGGCGAGGTCGAGGGGCACGGCGGCTGCTGGGGCTACGTCGAGGGAGGCATGGGCCGCGTCTCCTTCGCGATCGCCGAGGCCGCGCAGGAGGCGGGCGCGACGATCGCCGCCGGGGTGCCGGTGGCGCGGATCGTCCCGGGCGAGGGGGTGGAGCTCGAGAGCGGCGAGCTGATCCGGGCGCGCAGCGTGCTCAGCAACGCCGACCCGAAGCGCATGCTGGGAATGCTTCCCGGCGGACGCGCTGCCCGTCGGACTACCGCGAGCGCCTGGAGAGCTGGGAGGTGCGCTCGCCGGTGGTCAAGGTGAACGCCGCGCTCAGCCGCCTGCCGACCTTCACCGCCGCCGGCTCGGTCGAGCCGCACCGGGCGATGGTCACCGTCACCCACGGGCTCGACGCCGCCCAGGAGGCCTTCGAGGCGTGCGCAGCGCGGCGAGCCGCGGGTCGCCTGGGCCGAGCTCTACTTCCAGACCGCCTACGACTCGAGCGTCGCGCCGCCCGGCGCCCACGTGATGAGCGCCTTCGCCCAGTACGCGCCCTATGAGCTGGCCGATGGGGACTGGGAGGGACGCCGCGACGAGATCGGCGAGCAGGCGCTCGACCTGATCGAGACCTACGCGCCCGACCTCCGCGACTGCATCACCGAGACCGAGGTCCTCGGCCCGCCCGACGTCGAGGAGCGGATCGGCCTGACCGGCGGCAACATCTTCCAGGGCGAGACCCTGCCCGACCAGATGTGGGACCGGCGGCTGGAGTCGCGCACGCCGGTCGAGGGCCTCTACCTCTGCGGCGCCGCCACCCATCCGGCCGGCTCGGTGATCGCGCTGAACGGGCGGAACGCGGCGATGGCGGTGCTGGAGGACGCCGGCGTCGCCGCGCCGGTCGCGGGCAGCGGCCTGGGAGTGGAGAAGCTCACAACGGGTGGTCGTGATCGGCGGCGGCTTCGGCGGGCTGCAGGCCGTGCAGAAGCTCGCCCGCA
Source organism: uncultured Solirubrobacterales bacterium (assembly GCA_963763985.1). GTDB lineage: Bacteria > Actinomycetota > Thermoleophilia > Solirubrobacterales > 70-9 > DASUPK01. The sequence goes on along the minus strand of CAVXQO010000016.1, from coordinate 232,067 downwards.
TGCCGGTCGAGGTGACGCTGATCGACCGCCGCAACTTCCACCTCTTCCAGCCCCTCACCTATCAGGTGGCGACCGGCGCGCTCTCGCCCGAGGAGGTCGCCTATCCGCTGAGGGCGATCTTCAAGCGACGCCGGAACGTCCGCGTGCTGCTCGGCGAGGTCAGCGGAGTCGACCTCGACGGCCGGACGCTGCAGGTCGAGCCTGGCGTCGGCGAATCCGGACCGCTCACGATCCCGTACGACACGCTGATCGCGGCCGGCGGCTCGCGCTATTCCTACTTCGGCCACGACGAGTGGCAGACGTTCGCCCACGAGGTGAAGTCGCTGGAGAGCGCGCTCACGGTGCGCGCGCAGATCCTGAGCGCGTTCGAGGCCGCCGAGCTGGAGACGGACGAGGAGCGGCGGCGCGCCTGGCTGACCTTCGTGGTGGTCGGGGCCGGGCCGACCGGGGTGGAGATGGCCGGGCAGATCGGAGAGCTCGCGCGGGACACGCTCCGCCGGGACTTCCGCCTGATGGATCCTCGCGAGGGGCGGGTGCTGCTGGTCGAGCTGGCCGACCGCGTTCTGACCACCTTCCCGCCCTCGCTTTCGGAGAAGGCGGCCCGCTCGCTCGAGCATCTCGGCGTCACGCCGCTGCTCCGCCACACCGTCGTCGACATCGACGACGAGAGCGTCACGGTGGAAGCGCACGGCGAGGCCCATGAGCGCATCCCCGCGCAAACCGTGATCTGGGCGGCGGGTGTAACCGCGTCCTCGCTGGCGAGGCGCCTGGGAGAGGCGAGCGGCGCCGAGGTCGATCGGGCCGGGCGGGTCTCGGTCGAGCCCGACCTGACGCTGCCGGGCCATCCCGAGGTGCTCGCGTTCGGGGACATGGTGCGGGTGCGCGGCGAGGACGGCGAGCTGCAGGACCTCCCCGGCGTCGCCCCGGTGGCCATGCAGCAGGGCCGGTACGCCGCCAAGCTCGTCAAGGCCCGTCTGCGCGGCAAGGCCCACGAGCCGTTCCACTACCGCGACAAGGGCAACCTCGCGACGATCGGGCGGGCACGGGCCGTCGCGGACCTCCACGCCGTTCGCCTGAGCGGATTTCCCGCCTGGGTCACCTGGCTCGTGGTCCACCTCTGGTACCTGATCGGCTTCCAGAACCGGCTGCTCGTGCTGATCCGCTGGTCGTTCAGCTTCTTCACGCGGGGCCGCGGCGGACGCGTGATCGAGGACATGCCGGATCCACAGGGAGGCGCCCGACCGCCTTCATAGGCTGCGCCCATGGCGGTGATCCTCGCCTTCGGCTCCGCCGCGGTGTTCGCGCTCGGCACCGTGCTGCAGCAGCGGGTGGTGATGGACGCGCCCGAGGCGAAGGAGGCGAGCGCCGGGATCCTCTTCCGCCTGGTCCAGCATCCCGTCTGGCTCGGCGGCATCGCCGCCTACGGGATCGCCTTCGGCATGCAGGCCGCCGCGCTCGGCGACGGCCGGCTGGTGGTGGTGCAGCCGATCCTCGCGACCACGATCGTCTTCGCGCTGCCGCTCGGCGTCTGGCTCTCGGCGCAGAAGATCACTCGACGGGACGTGATCGCGGCGATCGTGGTCACCGCCGGCCTCGCCCTCTTCCTGCTGCTCGCCGACCCATCGGGCGGAAGGGAGGACGCCCCGATCGGGCAGTGGGTCGTGGCGGGCGCGGTGTTGATCGGCATCGCGACCGCGCTGCTGGTCGCGGGGCTCGGCCGAGCCGGCGCGCTGCGGGCCGCGCTCCTCGGCACGGCTTCGGGCCTCCTCTTCGGCCTGGTCTCGGCGCTCACCAAGGGAGCCGTCGAGGTCTTCCAGGACGACGGCGCGGAGGTGCTGGTCAACTGGCACCTCTACGCGCTGATCGCGGTCGGCTTCGCCGGGATGACCATCACCCAGCTCTCGCTGCAGACCGGGATCCTGCCGCCGGCGGTCGCCACCAGCTCGATCTTCAACCCGGCGGCCAGCGTCGTCCTCGGCCTGACCCTGTTCGACGAGCAGGTCCATCACTCGACCGCGGGCAGGATCGGGTCGGCGGTCGCCCTGCTCGCGATGTTCGGCGGGATTGCCGCCCTCGCCTTCGGGCGGCGCGAGTAGGCTGGGCGAAATGGCAGGACGAGGAGTGAGGGATTGATCTACCGCAGCCCTGAGCCGGACATCGAGATCCCGGACATGGCCATGCCCGAGTACGTGATGGGCGGGGCGGCCGCGCGCGGCGACCACCCGGCGATCATCGACAGCGCCACCGGCGAGGTCACCACATACGCCGAGTTCGCGGCCAAGGTTGACGCGGTCGCCGCCGAGCTTCAGGCCGAGGGGATCGGCAAGGGCGACGTGGTCGCGCTGGTCGGCCCGAACAGCGCCGAGTGGGCGATCGTCTACCACGCGATCCTCCGCGCGGGTGGCGTCGTCACGCCGATGAACCCGCTGCTCACCCCCGAGGAGATGGGCAGGCAGGAGGGGAACGCCGGCTCCAAGCTCCTGATCGACGACCCGCCGGCCCTCGTCGCCAAGGCGTCGCCCGGCGCCACGCCCGCCGAGGTCGATGTCGATCCCGAGGATCTCGCCGTCCTCCCCTATTCCAGCGGGACCACCGGTCTGATGAAGGGCGTGATGCTGACCCACCGCAACCTGGTGGCGAACATCGAGCAGGCCTGGAACTCCATGCCGCTGACCGACGAGGACACGCTCGTCGGGCTGATGCCCTTCTTCCACATCTACGGCCAGACGGTCGTGCTCAACATGGGTCTGGCGAAGGGCTCGACGATCGTCACCATGCCGCGCTTCGACCTCGAGGGCCTTCTGGACATCCTCGAGCAGCACCGGGTCACCTGGCTTCACATCGCTCCGCCGTTGGTGCTCGCCTTTGCCACCGCACCCGAGGTCGAGGGCCGCGATTTCTCCAATCTGAAGCTGGTGATCTCGGGAGCGGCGCCACTCGATGCCGAGCTCGTGGGCCGTGCTGAGGCGCGAATCGGAACGCCGATCCGGCAGGGGTACGGCATGACGGAGCTCAGCCCGGTCAGCCACAAGAGCCGCCTGGCCCGGGTCGCGGAGACGCCGCCGGGGAGCGTCGGGGCGCTGATCCCGAACACCGAGGCGCGCCTGGTCGATCCCGCGACCGGCGAGGACGTGGCCGAGGGCGAGGAGGGCGAGATCTGGGTCCGGGGCCCCCAGGTGATGCGCGGCTACCTCAACAACCCCGAGGCGACGGCCGAGACCCTGGTGGACGACGGCTGGCTGCGCACCGGCGACATCGCGCGGATCGACTCCCAGGGCTTCACCTTCATCGTCGACCGGCTGAAGGAGCTGATCAAGTACAAGGGCTACCAGGTGCCTCCGGCCGAGCTCGAGGCCGTTCTGGTCTCACACCCGAAGGTCAGGGACGCGGGCGTGATCGGCGTGCCGATGGAGGACGGCGGCGAGTCCCCCAAGGCATTCGTGGTCACCGATGACGGTGTCGACTCCGAGGAGCTGATGGCCTACGTCGCCGAGCGAGTCGCCCCGTACAAGCGAATCCGCGAGGTCGAGTTCGTCGACGAGATCCCGAAGTCGGCCTCCGGCAAGATCCTTCGCCGCCTGCTTCGGGAGGAGCACTCCGCGTGCGAAGATGCCCGCCCGTTCCCAGCGATAGGAGGCATGGATCGAGGACCAGCTCGCGCTGCTCTCGGAGCAAAGCGAGGGATCCCGTTCCAGCCGTATGAGCGACGACGTGCCCGAGGACGTCCTCGAGCTCGCCAAGGCCGGGAAGGAGCTGGAGGCTATGAAGCGCTACCGGGAGCTCACCGGCGTGGACGCCAGGGAGCCGCAGAGCTCCTCGCCGGGATCTAGTTCGGAGTGGAGGGCGGCGCGCCTGTCCGAAGCAGCGTCGAGAGGTAGATCACGATCTTGGCGCTGCCGTTGTTGGCGGCCTGGTGAATGGTCGAAGGCTGCTCGACGATCCACTGACCGGCCTTGATCTTGCCGGTCCGCCCACGCTGGGATCTTGCGGACGACGGCCGGTTTGTCCGCGGGGCCGCTCATCACGGTGACCGAGCCCGACTTGACCGTGTAGGTGAGGACGCCCGACTGGACGTAGGCGACCTGCGTGCCCTCGTGGTGGTGGAGGGCGATCGTGCCCCCCGACGGAATCGTCACTCGGGAGAGGCCGAGCGTCCTGCCCTTGGCGCCCTTCACCTTGGTGCTCTGGGCGAGCGGCGTGCGGACCGCCGCCGGCGCGCTCGACTGGGCGATCACGTGGCCGACCAGTACGCCGGCGCCGAGCAGGCCGATCGCCGACAGAATCACGGTGAGTCGGACGCGCCGCATCGCGCGACCGTACAGAATTCCTGGTGTGGGGGATCTGCAGATCTTCATCGCCGCGCTCTTCGTCTCGGCCGCCGGGCTGAACGCGATCGCCAACTGGGTCAACGTCCCGTACCCGATCACCCTCGTGATCGGCGGGTTGCTCCTCGGCCTGGTTCCCGGGATCCCGGACATCCACCTCAACCCGGATCTCGTCCTGCTGGTCTTCCTGCCGCCGCTGCTCTACGCGTCGGCGTTCTTCGCGGATCTCCGCACCCTGCGCAACGACGCGCGGGTAATCACCCTGAACGCGATCGGCATGACCCTGGCGACCGCGGCCGTCGTCGGCGTCATCGCCCACGAGGTGATCGGCCTGCCCTGGGCGGTTTCCTTCGCCCTCGGCGCGATCGTCTCGCCGACCGACCCGGCGGCGGCGACGGCGATCATGCGGCGGGTCGGCGCGCCACGCCGGCTGGTGAACATCCTCGAGGGAGAGAGCCTCGTCAACGACGCCGCGGCGCTGGTGGCCTACAAGGTCGCGGTCGCCGTCGCGATCGGCGAGAGCGTCTCCACCGGACATACCGTGCTCACCTTCTTCGGCGACGTCGCCGGCGGGGCGGCCATCGGGCTGGTCGTCGGCTGGGTGATCGCGGAGGTCCGGAAGCGGATCAGCGATGTCAACACGGAGCTGACGATTTCGCTCTTCAGCGCCTACGGCGCCTTCATCCCGGCGGACCAGCTCGGGGTGTCGGGAGTCCTGGCCGTTGTCGCCTGTGGACTGGTCCTGGGGTTCCGCGCCCCGGAGATCGCCTCGCCCGAGAGCCGGATGCAGGGCTTCGCGATGTGGTCGATTCTCACCTTCCTGCTCAACGCGACGCTGTTCATCCTGATCGGCCTGCAGCTGCCGACGATCGTCGATGGCCTCGGCGGCAGGCCCGCAGGAGAGGTGATCGGCTACGCGGCCGCGGTCTGCGCGGCGGTGATCGCGATGCGCTTCATCTGGACGAACACGATGACGGTGCTCATCAGGATGATCGACCGGCGCGAATCGCAACGCGCGCGGCGATCGACCTGGCAGCTCCGGGCGGTCAGCTCCTGGTCGGGGATGCGCGGCGCGGTCTCGCTCGCCGCCGCTCTGGCCCTCCCCCTGCATACCGACACCGGCGAGCCGTTTCCCGGCCGGGACCTGATCCAGTTCATCACCTTCTCGCTGATCCTGGTGACCGTCGTGGGGCAGGGACTGACCCTGCCCTGGGTGATTCGCCGCCTCGGCGTTGTCGACGACGGCTCGGAGGAGGAGAACGAGGAGACCAAGGCCCGGCTGGTGATCGCGAAGGCCGCTCTCGACAGGGTCGACGAGCTCGAGGGGGAGGACTGGACGCGCGACGGCACGCTCGAGCGGGTCCGCAACCTCTACCGCTTCCGGAAGAGGCGGTTCGCGATCCGCGCCGGGAAGATCGAGGACGAGGACGGGCTGGAGGAGGGCTCCCTCGCCTACCAGCGCCTGATGCATGAGATCTACGCGGTGCAGCGCTCCGAGCTCGTCCGGCTTCGCAACCAGCGCGAGATCAGCGCAGAGGTGATGAGACGCGTCGAGCGCGAGCTCGACCTCGAGGAGCAGCGGCTGGAGGTCTAGTGAGCAGCACACGCATTCTACGGCGAGAGTACGTGCCCGACCGCCGGGTCGGACTTGCCGTCGAGCAGCTCGCGGTAGATGCGCTCGATCTCCTCCGGGCCCGAGCCGTGCTCGACCCGCAGCCACTCCCGGGTCCACTCGACGTAGGGCGGCCACGACTCGGCGAGGCGCTCGTTGATGCCGTCAGGCCCCCAGTCCTCCGTGCGCTTGCGCAGCCGGTCGGGTGCGAAGAAGAAGACGGGATCCGGGCCTGCCAGGTCGGAGCCGCCGCCGAGGTCCTCGCGATGGGTGATGCCGACGGCCGCCGAGTGCTTGAGCTGATCGCCGTAGTGGCCGTGAACGGCGCTGCGGACCTTGGCGTCGCCGGACATGTCGACGTAGACGGCCGGGTCGCGCTCGAGCGATTCGAGCTCCTCGTAAGGGACGACCTTGTCGTAGACGCCCAGGGACTCGGTGAACTCGACGTTGCCAGGCGAGGTCAGCCCGATCACCTCGATGCCGTCGCGCTTGGCGAGCAGGTAGGCGAGTGCGGAGGAGGTGCGGCTCGACGCGCTCGACAGCACCGCCGCCTTGGCGCCGAAGAAGCCCTCGTCGTCGAGGAAGTCGTCGATCAGGAACGAGGTGAAGTAGAGCGGCCAGAGCAGCATCTGCTGGTCCTCGTTCCGCTCCTCGTAGAAGGGCAGCCCCGCAACGCGGATGTAGCGGTTGTAGGCGGCGGGCAGCTTCGCCCGGTGCGGGCTGGTGTCGACGAAGTCGAGCGGGTCGGAGCGGTCCGGTTGCACGACGAGGTGGGAGGCGGGGGGCAGGTACCCGAAGATCCTGGTCCCCTCCGGGATGCCCTCGGCCTCGCTGGCGACCACGTCGGCGAAGCCCCAGACCGGCATCCGCGCCCAGCCATCCTCGGCGGGGAAGAAGTCCCAGTAGCTCATCGCGTCGCCCATCACCGCGTAGGTGATGTTGTTGGTGGTGAGCCCGAAGGAGTCGACTGCGAGCAGCACCTGGCCCGCCTCGAGCGTGGGCGCCTCCGGGTCCTCGAAGCGCGTTTCGTGCAGGTCGTCCTTCTTGACGAGGAAGTCGATGACCGGAGCCTATTGGGGTTTGAACCCCGGTTCCGGCCAATAGGGTTGCCGCGTGTCGGCTTCCGATCCCGCCGATGTCTCTCGCGCCTTCTTCCAGGCCTACGCCGACGGCGACCGCGAGGCCGCCGCTCGCTGCTGGCCGAGGACGTGACCGCCTACATCACCAACGCCGACGCCGGGGTCGACACGGTCACCGGCCGCGAGGACTACATGGCCCGAGTCCCGGACCTCCAGGAAGCCGGCGGAAGCGCCGAGATCACGCAGGTCGTCGGGATCGACTCGGAGCGCGCGATGACGATGGTGGAGATCCGGGTACCGGACCGCAAGGGGAAGAGCCTGCACAACCACGCCGCCTTCCTCGCCAGGGTCGCCGGCGGCGAGATCGCCGAGCTCTGGATGGTCGAGGCGCTCCCCGCCTACTCCGACGAGTTCTGGAGCTAGCGGATGAACAGCATCTCGGCGTACTTCGGCAGCGGCCAGAGGTCGTCGGGGACGATCTTCTCCAGCTTGTCGGCCGCCTCGCGCACCTTGGCCATCGCGGCGAGCTGCTTGTCGCGGGCGTAGATCGCGAGCTCCAGGCCCTCGAGCCCGTCGGGGTACTGATTGGCGTCGTCGAGCTCCTTGATCGCCGCGACCAGATCGTCGACCAGCGGGGTCGTCTCCTCGGTGACCGCGCCGATCCCGGCGTCGTCGCCGAGCGCCAGGTACCGCAGCGCCGCCGGCAGGATCATCGTCCGGGCGATCGAGTCGGCGGTCTCGGCCTCGATGTTGGCCTTGATGATGTACTGCTCGACCCAGACCTCGAAGCGTGACTCCAGCTCGCGCTCGCTGAGCACCTTGTACTTGCCCATCATCTCGACGGTGGGCTCGGCCAGCACCTCGGGAAGGGCGTCGGGGGTGGTGCTGCAGGTTCTTCAGGCCGCGCTCCTCCTCGGCCTCCTTGTGCCAGGCCTCGTCGTAGTTGTCGCCGTCGAAGATGATCTGCTTGTTGGCGTCGTAGGCCTCCTTGACCACCGCGGTCACGGCGGCGGGCAGATCATCGGTGCCGGCGGCCTCGAGCTTGTCGGAGAGGTCGTCGATCGCCTCCGCGACGATGGTGTTGAGGACCGTGTTCGGGAAGGCGAGCGAGGCGCTCGACCCGACGGCGCGGAACTCGAACTTGTTGCCGGTGAAGGCGAACGGCGAGGTCCGGTTGCGGTCGCCACCGTGCATCGGCAGCGGCGGCAGGACGTCGGCGCCCAGCTCGAGGAACGAGCCCGGGGTATGCGGGTCGCCGCTGCCCGAGGAGATCGCCTCGAAGACCTTCGTCAGCTCGGCGCCGAGGAAGATCGAGATGATCGCCGGCGGCGCCTCGTTGGCGCCCAGGCGATGGTCCTGACCGAGGTCGGCGACCGAGGCGCGCAGCAGGCCCTGGTGCTTGTTGACCGCCTGGATCACCGCGGCGCAGAAGAAGATGAAATTGATGTTGTCCGCGGGGGTGTCGCCGGGGTCGAGCAGGTTGGAGCCGGTGTCCGTGCCCATCGACCAGTTGTTGTGCTTGCCCGAGCCGTTGACGCCGGCGAAGGGCTTCTCGTGCAGGAGGCAGACGAGGCCGTACTTGCGGGCGACCCTCTGCATCACCTGCATGGTCAGCTGCTGGTGATCGGAGCCGACGTTCGAGTTCTCGAAGATCGGCGCGATCTCGTGCTGCGCCGGAGCGACCTCGTTGTGGCGGGTCTTGATCGGCACCCCGAGCTTGGCCAGCTCGTTCTCGAAGTCGAGAATGCAGGCGAGCACGCGCTCCGGGATCACGCCGAAGTAGTGGTCGTCCAGCTCGTGGCCCTTGGCCGGCTTGGCGCCGAACATGGTCCTGCCGGTGATCACGAGGTCCTGGCGGGCGAAGAAGTAGTTCTCGTCGATCAGGAAGTACTCCTGCTCGGGGCCGACCGTCGTGAAGACGCGCTGCGCCTCGTCGTCGCCGAGGATCTTGAGCGCGCGGATCGCGGACCGCGAGAGGGCGTCCATGGAGCGCAGCAGCGGGGTCTTGGCGTCGAGCGCCTCACCCGTCCACGAGACGAACGCGGTCGGGATGCAGAGCAGCGCGCCGTTCGGGTTCTCGATGATGAATGCCGGGCTGGTCGGGTCCCAGGCGGTGTAGCCGCGGGCCTCGAAGGTCTCGCGGATGCCGCCCGTGGGGAATGAGGAGGCGTCCGGCTCGCCCTGGATCAGCTCCTTGCCCGAGAAGCTGGCGAGCCACTTGCCCTCGCGGTTGGGCTCGAAGAAAGAATCATGCTTTTCGGCCGTCAGCCCCGTGAGTGGCTGGAAGACGTGGGTGAAGTGGGTCGCGCCCCGCTGCAGCGCCCACTCCCGCATCGCGTCTGCGACCGCATCCGCCAGGGAGGTGTCGAGGGCCTCGCCGTGCTCGAGCGTCGCCTGGAGCTTCTCGTAGACGTCCTTGGGCAGGACGTCCTTCTGGACGGCCGGCCGAGAAGACGTTGGTGCCGAAGGGGTTGTTGTCGGCCTTGGTCAGGTCGACGGTGCCTAGGGCGGAGCCGTTGGGGCTCCAGGTGGCGGATGTGACGTTCTGGGAGCGGGTCTTGAGCATCTTCGGGGCAGCCTCCTCGCAGGCGTGGCGCGCCTGCGGGCGCGCCGAGGTTGATCACACGAAACGAGGCGCGGAGATTAGACGCCCACGCAGGGTCGAGGCATTGTCCGCGCGTATAAAAATCGCAATACGCGGTTCGACACGAGGTAGGGACCGTTAGCGCTGGCTGGCGCATGGCCGAGTTTCCGGCGCCGAGCGAGGGAATCGCGCTGACGCACTTCATCGTCAGCGCCGACGTGCCGCGCTCGGCGGCCTTCTACACCGACGTGCTCGGCGGCGAGGTGGTGATGGAGGGCGAGCCGACCATCGTCCAGCTCGCCAACGGCTGGGTGATCATCAACGTCGGCGGCGGCCCGACCGAGGACAAGCCCGAGGTCGTGCTGGAGGCGCCGACCGAGCCCAACCGGGTGAGCGCCTTCCTCAACATCCGCGTCGCCGACATCCAGGCGTGTTATGAGGAGTGGGGCTCGAAGGGGGCCGAGTTCCTCACCCCGCCCCAGGATCGCGGGGCGGAGATCCGCTGCTACATGCGCGATCCCGACGGCCACCTGATCGAGGTGGGCCAGAGCACCGCGGCGCCGTCAGGCTGACGCGGCGAGCTCGACCGCGGTTGCCCGACGGGTCGGTGACCCGCACGCGGTCGTCCTCCCGAACGGGCTCGAAGCCCGCTTCGCGCAGGCGGCTCTCCTCGGCGGCGAGCTGATCCGGGCCCGGCAGCTCGATCGCGAACTGGCGCAGGCCCCTGCTGCCCTCGGGCGGGGGAGGGGCGCCCTCGCCCGCCCAGGTGTTGAGCCCGATGTGATGGTGGTAGCCGCCGGCCGAGACGAACAGCGCTCCCGGATAGCCGCGGACCATCACGTCGAAGCCGAGCGCGCCCGAATAGAAGGCCTCGGCCGCGGCCAGGTCGCCGACGTTGAGGTGGACGTGGCCGATGCGCGTGCCGGCCGGCATGCCGGTGCCGGCGTCCTCGCGGCGCAGCTCGCCGAGCACGCCGTCGAGGTCGAGGGGAAGGGTGTCCATCTGCAGGACGCCGTCGCGAACGGGCCACTCCTCCCGCGGCCGGTCGCGGTAGAGCTCGATCCCGTTGCCCTCCGGGTCGCTCAAGTAGAGCGCCTCGCTGACCAGGTGATCGGAGGCGCCGCTCAGCCGCCAGCCGGCCTCGGCCACGCGCTGGAGCGCCCGGGCGAGGTCCGCGCGGCTGGGCACGAGGATGGCCAGATGGAAGAGGCCGCTTGTGCCGCGTGGGCGCGGCGGGGCGTCCGGGTCGCCGACCAGCTCGACCACCGCATCCGCCATCCGTTCCGAGCCGAACTATCCCGTCTCCCGGTTCGAGCTCGGAGAGCCCGATCGCGTCCCGATAGAAGTCGCGAGCACCCGTCGAGGTCGGCGACGGTCAGGCGCACCGCGCCCATCGAGGTGCCGGGGTCGATCGAGCCGTTCTCGTTCATCGAGTTCAGGGTAGAGACGGCAGATTCGGCAATAACTACGGATGCCCCGGGGATGGACGCCGTGAGATCCTGCCGCCCGTGAGAACCGGCGAAGGGGCTCTAGAAATAGGGGTCGCCGGCCGCGAGTTCCACCAGCCGCGCACGATGGCCACCGTCCTCGGCGGGTTGTTCCTCGCAGGCGGGATCATCGGCGGCCTCTCGCTGCTGCTGCCGCATCCGAGCTCATTCGACTCTCCCGCGCTGTGGAGCAACGTCGTGATCGCGTTTGCCTCCGGTGTGGCCCTCCTGCTGCTGCGCAACCGGCTGACCGGCTGGGCGATCCAGCTCGTCGTCCTGGCCGGGACGATGGTCGTCACCCGGGCCGTGTACTACGGGCACGATCCGAGCGGCTACTACACGATCTGGTACCTCTGGATCGGCGTCTACGCGTTCTTCTTCTTCGGTCGCCGCTGGGGCGCCGCCCAGATGGCGTTCGTCGGCCTCGCCTATGGCTGGGTGCTCACCCAGCTCACGGGACCTACCCCGGTGGCCCGCTGGGTGGTGACGATCGGGAGCATCCTCGTCGCCGGCCTGCTCGTCGACGCTCTCGCCGCGCGCCTGCGGCGCGAGACCGTCGCCTCGGCCCGGCGGGCGGCGAACCTCGAGGCCGTCGGCGAGGTGGCGAGGCAGCTCGCCACCCAGAGCGACCCACGGGCGGTGGGCTGGGCGATCTGCTCGGCCGCCGTGCAGACCGCGCACGCCTCCGTCGCCGTGCTGTGGCGGCCGAACCAGACGGGCGACGCACTGCAGGCGACCGCCGTGGCCGGGGCGGACGCCGAGGGAGTCTCCGTGCCGTTCGTCACCCCGAGCTCCGGGGCGATCCAGGCCTTCACCTCCGCCACCGACCGCTTCGCGGCGCTCCGCGGCGCGAAGCCCGCGCAGGAGCTGGCGCCGGCCTTCGAGGCGCGGGCGGCGCTCTGGCAGCCGATTCTCCGGGGCAAGAGCACGGCGGTCGGGGTTCTCGCGGTCTACTGGCGTGAGCCACTCGAGCAGCTCGCCGGAGAGACACGGCGCGCGGTCAGGCTGCTGGCGCTCGAGGCGGCGATCGCGATCGAGCGCGGCGAGCTGCTCGGCCGGCTCGAGGTCGCGGCCCGCACCGACGATCTCACCGGGCTGCTGAACCGCCGCGCCTGGGACGAGGAGCTCGGTCGCGAGCTCTCGCGTGCCGACCGGGACGCCGCCGCGCTCTGCGTCGCCATCCTCGACCTCGACAAGTTCAAGCGCTACAACGACAGCCCACGGCCACCAGGCCGGCGACCGCTTCCTCAAGCAGATGGCCGGCGCCTGGTCCCAGACCCTGCGCGCCGGAGACATCCTGGCCCGCTACGGGGGCGAGGAGTTCGCCCTCGCCCTTCCGGGGACCAATCTCGAGCACGCCCAGGAGATGCTGGAGCGCCTGCGGGAGTCCCTCCCCGAGGGGCAGACCTGCTCGGCCGGCGTCTGCCGGTGGGACGGCAAGGAGAGCGCGGAATCACTGACCGCGCGTGCGGACACCGCGCTCTACGCGGCCAAGGACGCGGGCCGCGACCGGGTGATCGGCCGTCTAGCCGAGCAGCAGCTCGTCGGCTCCCTCGGGCTTCCAGCGCTCGGCGACGGCCGCGAGGGGGATGCCGAGGAACCAGAAGCACACCGCCAGCGTCGTGGAGACGAAGGCGATCGGGATGGAGAGCAGGAAGAAGAGGACCGGCGCAGGGACATCGCGGCCCCGTAGCGGTAGACGTCGCGCGGGAGCTTCTTCTGCAGGAGGTCGTGGTTCTGGGCGCGGCTGAAGAGGACGACCTCCATGCCGCTGACGATCGCGACGTTGACGGCGTAGATGACGATCGACAGCGGGTTCTCGAAGTACCTGCCGAGCAGCGCGGTCGGAAACGGGAGGAAGGCGATGAACGCCAGGTAGACGAGGTTCAGCGCGATCATCCCCCGGTCGATGCGGGCGAGCTCGGAGAAGAAGGCGTGATGCGCCAGCCAGTAGCGGCCGATCACCGCGAAGCTGATGAAGAAGCTGACGAAGGTCGCCGTGTCGTCGCCGAGCGCGTCCGCGAGCTCGTGGACGCTGCTGGGTGTCGTTGATCACGGGGACGGCGAGGTCCACGACGAGCAGCGTCATCGCGATGGCGAACAGGCCATCGGTGAACGTCAGCGTCCGCGCGAACTCGACGCTCTCGCGGTCGTAGGTCCGGGGCACCTGCCGCTAGAGGCCGAGGTCCCGCAGGAACCCGGGCTTGAGCGCGCTCAGGTTGACGAAGGCGGGGAGGGGCATGTCGTCGGGGTTGCCGCGGACGCCGATGCGCGCTGCCCTCGGGCGCCTCGCCCTCGAGGCGCTCGCCGAGCTCGACCGCCTTGTCCTCGGTCGGGGCGCCGACCAGCAGGTAGCGGAAGTGCCGCTTCACGGGCAGGCCCTCGCCGCGGAGCTTCTTGGCGAGCGCCTGGCCGTCCCGGATGTGGGGAAGGTCGATGACGACCTCCCACGGGATACTCGCCGTAGCGGTGGGCCTCCTCGGATCCCTCCTGCTCGGCCTCGTGCATCTCCTGGGCCCGCGCCGCCTCGTCATCGGGGAGCGGCTCCGAGGCGTCCTTCCACTCCTCGGCCACCGGGTGCCAGCGCATCAGGCGGACCTGACCGGCGAGCTTCTCGTCCTGCATCAGGTTCTTGACGACGTGCTCGGCCTCCTGGGCGGACTCCTCGTGCCAGGCGTAGATGAAGACGAAGCGGCCGTCGCGCGTCACGATCACGCTGCCGCCGAGCAGCTTGCGGGCCTCGTTGTCGAGCTGGAGGTGGTGGAGCGCGTCGCTCAGCGTGGCGCCGTTGCTGCTCCTCGTCGAGGGCCACCTCGACACGCCACTCGTCGCGGTCGCGTGGGGGTTGATCCGAGTCGTTCACGAGCCCAACTCTATTGCGGTCCCGCTCGGGCCGAGGTTGATGACCCTCGTCGGGCCGATTTCGCTCTCCGCGCCCCACGACTCGTGGATGTGCCCGCAGACCGCGAGCGGCGGTCGCTTGGCCTCGATCGCCTCCAGGATCGCCTCGCTGCCGAGGTGATCGCCGGCGCTCGACTGGTCGCAGTGGCCCTTCGGCGGCGAGTGGACGACCAGCACCGCGCCCTCCGGGCAACCGGCGAGCCTCTCGGCCGCCTGGTCCTCGTCGAGGTCGAAGCTCCAGTCCCAGGGCGTGATCGGGATCCCGGCGCCGAGGCCGAAGAACTGCGTCCCGTCGATCTCGGTCGCCCTGGCCGTGGAGGACGGTCGCGGCGTCCCATCCCTCGCAGGCGGAGCGCAGGGCGTCCTCGGTCTCGTTGTTGCCGGGGACGAGGACGGCCGGCACCGAGATCGCGCTGAGGGCGCCGATCGTCTCCTCGAGGCCCTCGTGGACTGAGGCGAAGTCGCCGGCGGCGATCACCACGTCGGCCTCCGAGGAGCGCTCGACCAGCCGCCCGGCCTGACCGAGGTCGCGATGCAGGTCGCTGAAGGCGAGCAGCTTCACGGCCCGCAGTCTGCCACGGCCAGCCGCATCGTCTCCTCGTCGAGCTCGGCGTCGACGAGCTCGTAGCTGCTGGCCGAGCTCGGCGATCAGGGCCTCCTCGACCTCGCCGGGATCGACCTCGCGGCCCAGCTCCTCCGACACGCTCCCGAGGTCGCGGGATCCCAGTCGAGCTCGAGCGCCTCGTAGACCGGCTCGAGCGCCCGCGCGACCTCGCGGCCGCCGGACGCGACGACCACCCCGCCCATGTGGGCGCCGCCGCGGATCATGCGCTGGCCGATGCCGGAGAGCTTGGCCGCGCCGCGCGCGTTGACGCTGTAGGCGCCGGGGCAGTACTCGCCCGGCACCTCGCCGACCCGGGCGTCGACCCCGAGCCCGCGCAGCGCAGCGGCGATCAGCTCGGCCATCTCCTCGAAGCGCGCGTAGGTGCGCTTCGGGGGCTGAGGGTCGGCGTACGCCCGGCGATCGCGATCGTGCCGCTGTGGAAGACCGCCGCTCGGCCGCCGGCGAGGCGCTCGACGGCCGCGAAGCCCGCCGCCCGGGCCGCCTCCGCCGCGGCCTCGTAGCCCGGGCTGGCCAGGTCCTGGCGGCCGAAGGCGACCTCGTCGCCGGGCCGGTGGATCCGGATCGTCGGCGGCAGCTCCCCGGCCGCGACCCTCCGCAGGATGGTCCGCGAGACCGCCGTGCTCAGCTCGGGCTGATCGGGGAACGAATGTCGGATCAGGCGGAGCTGCTCCATAGCCTACGCGGCGTCGTCGGGCTCGTCGCCGAGCAGCGCCTCGCGCAGCAGCCGCTCCTCCTCCTCGAAGAGGTGCCCGATCGTGCGGTCGCGGTCGAGCAGGATCCGCCGCTTGGTCTCGGCGATCGCCTGGCGCGGGCCGGAGGCGATCCGGCCCGCCAGCTCGATCGCGCGCGGCATCAGCTCGTCGTCCGGATACACGGCGCCGACGATCCCCGCCCGCAGGGCGCCGTCGGCATCGAGCAGCCGGCCGGTCAGGGTGAGCTCCGCGGCGACCGGCGCGGGCAGTGCGGCGCGCGCCGCCGCGTAGCTCGGCGGGATGCCGCGGGGCAGCTCCGGGAACCCGAAGCTCGCCGCCTCGGCCGCCAGGCGCAGATCGCAGAGCAGGGCGAGCGCGAAGCCGCCTGCGAGCGCGGCCCCGTTGACGGCGGCCACCACCGGCCTGGCGCAATTGGCGACGGCCCGGAAGCAGCCGATGCTCGTCTCGACCAGGCGCTCCCGGTGCTCGCGATCGCCTCCGAACTGGGTGGTGTCCATCCCGGAGCAGAAGGCCGGGGGCGCCCCGGTCAGCACCACCGCGCCGACGCTCGGGATCCTCGCCGAGGGAGCCGAACGATTCGGCGAGCTCCACCCGCAGGTCGATCGAGAGGGCGTTCCGCTTCTCCGGTCGCTGCAGCGTGACCACCGCGACGTCCTCTCGGCGCTCCAGGGAGAGCAGACCCGCCATCGCGGGCATGATCCCCCAAACCTCAAAAGGAGGGGACTTGAAGTCGCACACCGAGTACATGACTTTCAACACCGAGGGGCGGCGCGAGTTCGTCCGGATCACCGAGAACGTGCAGGGCGCCGTCGACGACTCGGGCGTAGCCGAGGGGATGGTGCTCGTCTCGGCGATGCACATCACCGCCGCGGTCTGGGTCAACGACGACGAGCCGGGCCTCCAGGAGGACACGCTCGAGTGGCTCGACAAGCTCGCGCCGCCGAGCTGGAAGGAGCCGGCCAACGACGTCGCCCGGCAGCTGCTTCCCGACCCCGGCGACTACCGCCACCACCGCGGCGGCGAGGACAACGGCGACGCCCACCTGAAGAACCTGCTGGTGCACCACCAGGTGATCCTGCCGATCACCGAGGGGCGGCTCGACCTCGGGCCGTGGCAGGCGGTCTTCTACTGCGAGTTCGACGGCCGCCGCTCGAAGCGGCTGGTGATCAAGGTGATCGGCGATTAGCTCGCCGGCAGCAACGGCCGGCCGCAGCGGCGCCGCGGCCCCCGCAATGGTCATCGGCGCGGTGGTCTCGGTGCAGTGCGGCTCGGCGGCCGCGACCACGCTCTTCGATCAGGTGGGCCCGGCAGGCGCGGTGCTCTACCGGCTGCTCTCCGCCGCGATCCTCCTGCTGGCGATCTGGCGCCCGCGGCCGCTGGATGCCGGCCGCGACGGCCTCCTGCTCGCGGGCGCCTTCGGCGTCACCCTCGCCGGATGAACCTCTGCTTCTACGAGGCCCTCGACCGGATCCCGCTCGGGATCGCCGTCACCTTCGAGTTCGTCGGGCCGCTCCTCGTCGGCTTGTTCGGCTCGCGGCGCCGGCTCGACCTGGTCTGGGTGGCGTGCGCGGCCGCCGGGGTCCTGCTGCTGACGCGCCCGTCGGGATCGGCGAGCGCGGCCGGAATCGGCTTCGCGCTGCTGGCTGGCGGGTTCTGGGGCGCCTACATCCTGCTCAGCGCTCGAGTCGGGCGGGTCTTTCCCGGGAGGCACGGGGACTGGCCCTGGCGATGGGGGTGGCCGCAGCGCTGATGGTGGTGCCCGGCACCGCCGCGGCCGGAGGAGACCTGCTCGATCCGGGCGCCGCGGCCGTCGGTGCCGCCGACCGGCGTACTCAGCTCGGTGATCCCCTACTCGCTCGAGCTCGAGGCCCTGCGGCGGATCGCTGTCGGGACCTTCGGTGTGCTGATGAGCATGGAGCCCGCCGTCGCCGCGCTGATCGGGCTGGTCGCGCTCGGACAGGGCCTGGCCACGGTCGACGTGCTGGGCATCGCGCTGGTGGTGGTCGCCAGCGCGGGCGTGCTCGGCGCCTCGGTGCCGAGGCGCCGACGGAGGCGTGAGGCTACGCGGCTCGGCGCAGGCGTCGCAACCGGCGGCCGAAGCGCAGGCGAGAGAGGGTCGAAACCGCGGGCATCTCCAGCGTGGCGGGGCGCTTGCCGTTTCGACGTTCAGCAACGACGGCATGTGGCGCTCGATTTGGGCCACGAGGCAGGCCCGGCACGAGCACTCAGGAACGGATATGCCTGTGTTCGAACAGACCGTCATCCCAGTTCCTTAAGCCGAAGCGAGATCACGGTAACTCCATCGGCGGTCGGAAATCCGCAAATAGCCCAAAACCGCGTAGCTGACGTCCGGTCATGAAAACCCCTGAGTCGTCCCCTGAAAAGATCACGGAAATGGAAGCAAAAGGCCCCGATGTGCGCGCCGGTTCGATCGCCGAGGCAGTGGCCAAGGCGCAGGTGCACGCGCCAACCCGAGGCAATCGCAAGCTCGAGAAGTTCCTGGAGGCCGTCAACGCCGACGAGCGCGTGCGGGCCTGGTGGTACATGGCGCAGATCACGTCGGAGCGGCTCGGCATGTCCGACCACTCCTGGGTGCACGTTCAGGTCGTGCTCAACATCTCGCTTCGCCTGCTGCGCCTGCTGGTCAAGGGAGGGATCGAGCCGGCGATGGTCACCGACCACGGCATGCGCGACCGCGACGCCGAGGTGGTGGTCGCGGGGGGCGCCCTGCTCCACGACGTCGGCATGTCGATCCACCGCGCCGACCACGAGGCCTACAGCCTGTTCATGGTGGAGGAGCGCCTGCAGTCGCTGCTCGCCGAGGTCTACGACGAGCCGGAGCGGACGGTGGTGACCTCGGAGATCCTGCACGCGATCATCGGCCACCGCCGCCGCGGCGAGCCCTACACGGTCGAGGCCGGGGTCGTCCGCGTCGCCGACGCGCTCGACATGGCCGAGGGCCGCTCGCGGATCCCGGTCGAGGGCGGCCAGTACGGCATCCACGCCCTCTCCGCCGCGGCGATCGACGAGGTCCGCATCGAGGCCGGCGAGGAGCGCCCGGTCAAGATCGAGATCGAGATGAACAACTCGGCGGGCATCTTCCAGGTCGACGACCTGCTCGCCACGAAGCTGCGCGGCACCCCGCTGGAGGGCCACGTCGAGGTTGTCGCCGAGGTGGCGGGCGAGACCGAGAAGCGCCTGCTGCCCTCGTTCCGGTTGTAGGGTCGAAATTCAAAAGCGGCTGGGGAAGAGAGGTGATTTCTCCGCGGCTATTCGGAAGCTTTGCCGCCGTATATGGGGTCAACCTTCCGAAAGTCCTCAGCGGGCGGCTTGGGGCTTGGCGCGCAACCAGCACGGCGTGATCGCTCGTAGGCAGTTGCTGGGTCTCTGGATGACGATGAAGGCGCTCGAACTTCTCGTAGGTCATGGCTTCCTGTACGCGATTCATCGCGGTGTTTATGCGGTTGGACGGCCCGAGCTCCCAGCGCAGGGCCGGTGGATGGCCGCGGTGCTCGCCTGCGCGGGCGCGGCGGTGCTCAGCCACACGCGCGCAGCCGAGCTCTGGGAGATCAGACGTGCTCGAGGGACTGCTAGCAGCGGAGCCCAACTGCACCCTCCTTCATTGATCGATGTCTCGTTGCCCGTGACGTCCAAGTGTCGCCGGCGCGGGATCGCGCACGCATCGCCGCACGCACCTCCCCCGAGCGGATCGAACGCGGCGCGATCGGCATCCGTGTAACCACTCCGGCTCGGACCCTGATCGACCTCGCCACCCAGATCGATGACGAAGCACTTGAGGCCGCCGTGAACCAGACGGACAAGCTCGGCCTGATCGATCCGGAGAAGCTTCGCCGGATCATTGACGAGCGATCCGGAATGCGGGGCGTCTCCGCTCTCCGCCGAATCCTCGATCGCCGCACCTTCGCGCTCACCGACTCCGAGCTGGAGCGGCGCTTCCTTCGCCTCGTCCGCCACGCCGGGCTGCCCAGGCCGCTGACGCAGCAGCGCGTCAACGGATTCAGGGTGGACTTCTTCTGGCCCGATCTCGGACTGGTCGTGGAGACCGACGGCCTCCGCTACCACCGGACCCCGACGCAGCAGTCCCGCGACCGGCTTCGCGACCAGGCGCATCTGGCGGCCGGTTTGACGCCCCTTCGCTTCACACACGCCCAGATCCGGTTCGAGGCCGCGCGAGTAGCGCAGACTCTGACGGAGGTCGGTGCCCGGCTCAGTCCCGACTCGATCGGGCCAGGTGCGCGGCAATGGCCGCGACGATCGCGAGGTGGCCGAGCAGCGCCACGCCGACGGCGAGCAGGTTGATCCCGGTGGAGACGTCGTAGCGATCGTTGATCTCGATCGCGGCCCAGATCGTCAGCGGGACGAAGAGCGCGATCGTCGTGATCAGCCTCGGGTTGTACTCGCGTCGGCTTGCGGCGACGAGTAGATGGACCAACGCGTTCACGCCGGTCAGGTAGACGGCTATCAGCCCGAGGCGCGGGTCCACGTAATAGGCGAGCAGGATCGAGGCGAGGATCAGCACACAGACCCCGAGCACGTTGATCGCGAAGCTTGCGACCCTGCCGAGCGCGGTGCTCCCGGCCGCGAGCTAGTCGTTCACGTAGAGTCGGAAACGATCCTCGCGGTGCTCCTCGAGCTGATGGACCATGTACGCGGGGAGCTGGACGTTGTTCAGCATTGCGGCGATGCCAGCCTCGCTCAAGACGATCGCGATCGGCGCGAGCAGGAAGCAGGCCGCGAAGGCCTGCGGCGTAGGGCCATTGCCACTCTTCGGCGAGCTAGGCCCGGGCGCGTTTCAGGTCGGCTCTCTAGACGCCGGCGCCCTCGCCGCCGCGGCCCTCGCCGGCGGCGAAGCGGGCGGCGCCCTTGACGCCGACCCCGCTGACCGCGCCGCCGATCTCGGCCTCCCGGGCGAGGCCCTCCTCCAGTGACATCGAGAACCCCTCCAGCGCCGAGCGGCGGTCGGCGAGCATCGTCTCCTGGGGGAACTGGGCGAGGCCCTCGGCCATCTCCAGGGCCCGGTCCAGGTGCTTGCCCGGCGCGACCATCTCGGTGAGCAAGCCCATCGCCAGCGCCTCCTCGGCCTCGACGATCCGGCCGGTGATGATCATGTCGAGCGCTCGGCCCATCCCGACGATCCGCGGCAGCCGCTGGGTGCCGCCGTCGATCAGCGGAACGCCCCAGCGGCGCTCGGGGAAGCCGAGCTTCGCCGTCTCGGTGCCGATGCGCAGGTCGCACCAGAGCGCCAGCTCCAGTCCGCCGGCGAGGGCGTAGCCGGAGATCGCCGCGATCGTCGGCTTCGGCGAGGTGATCCGGGTGAAGCCGAGGGGCCCGTGCGGGCGCGGCTTGAGCCACTGCTCCGCGATCCCCTGGTCGTTCATCGCCGCGGCGACGGACTTCAGGTCGGCGCCGGCGCAGAAGGCCACCTCGCCGGCGCCGGTGAGGATCAGGACCCGCGCCTCGTCGTCGCCCTCGAACTCCCGGTACGCCTCCAGGAGCTGGTCCGCCGTGTTCGGGTCGACGGCGTTGCGGCGGTCGGGTCGGTCGATGGTGAGCACCCCGGCGGCGCCCTGCCGCTCATAGGTGACCTCGGGCATGGCGGCGATCCTAAGCAGCCCGGCGTCGGCTGCGGCCACTGCTGGAGGTAGGGCAGCGGGTCGACCGCCTTCGTCTCGGAGCGCAGCGATGCCTTGCCGATCCGCACCTCGAAGTGGAGGTGGGGGCCATCGCAGCTGCCGGTGCAGCCGAGCTGCCCGATCACCTGGCCGGCGTGCACCTGCTGGCCCAGCTGAACAGGGGAGGGCTTCAGCATGTGCATGTAGACGAAGCTGTGGTTGTCGGCGGGGCTGTAGATCGCGAGGTAGTTGCCTCGCCCCCCGGAGTAGCGTCCGTTCTCCTTGCCGCGGTCGACGACCACGCCGTCATGGACGGAAACCTCCGGGGTCCCCGTCTTGCCGAAGATGTCCTGCCCCTCGTGCACGTGGCCATAGCGCGAGGCGCCGAAGCGGGCGTCCTTCTCCCCGAAGTCGTGGGGGCCCCGCAAGGGGAAGACATATCCGGACACAGGCCCTGGGGTGTGCCCGGGTCCACGCCGAAGAGTGAGGCGCTGCTGCAGCGACCCGGTGCCGGCGCCCGTGTCGGGCCGGGACCGGCAAACCGAGCGCCGAGCCAAGCGCCGCGCCGAGCGCCATGACCAGCGTGACCGCCAGGCCCGCCTTGGCCGTCGGCCAGAAGAGCCCTCGCCGTCTCGCCGCGACCCGCCTGCGGTTCTCCGCGGCACGGGTCCGCTTCCTGACCGGGCCCTCGACCGCGGGGCGAATTCGCGCCGGCTTCGGAGGCCGGCCTCCGGCGGCTTTCGCGCCCGAGCGCCGCCCGCTCGCGCCGGAGCTTCTCCGCCCGCTCGCGCCGCCTGCTCTCCATTCGCTCTCGTTCGGCCCGCTCGCGCTCTGCCCGCTCCCGCTCGATCCTCGCACGCCGCTCGCGCTCGGCCTGCTCGCGCTCGATCCGCTCGCGCTCCAGCCGCTGGGCCAGTGTCTCGCGGCCGGGAATCGGAGCTCGGTCACGGGCGGGGGCGGCTCGTGATCGGGGACCGGCTCAGCGGGGTCGGGCTCCGGCTCGGAGAGGGATTGAGGTGCGGCCTCCAGGGAGGCCCGGCCCGCGGCAGCGCGCTCCATCTCGTCATGTCTCTCCTGGAGCCCGAGCTCTCGCTCCTGGCGCTGCGCTCCGACAGCGCCCGGCGCTCCTCGCGTTGCCTGCGCTTGGCCGTCCTGGCGGCGCGGCGCTCGTCATAGCCGGTCCCGGGGCCGGGATCGAAGGGCGCCGCTCCGATCTCCGGCGAGAGCGGGTACTCGCGCGGCGTGCGCCTCAGATAGCCGGTCTCGACGCCGGGATCGAACCTGCCACCACGTTCCCGCTCGGCCGCATCCGGGTTCGCTTGCGGATCGACGACGCGGTCGTCCCCTGCGGATTCCATCCCGCGGGGGTTTAGCGGCTGCCGAGGCGCTCTAGGTCCTCGGTGCGCCTCTGCTTGCGGTTTTCGAGGCGAATCTGGATCAGGGACAGGACGGTCACCAGGATCGCGAAGAACGCGATCAGCCCGAAGGCGAAGAAGGTCACCACCTTGTCGTCGGTGGGCCCGTAGGTGCCGACGCCGTCGGCTGCCATGGCGGCGGGCGCGATCACGAGCAGCCCGACGAGCGCGATGAGCGGAGGCAGCAGACGACGAGAAAACTTGCCAAATCGCATCCCGGGCACCTAACGCAAGCTCCCAGAGACTAAGAACCTCCTTACGCCCAATTGAGCCGGTGTCGCCTACGATGCTCGCTCCTCGGCCCCGGTCGAGGGCCTCCGGCATGGACCCGATCTCCTACTTCCAGGCAATCGTCCTCGGCTTGCTGCAGGGGGTCTCCGAGCTCTTCCCGATCTCGAGCCTCGGGCACAGCGTCGTGCTGCCGCGCATCTTCGGCTGGGACATCCACCAGGAGGACGATTACTTCCTGAGCTTCCTGGTGGCGACGCACTGCGCCACCGCTCTCGTGCTGCTCCTCTTCTTCCTCAAGGACTGGGTGCGGATCATCAAGGGCCTGGGTCGCTCCCTGCGCGACCGCTACATCGCCCCGGAGGACACGGACGCGAAGCTCGGCTGGCTGCTCGTCATGGGAACCATCCCCGCCGGCCTGCTCGGCCTGCTGCTCGAGCACCCCCTGCGGACCCTGTTCGCCTCGACCCAGACGGCGGCGATCTTCCTCTTCATCAACGGGTTGCTGCTGTTCGGGGCGGAGGCCCTGCGCCGCCGCGCGCCGGTCCGCTCGGAACAGGGCATCCACTCCGATGAGGTCATCGCCCGCAGCCTGAGCTTCCGCGACGCCATCGGGATCGGCACCGCGCAGGCGCTCGCCCTGATCCCCGGGCTCTCCCGCTCCGGCGCCAGCATGGGTGGCGGGCTGGTCGCCGGCCTCTCCAACGAGGAGGCCGCGCGCTTCGCCTTCCTGCTCGCCACCCCGATCATCGGCGCCGCCGGCCTGCTGAAGCTGCCCGAGCTGCTCGGCTCGCAGGGCGACCACGTCCGGGGCCAGGCGCTGGTCGGGGCCCTGTGCGCCGCCGTCACCGCCTACTTCTCGGTCAAGTTCCTGCTGCGCTTCTTCGAGACCAACCGCCTGACGCCGTTCGCCGTCTATTGCTGCGTCGTCGGCGCCGTCCTTTCGGTCGCCTTCGCGCTGAGCTGAGGAGATCCCATGACCAAGCGCCCCCAACTGATCGTTCCCGCCGTGATCCTCGGCCTCATCTTCTGCGTGATCGCCGGGATCTACTGGATCGACGACGCCGGCTCGCTGCCCTCGTTCTTCCCCGGGCACGAGGCCGGCTCGACCCACGTCCACTTCAAGCACGGATTGGCCGCAGCGGTGGTCGCCATCGCGTGCTTCGTGTTCGCCTGGTTCCAGACGGGGGGACCCCGGCCTGAGGATTGACGGCTTCGCCATCAGGCGCGACCGACTGCGGCCGCTCCACTTAAGTCGCTACGGGCTTCGCCCTTCGCTCCGAAAGCGAGCGGCCTTGCGGTCGCTCGGGCTGATCTGAAGTAGCTCGTCCCCTGGCTCGTGCTCGACCTGGAGGGTCGAGTGCTCCACCCTGAAGCGATCGGCCAGCAGGCGCGCGGCGTGCCAGCGCGCCTCGTGGCAGTCGACGTCGCGCCCGACGATCATGTGCGCCGAGATCGCCGGCATGCCGGACGTCACCTCCCAGACGTGCAGGTCGTGGACCTCGACGACGCCGTCCTCGGCGGCCAGGGTCTGCCCGATCTGCTGCGGGTCGAGGCCGCGCGGGGCGGCCTCCATGAAGATCCGGCCGGAGTCGCGCAGCAGGCCGTAGGCGGCCCAGACCATCAGGCGCGGCGATCAGCAGCGAGGCGATCCCGTCGGCGCGCTCGAAACCCCAGATCAGGATCAGCGCGCCCGCAATCGCGGTGGCGATGAACGCGAACAGATCGGTGAGCACGTGCCGGAAGGCGCCCTCCACGTTGAGGCTGCGCCGCTCCGCGCCGGCAAGCAGCCGGGCGGCCACCAGGTTCACGCCGATGCCGGCGATAGCGACGATCAGGACCAGCCCGCCCTCGACGTCCGGGGGCTCGATCAGGCGGCGAACGCCCTCGTAGACGATCAGAACGCCGAGCAGGAGCAGCGTGATCCCGTTGATCTGCGCGGAGAGGATCTCTCCGCGCTTCATCCCGTACGTGTAGCTGCCGGCCGGCGGCCGCTTCGCCAGCCGGAGAGCCGCAAGCGCCAGTCCCAGCGCGACGGCGTCGGTGAGCATGTGCCCGGCGTCGGAGAGCAGCGCCAGCGAGGAGCCGACGATGCCGGCCACGACCTCGGCCAGCATGAAGGCGACGATCAGGGCGAAAGCGATCCCGAGCCGCCGGGCGTCGGCCTCGCCGGTGTGGACGTGAGCGTGGTCGTGGCCCATGGGACTGATTACAGCAGCGGCGTCGCCCCAAAAAAAAGCGCGCGACCCGGGGCAGGAGGGGTCGCGCGCGCTGACGAGAGAGGAATCTCGAAAGTAAGCGGCAGTCTCGTCTCTGCGCTCCACGCCTGTGTGAACATCCCGATACGGCAAACAGCGCATTTATGCGGCATTTGCTTGTGAAAAACCCGTGAACCGCCGGTGACACCCTGTTCGGCGCGCCGTCGGCGGCCCTATGATCCATCCCATCGACGAGCGGACCTGAGCCCTGGGGTAGGGCGAGTCCGAGAGAGGGCCTCGATGAGCAACCAAGCAGGCATACGGCTGGCGGTGATTGACACCGACAGCTCTTTCCTCACCGTCCTGGCGAAGCGCCTGGATGGCGCGGGATGGGAGCACCGCGTGCTCGCCGGCACCGTGCCGGTCGAGGACCTGGTCGCGATGAAGCTGAACGCCCTGCTGGTCGATCTCTCGGTGCTGGGCCCGCAGGGCTGGGAGTTCCTCGAGAAGGTCTGCGGCGCGATCCCCGGCCTGGGCGTGCTGGTCTGCACCTCGCAGTCGACCGTCGCCCAGAGGGTGAGGGGCCTGCGGCTCGGGGCCGACGACTGGATCGGCAAGCCCTCACATCCCGAGGAGGTCATGGCGCGGATCGAGGCCGTCGTCCGCCGCCGCAAGCGCGCCGCGGCGCGTGAGGACGTGGGGCCACTGGTCTCCGGCGAGCTGGAGATCCGGCCAGACCAGTACCAGGCGTTTGTCAGCGGCCAGAGCATTGGCCTGACCCGCCGTGAGTTCGAGCTCCTGCAGCTCCTCGCCGAGGCGC
Source organism: uncultured Solirubrobacterales bacterium (assembly GCA_963763985.1). Taxonomy (GTDB): domain Bacteria; phylum Actinomycetota; class Thermoleophilia; order Solirubrobacterales; family 70-9; genus DASUPK01. The sequence continues at coordinate 206,447 of CAVXQO010000016.1, read as the reverse complement.
ACGGCCAGGTGATCGAGCGCGAGGAGATCTACCAGAAGGTCTGGGGCTACGCGATGGCGCACGGCGATCGCTCCGTGGACGTCTTCGTCCGGAAGCTGCGCCAGAAGCTCCAAAGGCACTCGGCCAACTGGCGCTACATCCACACCCACTTCGGGATCGGCTACCGCTTCGACCCGGAGCCCGTCGGCAGCATCGAGGAGACCTCCGTGGAGGTGCCGATGCCGGTGGAAGAGCCGGTTGAGCACGCCGAGGAAGTCACCGCGGACCTGGCGGCCGAAGGCCGCTAGCCCCACGCAGATTCACCGGGCCTTCACTTTGCCTTCACACGGGCCGTGGGTCCGGGACTAAGCTCGCCCGGCAATGCCGAGGACCTTGTCTCGCGCGCTTCGAGCTCTCCTCCAGCTCGCCCCGGTGATCGTCGTCGCGACCCTCGTCGGCATCGCGGCGAGCGAGAGCGGTGGCAGCGGTGAGGGGCGCTTGCGCAAGAAGGAGGGGCTCTCGGGGACTGTGACCATCGACGGGGCCGCCGCGATGCGAGACACGATCGAGGCCGCCGCCCAGCGCTTCGAGCGCCGCAACCCGGGTGTGCGCGTCACGGCCGGCGCCTCCGGCGACGAGAGTGCGATCGCGATCTTCTGTGCAGGCGAGGTGGACATTGCCGCCGTCGCCCGCCGGCTCGACCGCACGGAGCGCCGGGCCTGCCGCTCGGCCGGGACCCGGTACCTGCCGATCGAGGTGGCCCGGGAGGGGATCGCTCTCGTCGTCAGCGAGCGGATCGGGTTCGCGAGCTGTGTCAGCGTTGCGGAGGCGCGCGCGATCTGGCGGCGGGCCGACCCCGTCACGTCCTGGGCCGAGATCGATCCGCGGTTTCCCGACGCCGAGCTCGAGCCGGTGGGGTGGAAGCCGGACACCCCCCAGTACACGCTGCTCGCCGAAGGCCTATTCGGTCCGGTCGACCCGCTGACGAGGAACGACTACGAGGTTGCCGGCGATGCAGCCGAGCTCGCCGCGACGGTTGCCGCCTCCTCCAGCGCGGTGGGATATCTCCCGGTCGGCCAGCTCAAGCGCGGAGCCGGGGTGAGGCCACTGGCGGTTGACGCGGGCAGCGGCTGCGTGACGCCCACCGTCGACTCGATCCGCGACGGCAGCTATCCGGCACTGGCGCGTCCTCTCTATCTCGACGTCCGGACCGAATCGTTGCAACGGCCCGAGCCCCGGCGCTTCGTGCGCGAATACCTGCAGGGATCACCGCCGGTCGGAAAGGCTGACGGGGTGATCCCGGTGAACCCGTCACATCGCATTTACCGGAAGTTCACGCGACCGTAACTACTTTCGCTGAGCCAGCGGCAAAGCTCCGAGGCCATGGAAGGCGAGAACGGCGGCGCCGGGTCAGTATCGACGATTCCACTCGCGACCGGAGACCAAACCCCGGTCTACGCGGGGCGATTGGAGATCAGGCCGGCCGACCACGCCGCCCTGGTCGACGGCCGGCCGCTGATCCTGACCGTGCGGGAGCTGCAGCTCCTGACCGAGCTCGCGCACAACGCGGAGAGGGTGATGACCCGCGAGGAGCTCTACGAGACGGTCTGGGGACGGTCGTACAAGAAGAGCGACCGCTCGGTCGACGTGTACGTCGGCCGGCTGAGGGCCAAGCTCAGCCGGGCGCTGCCGGGCCGCCGCTTCATCCACACCCACACCGGCATCGGATACCGGTTCTCACCCCAGGCCTGACGCTCGACACGAGCCCGCGCGTGCGGGCGATTTACATCCTTTTTACAAGTGCGCCACACGAACGTAACAAGCTGCGTCTCTGCCCGCTGAGAGGGTGCCAGGCCTCTGAGAGTGTGAGGGAGGCGAGCCATTGAGCCGCCGTCCCTTTTCGACAAACGAAAAAGGAGCGACTCAATGAATAGGAAGTGGTGGCTCGTTTCAGCCGCCTCGGCCGTCCTGGCCCTGACCGCTGCTGCTTGCGGCTCGAGCAACGACAGCTCGTCGGGCGTGTCGGGCACCCTCGCGGGCGCCGGTTCCAGCGCCCAGCAGGCGGCCCAGGAGGCCTGGACCGCGAAGTTCGAGGGCCAGAACTCCGGCGCGACGATCTCGTACGACGCGATCGGCTCCGGCGGTGGCCGCGACCAGTTCATCGCCGGCGGCAAGACCGCCTTCGCCGGCAGTGACGCGCCCTTCGACTCGGAGGAGCTGCCGAAGGCCCAGCAGCGCTGTTCGGGTGAGGGCGGCGAGCTGGTCGAGATTCCGAACTACATCTCGCCGCTGGCGATCGTCTACAACCTGCCGGGCGTCGACAACCTGCAGCTCAGCCCGGACACGACCGCGAAGATCTTCAAGGGCGAGATCACGACCTGGGACGACCCCGCCATCAAGGCGGACAACCCGGGCGTCGAACCTGCCCAGCACGAAGATCACTCCGGTCCACCGCTCGGACGAGTCCGGGACGACGTTCAACTTCACGGACTATCTCCACGAGGCCGCTCCGAGCGTCTGGACCTTCGACGCCGACGGCAACTGGCCGCTGAAGACCGGCGAGTCCGGCGCGCAGACGTCGGGTCTGATCCAGGCCGTGAAGGCCGGCGAGGGCACGATCGGCTACGCCGACGAGAGCCAGGCCGGTGACCTCGGCGTCGCCAAGGTCAAGGTCGGCAGCACCTACGTGGCGCCCAGCGCCGAGGGTGCTTCGCACGACTTCGACATCTCGAAGAAGGACCCGGCGCTCAGCCCGGGCAAGTACGTGTTCGCGTACAAGGTCGAGCGAACCTCGACGGATCCGCAGGACTACCCGATCCTGCTCGTCTCCTGGCTGATGGGCTGCACGAAGTACTCCGACTCCAACACCACCGACCTGGTCAAGGCGTACTTCAACTACGTCATCAGCTCGGACGGCCAGCAGGCAGCCGCGCAGAACGCGGGCTCGGCGCCGATCGGCCCGACCATCAAGAACGAGGATCAGACAGGCGATCGACGCGATCGGCGGCTGATCCACCACTGACGGGGAGGGGGCCCGCGCCTCGAGGCGCGGGCCCCCGACCGTCTCTTCAACGGAAGACTTGGAAGCACACACCGACACCACGACACAGGCGGGCCAGATCCTTGCCTCCGCCTCCGGCGGCAAGCGACGGCCCGGCGACCGGATCTTCTCCAACGCCGCCGTGATCGCCGGCGTCACCGTGCTCGCTCTGCTGGCGGGCGTTGCGATCTTCCTGGTCGCCGACTCGATCCCAGCCGTGACAGCGAAGACCGCTGACCTCCCCGACGGCAAGACCCTGGTCGACTACATCGCGCCGCTGGCATTCGGCACGATCCTGGCGGCCGTGGTCGCCGTCGTCATCGCGGTCCCACTGGCGGTTGCCGTGGCCCTGTTCATCAGCCACGTCGCCCCACGCCGGCTCGCCCTTTCGCTGGCCTACGTCGTCGATCTGCTCGCCGCGATTCCGAGCATCGTCTACGGGCTCTGGGGGATCTTCGTACTCGGGCCCGCGATGGTGCCGATCCTCGACTGGCTGGTCGCCCGCCTGAGCTGGATCCCGTTCTTTGCGGGCCCGGCCTCGGTCACGGGCCGGACGATGCTCACCGCCGGGCTCGTCCTGGCCCTGATGATCCTCCCGATCGTCTCCGCCGTCGCGCGCGAGGTCTTCTCGCAGACGCCGCGGCGACTCGAGGAGGGCGCGCTGGCATTGGGCGCCACTCGCTGGGAGATGATTCGGATGTCCGTTCTGCCATTCGGCAAGTCCGCTGTGATCAGCGGCTCGATGCTGGGTCTCGGCCGGGCCCTCGGGGAGACCATGGCGGTGGTGATCATCCTCTCGGCGTCCGGGATCGTCACCTTCAACCTGGTCAGCCAGGAGAACCCGACGCCGATCGCGGCGAACATCGCCCTCAAGTTCCCCGAGTCCTCCGGCCTCGACGTCAACGCCCTGATCGCCTCGGGCCTCGTCCTCTTCGGCATCACCCTCGTCGTCAACATGATCGCCCGGCTGATCATCTCCCGGTCCGACGTCCAATGACCGACACGAGGGACAGGCGCGAGGAGAATCCGGCGGCCGCATTCGATCCGGCGGAGAGGGTCGCGGCGATCGGCGGTCCCGGGGTCAGCAGCGGCACGCTCCCCGCCTGGTTCCTGCGCGCGGTGGTCGCAGGGTCCGCCCTGATCGCCCTCGCGATCCTGCTCGCCACGGGCGGCTTCACCATCGTCCTCTTCTTCATCGTCACCGCGGTGATCGCGCTGCCGACCGCCTACGTCTGGTCGCTCATCACCGAGGGCCGCCGCCAGGCGATGGACCGCCTGGTGACGCTGGGGATCGTCGCCGGCTTCGGCGTCGCCGTCCTGCCTCTCTTCTCCGTGCTCTACGAGGTGATCAAGCGCGGGACGGCCCGCTTCGACGGCTCCTTCTTCACCGAGTCCGCCCGCGGGGTGATCGGCGCGGGCGGGGGCGCCCAGCACGCGATCGTCGGCACGCTGGTGATCACCGGCGTCGCGACCCTGATCTCGGTCCCGATCGGGATCATGGCCGCCGTCTACCTGAACGAGTACGGGACGGGCCGCCTGCGCAAGGCGCTGACCTTCTTCGTCGACGTGATGACGGGGATCCCGTCGATCGTGGCGGGACTGTTCGCCTACGCGCTGTTCGCGGCGTTCCTCGGCCCGGGTATCCGCCTCGGGATCATCGGCTCGGTCGCGCTGACCGTCCTCATGATCCCGATCGTGATCCGGTCGGCGGAGGAGATCCTGAAGATCGTCCCGGACCACCTGCGCGAGGCCGCCTACGCGCTGGGCACGCCGAAGTGGAAGGTGGTGACCCGAATCGTCCTGCCGACCGCGCTGGCCGGCCTCGTCACCGGGGTCATGCTGGCGATCGCCCGCGTGATCGGCGAGACGGCGCCGCTGCTCGTCACCACCGGGGTGATCGACTCGGTCAACACCAACCCGCTGAGCGGGCGGATGCAGAACCTCGCCGTCTACGCCTACAGCGAGTACAAGGACCCGGGGGTCGACGTACAGGCCTCCTACGACAAGGCCTGGGCCGCGGCGCTGACGCTGATCGTGATGGTGATGATCCTCAGCCTGCTTGCCCGCTGGATCTACCGGCGCTTCGGCACCGACCTTCGGGACACCAGATAGCGCACGTGAGACTTCGAATGCCCAGTGACAGGAGGAAGATGCCCGAGACAGCAGACACGACCAAGGAGAAGCGGAGCTCCAACGTGGCCACGGATCTCGCCCGCGCGGCCAAGAAGGCCGTCACGCGGGGTGGCGATAAGGTCGAGCGCGTGGCCAAGCGCTTCACCGTCAAGGACGTGAACCTCTTCTACGGCGACTTCCACGCCGTCCAGGACGTCTCGATGACGATCGAGCCGAATCAGGTGACGGCCCTGATCGGCTCCTCGGGCTGCGGGAAGACGACGGTGCTCCGGTCGCTCAACCGGATGCACGAGCTGACCCCGGGTGCGCGGGTCGAGGGCGAGGTTGTCGCTCGACGACCAGAACATCTACGCGCCCAACGTCGACCCGGTTGAGGTCCGGCGGCTGGTGGGGATGGTGTTCCAGGCGCCCAACCCGTTTCCGACGATGTCGGCCTACGAGAACGTCGCCGCCGGCCTCACTCTGAACCGCAGGGGGATCTCGAAGTCCGAGAAGGACGACATCGTCGAGAAGTCCCTGCGCGGCGCCCACCTCTGGGACGAGGTCAAGGACAGGCTCGACCGCAAGGGCTCCGCCCTTTCCGGCGGCCAGCAGCAACGCCTCTGCATCGCCCGCGCGATCGCCGTCGAGCCCGAGGTGCTGTTGATGGACGAGCCGTGCTCGGCGCTCGATCCCGTCGCCACGCTTGCGGTCGAGGACCTGATCGAGGACCTGAAGACCCGCTACACGATCGTGATCGTCACCCACAACATGCAGCAGGCGGCCCGTGTCAGCGACGTCACGGCGTTCTTCAACCTCGAGGCGGCCGGCAAGCCGGGGCGCCTGGTCGAGATGGACGCCACGGACAAGATGTTCACCACGCCCTCCAAGAAGGAGACGGAGGACTACGTCAGCGGGAGGTTCGGCTGATGCCCGAGGCACGAATGCACTACCAGGACCAGCTCGACGAGCTCGAGAAGAACTGCCTCGGCGGGCTCGACCTCGTGATCGCCTCCCTCGACCGCACCATGGAGGCCGTCCAGCACCAGGACATGGAGCTCGCGGAGCTGGTGATCGCCGACGACGACCGGATCGACGGCCGCTACCTCGAGGTCCATCAGGAGATCCTCACCCTGCTGGCCACCCAGGCCCCGGTGGCGACCGACCTGCGGCTGATCTCGGCGCTGCTGCACGTGATGCACTCGATCGAGCGGATGGGGGACCAGTGCGTGAACATCTCCAAGGTCATCCCGCTGACCGGCAACGACGCGCCTGTCCACGACGAGATGGTCGATCGCATCCTGCTGATGGGCAAGCAGGGCCGCTCGATGCTCTCCCAGGCGAAGAAGGCGTTCGAGGGGCGCGACGTCGAGCTCGCCCGCGACCTGGTCCGGCAGGACGACCTGATCGACAACCTGAACAAGGAGTGCTTCAAGATCGCGGTCCAGGTCGGAGACGACGCAGGACGTCCGCGAATGGGCGATGACGATGATGCTCGTCGCGCGAGCCCTGGAGCGGATCGGCGACAACGCCGTCGACATCGGCGAGCAGGTCGCCTTCGTGGTGACCGGGCTGTTCCGCGAGTTCGAGGACGCCTCGCACCCCGGCCAGGCGCCGCTCCCCTCGAGCTAGCCGATCACCAGGACCGAAGCGCCCGCATCCGCGAGGCCTTCTTGAACTGGTGGCCCTCCATCCGGCCGAGAACGTCGTCGAGCAGGCGCACGGCGTCGGTCGCGTAGGGCCCCTTGTTGAGCATCACGCACTCCGCCCGTTCGGCCATCGCCGCATCGGTGATCTCGGCTCGGTGTCGGATGCCCTTCTTGACGAAGTTGTCGAGCACCTGGGTCGCCCAGATCACGGGCACGTGGCCAGCCTCGCAGAGCCAGAGGAGCTCCTCCTGCATCTCCGCCATCCGCCGGCTGCCGACCTCGACGGCCAGGTCGCCGCGGGCGATCATGATCGCGAGTGGCTGCCGGCCCGCCCCTTGCACGATCAGCTCGGGGAGGTTTGAAACCGCGAGCCGCGTCTCGATCTTTGCCACCAGGCCGACCGAGCCCGCGCCGCGGGCGGCCAGCTCCTCCTGAAGCCGGGCGATGTCCTCAGGCCGCTGCACGAACGAGTAGCCGATCAGGTCCGCGATCGGCGCCACCGCGTCCAGGGTGTGCAGGTCGGCGGGGGTCAGCGGGTCGAGCCCCAGTTCGATCGTCGGGAAGTTGAGGCCCTTTTCGACCCTCAGGTGCTCCCCCTTGTCGCGGGCCTCCGTGACCCGGAGGAGCAGACCGTAGTCGAGGCGTCGCTCCACCACGGCGCCAAGCCGTCCTTCATTGACCCAGACCTCGTCCCCCTCCTCGAGCTGGGCCAGGGCCTCGGGGAGGGAGCACTTGAATTGGAGCTCCCACTCGCTGGCCACGGGTACCTCCAGTGAGGTCATCAGCAACCTGTCCTCGCGGTGAACGCGGTCTTCATGAGCGACCGTTGTCGAGGCGATCCTTGATCGTGGGCCGCTCAAGTCGAAGCAGACCCGGCACGAGCGGCCGGTTTCGGAGGCCGCGCTGCGCACGTGCTCGGCCATCCGATTCCAAGCGGGGACGTCGTCGTGAGCGCAGTTGATCCGGGCGACGTCCATCCCTGCGAAGACGAGGCTCCGCACCAGGTTGTAGGACGTGGCCGCCTCGCTCGGCATCGTCACCATCACCCGGACCGCGCGGTGCTGAGGGGTCGGGCCGAGCACCGTCTCGGTCTGGGCGCGCAGCAGCTCATGCCCGCGAAAGAAGGAGTCCGCGTCCGGCTGCGATGGCTCGTGTTCAGCCGAACCGATACTTGCGAGAGCCGCAAGCACCGCGTCGAGATTGGGCATCACCCGGGCCTCGCAGCGCCCCAGCGAGGAGAGCCCCAGCGGCATGAGCTCGAGCTGCAGATCTCGCAGGTCGTGGTGGCGCAGGGCGAGATAGAAGGCGAGGTTTCGGGCGCTGGGGACGTATTCCTCGCGGCGGACTCGAGGCCGCCAGCGATCGAAGATCTCGTCTCCCTCCCGCGCGACCTCTCGGCGCAAGTCCATGACGGCGCCGTGCAGCCGGCGGGCGGTGGCTTCCGGAGATTGGTGTCCTGTGGCCGTCGGCATGTGTGTCGACAGCATCGTTGCTCGGGCCCTCCCGGACGTGAATGCCTTGTAAAAGGTCTATGCGGCCAGATCCAGCTCCTGCCCGGGATGCGACGCCGGGATGGGGAGCGGCAGGACCTCGGCGAGCTCGGCCGGCTCACCGACCGGCTCCACGGACGCGTGCCCGCCAGGTCCAGCATGCCCCGGCGTAGAGCAGCACCGCCAGCACCGTCGAGGTGCCGATCACCATGCCCGCCGCCGCCGCGGCGGACAGGTCGGTGGTCCCCATCGCGGCGATCGTCGCCGTCGGGGCCGTGCCCAGGGCGCTGAGCGGAAGCAGGCCGATGGCACCCATCGAGAAGAGCACCAGGGCCGCATCGGCCGGCCCGGAGGGCAACCCGAATCCGATCAGCACCAGCCAGGTGCGCACCAGGGCTGCGACGGTGAACGCCAGGACGATCGCGATCAGCCGCGCCCGTGGCCCGGGCTCGGCCAGCACGGCGAGGCCCGCCGCCAGGGGCCGATGCCGGAACCGCAGGTGGGCGAGCCGCAGCGCCAAGAGGATCGCGACGGCGCCCAGCATCATCGCGATCGGCGCCCAGACGGGGATCGAGGGAATGGCTGTGGCCGCCAGTCCCGCGAGCAGGGCGGAGGTGCAGACCTCGAGCATGAAGATCGGGGCATCGGCGAGGACGACCCGGGCGACCTCCGGAGCGTCCCGGCCTCCAAGTCGCCGCAGCAGCGCCACCCGGGCGGGCAGGGCGGCGTGGCCCTGCACGGTCCCGACCAGGAAGGAGCCGGCGTTGGCGGCATGAAGAACCCCGGACTCGAGGCCCCGGTTGCCCCCGGCCGCCAGCACGGTCCGCCAGGCCTCCGTGCGGAGGACGAGGGTGGATGCATGGGCAAGCGTCGCGCCGACGATGACCCAGGGCGGGCAGGCCGCGATCGCCGCAACGACCTCGTCACCTCGGGTCGCCAGGATCCAGCCGATCAGGAGGGCGGCCACCAAGCCCGGCGCCAGCGCCGTGATCACCCTGCGTGCGCGTCTCCCCGTGGAGGCGTGCATTCCGCCCCCGGAGTCTGAGTTCGGACATTCACCCGCGCGTTACCCGAAGGTGACGAACTTGCGAACAACTCGTGACCGGGAGAGGACTAAACCGCGGCCGGAACCGCCGGAGGCGCCACGGCGTTGATCGCCGCCTCAAAGAGGTGGGCCGCCGCGGGGCGGGGCGGGTGGACCTCCAGGATCAGAGGGGCCGCACCCTTGCGGGCGATCAGCGGAGCCAGACGGTCCCACGGCACGTTGCCGCGCCCCGGGGGCAGATGGAGGTCGAGTCGCAGCGGATCGATCTCGGGAGAGCCCGGGTCGCCCCGCCGGGCGCCCGAGGTTGTCGTGGAGGTGGAAGAGGACCACGCGGTCGAGGGCGGGCTCGATCAGCTCGAGCGGATCCGTGCGCCGCAGCCGGGCGACGATGTTCGCGTGGCCGATGTCGAGGCAGAGGCCGACGGCCGGTGAGGAGATCCGCTTCGCCATCGTCCGCAGGATCGACGGCGTGAACGAGAGCGCGTCGGGGCAGGGGTAGACGGGCGCGAGGTTCTCGAGGGCGATGATCACCCCGAGACGCTCGGCCTGGGCAGCGAGCGCGGCGAGCGAGCGCGTCTCAGCCAGACGAGCGTCCTCGCTGGCGGGCTCGTCGGGGAGATTCGCCGCGTGGTAGACGACCCGCGAGGCGCCGACCTCAGCCGCGTAGGAGACCAGCCCCTCGAGGGCCAGGTTGCCATCGCGAGTGCCGGCCCGAACCGATCCGGGGCCGTGCAGGACCGGGTCCAGGCCCGCCGTGGCGAGCGCCTCGGAGACCGCCGCGGCGTGACGGATCGCGTCCCGCGGGCTGACCAGGACCGAGGGCGGTGGAGAGGGGACCTGGACGAACCGAAAGCCGGCTGCCTCGATCTCCTTCAGGATCGGCGCCGCAGGCCACCAGTCGTAGGGAATGCTGAGCCCGAGCCGTTCCGTGGGTCGCTCGAAGGCATCGATTCGAAGGTACGACGGGCGTCGCGAGATCCCGTGAAGAGGCTGTGAAGGCACCGGACGACCCGAGAACCGGGCGGGAAAAGCCGGCAAGACTCGAGTTCGCATGCGTCGATTTCCAGGGCTAACTGGCGAGCCGGCAAAGGAGTTCGCCTGATCTGCTGCCCCATGCGCGCATAGGGCAGCTTGCGCGCGGGCGGACGTCTGGTCGGAGCAGCAGTCCAGGCAGTTCATCGCGACTTCAGGGGCCCGGCGAGGCGATCGCCCAGCGGCGCGGGGGCGGCGGTATCGCGGACGGGCTCGTCGGGCCACCAGCGCCGGCGCAGCCAGAGCGCGACGTAGACGAGCGTGACGAGGACGGGGACCTCGATGAGCGGGCCGACGACGCCGGCCAGCGCCTGGCCCGAGCTGGCACCCCAGACGCCGACGGCGACGGCGATCGCCAGCTCGAAGTCGTTGGAGGCGACAGTGAAGGCGAGGGTCGCGGTCTTCGGGTACCCGAGGTTCATCGCCCGGCCGAGGAGGAAGCCGAGCACCCACATCCCGGCGAAGTAGGCGAGCAGGGGCAGCGCGATGCGCGCAACCGTCAGCGGGTCGCCGGTGATGGCGTCACCCTGGATGGCGAACAGCAGCACGATCGTGAACAGCAGGCCGTAGAGCGTGATCGGCGCGATGCGCGGGATGACCGTCGACTCGAACCAGTCGCGGCCGTGCGCGCGCAGGCCCCAGCGGCGCGTCAGATAGCCGGCGGTCAGCGGGATGCCGAGGAAGATGAGCACGGTGCGCGCGACCTCCCAGATGCTGACCTCGAAGCCCTGGGTGTCGAGCCCGAGCAGGTTGGGCAGGGCGTTGAGATAGAACCAACCCAGAAGCGCGTAGGCGACGACCTGGAAGATGGCGTTGAAGACGACGAGGACCGCGGCGCGGTCGTTGTCGCCGCCGGCGAGGTCGTTCCAGACGAGCACCATCGCGATGCAGCGCGCCAGGCCGACGACTATGACGCCGGTGCGGTAGGCGGGCTCGTCGGCGAGGAACAGCCAGGCCAGCGTGAACATCAAGGCGGGGCCGATGACCCACGACAGGAACAGCGAGACGCCGAACATCCGCCCGTCGCCGCGCATCTTGCCCATCTCCTCGTAGCGGACCTTCGTCAGGACCGGGTACATCATCAGCAGCAGTCCGAGCGCGATCGGCAGGCTCACGGTCCCGACCTCCAGCTTGTCGAGGAAATCGTTGAGCCCGGGCACGAGCGACCCGAGCGCCAGCCCGCCGGCCATCGCCAGCGCAATCCACAGAGGCAGGAAGCGGTCGAGCGTCGACAGCCGGCGGATGACGGCGGCCTCATCTGGATGGACGGCGGCCTGACTCACGATGCGACCAACTGCGACGGGGTCACCTAGGACGCCGGCTCCGCCCGGGGCAACTTCATCCCGGGCGACCGGCGAGCGGTCGTCCTGGGGAGCATCAGCGAGAGCAGCCCGGCGGCCACGACGAAGGCGGCCGAGACCCAGAGACACGCGGTGAGGCCTTGCCACTGGTACAGCAGCCCCGAGAGCACCGTTCCCGCCAGCCGCCCGCCGGCGTTCGCCATGTAATAGAAGCCGACGTTCATCGCGACCTTGTCGTTGTCCGCGTAGGACAGGATCAGATAGGAGTGCACCGCCGAGTTCATGGCGAACACGACTCCGAAGATGATCAGGCCGATGACGACAGAGGCGGTGGGATCGGCATCGGCCGAGAGGGCGATCGCGATCCCGGCGGGCAGTGTCGCCAGGACGAAGGCGAGCCAGGCGGCCGTCCTTCCATCCGGCTCGCCGCCCTCCTCGGCCCGACGGCGCACGAATCGTGGCGCTGAGGCCTGCACGATCCCGTAGCCGATGATCCAGGTCGCGAGGTAGAGGCTCACCTGCCAGAAGTTCCAGCCGACCACGCTGTACAGGAAGACGGGCAGACCGACCACGAACCAGACGTCCCGGGACGCGAACAGGAAGATCCGAGCGCCGGCCAGGATGTTGACCGCACGGTTGTTGGAGAACATGTGCTTGAACTTCGCCTTGGCGTCGGGCCGGCCGAGGTGCTCGCCGCGCATCAGGACGGACACGCTGACCAGCGCGGTCGCGACCATCGCGGCGAGGACCAGCACTCCGGTTTGGAAGCCGACGGTTGTCAGCAGCAGCCCGCCGAGGAAGAAGCCGACGCCCTTCAGGGCGTTCTTCGAGCCGGTCAGGATCGCGACCCACTTGTAGAGAGCGCCCTCCTGGCCCTCGGGCACCACCAGCTTCACCGCGCTCTTGGAGCTCATCTTGGTCAGGTCCTTCGCGATCCCCGAGAGTGCCTGCGACGCCATCACGTAGGGAACGACGAGCCAGGCCTCGGGCGCGAAGCCGAGCATGCTCTGGGCGCAGATCTGGACCGAGAGACCCATGAAGAGAGTGGTCTTCAGGCCAAAGCGGGCTGCGACCCAGCCGCCGACGAGGTTGGTGACGATGCCGAAGAACTCGTAGAGGAGAAACAGCGTGGCCAGCTGGAACGGGCTGAACCCGAGCTGGTCGAAATAGAACAGGACCAGCATGCGGCTCGCACCGTCGACCATGGTGTCGGTCCAATATGCCCCCGTTACGAGGGCGTAGTTGCGCAGATCAGTCTGCGGCTCCGCTGCGGCTGCGCCGGCGTTCGCCACATCCGCTCCCTAAGCCGTCGCCGGAACCGCTCCAGGGCCCCGCTCGGCCGGAAGGGTGAGCGCGACCTTCCGCGCCAGCTCGACGAGCCGGTTTGCGTAGCCCCACTCGTTGTCGTACCAGGCGAGAACCTTGACCTGGGTCTCGTCGATGACCATCGTCGAGGGCGCGTCGACGATCCCGGAGCGCGGGTCGTCCTTGTAGTCGACCGAGACGAGGGGGCGCTCCTCGTACCCCAGGATGCCCGCCAGCGGCCCGCCGGCGGCCGCGGCGAACAGGCCGTTCACCTCCTCGACCGTGGTGGACCTGGCGACCTCGAAGGCGCAGTCGGTGATCGAGGCGTTCAGCAGCGGCACGCGTACGGCCAGCCCGTTCAGCTTGCCCTCGCAGCTCGGGGAAGATCAGCCCGATCGCGGTGGCCGAGCCGGTGGTCGTGGGGATCAGCGAGACGCCCGCGGCGCGAGCCCGGCGGAGGTCCTTGTGGGGCGCGTCGACGACGGTCTGCGTGTTGGTCAGGTCGTGCAGGGTCGTCATCGAGCCGTGGCGGATCCCGATTCCCTCGTGGATCACCTTGACGACGGGTGCGAGGCAGTTCGTGGTGCACGAGGCGGCGGTGACGATGTCGTGCCGCTCTGGCTCGTAGAGCTCGTCGTTCACCCCGACCACCAGGTTCAGGGCGCTCCGCGTCCTTGACCGGCGCCGCGACGATCACCTTGCGCACCCCTCGGGCGAAATACCCCTCGAGGGCCTCCGGCGTTCGGAACTTTCCCGAGCACTCGAGGACGACCTCTATTCCGAGCTCGTCCCACGGGACATCTCCCGGCAGCGGATGCCGCGAATAGCCGATCGACTCATCGTCGATCGCGATCCGGCCCGTCGCGTCGTCGACGTTGTGGTCCCAGCGCCCGTGCACCGAGTCGAACTCGAGCAGGTGCGCGGCCGTCGCGGCATCGCCGTGCAGCTCGTTCACGTGGGCAAAGCGGAGCTCCGGCCACCCCCAGGCGGCGCGGAGCGCGAGCCTGCCCATCCGGCCGAAGCCGTTGATGCCGATGGCGAGGCTGGATTCAGGCACCGGCTACTCGGTCGACTCCGCTGTCGGCAGCGCGGCGATCAGCGTTTCGACGTGCTCGCGGATCTCGTCGCGGATGCGGCGCACGGTCTCCAGGTCCTTGCCCGCCGGGTCCTCGAGGTCCCAGTCCTCGTAGCGCTTGCCCGGATAGATCGGGCAGGCGTCGCCGCAGCCCATCGTGATCACGGCGTCGGCCGCGCGGACGACCTCGTCGGTGAGCGGCTTCGGGAACTCCTGCGAGATGTCGACGCCGACCTCCTCCATCGCGTCGACGGCATTCGGGTTGAGCTCATCGGCGGGGTCGGAGCCTGCCGAGCGGACGTGCACGCGCCCCTCGGCCAGCTTGTCGAGCAGCCCGGCGGCCATCTGGCTGCGGCCCGAGTTGTGGACGCAGACGAAGAGGACCTCGGGGACCTCCTTGGTCATCTTGCCCTCCACCTGAGCGAGTGCCCGCAGCCGCTGGCGCGAGAAGCGCTCGACGAGCAATGGGACGAACTCTTCGAATCGCGCGTCGGCGAAACGATCGAGGCTCTCCTCGACGTATGCGTCGATCGTCTCGCGCGAGAACACGCCGGCGAACTCGTCAGCGAGCACATCGACCGAGCGCTGGATGTGATCCTTGGTGGTCTGTTCAAGTTGAGTCGGCATTCTCTCCCTCCATCGAGCCCGTTGGGTTGTGGAAGATGTAAAGGTTGACAAACTTCTATTCAATCGATATACGTATATAGATGGCTGTCGATCTGGAGATGGCTCCGAAGCAGAAGCGGCCCGCGGGTGAGCCCTGTTGCGAGCCGGTTGTCTACCCCGATATCGAGCGGGAGGAGGCCGAGCGGATGGGGGCGATCGCCAAGGCCCTCGGCGATCCGATCCGCATGCAGCTTGTCGACGTGCTTCGCAAGCACGCCGGCAAGGTCTGCGTCTGCGAGCTCGTCCCGCTCTTCGACCTCTCGCAGCCGACCGTCTCCCATCACCTCAAGGTCCTGCGCGAGGCCGGCATCGTCGGCTCCGAGCGGCAGGGACTGTGGGCCTACTACTACGTCAACCCCGACTCACTGGAGGAGCTGAGCGCATGGCTGAGCAATTGACGGGCAAGGATGAGATCCGGGAGGCCGTGCGCGAGCGCTACGCCGCGGCGGCGACCTCAGTGGATGAGGGGCGAGTGGCGTGTTGTGGTCCCTCCACGACATCGGAGGCCGGCGGGTCCTCCTGCGGCTGCGGGACGGACGTCCCCGACGCCTGCGGCGGCGGCGAGTTCGGCGCGGGCCTCTACCGGGACGTCGATCGGGACCAGCTCCCGGACGAGGCGAAGCTCGCCTCGCTCGGTTGCGGCAACCCCACCGCAGTCGCCGAGCTGCACGAGGGCGAGACCGTCCTCGACCTGGGCTCGGGTGGTGGCATCGACGTGCTGCTCTCAGCCCGCCGTGTTGGCGCCGAGAGGCAAGGCATACGGCGTCGACATGACCGACGAGATGCTCGAGCTGGCGCGCCGCAACCAGCGCGAGTCCGGCGTCGAGAACGTCGAGTTCCTGAAGGGGACGATCGAGGCTGTGCCGCTGCCGGACGAGTCCGTCGACGTGGTGATCTCGAACTGCGTGATCAACCTCTCCGCCGACAAGCCGGCGGTCTTCCGCGAGGCGGCGCGCGTGCTCCGGCCCTGCGGGCGCTTCGCCGTCAGCGACGTCGTCGCCGACGAGGGGATGGACGACGAGACGCGACGGGACATGTCCCAGTGGACCGGCTGCATCGCCGGGGCACTGACGGAGGCCGAGTTCCGGCGCGATCTGGAAGCCGCGGGATTCAGCGAGGTCGAGTTCCGCGAGACCCACCGGGTCCACGACCAGGCGGGGTCGGCGATCATCCGCGCTCGGGTTCGGGCCTAGGCGGATCTCCCGAGGGTACGCTGAGCCGGTGGAAGCTCTACCCGCGGTCGCCCCGGTCCAGGCAGTCGCGCCCTCGTCAGAGTGGCAACGCGACGCCCGGCGGGCGCGCCTGCTGGCGTGGACGTCCCTCGCCTGGCTCGGTTTCGAGGGGTCGGCGACGGTGATCGCCGGCGTCTTGGCCGGGTCGGTGGCCCTGGTCGGAAGCGGCCTCGACTCCGCGATCGAGGGGCTGGCCAGCGTGATCGTCGTCTGGCGCTTCACCGGCGCGCGCACGCTCTCGGAGACCTCCGAGCGCCGCGCGCAACAGCTCGTCGCCGTCAGCTTCTTCCTGCTTGCTCCCTACGTCGCCTTCGAGGCGATCCGGGTCCTTGTCTCGGAGCATCACGCCGAGACCACCTGGCTGGGGATCGGACTCTCGGTGGGAACGCTCTGCATCTGCCCGTGGCTGGGGCGCGCCAAGCTTCGGCTGGGAGAGCGACTCTCTTCGCCGGCGACCGCCGGCGAGGGACGCCAGAACCTGATCTGCGCCTACCTCGCCATCGGCGTGCTGGCCGGGCTGCTGGCGAACACGCTGTTCGGCGCCTGGTGGCTCGATCCCACGGTGGCCCTGGGAATCGCCGGGCTCGCGGTCTGGGAAGGGCGTCGGTCGTGGCGCGGTGAGAGCTGTGAGTGTGCAACCTGCGCGATTCCGCAGGCGCATGGGGAAGCCGGCTCCACGATCGTCCGGGCCCGGGTCCCGGCATGACCTCATCCGGAGCCCTCACCCTCAAGGACCCCGAGCAGCTCTACCTGGACTGGGAGAGGTCCCACTGGGCGTCCCAGGACGTCGATCTCACCCGCGATCCCCCGGATTGGGCCGGCCTCGAGGAGAGCGTGCGCGGCCTGCTCCACTTCGCGCTCAGCTCGCTGATGGTGGCCGAGGAGCGGATCTCGACCCAGTTCGTTGGCCTGGTGCTCGCGCAGGACGATGAGGAGGAGGGCAGCTATCTTCGACTCAGCTCGTCGACGAGGTCCGCCACATGCAGTTCTACGCCCGCTTCCAGAACGAGGTGATCGCCGACCCGGCCGCGATCGCCGCCCACGTCGCGCGTGCCCGCGAGGTTCTCGGCGAGGCCTTTGAGCAGGTCTTCGACCAGGCCCTCGTCCAGGCGCACGACCGGCTGCGGCTCGATCCCGCCGACCGGGAGGCCAAGGTCCGGTTCGTGACGATCTACCACATGGTGATCGAGGGGACGCTCGGGCTCACTGCATCCCACTTCATCCTCGACTTCCTTCGCGAGCGCGAGCTGCTTCCCGGCTTCACCGAGGGCTACGGCCTGATCGCCGCCGATGAGCAGCGCCATATCGCCTACGGGACGTGGTTCCTGCGCGAGGCGGTCGCGGCGGATCCCGCGATGGCCGACGTGATCCGTGATCAGATCAAGGAGCTGTTGCCCGCCGTGGCCGATTCGATCTCGCCGCCGAGCGAGGGCGCCTGGGATGTCCTCGGCGTGGAGGAGGGAGCGCTCGCGGATTTCGCGCTCGGTGCGCTCAACCGTCGCCTGGCCCTGATCGGCGCCTCGCTGACCGCAAGCTGCGGCTTCGTCGGCTGATCCGATTGCCCTGAGAGAATCAGCTTCGAGATGCTCTGCGGGGCCATCGACATCGGCTCGAACACGACGCGCCTGCTCGTCGCCGAGCCGTCGGAGGGCCAGCTCCGCAAGGTGATGGAGCAGCGCGCCTACACCCGGATCGGCAAGGACGCGTCGAAGAACGGGAAGATCACCGCGGAGAAGATCGCGGAGGTCGCCGACGTCGTCGCCACGCAGGTGCGCCTCGCCCAGGAAATGGGCGCGGAGGTGGTCAAGACCGTGGCGACGGCCGCAATCCGCGAGGCGAAGAACCGCGACAAGGTCGTCGAGGAGATCGAGGAGATCGCGGACGTCAAGGTCGACGTACTGGACGAGGAGGACGAGGGCCGCTTCGCCTTCATCGGGGCGACCAAGTCCCTCAGCCACCCGGTCGAGGGGAAGGTCGCCGTGGTGGACGTCGGGGGCGGCTCATCCGAGGTGATCTACGGGACGATGCCCGACGGGGTGACCGAGGTGAAGTCGTTCAAGATCGGCTCCGGGTCGCTCACCGAGGACCATCTCGAATCGGATCCGCCATCGGCCGCTGAGATCCGCCAGCTGCGGGACCACATCTCGGACTTCTTCGAGGACACCGAGCTTGAGCAACCGGACCAGGCGGTCGCGGTGGGCGGCAGCGCCACGTCGCTGCGGACGCTGGTCGGGGCCGTGCTCGAGTACGAGACACTCGAGCGGGCCGTCCGGGTGCTCTCCAGCGACGAGATCTACGAGGTCGCCAAGCGCTTCGAGCTCGACTCCCGGCGCGTCAAGCTGTTGCCGGCCGGCGTCCTGTTGCTCGAGAGGTTCTCCCAGATGCTCGGCCAGCCGCTGCAGATCGGCAAGGGCGGCCTCCGCGAGGGCATCATCCTCACGCTGCTGAACGGCAACGAGAACGGGTCGGCGGAGAAGCTGGCCGCCTAGAACCCGCGCCCCGATCGAGTTACGGTTCTCTCGAGGTGGACACGGCCGAGTTCAAGCGTTCAAGCCATGCCGTCTGGGAGGCGATGGCGCCGGGCTGGGACGAGCGTCATGCCTATCTCGAGGAGGTCACCTGGCCGGTGACGGAGCGGATGCTTGAGCGGCTCGAGCCGGCGCCGAGGCAGACGATCGCTCGATCTCGCCGCGGGCACCGGCGTGGTCGGCTGCGCGGCGGCGCCCATGGTCGGGCCCGAGGGCCGGATGATCGTCAGCGACGTTCTCAGAGGCGATGCGTCGAGGCGGCGTGGCGCCAGGCCGCCAGGCCGGGCTTCGGAACGTCGAGTGCCGTGTGCTCGACGCGGAGAGCATCGATCTGGAGGACGACTCCGTCGACGGCGTTCTCTGTCGCTGGGCATACATGCTTCGATCGGCGGACCAGCCGGCGGCGCTGAAGGAGACGCGGCGCGTGCTTAGGGATGGGGGGCGGATGGCCTGCGCGGTCTTCGCGGGTCCGGCAGGAGCAACCCCTGGGCCGCCCTCCCCGCGAGCGTGCTCCAAAAGCGCGGGCACATGGCCGCACCGCAGCCGGGCGCACCGGGGATCCTCGCACTGGCGGACCTCGACCGTCTCAGGAAGTTGATCACCGGAGCCGGCTTCTCGGAGCCGCGAATCGACGAGGTCAGGTTCAGCTTCAGCTTCGCCGACGACCAGGACTACTGGGACTTCCTCCTGCACGCCGCCGGCGTGATCGCGATGGTGCTCGAACGTCTCGACGAGGACGAGGTCGGCAAGGTCCGCGAGGAGCTCGCGCGGCAGGAGGCGCCCTCTGCCGCGCGGGCGGGATCGAGTTCCCCGCCAAGCGGCACGTCGCGTCCGCGACTTAGCCCGCTTCAGGCGGGGGCGGCCTGGACGCCGCTGCCCACGCGCCGATAGCCTTTGGCGCCAGTGGCCAAGACCGAAGCCGATCCCCGACCTGACGGCCGACGTCCCGTACGCGGAGGCAGCCGCCAAGATCGTCTACGGTCAGGGGCAACGAGCTCGCCGAGCAGGCCCAGGGCGTGCTGGACACCGGCGACATCGAGCGGGTCCACGACATGCGGGTGGCGACGCGCCGCCTGCGGGCCGCGCTCGAGATCTTCGAGCCCTGCTTCCCGGCCAAGCCCTACGGCCAGGCGCTCAGCGAGGTGAAGCGGCTCGCTGACGCCCTCGGCGAGCGGCGGGATCGCGACGTGGCGATCGCCGCCCTCCACAACTTCAACGACCGGATGGCGGCGCCCGATCGCCGCGGCGTCGCCTCGCTGATCGAGCAGTTCCGCGCCGAGCAGGAGGAGGCGAACGAGGAGCTGGCGCCGCTGGTGCCGGAGGAGAACCTGAAGGCGCTGCGGGAGACCATGGATGAGCTGGTCGCCGCCGCTGGCGGAGGCGCCGGCGTGAAGGCCCGTCCGGTCAAGAAGCTCGACCCGTCCGCTCCCTCGGGGAGAACGCCGCCCGGATCGTGCAGGTGAGGCTCGACGAGATGATGGCTTTCGCTCCGCGCGCGCTCGACGGCAAGACGAAGGCCCAGCACGACATGCGGATCGCGGCCAAGCGCCTTCGCTACGTGCTCGAGGTGACCGGCTTCTGCTTCGGCCGGCCCGGCGGACACCGCCCGGCGGCGCGCCCGCGACCTGCAGGACATCCTCGGGGAGATCCACGACTGCGACGTGATGCTGCCCCGCGTCCGCCAGCACCTCAAGGAGCTCCAGCAGAGCGACGCCGAGGCGGTCCGGGAGAGGGCGGGCCAGGCGCCCGACCTCGATCCGAGGCTCGCCGCCCAGGCGCAGCACCGGACCGCGTACCGCGGCCTCGACGTGCTCGCCGTCTATCTCGAGGCCCGGCGCGAGCTGCTGATCGATCGCTTCGCCGCGTTCTGGAAGCGGCAGGAGGAAACCGGCACCTGGAAGCGGCTCGAGCGCTCCGTCGACGGGTACCTCCGCCGGTCCCGCGAGGCGCGCCGCACGGCGAAGGCCGCGGAGCGCGCCCGCCAGCAGGCCGAGGCCGCCGCGCGCGCGGCCCAGCAGGCCGAGGCGCAGGCCGAGCAGGCCCGGCTCGACCGTGAGCGGGCCGCCCAGGAGGCCGACCATCAGGCGGAGCGCAACGAGCAGATCCAGCGGCGCACCAGCCCGGCACCGCGCCGCCGACCTAACCGGTTAACCCGGGGTCAGGTCTTGCAATCCAACATCTGCGGGATTGATGCCTCGCGCTTCTCGAAGCGCCGGATCCGCCGACTGCGTCGCGTAGTGGCAGCCGAGGCCTCAGCGATCTCCTTCTTCCGGTAGCCATGCTCGCGGTAGGCCGGGTGATCGCCGCATCGAGTCATTAGCCTTCGAAGGCCGAGCGAGGCTCGGCCGGCTTGCGAGCCAGGACGATCTGGGAACTCGCCTGACGCCGGGCAGGAGAGGTGCTTCGATGAACTTCGCCTGCCGACGATCGGGGCATTCCTGTGCGATCCCAGGCCGCGATCTGACGCGACGAACTCTCGGTACGCGGTCCTCGGTCTGGTCGAAGCGAGCAGACACGCGATTGAGACCAGCCTTGGGTGCCGCGCCGAGATCTCGGCGTGCCGCTCCATCGCCAGTCTTCGGCGACGACGACAAGGCCCGCCCGGACCGGGTTGCGTGCGACATACCGGACAATTCGAGCATGTGCCGGCCGTCTCGACAAGCGTCGCTCCAAAGCGTCCCTGAAACAGGTGCCCGCACCGATCATGGCGACGGTTAAAGCGCTGCGCGTAGATGCCGTTGATCTGACGCATCCCCTCGAGAGATTCGGGCTTTGGCGTCTGCACGACCAGGTGGTAGTGGTTCGGCATCAGGCAATACGTCAGGCAGTGCCACCGGAACCGGCGAGCGCATCGCGAACCACTCCAGGAACGAGCGCCGATCGCGGTCATCAAGAAAGATCGCTTGTTTCGCGTTGCCCCGGGCGACGACGTGATAGATGCCGTCCTCGACGGTCACTCCGCAGTGGACGAGACATCTTCCATCAGAGTTCCGGAGCAGATCAGCCCCGCCCCGTGACTCGTGTCGTATTGCAAGACCTGACCCCTGGGGTGGGGTTCTGCGCGCGCCAGGAAGCTGACGGGGCGGTCGGCGACACCGACCACTCGCCGCGGCGCCAGGCGATGTGGGTGCCGTCCGCGAGGCGGGCGCTGACGTGTGCCCAGGGCTGGCTCGCCCCAGAGTGTTGCCTCCAGGGGACGGGTCGGGTCCTCTTCGCCGAGGCCGCGCGCCACCTCGTCCGCCGGTAGGTGACGATCAGCGAGCCAGCACGCACCCAGAGCGGGATCCGGTCGAGCGGGGCGTCGGCATCGATCCAGCGGCCGCCGGTAGCCGCTCGCCGGTCCACCAGTCGAGCCACTCGCCGCGCGGCAGGTAGGTGCGGCGCTCGGTCGCTCCCTCCTCGAGCACCGGGGAGACCCAGAGCGACGGGCCCAGCATGTAGGAGTCGGGGATCGCCCAGCCCTCCGGGTCCTCGGGATCGACCAGGCAGAGCGGCCGCATGATCGGCAGGCCGCTGCGGGCGGCGGTCGCGGCGGCGGCCCGGATGTAGGGGACGAGGCGCTCGTGGAGCAGGACCGCCTCGCGGTAGTCGTCGAGGACCTGCCCGTCGTAGGTCCACGCCTCCTGCTGGAAGCGGCCGTGCGCCTGCATCAGCGGGGTGAGCGCGCCGAGCTGCGCCCAGCGGACCAGCAGCTCGGGCTCGCAGCGCTCCGCCAGCCGCCGGCCGAGATAGCCACCGACGTCGTGGGAGAGGTTGGAGAAGCCGGTGGCGGCGCAGGTGAGCAGCGAGGTGAGCAGCGCCCGGAGCGACCAGAAGTCCGAGGCCTGGTCGCCGCCCCAGAGCATCCCGGTCGCCTGCTGCCCGGTCCAGCCCGAGCGGCCGAAGACGACGCCGCGGCCCTCGCCGTGGACGTCGTCGAGCGCCTGCTGGGTCGTCTCGCGATAGAGCCGCCCGTACTCCCAGGCGGCCTGGACGCCGAGGCGCCCGTCGGCGAGCTCCGCGTCGGGCGGGAAGTAGTAGCCCTCGCCGTCGTCGGCCTTGACGCCCTCGACGCCCAGCTCGAAGACGTTGCGCGACAGCTCGCGCCACCAGTCCCGCGCGGCAGCGGAGGTGAAGTCGACGATCGAGCCCGTCCCCATCCACCAGCGCCCGACGTAGGGCTCGCCGTTCGCGGCCCGGACGTAGTGCCCCGCCTCGGCGCCCTCGGCGTAGTTCTCCGCCGGCTCCGCGTGGAGCCGCTCGGACTCGGCGTCCGGCGGGCGCTGGCCGTCGATCGATTCGAGGTTGACCCAGGGCGTCACCCAGACCACGGTCCGCACCCCGTCCTCGCGCATCCCCCTGACCAGCCCGGGCGCGTCGGGGAACTGGTGGGGGTTGAAGCGCCAGGTGTTGTACTGCGTCTCCCAGGGCGAGTCGATCACGATCGCGTCGAGGGGAAGGTCCGCTTCGCGGTAGCCCCGCCAGTCGTCCTCGACGTCGTCCTGATGCTCGTAGACGTCGCGGCTCTTCCAGTGGCCGTACGCCCACTCGGGCATCAGCGCCGGGCAGGCCGGTCTCGCGGAGGAAGGCGCGCAGCCGCGCCGCCGGGGTCGGGCCGGTGAAGAGGTGGACGCGCAGAGGGCCCGGAGGCCGACCGGACCGAGACCGACGCCACATCGCCAGTCAGGTCCACCTCGACGCCGGGGCCCGAGGTCTCGATCCAGGCCGCCCAGCCCGCAGAGGAGAGCAGCCAGGGCACGGGCGCGTAGTCCCCCTGCGGGATGCCGCCCTGCTCCAGGAACTCCGGCGGGCAGTCGGGGCCGGTGTAGCGGCGGTCCGCCCCGAGCTGAACGAAGCGGCCGCGCTGGTCGAAGTCCAGGCCGTGGCGCGCGCCGAGCCCGGTGACCCGCTCCCCGTCGAGCAGCGGCCAGCTCACGCCGAGCCGCAGCCAGCCCACCTCAGAGGGTTCGATGATGATCAGCAGGCGATCGGAGGCGGGGGAGGAGATCTCCACCTGCTCGTCGCCGAGCGTCACCGGGCCCTCGCGCTCCTCGTGGACCAGCACCCCCTCGGTCAGGGTGATCAGCTGGTCGCGCGCGACGCCGCGGCACGCCCATGGGCGCAGGCCCGCGAGCAGCCTCGCGGCCACCTCGTCACCGCTCCACATGGCCCCTTCGGGCACTCCCCTCTCGGATGCGACGCCCACTGGCGCCCAAGTGTGGCAACGGCGCCGTTCACGACCTCTTTACGTGCGGGACACGACCTCGTAACGGGATTTTCCCTGCATACGGGCACCCTGCGTGATGTCAAGGAGAACGAAAGAAAGAGGGTCAGATGAACCCCATATCGACCAGCCGGGTCGATCTGCACTGCCACTCCACCGCCTCCGAGATCTCCAAGCTCGGCATCCAGCGGAGCCTCGGCCTTCCCGAGTGCGCGACGCCGCCCGAGGAGGTCTACGAGCTCGCCAAGCGGCGGGACATGGACTTCGTGACGATCACCGATCACGACACGATCGACGGCTGCCTGGAGATCGCCGATCGCGACGACGTCTTCATCTCCGAGGAGCTCACCGTCTGGTTCCGCGGCGAGCCGCAGGCCGTCCACCTCCTCTGCTTCGGGATCACCCCCGACGATCACGCCTGGCTGCAGGAGCACAACCGCGACGTCGAGGCCTGCGCGGAGTACCTGCACTCCAACGAGATCTCCTGCTCCCTGGCACATCCCTTCTACGCGGTCGAGGCGCCCCTCTCTCCGGCGCACAGGCGACAGCTCGCGCAGCTGTTCCCGGTCTGGGAGACCCGCAACGGCTCCCGCGCGCGCGAGCTCAACATGCCGGCCGCGATCTACATCGAGACGCACGGTGGTACCGGCACCGGCGGCTCGGATGATCACGCCGGCGTGGACATCGGGCGGACGTTCACCGAGACGCCCCCCGCGGCCACGCCGGAAGAGTTTCTGCGCCACATCCGCGAGGGCCGCGCTGAGGCGCGCGGCGAGCAGGGCAGCGCCGCCAAGTGGGCGCACGCGGCGATGGGCCTCGCGCACCCGGGCGCTGCTGATCAAGGACGCCTCGTCGAACGGCAGCGACGCATCCGGCGGAGCCGAGCGCGGACGCGATCCTGGAGATCGCCGAGCGCGTGATGAGCGAGGGCGAACTGCGGCGCGGCGAGGATGGGGGAGAGATCGGCCCCGAGGACGCTCGCGCGCTGCTCAGCGCGTTCACCGACGCCGTCGGCCTCGAGCCCGGCCGCGCGCTGATCGACTACATGCAGGCCGAGGAGTTCAGCCACGCCGAGCTCGAGCGCAAGGCGCGGCGCGTCCACGAGCGGCGGCTGCGCGAGGTCGTGGAGTCCACCGTCGAGGCGGTGGGAAACGGGGGCGCCGTGGACCTCGCCGCCCGGCGATGAGACGCGGGCGCAGCTCTTCCGCGCCGCGATCCCGGCGATTCCCTACGCCCCGGCAGCGGCCTTCCTCGGCAAGGAGAAGGACAAGCTCAATCCCTCCGAGGGCGCCGAAGCGCGTCGCCCTGGTCGCCGACGCGATCGGCGGCGTCCACGGCGTCACCCACACGATCGAGCGGATCCGCGAGCTCGGCGTCCCCGGCTACGAGGTCGAGGTGATCGGCACGGATCGCAACGTCGACCGCCGCCTCTCGGCGGTCGCCGAGGTCGACATCCCCTTCTACGCGGGCCTCGAGATCGGGATGCCGAGCCTGCCGGCGATGGTCGAGGCGCTTGCCGAGGGCCACTTCGACGCGGTCCACCTGACCGCGCCCGGGCCCGCCGGCGTCATGGCGGCGCTGATCGCCCGGATCATGGAGCTGCCCGTGCTCGGCAGCTGGCACACGGAGCTCGGGCGCCTACGCCGGACTGCGCTCCGCCTCGCCTGAGCTGGAGCAGGGGCGCCGACATGGCGCTCTCGATCTTCTACCGCCAGTGCGGCCGCGTCCTCTCGCCGAGCCCGGCGAGCGACGAGTCCCTCGCTCGCCTCGGCATCGAGCGCCAGGCGATCGGCCGCTGGGGCCGCGGCGTCGACACCTCCCGCTTCGACCCGGCGCTGCGCGATGCCGATTCCTACCCGGGCGAGATCAAGGTTCTATATGTAGGGAGGCAGACCAAGGAGAAGGGCGTCGAGCTGCTCGCCGACTCCTTCATCCGCGCGCACGAGGCGGATCCGAGGCTGCACCTGCTGCTCGGCGGGCGGCGGCCCCGAGGAGGAGATGCTCCGCGAGCGGCTCGGTGACCGCGCGACCTTCCTCGGCTGGCTGGGCGGCGACGACCTGCCGCGCGCCTACGCGAGCGCCGACCTCTTCCTCTTCTGCAGCCGGACCGACACCTTCGGCCAGGTCCTGGTCGAGGCGGGAGCGAGCGGCCTGCCGTCGTGGCGGTCGACGAGGGCGGGCCCGTCATCGATCGTGGTCGACGGCGAGACCGGCCGGCTCTGCGAGCCGGACCCGGGCATGCTGGCCGCGGCGATCCTGCAGCTCGCCGACTCGCCCGCCTGGCGGGCGAAGCTCGGCCGCCAGGCGATGGAGGCCGCCCGGGCACGCACCTGGGAGGCGGCGATGACGCAGCTCGCCGACGGCTACGACCGGGTCATCGAGCCCGCCGATCAGCCCCGCATCAAGCTCGTCAGAGCGGCCTAGTAGCTGCACCCTGCTAAGGTCCTGGGTGTGACCGACGAGCTCGCCCAGCGGACGACCGAATCGAGCGGGCCGGCGGCCGAGGGAGGGGCGACGATCACGCCCGGAGACCGTGCGGACCAACGCCTCCGAGCCCGACCTCGCGGACCCCTCGCTCTACTTCAACCGCGAGCTCTCCTGGCTCGACTTCAACGACCGCGTGCTGCAGCTCGCCGAGGACCCGCGCGTCCCGCTGCTCGAGCGCGTCAACTTCTCGGCGATCTACGAGGACAACCTCGACGAGTTCTTCATGGTGCGCGTCGCCGGCCTGCACGACCAGGTGGAGTCGAAGATCGACGCGCGCGGCGCCGACGCGATGGCGGCCGCGGACGTGATCGAGCTGATCCGCCAGCGCACGATCGAGCTGCGCACGCGCCTCTGCCGCTGCTTCGCGGAGGAGATCCGCCCGGCGCTGGCCGAGCATGGGATCCGCATCATCTCGCTCGACGACGCCAACGCGCGCGAGCGCGAGGAGGTCGAGCACCTCTTCACCAGCCAGGTCTTCCCGGCGCTGACCCCGCTGGTGATCGGGCGCGGCCGGCCGTTCCCCTACATCTCGAACATGTCCCTGAACTGGGGCGTCCTGCTCCGCAACCCGGAGAAGGACGAGGAGGTCGCCGCGCGGGTGAAGGTGCCGAAGGAGCTGCTGCGCCGCTTCCTCTCGATCGGCGACGGCCTCACCTTCGTGCCGCTCGAGGACGTGATCGCGGCCAACCTCGACGACCTCTTCCCGGGGATGGAGATCGTCCACCAGTCGCTCTTCCGCGTCACCCGCGACACCGACTACGACGTCTCGGACGAGGCCGACGACCTGCTGCTCGCCGTCGAGGAGGAGGTTCGCCGCCGCCGCTTCGGCGAGGTCGTGCGGCTCGAGGTCACGCCGGACATGGAGCCGCGGCTGCGGGACCAGCTGGTCGAGGCGATGGACATCGAGCCCGAGCAGGTCTACGAGACCCCCGGACTCCTCGGCCTCGACGATCTCACCGACATCTACTCCGTCCAGGGATTCCGCGAGCTGCGCTATCCGCGCGTGGCAGGGGGTCACCCCGCCCAGCTGCAGCAGGGGAGCCGCACCCAGCGCGAGGTCGACGTCTTCGGCGCGATGCGGCAGGGCGACATCCTCGTCCATCACCCCTACGACTCCTTCGCCGGCTCGGTCGAGCGCTTCGTGCGCCAGGCGGTCGAGGACCCGAACGTCCTCGCGATCAAGCAGACCGTCTACCGGACCAGCGCCGACTCGCCGCTGGTCCCGGGGCTGATCGAGGCCTCGGAGCGCGGCAAGCAGGCGGTCTGCCTGGTGGAGCTCAAGGCGCGCTTCGACGAGAGCGCCAACATCCGCTGGGCGAGGGCGCTGGAGGAGGCGGGCGTCCACGTCGTCTACGGCATCCCAGGCCTGAAGACCCACGTCAAGTGCGTCCTGGTCGCCCGCCGCGAGGGCGACGGCGTCCGCAACTACGTCCACATCGGGACGGGCAACTACAACCCGAAGACCGCCCGGATCTACACCGACTTCGGCCTCTTCACCTCCAACCAGGAGATCGGCGACGACATCGCCGAGATGTTCAACTACCTGACGGGCTACGCGCGCCCGAGCGGCTACCGCAAGGTGCTGGTCGCGCCCTTCAACCTCAAGGAGGGGATCGTCGGGGAGATCGAGCGGACGATCGAGGCGCACTCGCCGGAGCGCCCCGCGCGGATCCGGATGAAGATGAACTCGCTGCTCGACCCGCCCTGCATCCGGGCGCTCTACCGCGCCTCGCAGGCCGGCGTCGAGGTCGACCTCAACATCCGCGGCATCTGCGCGCTGCGGCCCGGGGTCCAGGGCGTCTCGGAGAACATCCGGGTCGTCTCGATCGTCGGGCGCTTCCTCGAGCACTCGCAGGATCTACTCGTTCGAGCGCCCCGACGAGACCAAGATCTACATCGGCTCGGCCGACCTGATGCCGCGCAACCTCTACAACCGCGTCGAGCTGGTCACCCCGGTCGAGGACCAGGCGAACCGCGACCAGCTCACGGACGTGCTCGACCGCGCCTTCGCCGACAACACCAACGCCTGGGAGCTGGGCGGCGACGGCGTCTGGTCGCGGCGGACGACCAACGGCGACCAGCCGCGCAGCCTTCAGGTCGGAGCTGCTCGAGCGCCACGCGCCAGAGCCGCCGCCGCAGTGGCCGCGGCGGCAGCCCGTCAGCCGCGCGCGGTCGCACCGCGGGCCTCTGGTAGCTTGGCCCTCGGTGCCCCTTCGCTCGGCGACAAGCAGGGATGCGGTCTATTTCGACGCTCTCGCCGAGGCCGGCGCCAACATCCTGCGGGGGCGAAGCTGCTGGAGCACATGTTCGACACCTGGCCCGAGGAGAGCGGGGTCGCGCGGGACATCCTCAAGGCCGAGCAGGAGGGCGATCGCATCACCCAGGAGATCGTCCGCCGCCTCAACGCCGAGCCGCCCAAGGGACTCGACAGCGCCGACGTCTACGCGCTGGCCACCCAGCTCGACGACATCATCGACGACATCGAGGAGGCCGCCGACTTCATGGGCCTCTTTGCGATCGAGGCCCCGATGGAGCAGGCCCACGTCCTCTCCAGCATCCTCGCGCAGTCCTGCGAGCAGGTCTCGGGCCTGCTGACCGACCTGCGCGGCTTCAACGACCTGGAGCGCTACTGGGTGGAGATCCACCGGCTCGAGAACGAGGGCGACCGGGTCTGGCGCGAGGCGCTCGCGTCCCTGTTCTCGAACGGCATCGACCCGATGGTGGTGATCCGCTGGAAGGACATCTTCGGCCTGCTCGAGCGCGCCATCGACTCCACCGAGACGGCGGCTCACAAGATCGAGGCGATCGCCGTCAAGCACTCGTAGATGGCGGACGTCGATGGGCCGACATGCTCGACAGCGGCGAGGGAGGAGTCCGAGGAGGAGCGCGCGGACCGCAACCTCACGGACCTGCTCCAGGAGCTGCGGGTGGCGCTGCCCGGAGTCCAGGTCCTGTTCGCCTTCCTGCTCACCGTCCCCTTCAGCCAGCGCTTCGACGACCTGAGCGACTTCGATCAGAAGCTCTACTTCGGCGTGCTGATCTGCGTCGCCCTGGCGACGGTGATGCTGGTCGCCCCGACCGCCGGCCATCGCGATCCTCTTCCGGCGCCAGCAGAAGGAGTTCATCGTGACGATCTCCAACACGCTCGCGCTGGTCGGCCTCCTGCTCCTGGCGCTCGCCATGTGCGGGGCGATCGCGCTGATCAGCGACTTCCTCTTCGGCGACCACCACGGCGGTGATCAGCACGGTCGTGATGGCGGCGCCTTCGTCGGGTTCTGGTACCTGGGGCCGATCGTGCGAAGGCAGAACCTGCCTCCCGCTAGTTGAAGGTCCTGATCTTCAGCGCGTCGATCGGCGAGGGCCACGACCTGCCGGCTCGGGTGCTCGCCGACGGGATCGAGCGCGAGGCGCCCGGCGCCGAGATCGAGATCGTCGACTCGCTGGCGGTGGTCGGCTGGCTCACGCGCCGGCTCGTCATGGACAGCTCGCGCTTTCACTCCAAGTGGGGGAGCAGGCTGTTCGACCTCTCCTACAGGCTGATCACCGACGTGCGCCCGACGCGCTGGTTCGCCGCGCAGGCTGACCCAGTGGCTGGCCGCCAGGCCGATCCGGAGAGCTGTGCTGGAGCGGGACCCCGACATCGTCGATCTCGACCTATCCCGGCACCACCGAGGTGCTCGGCGACCTCCGGCAGAAGGGGAGGATCGACGCGCCGGTCGTCTCGGCGATCACCGACCTGGCTGCGCTGCGCTTCTGGGCCCATCCCGGCGTCGACCTTCACCTGATCACCCACCCCGAGTCGGCCGAGGAGGTGCGGGAGATCGCGCCCGGGACGGACGTGCGCTGCGTCCGCGGGCTCACCGACGAGCGCTTCTACGAGCCGCGCAGCCAGGCCGAGGCCCGCAGCGAGCTCGGGCCTGCCGGCGGAGGGGCCCGATGGTGATCGTCTCGGGCGGCGGCTGGGCGGTCGGGGACCTGGAGGGGGCGGCGGAGGAGGCGCTGGGGATTCCCGGCTCGACCGTCGTCTGCCTCTGCGGCCGGAACGACGAGCTGCGGGCCGAGCTCGACGCGGCATTTCTCGGCGCGAGCCGCGGGTGAGGGTCGAGGGGTTCACCGACCGGATGCCGGACTGGTTCGCCGCCGCCGACGTCCTCGTGCACTCCACCGCGGGGCTGACGGTGCTCGAGGCGATCATGGAGGGCTGCGGGGTCGTCTCCTACGGCTGGGGCCGCGGGCACGTGCGCGTCAACAACGCGGCGTTCGAGCGCTTCGGCCTGGCGGAGGTCGCCGGGTCGCGCGAGGAGCTGGGGGACGCGCTGGTGCGCGCCCTGGCGGCGAGCGGCGCGCCGGACGAGTCCTTCGCCCGGCTGCCCACGGCCGCCTCAGCCGTGGTCCTCGGCCTCGCCGACGGCGAGCTGGGCGACCGCGGGAGAGCTCGCCAGCAGGCCGGCGCCCAGGGCGACGGTCACTAGCGCCATCACCAGCACCGCGCCGCCCAGCGGCGTGTTGCTCCAGCCCTCGCCGCCGACCAGCGGCGCCATCACGACCGGGATCACGATCTGCATCACCAGCACCGTGGGGGCAACCCGGGTGGCGGCGAAGCGCTGCAGGGCGGTCGACTCGCTGATCACGCCGACGAGCACGACCGCGGCGACCAGGGCCGCCCAGGCGACGACCGCGAGCAGCGCGCCCTCGGTGGCGTCCTGGGCGACGATCTTGGCGACGAAGGCCGCCATCCCGTCGGCTGCGCCCGCGCTTGCGACCAGCAGCAGCATCGGGAACGTGGCGACGCGCGATCAGCCCGATCACGTAGGGCGTCACCGTCACGGCCGCCAGGATCGCCGAGTGCGACGACGAGCCCCGCGCTCCGCTCGACCTCGCCCGGCTCACGCGGCGCCGCCCAGGCGAAGACGCCGACCGAGGCGATGATCAGGACCACGGCGGCGATCTCCCTCGGTCCCACGTGCTCGCCGAGGATTCGCACGCCCGAGCACCAGAAGCAGAAGCAGGCCGAGGGCGAGGACCGGCTGGACCAGGGTCAGCGGCGCGTGGGCGAGCGCGAGGATCTGGAGTGGCCAGCCGAGCAGCGAGAGCGCGGTCGCGCCGACCCAGAGCGGCCGCCGGATCAGGTGCGTCATCAGCGACGGCTTCAGGGCCCGCTCGGCCGGCGCCCGGCGGGCCTCGATCGCCTGCAGCGCGTAGCCGGTCTCGTAGCAACACGCGGCGCCGAGCGCCAGGGCGAAGCCGAGAGCGATCTCGCCCGTCCATCAGTGGCACCATCCTGCCAGTGAAAGCGGCTCCAGCACTCCTGATCGGCTCGGCCGCCGCAGCGGCGGCATGGTGGACGCCCGCGCTCGCTCCGATCGTGCCGGGCGTCGCCGAGGCGCTCGGGTTGCCGCGGCGGATCGACGACTCCGCCGGCGTCGCGCTGACCTTCGACGACGGCCCCCATCCCGGAGGGGACGCCCGCGGTGCTCGAGGCGCTGGAGGCGGCGGACGCGAAGGCGCACCTTCTTCCTCTGCGGCGAGCAGGTCGAGCGCGAACCGGCGCTGGCCGCCGAGATCGCCGCGGCCGGCCACGTCGTGGCGATGCACGGCTACCGGCACCGCAACATGCTCCGCCTGGCGCCGCGCACCTTCGTCGACGATCTGGAGCGAGGGATCGCGGCGATCGAGGACGCGGTCGGCCTGCGCCCCGAGATCTACCGGCCGCCGTACGGCATCTTCAGCTATCCGGGGATGGTCGAGGTGAGGGCCCGGGGGCTCCGCTCACTGCTCTGGTCGCGCTGGGGTCACGACTGGCGAGCCGCCAGGCCGCCGGCGAAGATCACGGCCGAGGTGACGCGTGACCTGGACGCCGGTGACGTCCTGCTGCTCCACGACGCCGATCACTACAGCGAGCCGGGCTGCTGGCGCGGGACGGTGGCGGCGCTGCCGATGGTGGTGGAGAGGATCAGGTCGGCCGGGCTGCGGCCGGTCACGGCTTGAATCGCGGCTGCAGGCGGCCGCCGCTAGGAAACCGTGTCGGCGGCGGCTTCCTCGTCGTCGCGCCAGCGGGTCGCGGCGGTCGCCACCACCAGGGCGATCGCCAGGCCCATCGCGCAGAGGACGATGGTGCCCCTGTGGGGCATCCCGAGGTTGAAGATGTTCCGCGTCCAGGGGAGCGTCTCGAGGACCACGTAGCCGGCGATCAGCCAGCCGGCGATCACGCCGCCCCTCGCCGGCCGCGCCCCTCCGGCTCCCAGCGGGAGCAGGCTGAGTGTCGCCAGGATCGCGATCAGGCAGGTGATCGCCACGTAGCCGACCTGGCCGGTCCCGAAGTCGTCGGTGCGGAAGGCGAGCACGGAGGGGATCAGCGTCCCGGTCGCGCAGGCGAGCGCCACCACCCAGGCGCTGGGCCAGGTTGAGGCGGGGGTGCTGGGCCAGCCCGGCAGATCCACCCTGACGATCGGCGGGACCGCGGCGGCGGGCTCCGGCTCGGGTGGCGCAGCGAGCACCGGTATCGGCTCGGCCGTCGGGGCCGGGGCCCGCTCGGGCGCGAGCCAGGCGAGATAGCGGCGGACGCCCTCGCGCAGCGGGTGTGGAGGCCCGCCAGCCGAGCTCCTCGGCGGCTCGCTCGTTCGAGATCACCGCGCCGCCGAAGTCGCCGTTGCGACCGGGGGTGTGGACGATCTCGGTGTCGCCGACCAGGTCGGAGACGATGTCCGCGAGCTCGCGGATCGTCACGGTCTCGTCACCGGCGAGGTTGTAGACGCGGCCCTCCGCGCCTCGCTCGAGTCCCGCGACAACTCCCTCGGCCAGGTCCTCGACGTAGACGAAGCGCCTGGTCTGCAGGCCATCGCCGGCGATCGTCAGCGGCTCGCCCTTGAGCGCCTTCGAGACGAAGATCGGGATCACCGCGGCCGGCCGGGCGCGCGGGCCGTAGGGGATGCCGAAGCGCAGGATCGTGCAGGGCACGTCGTAGAGCTCGGCGTAGGAGGTGCAGTACATCTCGCCGGCCAGCTTGCTCGCGGTGTAGAGGTGGTCGGGCAGGCCGAGCGGCGCGTCCTCGTCGATCAGGCCGTCGCCGGAGGCGCCGTAGACCCAGATCGTGCTGCCGTAGATCGACGCGGGTGCCGGTGGCGCGGGCCGCCTCGAGCACCGCGAGCGTGCCCCGCGCGTTGCACTCCTCGGCGTTCGACCGGCTCATCGGCGACGATGCCGACGTCCGCGTAGGCGGCGAGATGGATGACCGCCTCGCAGTCCTCCATCGCCGTCGTTGAGGGTCTCGTGATCGAAGAGGTCGCCGATCACCGTGTCGACCGTGCCCGGCTCGTGGTGCGGCGATTCCCGGAGGTCGTAGATGCGCGGCTCGAACCCGGCGTCGGCGAGCTTGTCGACCACGTGCGAGCCGATGAAGCCCGAGCCGCCGGTGACCAGGACGCTTGCTCATGCTGTCTCCTCGACCGAAATCTCGTCGGACTCAAGCGCGGGCGCGTAGTAGAGCGGCACGCACCAGTGGTTCTGGGCGACCCAGTCGGTGTTGGGGAGCTCGTCGCCGGTTCCCATGATCCGGTGGCAGGGATCCTCGTAGACCTTGCCGGTGGATCGCTCGATCTCCTCGAAGACGATGTACTTGTAGAGGCCCGAGGTCATGCCCTCGGGCAGCTCGAGATGAGACGCGTAGACGGGGTCGAGCCGCTCGCGCGCAACCGCGTTCTTGCGGGCGACGATCTCCTCCAGCCGCTCGGTCTGGATCAGGCCGATCGCCGCCGTGAACTCGCTCATCCGCAGGTTGAGGCCCTCGACCCTGTGATCGGGCTTGCCGTAGTTGCGGAAAGCGCGGGCGTGCTCGACCAGGTCGTCGTTGCCGGAGACGAGCATGCCGCCCTCGCCGGTGGAGATCGTCTTGGTCGCGTAGAAGGAGTAGGCGCCGGCATCTCCCCAGCTGCCGGGACGCCGATCGCCCCAGCGGGCGCCGTGCGCATGGGCGCAATCCTCCAGCAGGAAGATCCCCTCGGCCCTGCAGTAGTCGGCTATCCGCTCGACTTCGAAGGCGACGTGGCCGCCGATGTGGACCAGCACGGCGGCGCGCGGTCTGTGCTCCTCGGCCTTGCGCTGGAAGTCCTCGAACGACATGCAGAGGTCCTCGCGGTTGCAGTCGACGAAGACGGGCTCGGCGCCCGAGTGGATGATCGAGAGCGGGGTCGCCATGAAGGTGTTGGAGGGGCACAGGACCTTCTCGCCGCGGACGCCGGCGAAGTCGAGCGCGGCGAGCGCCGCGCCGCTCCAGCCGCCGGTGGCGACCGACCCGAGCCCGTGCAGCTCGCTCCAGGCCGCCTCGAAGCGGGCGGTCATCTCGCCCTCTGACCAGCGCTCCGAGAGCACGATCTCGTCCCAGAGCTCATGGAGCCTGGGCAGATCACGGCGATCAAAGCCGATCGCGAATTGGCTGTGGTCGGCGGGCGTCAGGGAGTAGGTGAAGCTTCAGCGGGTTCCGCGTAGGTCGCGGCGAAGCGCAGGATAGTCAGTCAGGCGGCGTGATGGATCCGGAATAACCCCTGATGTGAACCGGTTGTTACCGGGGCTCGGCTTCGGCCTTGAGCGCGCTCAGCTCGGCCTCGATCTGGCTCAGGAACGGGGTTTCCGGGTCGAGGTCGTGAAGCTCCTCGAGGTCCTCGGACCAGAGCTGGAGCCGCTCCTCGAGGGTGGTGCCGAGGCGGTCCCCCACGGCGGCACGGTCCTCGGGCGCGACCTTGCGCCAGTCGCGGATGTTGGCGACCCGGTCCGCGGCGTAGATGATCACCGGGTCGCCGCCGGACTCGAGGATCCCGCGCGCGCAGCGCCCGCTTGCGCGCCCCGTAGCCCTCGATCTCCGGGTCCTCGCTGAGGCAGTCGACCAGGCCCGCCACGCTGGGACCGAAGCGCTCGCGGATCTCGTCCAGCTCCACGTTGGTCTTCTCGACGACGTCGTGCAGGTACGCGGCGGAGATCAGCGGGCCGTCGTAGCCGGACTCCGTCAGCAGCCGGGCAACCGCGATCGGGTGCTCGACGAACTGCTCGCCGGTCTGCTTCCGGTGCTGGCCGAAGTGAACCCGGCGGGCGAAGCGGAGGGCGGAGAGGGACAGATCCGAGTCTGTCCGAGGCTCAGGTCTGATCGAGACTTCCGCCATCTGTCGAAACGCTAACGACGCGATCCGGGATTCGCAATTTGGGGCTGCCGGATTTCCGCAAATACGGACAAAACCGGTTGACAGTTCTTTCACAACGCCGCTTTGTTTGCAAGCGCAATTTTCTCCGGCGCGCTCTGACCTAGAATCGCCGCGGTGCTGCAGACGCTCCGGAACATCGCGATCATCGCCGCGCTGGCGGCCGGGATCGACTTCCTGCCCGGGGGCGGGGCCGCCGCGGCGACGGTCCTCTCGGCGCTGATGATGATCTTCTTCGCCGCGATCGCCTGGCTCGTCTACCGGGTCTACCACGAGCAGCAGCTCACCCTGGCGACGCTGACCGACGGCCGCAAGGCCGGGCTGTTCGGAGCGGTCGGGGCGATAGCGCTGCTGGTGGTCGGCTATGACGAGTTCGCCTCCTGGACGGGCGGCGTCCTCCTCTGGATCGCGCTGATGGCTGGATGCGTCGGGGTGATCTTCCTGGTCTGGCGCGGCGCTACGACGTACTCGTAGGCTTTCGCGCGCATCGCGTGACGGGGTCGGGCCTAGGTTCGGCCCATGACCTGGAATGAGAAGCGCGAGGCCGCGATGGGTGGCGGCCAGGCCTCGGTCGAGCTGGTCGCCGTTCTGCCCGCGCTCGCGGTCTGCCTGGTGATCGCCGCCCAGACCGTCGCCGTGGGCTGGGCCCTGTGGTCGGCCGGCAACGCCGCGCGAGCCGGCGCCCGAGCAGAGCAGGTCGGCTCGGACGCGAGATCCGCGGCGCGGGAGGCGCTCCCGGGATCGCTGCGCCACGACGCCGTGATCCGCTCCGGCGACGGCGTGCGGGTGAGAGTCCGCGTCCCGGCGCTGCTCCCGGGGGTCACGATGCCGTCCGTCACCGCCGCCTCGACCCTCGATGGGGATGGCGACCTAGAGGCTCGGCGGACGGCCAGGCCTCGGTCGAGCTGCTCGCCGCGCTGCCGGCGCTGGCCCTGGCGGCCGCCCTCGCCCTGCAGCTGCTGCTGGTCGGCTATTCGCTGACCATCGCCGACGGCGCCGCGGAGGCGGGGGCCCTGGCGGGCGCCTCCGGGCGCGACGGGCGGAGCGCCGCGCGGGAGGCGCTGCCCGGCTGGGCCCGGGGACGCTCGCGGGTGAGCGCCGACGGCGGCAGGGTGAGGGTCGAGCTGCGCCCGCCCGCCCCGCTCGCCGCCGTGGCCGACGCGCTCACGGTCAGCTCGGAGGCCTGGTCGCGGTCTCCCAAGGGAAGCGGCCGATGACCCCGGCGATCCTCGTCACGGGGACCGACCGGGGACCGAGCCTGGGACTGGCCGCCGCGGTGGCCGTCGAGGCGGCGGTCCTGACTGGGGCGGGAACGCTGCTGATCGAGGTGGGGGAGGCCGCCCGCCGCCGCGGCCCGACCCTGCTCGCGTCGTCGGGGTCGCGGCGGATCGAGGACGGATTGAGAGCCGCCGGCGTCAGGGCGTCCGCGCGAGGTCACCTCTGCCACCTGGCGGTGGCCGAGCGGGATGAGCCGCTCGCCGAGGCGGCGGCGGCGATCTCGGAGTCGGAGGCAGAGCTTGCCGTGGTGCACCTCCCCGGGCGGCTCTGGGTCCCGGCACTGGAGACGTCGGGACTGGGAGCGGCCGGAGGTTGCCTGCTCGTCTCGCTGCCCGCCGAGCGGCCTCTTGCGGCCCTGGCGGTGGACGAGCTGGCACGCCGCGGGCTGCCGGCTCGCGTCGCCTCCAGGCCGCCGGGACAGCTTGCCGCTCGGCGCGCCCTGGCCGGCGCTCGGGCCGGCGGCTGGGTCTCCGAGACGGGCCGCGCGATCGCGCGGCGGCTGCTCGGGCTCGGCCGACCGGGTCCCGACGCATCCGGGCGGGTCGCGGATCGTGAGCGTGGCCAGGCCCTGCCCGCAGTGCTCGGCGCCGGGCTGATCCTGGTCCTCGCCGCGCTGGCCCTGGCGGCGATCGGCGGGGCCGCCACGGGGAGGGGGAGGGTGCAGAGGGCCGCGGACCTGGCGGCGCTCTCAGCCGTACGCAGCATGCGCGACGACGTGCCGCGGCTGCTTTCCCCGGCGCGGCTTGCGGACGGTGCGCCCAACCCGCGGCACCTCTCGCGAGGCGACTACCTGTCGCGCGCCAGGCTCGCGGCGATGGGCGCCGCGCGGCACAACCGCGTCGATCCGGCGCGCCTGCGGATCTCCTTCCCGGACGCCGCCGCCGATCCGCCCCTGCAGGCTCGCGCCACCGTCGTCGGCGAGGTCGATCCAGAACGGCTTCCGGGCGGCCATCGCCTTGGTGACCGCCCCCCGATCCGGGTGGAGGCCTCCGCCGTCGCGGAGGCCTCGGCGCCGGTCTCCTCCTGGACCGGGATGCCCTCGCGGGCGGAGGGGGGCGGCTACTCGGGCGCGCTCGTCTATCGGGACGGGGAGGGCATGCGGCCCGATGTGGCGGCCGCCTACGACCGGATGGCGGCGGCGGCGAAGCGCGCGGGCCTTGACCTCGTCGTGGTCTCCGGCTTTCGCTCCGACGCGGAGCAGGCCGAGCTCTTCGCGCGCCACCCCGATCCGCGCTGGGTGGCGCCGCCGGGCCATTCCCTGCACCGCTGCGCCACGGAGCTCGACCTGGGGCCTTCGCCGGCTTACGGCTGGCTTCACGCCAACGCGGGTCGCTTCGGCTTCGTGCAGCGCTACAGCTGGGAGGCCTGGCATTTCGGCTACCAGGCTGGGCCGCCGCCGTGCTCCGATGCGGGCAATGCCGTCACCGGCGCCGGGGCGCTCGGGGAGCAGGAGGGCCTCGGGCAGAGCTCCGGAATCCCGAGCTTCGTCCCGGCTACCTACAGGGAGCCCCTGCTGCGCTCGGCGTCGCGCTGGAACGTCTCGCCCGGCCTGCTCGCGGCCCAGCTGATGGCCGAGTCCGGCTTCAACCCGCGGGCCGTCTCACCCGCCGGCGCGCTCGGGATCGCGCAGTTCATTCCCTCGACCGCGCGCTCCTACGGCCTCCGCGACCCCTTCGACCCGGTCGCCTCGATCGACGCGCAAGCGCACCTGATGTCCGACCTGTTGCGCCGCTTCCATTCGGTGCCGCTGGCGCTGGCCGCCTACAACGCCGGTCCCGGCGCCGTGGCGGCCTGCAGCTGCGTACCGCCGTATCCGGAGACAAGGGCCTACGTGGCGCGGATCCTGGCGCTGGCTGACGGGGCGGGAGTCCTGCTCTCCCCACCGCTCGAGGTCAGGCTGGTCCGCTGAAGCTACGGCGTGGCTGGATTCGGCTTCTCGGCCGGGACCTCTCCGACGACCTCGAGGCCGCCGGAGGTGTACTGGTAGACGTCGAAGACGCCGGCGGTCGGGTCACCGTGGACGTCCATGTCGATCGGGCCGGAGGCGCCCGTGTAGTCGATGTCCTTGCCGTCCTCGAGCGCCTTGATCGCATCGGGCAGCTGCTGCCAGGTGAACTCCTCGCCTCCGGGGGCCGTGATGTCGATCAGGTGGTCGGCCATCTGCTGCCCGTCGGTGGAGCCGGCGGCGACCGCCGCGAGGTAGCAGAGGACCGTCGCGTCGAACTCCTGGGCGGCGTACGGCGCCAGCTTGACGTCGTGCGGATCGGCCGACTTGAACTCGTCGACGAAGGCGGAGGAGGACTCCTCGCCCTTCGGGGCGCCCGGCGCAAGGGCACGCATTCCGTCGATCGCGTCGGACCCGGCCTGGTCGGGAAGGCCGGGGGAGACGAGCTGGTCGCTGCCCCAGGCGGTGTTCGGGTCCCAGGAGAAGCTCGAGGAGAGTGCGGGTGCCAGCAGCGTGAAGCCGTTGAGGTCGTCGATCAGCACGACGGCATCGGGGCTGCCGTTGGTGATGTGCTGGGCCTCCTCCGAGTAGGCGGAGGAATCGTCCGGGGGTAGCGGCGCAAGCTCGATCAGGCCGCTTAGGCTCCCGTCATTGCCCTGCCAGTCCTCGATGAAGTCCTGGCTCAGCGTGCTCGCCGTAGGTGTCGTTGCTCGTCGCGACGTTGGCGCTGTGACCCTGCGCTCCGCCCAGGTCCTGGTCGATCGCCTCAGAAAGCGCTGAGCCCTCGGCCGATTCGGGGAGGGCGGTGCTGTTGACCAGGTCGTGGTCACTCAGGTCCGCGACATCCTGGCCCGTCGGCACGGGTGCGATCTCCAGGACCTTTGACGGGGATGACGACATCCTGAGCCGTCTGGGCAATGGCGTCGGATGACCACGGCCCGGTCAGGCAGGTGGCCTTATCGTCGTCGACGAGCCTCCTCGCCGATTCCGTCGGCGGTAACCGAGTCGCCCCCCTGGTCCTCGGAGACGGTGCGGATCGTGTGCTCGGCGTCCGCCTCGTCGATCGCCTGCTTGATCCGGTCGACGGCCAGATCCGAGGCCTTCTGGCCGGACTCCCCGAGAGCCCTGGACGTCCCGCTCAGGGGTAGCGAGTTGCCGATCAGGAGGCTGAGCTGCTTTGAGCCTGGACCGTTTCCGCCGCCGCCACCGCCCCCGCCGCAGGCGGCGAGGCCGAGCACGAGCGGCAGCATCAACGTCGGCCACAGACCTTTCAGGTGCCTATTCATACCCGGTGCCGTAAAGGTAGGGTGCGAGCCATGGCTACCGTCCAGGTGGAGGGCATCGAGGGGCTAAAGGCCCTGCAGGGAGAGACGATCGGCCCGAGCGAGTGGCGCGAGGTGACGCAGGAGGACATCGACGCCTTCGCGGAGCTGACCGGCGACCACCAATGGATCCACACGGACGTCGAGCGCGCCAAGAAGGAGAGCCCGTTCGGGACGACTGTTGCGCACGGCAACCTGACCCTGTCGCTGATCGACGGGATGCGAATCGAGCTGATGGAGTCCACCGGCTTCAAGCTCGGGCGTCAACTACGGCTGGAACAAGGTCCGCTTCCCGGCGCCCGTGCCATCGGGCTCGAAGGTCCGAACCACGGCCGAGGTGGTCGAGGTCGAGGAGGTCGGCGGCGGCTGGTTCCAGATCGTGACGCGCTTCAAGGTGGAAGTCGAGGGCTCCGAGAAGCCTGCCTGCGTTGCCGACTCGGTCGGCCGGGCTCTTCCCGAATAGCTGCACGGGATACGCATCTCGCGCGGGTGGCGCGGAATCTCATCCGCGGTGAGATGCCTCGATCCGCGGTGAGATTCCGCGACAGGACCCGCGCGCCATGCGCTGGGTCCCGCGCTACTTGACGGTCAGCGTTCCTTCCATGCCGGCTTCCCTGTGGCCCGGCACGGTGCAGTAGAAGGTGTAGGTGCCCGGCTGCAGATCGACTGTCGCGTTCGCTGTGCCCGGACGAGACCAGGTCGGTTTGACCCAGCACCTTGCCCGACGAGTCGGCAACGGCAACGTCGTGCTGGAGTGGCTGCCTTGTTGTCGAAGTTGACCGTCACGCTCCCGGCCTTCGCGCTGACGTCCTTCTGGTCGAAGGCCAGGGTGCTGCCGCCGGGCGTCGAGATGTCGACCGTCGAACCGCCTCCGGCCGCGCCACCACCGGCGGCGGGGGTCGTTGCCGGGGGCGTCGATGCCGCCGTCGTGGAGTTGTCGTTGCTGCTGCTGCCGCAGGCCGCCAGGCCGACAACGGCCAGCGCCGCAAACACCAGCACTGCTGAAGCTCGTCTCATCCGGAACACCTTTCTCTTAGCGGCGATCAGGCCGCTCGACTTATGCGGGGCGGCCGCTTGTCGCCGCGATCTGATGGCGAAGCTGAACCTTATTACGGCTCGAGCGGGTCTCCGGATTGGTCAATCCCCCTCGAACTCTGGCGTCTCGCCCGCCGAAGAAGGCCGTGACGCCGCGCCGGAGGTCCTCGGTTCCCATGCTGTCGGCGATTCCGTGGCGCTCCAGCTGGAGGTGGTCGTTGATCGAGTTCTCGATGCTCTCGTGCAGCAGGCGCTTGGTCATCCGCACGTAGTACGGGGCCTTGGCGGCGAGCTTCTCCGCCTTCTCTCGCGCCCGGGTCATCAGCTGGTCCGCGGGAACCACCTCGGTGACGAGCCCGGCGTCGAGCGCCGCCCTGGCGTCCATGTTGGGGTCGTTGAGCGCCAGCTCGAGCGCCTTGGCCGGCCCGACGACCCGCGGCAGGAAGTAGGTCATGCCGCCGTCGGGGGCGGCGCCGATGCGCCCGTAGGCGATCGCCAGGAAGGCGTCCTCGGAGGCGATGCGGATGTCCGCGGAGAGCGCCAGCGACATGCCCGCTCCCGCCGCGGGGCCGTTGACGGCGGCGATCACCGGATAGGGAATGCGCCGGATGTCGATGATCGCGTTGTGGAGCGCCTCGGCTCCGCGCCGCACCTCGGAAGGGAGGTCGACGCCCTCGTCGGTGACGCCTCGCTTGAACCAGTTGACGTCCCCGCCCGAGCAGAACGCGCGCCCGGCGCCTGTGATGATGAGGGCGCGAATCGGGGCGCGATCGGCGAGCCAGCCCGCCGCGGTCCCGAGCTCGCCGATCAGCTCCGGGCTCATTGCGTTGAGGGCGTCCGGCCGGTTCAGGGTCATGGTCCCGATCGGGCCGTCCACTTCGATATCGATCGTCTCGAGCTCGGGCGGTTGGTCGGTGATCAACGGAATCTCGGTCTCTGCGGTCTCTGCCATTCTCAGCCTCCAATGGACGAGCATAATCGCGGCTTCCCCTCCGGCGACCGCCGGGTACCCGGGACCCTACCCTGTCGTTTGTGCCCGAGAGCAGCAAGAAGTTGGCCGATCAGCGCAAGGAGCTCCCCGACGCCCCGGGTGTCTACGTGTTCCGCAATCGCGCGGGCGACGCCCTCTACGTGGGCAAGGCGAATTCGATCCGCAAGCGGGTCGCGTCCCACTTCGCCGGCAAGGGCGGCGGCCGCGGATCGGGCATGGGCGGCACCGCCGAGCTGATCGACCGGACCGACTCGATCGAGTTCCTGGTCACGGAGAACGAGCCGGAGGCGCTGCTGGCGGAGCAGAGCTTCATCAAGCGTTACCGGCCGCGCTTCAACATCCGGCTGCGGGACGACAAGTCGTACCCGTACGTCGGCGTCAGCCTCGACGAGGAGTTCCCGCGCGTCTACTTCACCCGCGAGCGCCATCGCCCGAACCGCGCATACTTCGGCCCGTTCTCCAGCGCGAAGCGGGTCCGCGAGACCCTCGACCTGCTCGGCAAGCTCTTCCAGTACCGCACCTGCGAGGGGGCGGAGCCCGGGCGGCGCTCGGGCGTCCCGTGCCTGGATTACTACATCAAGCGCTGCCAGGCGCCCTGCGTGGGCTACATCGACAAGGAGGAGTACCGGGGCAACATCGACCGCATCGTCGGCTTCCTCTCCGGCCGCTACAAGGAGATCGCAAACGACCTCGAGGCCAAGATGGAGGAGGCGTCCGAGGCGCAGGACTTCGAGCGGGCGGCCCTCTTCCGCGACCGGCTCAGCGCGGTCCGGGGGATGATGGAGCGCCAGCAGGTGGCGGGCGGTGCGCTGGGGAGCGCCGATCTGATCGCCGTGGCCGTGGAGGGAAGCGACGCGAACGCGCAGGTCTTCCAGGTCCGCGACGGCGTCCTGGCCGAGCGCCAGGGCTTCTACCTGGCGGGCGAGGACGAGGCCGCCGGCGACGACCGCGATCCCGGCGAGGTCGCCGAGACATTCCTGCTCCAGTACTACGGCGCCGCGCCCGCGGTGCCCGGGAGGGTGGTCGTCGGGCCCGAGCTGAAGGGCCGCACGACCGTGCTCGCCGAGGCGCTCAGCAGCCAGCGCGACTCGCAGGTCGAGGTGCGGGTGGCCTCGCGCGGCGACCTGCGCCGCCTCCGCGAGCTGGCCGAGAAGAACGCGAAGCTCGCGCTCGCCCAGGACAAGCTGCGCCGGGAGCATCGCCGCCAGCAGAGGGTGGAGTCGCTCGCCTCGCTCCAGGAGGCGCTCGGCCTCGAGCGGGTGCCCGTCCGGATCGAGGGCTTCGACATCTCCAACCTCGGCGAGACCCACACCGTCGCCTCGATGGTGGTCTTCGAGGGAGGCGCGCCGAAGAAGTCCGATTACCGGAAGTTCAACATCCGCGGCGAGTTCGGGGAGAACGGCGGCGGCCCGGATGACTTCGCGGCTATGCAGGAGGTGCTGAGCAGGCGCATCGGCCGCTACATGCAGCAGGCCGACATCTCGCCGCACGACTCCGACCGCGACGCCAGCTTCGCCGCGCTGCCCGACCTGATCGTGATCGACGGTGGCAAGGGCCAGCTCTCGGCGGGGATGAAGGCACTCG
Source organism: uncultured Solirubrobacterales bacterium (assembly GCA_963763985.1). GTDB lineage: Bacteria > Actinomycetota > Thermoleophilia > Solirubrobacterales > 70-9 > DASUPK01. The sequence goes on along the minus strand of CAVXQO010000016.1, from coordinate 162,960 downwards.
AGCCGCTGCTCGAGCGCGGCGTCGCGGTGGTCAGCCTCGCCAAGCGAATCGAGGAGGTCTTCGTGCCGGGGCGATCCGACCCGATCCTGCTGGAGAAGGGCTCCGATGCGCTCCGGATCCTCCAGCGGGTGCGCGACGAGGCGCACCGGTTCGCCATCACCTTCCACCGCAACCGGCGCGACAAGGCGATGACGGCGTCCGTGCTGGACGGCGTTCGCGGGCGTCGGCCCGGCGCGCAAGCGGGCGCTGCTGCGTCATTTCGGCTCGCCGGACAAGCTGCTCACGGCCAGCCGCGAGGAGCTCGAGGCGGTGCCCGGGGTGCCCGGTAAGCTCGCTCGCGAGATCCACCGGCAACTGCACAGAGCGGGCTGATGGCAAGGATGCCCCGCATGAACGGAGACGGCGCCGGCCCCGGCGAGAAGCGGGTCGAGCTCGTGGTGATCACCGGATACTCCGGCGCCGGCAAGTCGGAGGCGATCGCGGCCTTCGAGGACGGCGGCTACTTCTGCGTCGACAACCTGCCGCCGAAGATGATCGGCGGCCTCGGCGAGCTCTTCCGGCACGAGGGCAGCGGGGTCCAGAAGGCCGCGGTGGTGACCGACGTGCGCGGAGGCGAGTACTTCGACGACCTGCAGGCGGTGCTCGGCGAGCTGGCGGCGGGCGGCCTCGATCTCAAGGTCGTCTTCCTCGAGGCCGACGAGGACGCGTTGCTCCATCGCTACAAGGAGACCCGCCGCCGCCACCCCCTGGCCCGCAGCGGGCGGATCGTCGACGGGATCCGCGAGGAGCGCGAGCTGCTCGCGCCGCTGCGGGAGCGCGCCGACGTCGTCATCGACACGACCTCGCTGACCGGCGGCGCGCTGCGCCGGCGCATCGCCACCGAGTTGATCGGCCGGGACGCCCAGGAGAACCAGCTCGCCCTGACGATCCTCACCTTCGGCTTCAAGAACGGCCCGCCGTCCGATGCCGACCTGACCCTCGACGTCCGCTTCCTGCCGAACCCGCACTACGTCGATGAGCTGCGCCCGCTGACCGGTCTCGACGAGCCGGTCAGGGAGTACGTCGAGTCGGGCACCCAGGCCGGTGAGTTCTACGGCCGGCTGATGCCGCTGCTCGACTTCCTGCTGCCCGCCTACGTGGCCGAGGGCAAGCAGCACCTGACGATCGCGGTGGGCTGCACGGGCGGCAGGCACCGCTCGGTCACAGTCGCCGATCGGATCGCCCGAGACCTCGGCAAGAGAGACGACGTCAAGCTGCAACTCGTGCACCGGGACGTCGAGCTGGAGCCACGTCCAGCCGCCAGATAAACTGGCGGCTGTAAGTCCGGCCGCGGTTCTTGTGGCGGCCGTTTGTGGCGAAGCCGTCCATAACATCCGTTTCAAATGGCCGAATCCGTGATCAGCGTCCAGGGGCTGCGCAAGTCCTATGACGGCTTCGAGGCCGTGCGCGGCATCGACCTCGAGGTCGGCGCCGGCGAGATCTTCGCCTTCCTGGGGCCGAACGGCGCCGGCAAGACGACCACCGTCGAGATCCTCGAGGGGTACCGGTCGCGCAACGGCGGCGAGGTCAGCGTGCTCGGGATCGACCCCCAGCGCGCGGACCGGGAGTGGCGGAACCGGGTCGGCTTCGTCTTGCAGGAGTCCCGGCTGGTCCCGGAGCTCACCCCGCGCGAGGCGGTCGAGCAGTACGCCGGGTACTACGCACACCCCCGGGACGTCGACGACACCGTGAACCTGGTCGGCCTGGCCGACAAGGCGGACGTCAGGACCTCGAAGCTCTCCGGCGGCCAGCAGCGGCGGCTGGACGTGGCCCTGGCCCTGATCGGCGACCCGGAGCTGCTCTTCCTGGACGAGCCCACGACGGGCTTCGATCCGTCGGCCCGCCGCCAGGCCTGGGACGTGATCGGCGGCCTCCGCGACCTCGGCAAGACGGTCTTCCTGACCACGCACTACATGGACGAGGCCCAGGCGCTGGCCGACCGCGTCGCGATCATCTCGGCCGGCCGGATCGTCGCGACGGGTTCGCCCGAGGAGCTCGGGGGGACGGCGACACGCCGCACCGAGATCAGCTTCCGGCTTGCCGCAGGGAGTCGGCGCCACGGACCTGCCCGATGTCGTGCGTGCGGGCGCCCGGATCGACGCCGGCGCAGTCTCGCTGAGCGCGGAGGACCCGGTGCCGGTGCTGCGTGAGCTGACCACCTGGGCGACCGAGCGCGGCGTCGCGCTGCCTGGGCTGCACGGTCCGCGCGCCCGAGCCTCGAGGACGTCTATCTGGAGCTGACCGAGGGCGCGCGGACGCAGCGCGGGAAGGCACGACATGAGCGGCGTGGCCGTCGTCCTGCACCAGTTCCGCTTCGACCAGAAGGTCTTCTGGCGCAACCCCGCCGCCGTCTTCTTCACCGCGGCTCTGCCGCTGATCTTCCTGTTCATCCTGGCGACGCGTCTTCAAGGACAACCAGATCTCCGGCCTCGACGTCAAGGGCGCCACCTACTACGTGCCGGCGATCATCTCGCTCGCCGTGATCTCCGCGACGACGGTGAAGCTGGCGACGAACCTCCCGGCGGAGCGCGAGGCGGGCCAGCTCAAGCGCGTGCGCGGGACGCCGCTGCCCCCGGCGGCGTTCGTCGCCGGGCGCGTGGGGAACTCGCTGGTGATCTCGGTGATCATGGTCGCCCTGGTCAGCGTGATCGGCGACCTGCTCTACGGCGTGACGATCCCGACCCACACGATGCCCGCGATGCTGGTCACGCTGGCGGTCGGGGCGTTCTCCGTTCTCCTGCCTCGGCTTCGCGCTCGCCGCCGCGATCCCGACCGCGGAGGCCGCGCCGGCCGTAACCAACGCGACGGTGCTGCCGCTCTACTTCCTGTCAGGCGTCTTCATTCCCCAGGATGAGCTTCCCGAGCGGTGTCATCAACTTCTCCGACGCGTTCCCGATCCGCCACTTCTTCGAGGCGATGTTCACTGCCTGGGACCCGAACACGACCGGCGCCGGATTCGAGTGGGGACACCTGGCCGTCGTCGCTGCCTGGGGCCTGTTCGGCCTCGTCATCGCGGTCCGGTTCTTTCGCTGGGAGCCACGGCGCTGACGCCGGATTCGGCCTCACCTGTAATCTGAGGGTCGAAGGCCGACCGCGTGAGAGAGGAGCAATTCGGCGCGCTGGTCGGCAGGGAACGTCTCGATCTCCCCTCATCTCCTGATGCTCAACTACGCAGCCGTAAAAGTCACAGACCTCGAGCGCAGCGGCGCCTTCTACGACTCGATCCTGGCGCCGCTGGGCTGGCGCCGCCAGGATGCGCCCGCGAACTCGGTCAGCTGGGGGCTGATCAAGGCGGAGTTCTTCATCGAGCTGGCCGACTCACAGCGGCCCGGATACGGCCTGATCTCATTCCCGGCGAAGAGCATCCCGGCCGTCAAGGCCTCGTTCGAATCGGGCTCCGCGAACGGCGGCGAGCCGGTTGCCGAGCCCGGGAGCGCCCCCTCCTTCGGCCCGGGCAACTACGCCTGCCGCCTCAACGACCCCGACGGCTATCTCGTCGAGGTCTGCGTCGCTCACGACCGCTGAGGCGATCTCCGTGCTCCGCACGGGGACGGACCGAGCACTGGCTCGATAATTTGAGTAGAGCAAACCCGGCTAGGAGGACTTCAAATGGCAGTCAAGGTGGGCATCAACGGCTTCGGGCGCATCGGCCGGAACCTCTTCCGCGCCGCCCTCGACGCGGGGTCGGATCTCGAGTTCGTCGCTGTCAACGACCTGGTCGACGCCGAGACGATGGCCCACCTGCTCAAGTACGACACCGTCCTGGGTCGCTTCCCGGGCGAGATCGAGGTCTCCGGCGGCGGCATCAGCATCGACGGCAAGGAGCTCAAGGTCCTGAACGAGAAGGACCCGGCCGCTCTCCCCTGGGGCGACCTCGGGGTCGAGGTCGTGATTGAGTCCACGGGCCTGTTCACCAAGCGCGAGGACGCCGCGCCAAGCACCTGGAGGCCGGCGCGAAGAAGGTGATCATCTCGGCCCCAGCCAAGGAGCCCGACATCACCGTCGTTCTCGGCGTCAACTTCGATTCCGACTACGACCCTGAGAAGCACAACATCATCTCCAACGCCTCCTGCACCACCAACTGCCTGGCGCCCGTGGCCAAGGTGCTGAACGACACGGTCGGCATCGAGCGTGGCCTGATGACGACCATCCACGCCTACACGGCCGACCAGCGCCTCCAGGACATGCCCCACAAGGACCTGCGCCGCGCCCGCGCCGCGGCGATGAACCTGATCCCGACCAGCACCGGGGCCGCCAAGGCGGTCGGCCTCGTCCTGCCGGACCTGCAGGGCAAGCTCAGCGGCATCTCGGTCCGCGCGCCGGTGATCACCGGATCGCTGGTCGATCTGACCTGCGACGTCTCGAAGGCGACCAGCGAGGAGGAGATCAACGCGGCGATGAAGGAAGCCGCCTCGGGCCCCTTCTCGGGGATCCTCAAGTACACCGAGGACCCGATCGTCTCCACAGACATCGTCACCGACCCGCACTCCTCGGTCTTCGATGCCGAGCAGACCAAGGTGGTTGACGGAACCTTCGTCAAGCTCCTCTCCTGGTACGACAACGAGTGGGGCTACGCCAACCGCTGCGTCGATCTGGCGGAGAAGGTGCTGCAGCCGGCCGCGGTAAGTGCCTGACGAGACGGCGTCGCGCTCGTTCGCAAAGGCGAGCGTCAGGGACGCTGAGGTCGATGGCCGTCGGGTCCTGCTGCGCGCGGACCTGAACGTTCCGCTGGACGATGGCAAGGTCGCCGACGACACGCGGATCCGCGCCTCGCTGCCCACGATCGAGCTGCTGCGCGACCGCGGCGCGAGCATCGTGCTCGTCTCGCACCTCGGACGTCCCAAGGGGCACGACCCGAGCCTCTCCATGGCCCCGGTGGCCAAGCGGCTCGGTGAGCTGCTGGACGCCCCAGTCAAGCTGGCCCCGGCCGCTGGTCGGCGACGAGGTCGCCGCGATGGCCTCCGAGCTGGCCCCCGGCGAGGTCCTGCTGCTCGAGAACAGCCGCTTCGAGGACGGTGAGAAGAAGAACGACCCCGAGCTGGCGAAGGCCCTCGCCGAGCTCGCCGACCTCTACGTCAACGACGCCTTCGGCACCGCCCACCGGGCCCACGCGACAACCGAGGGCGTCGCGCACCACCTGCCTGGCTACGCCGGCCTGCTCCTGGAGGAGGAGGTGAAGCAGCTGACCGCTGTCCGCGACGACCCGCAGCGCCCGCTGATCGTCGTCCTCGGCGGGGCGAAGGTCACCGACAAGCTCGGGGTGATCGACCGTTTCCTCGGCTTCGCCGAGGAGATCCTGATCGGCGGGGCCATGTGCTTCAGCTTCTTCAAGGCCGAGGGCCGGGACACGGGCAACTCCCTCGTCGAGGACGAGGGGGTCGAGTCCGCCAAAGGCGTGCTCGCCGAGGCGGAGAAGAGCGACACGATGCTGGAGCTGCCGGAGGACCTGGTCCTCGGCAGGGAGCTCGACGCCGGCACCGAAACCCGAGATCTGAACGGGGTGGACGTCCCCGAGGGCTGGATGGGCCTCGACGTCGGCGCCAACACCGCGGCGAACTTCGCAAAGAGGATCGCGCGGGCGGGGACCGTCTTCTGGAACGGGCCGATGGGCGCCTTCGAGGTCCCGCCGTTCGACGTCGCCACGCGCGCCGTTGCGGAGGCGGTCGCCGAGGCGCCCGGGCACACGGTGGTCGGTGGCGGGGACTCCGTGGCCGCCCTGCATAAGTTCGGCCTGGCGGACTCGGTGGACTGGATCTCGACCGGCGGCGGCGCCTCGCTGGAGCTGGTCGAGGGACGCGATCTGCCCGGGGTGGAGGCTCTCCAGGATGCCTGACCGCACGCCGATCCTGGCCGCCAACTGGAAGATGAACAAGACGATCGAGGAGACCGAGCGCTTCCTCGCCGAGTTCCTGCCGAGCGTCCCCGAGGCCGGCCCGGAAGTCGTCATCTGCCCGCCCTTCCTCTCGCTGAAGACAGCGGTCGAGCACTGCGCCCAGAGCCGCGCCCGGGTGGCCGCCCAGAACATGCACGAGGAGGCCGAGGGCGCCTTCACCGGCGAGGTCTCGGCGCCGATGCTGCTGGAGCTCGGAGTCGACGGCGTGATCCTCGGCCACTCCGAGCGCCGCCAGTACTTCGGCGAGAGCGACGAGGCCCTCGCCCGCAAGGTGCCGGCGGCGCTGCGCGCCGGGCTCGAGCCGATCCTCTGCGTGGGGGAGAACGAGTCCCAGCGGGACTCGGACGAGACCGAGGGGATCCTGACGCGCCAGATCGAGGCCGACCTCTCCGACGTCCCTGACGACCAGCTTGGCGACGTGGTGATCGCCTACGAGCCGATCTGGGCGATCGGCACGGGCCGCACGGCGACGCCCGAGCAGGCGCAGGAGGCGTGCGCTTTGATTCGCGGGCTGATCGAGAGCCGCTCGGGCGAGGCCGCTGCCGCGATCCGGATCCTCTACGGCGGCTCGGTCAAGCCGGGCAACGCGGCCGAGCTGATCGCGCTCCCCGACGTGGACGGCGCGCTCGTCGGCGGGGCGAGCCTCGACCCAGCCGACTTCGCGGCGATCGTCGAAGCGGCCTCCTGATGAGCCTGCCGGCAGGGCCGACCAGCGTGCCGGTGCCGTCGCTGGCGCTGGTGATCCTGGACGGCTTCGGCCTCGCCCCCGACGGCCCCGGAAACGCGGTGTCGCAGGCCAATACGCCCGATCTTCGACGAGCTCTGGGCCGGATATCCCCGCACGACGCTCTCCACCTCGGGCCGCGACGTCGGGCTGCCCGACGGGCAGATGGGGAACTCCGAGGTCGGCCACCTCAACCTCGGCGCCGGCGCCGTCGTCAAGCAGGACCTGATGCGCATCAACGAGGCGATCGCGGACGGCAGCTTCTTCGAGAACCCCGCGCTGCGCGCAGCCTGCGGCTCCGCGCGCGAGTCCCGCCGCGGCCGCCTCCATGCGATCGCACTCGTCTCCGACGGCGGCGTCCACTCGGGCTGGGAGCACATCGAGGCCATGATCGAGCTGGCCGGGGAGGAGGGAGTCTCGGACCTCGTGCTCCACGTCCTCACCGACGGCAGGGACACGCTTCCCCACAACGGCGCCGGCTACGTGGAGGAGGTCGAGCGCTGGCTCCGCCACACGGGCAGGATCGCGCACGGTGGGCGGCCGGTACTGGGGCATGGACCGGGACAGGCGCTGGGATCGGACGAAGAAGGCCTACGACGCGATCGTCCACGCCGAGGCGCCGCGCGCCGAGACGGCCGTGCAGGCGATCCGCGCCTCATACGAGGAGGACGTCACCGACGAGTTCATCGAGCCGACGGTGATCGGCGACTACGACGGCGCCCAGCCCGACGAGCCGTTCGTCTACGTCAACTTCCGCCCCGACCGCGCCAGGCAGATGACCAGGGCCCTCGGCGAGCCGGACTTCGACGAGTTCGACCGCGGAGGCGCGGGCGCCTTCGAGTTGACGACGATGACCGAGTACCACCACGGCTGGCCCTACCCGGTCGCGTTCCCGCCGCGCGAGCCCGAGACCACGCTCGCCCAGGTGATCGCCGATCAGGGCGACCGCCAGCTCCACGTGGCGGAGACCGAGAAGTACGCGCACGTCACCTACTTCTTCAACGGCGGGCGAGAGGAGGAGTGGCCCGGGGAGGAGCACTTCCTCGCGGAATCGGCGCGGGACGTCCCGACCTACGACCACAAGCCGGAGATGAGCGCCGCCGCGGCCGCCCGCCTGTTCACCGAGCACTGGAGCGCGGATGGCTACCGCTTCGGGATCATCAACTTCGCCAACCCGGACATGGTCGGCCACACCGGCGTCATCCCCGCGGCCGTCGCAGCGGTCGAGGAGGTCGACGGCCGTCTCGGCGAGGTCGTCTCCGCAGTCCACGCCAAGGGCGGCGCGCTGATCATCACCGCCGACCACGGCAACTGCGAGCAGATGCTGGAGCCCGACGGCTCGCCCAACACCGCCCACTCGACGAACCCGGTGCCGGTGATCGTGACCGCCACGGGCATCGAGCTGCGCGACGGCGGGATCCTCGCCGACGTGGCGCCGACGGCTCTTGACCTGCTCGGCATCCCCCAGCCGGAAGCGATGACGGGGCAGAGCCTGCGCGTTCCCTAGCGGCCATAGGCTTGGCCGGTGAGGCAGGACCCGGCCAGGCTCCGGTTCGAGATCCAGGCTCGCGACGGCGATGCTCGCGCGGGCCTGATTCATCTGGCGCACGGGGAGGTGGCGACGCCGGCATTCATCCCGCTGGCGACCAAGGGCAGCGTCCGCGGGCTCTCGTCCGCCGAGGTGGCCGCGCTCGGCTACGAGATGGTCCTCGGCAACACGTTCCACCTGCACCTCTCACCGGGCGAGGAGCTGATCGCCGCGCGCGGCGGGCTGCACCGGTTCATGGGCTGGGAGCGGCCGATCATCACCGACTCGGGCGGCTTCCAGGTCTTCTCGCTGGCACACGGCGGCGTCGCCGACGAGATCAAGGGGCGTCGCGGAAACGTGGCGGGCGGCGCGAAGGTCGAGATCTCGGAGGAGGGGGTTGCGTTCCAGTCGCTGCTCGACGGGTCCAGCCGCTTCCTCGGCCCCGAGGAGTCGATGCGGATCCAGAGGGCGCTTGGCTCCGACATCGCCCTCACCTTCGACGAGTGCACGCCGGCCCACGCCGACCGCGACTACACGGCGCGCTCGACCGAGCGCACCGATCGGTGGCTCGGCCGTTGCCTCGAGTGGCACGACCGGGAGGGGCCGGCCGACCAGGCGGTCTTCGGCATCGTCCAGGGCGGCGTCCATGAGGACCTGCGCCGGGACTCGGCCGAAGCGAACCGCTGCCGCCTCGATCGACGGGATCGCGATCGGCGGCACGCTCGGCCGCGAGAAGGAGGAGATGCACGGCGTGCTCGGATTCACAGTGCCGCTGCTGCCGGAGGAGGCTCCTCGCCACCTGCTGGGGATCGGCGAGGTCGACGATCTGCTGGCCGGCATCGGAATGGGCATCGACCTGTTCGACTGCGCGATCCCGACCCGCCTGGCGAGGCACGGGACGGCGCTCGCTCCCAATCCGGGCGGGCGCTTCCGAATTGATCTGACGAAGGCGGCCTACGCTGAGGACGATTCGCCGGTGGTCGAGGGCTGCGGCTGCGAAGCCTGCTCGCGCCACACGCGCGCGTACCTCCACTACCTGGCGCGCAACAAGGATCTGACCGGGACCCGCCTCCTCACCCTCCACAACCTGACCTACATGGAGCGCCTGGTCGCCGGTGCGCGGGCGGCGATCGGCGGGGGTCGCTTCGCCGATTACTCGGCCGCCGTGCTCGGCGGCGCGCTGCCCTGGGCGGTCTGAACTGCGACATCGGGAATTGGGCGGGGTTACCTTGGGCTCATGCCGAGGGGAGCGGTCAAGCTCATCTGCCTTGCCCTGGTGGTCACGGGTCTCGCTGCGCCGGCGTCCGCGTCGTCCGACCCCTTCTTCGGAGTCGTTGGGGTCAACTATCCGACCCAGGCGGACCTCAATCGCGCGGCCCAGGGCGGAGTCGGAACCTTCCGCATTCAGTTCTTCTGGGGCAACACCGAGCCCCGTCCCGGCGAGCGCCTCTACGCGACCACCGATCAGCTGGTCGCGGAGGCGGCGCGCGCCGGCCTCACCCTGCTGCCGGACCTGTCCGGCGTTCCGTCCTGGATCTCCCGGATCTCGACGAGGCCGCCGATCTACACGGCGCGCCAGCGCGTGGCCTGGCGCAGCCTGCTGACCGACTTCACCCGCCGCTACGGCGCCAACGGGACCTTCTGGACCCTGCACCCCGAGCTACCCAGGCGACCAATCACCACCTGGGAGATCTGGAACGAGCCCAACCTGGGCGGCTTCTGGGGCGGCAAGCCCAACCCCCGCGGTTTTGCGCGCCTGCTCAAGATCTCGGCCGCCGGACTACGGGCCGGCGACCCGTCGGCGCAGGTCCTGACGGGCGGCGTCTTCCCCTTCCACACGATCCGCAACACCGTCGACATGACCACCTACCTCAACGCGCTCTACCGGGTCCACGGCGTGAAGGGCTCATTCGACGCCCTCGGCATCCACCCGGACTCGACCAAGCCGAAGGGCGTGGTCCACTGGGTGCGCCTGGCGCGCCGGATCATGCGCCGCCACGGCGACGGCGCCACGCCGATCTGGGTGTCCGAGTTCGGCTGGGTGACGGGCGGCCACAAGCTGAAGAGCTCCCCGGTCAAGGCGACCCTCGCGCAGCAGGCGAGCAAGCTGACCAGGACATACGGCCTCCTCCAGCGCAACGCGGGCTCGCTCGGCATCGCGCGCGCGCTCTGGTTCAGCTACACGGACCACGACTCGCCGGGCCCCGACTTCTGGACCGACCGCGCCGGCCTCTTCACCCTGGACGGCACGCCCGAAGCCGGCCTGGTACGCCTTCGCGCGGGCGGCGGGCGGGACGCCGTAGCGACTCGCCTAGACTCGCCCGCGTGAAGGGCGTCGTCAAGCAGCAGCCGGCATGCCGCCACTGCGGCGCGACCCTCGAGCACTCGATCTCGAAGTGCCCGAAGTGCGGACGGCGCTCGCTGCTCTCGCTGCTGCTGCCGCGAGGGCGACGGAGCTGAGCCGGCGGCTACTTCGTGTTGTCGTCGACGACCTGCTTGAGGGCGTCGATCTGGTCGTTCACGTTCTGTTTCACGACCTGATCCAGGTTGATCTTGCCCCCGTTGCTACTCGAGGCGAGGACGACGATGGCCGCCACGACCGCGGCGAGCAGGAGGATCGCGATCAGCGCGAGCAGGTTGCGAGCGACCGTCGGGGCCCGGCGGCGGCGCGGGGGCGCGGCCTGGCGCCCGCGCGGCGGCGCGGGGCGGCGCTGGGGCCGTCTCTGGGTGCGGGTGCGCGGCATGTGGCGGGTGGCGGACGTGGGGGCGTCGCCGCCGAGAACACGGGTCTGGGCCGTGGCGGCGGGCGAGACGCCCGTCAGGCCGCGCCGCAGGGCGTCCGCCAGCTCGCCGGCCGCGGCGAAGCGATGCGCGGGGTCGGAGTCGAGCGCGACCAGGACGGCGTCGCCGACCGCCTGGGGGACGTCCTCGCTGTACGAGCTGGGGTGGAGCGGCTGCTCCGACTGCTGGCGGACCGCCAGCTCGGCCAGGGAGGCACCCTCATAGGGCAGCCGCCCGGCGAGGAACTGGTAGAGCACGACGCCGAGCGAGTAGACGTCCGAGGCGGGGTTGGCCTCCTCGCCGCGGGCCTGCTCGGGCGCGAGGTATGCGGCCGTGCCCGACCACCGAGCCGACCTGAGTAATTCGTGTTTGCTCGCTGGCGCGAGCGATGCCGAAGTCCGCCAGCTTCACGGTCATGTCGCCGCCGCCGGCGGGCCCGCCGATGATCATCAGGTTGCCCGGCTTGACGTCGCGGTGGATGATCCCGTGGCGGTGCGCGTAGTCGAGGCCGGCGCACGCCTGCACGCCGATCTCCACCGCGGTCTCCGGATCGAGCTTGCCCTCGGCCTGCAGGAGCTGGGCGCCGGATCGGCCGCGCACGTACTCCATGACGATGTAGTACTGGCCGCCGTCGTTGCCGGTGTCGTAGACCTGGACGATGTTGGGGTGAACGAGCTTCGCGACCGCCAGCGCTTCTCGGCGGAAGCGGGCCACGAAGCGATCGTCGTCGGAGAGGTGCTCCGCGAGGATCTTCACCGCGACCGTCCTCTCCAGGATCGTGTCGGTGGCGCGGAAGACGCTCGACATTCCGCCCGATCCGAGGCGGTCCTCGATCCGGTAGCGATCGGAGATCAGCTCGCCCTTCGGGCTGCGCGGGCTCATAGTCCTCCCGGCCCGATCCCGCCCGAGCCGCCGGGGGTCGTGGTCGGCGACGTCTGAGTCGGAGTGGTCGTGGTCGGCTGGGTCTGGGTGGGGGTGGTCGTGGTGGTGGGACGCGTCTTGGTCGGGGTCGACTCCGTCGTGGACGGCGTGCTGGTGGTCGTCGGGGAGGTGGTGGGGTGGTCCTGCCCTGGCACTGGCTCGGGTCGTTGAGCAGGATCTTCAGCTGGTTGGCGCCGTTCTCGAGCGCCGTCTTGACCTGATCGTTGACGCTCGAGGGGAGGTTCTGGACGTCGGCGATCAGGTCGTCCGTCTTGTCGGAGGCGACCAGGCAGCTCCCCACCGCCACATTGCTCTGGATCTCGTCGATCTTGGAGCTCAGCACCGCCGCTTCCTGACTGGACAGCGAGGGGTCGGGACCGCTGCTCCCACCGCAGCCCAGGACGCCCGCGGAGGCGCCCGCCAGGATGAGGGCAAGCAGGATTGGCCGCAGCTTCTTCGGCATCGCGGCGATACTAGCCGGGGCGCTCAAAGGGCTTGTCCTCACCCGATCGGCCGACATCATTGGCCCACATAGAGGCGGTCGGCGAGCAATTCGGGCAGCCCCGCCTCCCTGATCGCCTCCGCCGCCTGGTCGATGTCGTAGGCGACGCGGTGGTAGGTCGCCTTCCAGCCCTCGGTGTCGAGCTCGAGCCAGGCCGCGCGCGGATCCCCGTCGCGCGGCTGCCCGACGCTTCCCGGATTGAGCAGCCAGCGGTGCTCGGAGAGGTCCATCTCCCTGCCGTCCTCGGCCTGGCCACCACCGTCGGAGCCGGGCGGGCCGTCTGAGTCCGAGAACCAGAGGGCGACGTGCGAGTGCCCGATGAAGCTCACCCGCGCGGCCTGCTCCTCGATGCACTCGCGGGCCTGGTCGACGGCGAGAACGTACTCCCAGACCGGGTCGCGGGGAGATGCGTGGTACAGAGCCACCTCGTGCTCGGTGTTCTCGGGCTTCTGCGCCTTCAGAAACTCGATCGTCGAGGCATCCGAGTTGGCTCGGGTCCATTCGACGGCCGCGGCCGCGGACGCGGAGAAGACCTCGGTGCTGATCTCGCCCGTCACCGCCAGGTCGTGATTGCCGACCAGGCTGAGCTCGCAGCGCTCCGAGACGAGCTTGGTGCACTCGTCGGGCTGCGCGCCGTAGCCGACCACGTCGCCCAGGCACCAGCGGCGCTCCAGGCCCGCCTCGTCGATCGCCGAGAGCGTCGCCTCGAGCGCCGGCAGATTGCTGTGGATGTCGGTGAGGATGGCGACTTTCACGGGGATTCCGGACGATCTGCGCTTTAGGCCCGCCCAAGGGGGCCGTTTATCGTAGGGCGGTGGCTGCCCGATCATCGTCCAAATGGGTGCGTCTCGGCGTCACCGCCGTCGCAGCGGTGGTCGTCGCCGAGGCTGCCGCGTGGCTACTGCGCCCTCGCGACGTCGAGCAGCCCGTTCACGCCGACGAGAGCGCCTACTTCTCCCACGCCGAGCTGACCAAGGCGCGCGACTACGCCTCCGGGCAGCGGCTGATCCTGGTCGGAAGCCTGGTCGCCGAGGGGGCGGTGCTGATCCTGCTGGCGACGGGGCGTCCCGCGATCACCCGGCGAGCCCTCGATCGCCTCGCCGCGCGGCCGGTTCTGGGCGGGGCGGCCGCGGCGGCCGGGCTCTCGGTCGTCGTCGCGGTGATCACTGTGCCCTTCGGGATCGCCGCGCACGAGCGGTCCGTGGACGTCGGGCTCTCCACCCAGTCCCTGGGCGGCTGGTTCAGCGACTGGGGCAAGGGAGCCGCGATCGGAGCAGTGCTCGCCGGCCTGGTCGGCACCTTCGCGCTCTGGCTGATCCGCCGCTTCGGGTCGCGCTGGTGGATCCCGGGCAGCGTCGCCGTCGTGATCGCCGCGGCGAATCATGACCTGGCTGGCCCCGGTCGTGATCGCGCCGCTCTTCAACAAGTTCGACGAGCTGCCGCCGGGACAGGCGCGCAGCGACGTCCTCGAGCTGGCGAGGAAGGCGGGGGTGGACGTCGGCCATGTCTACGAGGTCGACGCGAGCAAGAGGACCACCGCGATCAACGCCTACGTCAACGGCCTCGGCTCCTCGAAGCAGGTGGTCCTCTACGACACGCTGGTCCACGACCTGAACCAGGGCGAGCGCCGAGCCGTGGTCGCCCACGAGCTCGGGCACGTGCACGGCAACGACATCCAGCGCGGGCTCCTGTTCGTCGCGATCGTCACCCCGCTCTCGCTGATCTTCATCTCGCTGATGGCCGGAGGGATCGCGCGGCGCCGCGGCGTCGAGCCGGGCCAGCCCTCCTACCTGCCAGCCCTTGCAGTGGCGATCTTCGCGACCTCCTTCGTGATCGGGATCGCCGGCAACCAGCTCTCGCGGGCGGTCGAGGCGCGGGCGGACACCTTCTCGCTCCAGCTGACCGACGACCCGCGAGGCATGATCGAGCTCCAGCAGCAGCTCGCGGACCGGAACCTCTCCGACCCCGATCCGCCCGGGCTCTTCAGCTTCCTCTTCGGGACCCATCCGCCGGCGGTCGACCGGATCGGCGCGGCGCTCGCGTGGGAGCAGGGCAAGCGCCCGTGAAGGTGACGGTGGTCGTCGTCGGCAAGATCAAGGCGCCGTTCGCGGAGGCGGACTCCCACTACCGCAAGATGCTGCAGCGCCACCAGCCGGTGGAGGTGATCGAGGTCCGGGACGAGGTCAACATCGAGGGACGGATCCCGCCGCGCTCGCACGTGATCGCGCTGGATCGAGGCGGTCGGGCGCTGAGCTCGAAGGCCTGGGCGAGCTGGCTCTCCGAGCGCCGGATCGACGCGCAGGACCTCTGCTTCCTGATCGGCGGCCCGGAGGGGCTCTCCTCCCGCAGCATGGCCCTGGCCGACGAGCGCGTCTCCCTCGGCCCTCAGACCATGGCCCATCAGCTCGCCCGGGTCGTGCTGCTCGAGCAGCTCTTCCGCGCGACCAAGATCCTCGCCGGCGAGCCGTACCACCTCTAGCGGCCACCAGGCCGCGATCTGATGGCGAAGCCGTAGGCTCCGATTCATGGCAGATCCGGTCGCAGAGCTCCGCTCCGCCGTCGAGGCCGCGGCTTCGACGCTGCGGGATGGCGCCGAGACGGGCAAGTCTCAGCCGACCCTGGAGCGCCCCCCGAAGCCGGAGTTCGGCGACTACTCGACCAATGCCGCGATGCTCCTGGCCCCCGCGCTGGGAGAGAAGCCGCGCGGCACGGCGGAGAAGCTCGCCGCCGAGCTCGGCAAGAGCCTCGAGGGCAGCCTGGAGAAGGTCGAGGTGGCGGGGCCCGGTTTCCTCAACCTGTTCCTCTCCGATGACTGGTACAGGCGCGCCGCCGGCGAGCTGGCGGCCCAGGGCGAGCGGCTCGGCAGGCCTCCGCGAGCCGATGAGACGACGGAGAGAGTCAACGTCGAGTTCGTCTCGGCCAACCCGACCGGGCCAATCACGGCGGCGGGTGGCAGGGGAGCGGCGCTCGGCGACTCGCTCGCCCGCGTCCTCGAGTTCTGCGGTCATCCGGTGACGCGCGAGTACTACGTCAACGACCGCGGCGGTCAGATTGACCGCTTCGCGGCCTCGATTGCAGCGCGGATGAAGGGCGAGCCGATACCCGAGGACGGATATGAGGGCGACTACGTCGCGGAGATCGGAGAGGGGCTGAAGCGGGAGGGCGTGGATCCCGACGACCTCGATGCGGTCGGGCGCCGCGGGATCGCCCAGATGCTGGCGGCCGCCGAGGAGACCCTCCGCCGCTACGACATCGTCTTCGACACCTGGTCCTCCGAGCGGGCGCTGCACGAGTCCGGCGCGGTGGAGCGAGCCCTCGGCGAGGCGCGCGAGGCGGGCCACGTCTACGAGAGCGAGGGCGCGACCTGGCTCCGCACGACGAGCTTCGGCGACGACAAGGACCGCGTCCTGATCCGCTCGGACGGCGACTCCACCTACTTCCTCTCCGACATCGCCTATCACCGAGACAAGCTCGATCGAGGGTCGGACAGGCTGATCGACGTGCTCGGTGCGGACCATCACGGCTACGTCGATCGCCTCCGGGCGGGTCTGGCAGCGCTCGGCTATGACCCGGCTGCACTCGAGGTGGCGATCATGCAGCTCGTCCACGTCGTCGAGGGCGGCGAGCGCGCGCAGATGTCCAAGCGCAGCGGCGAGTTCGTGACGCTCGACGAGCTGATCGACGACATCGGAGCCGATGCCGCCCGCTTCTTCATGCTGCAGCGCAGCCACGACACGACGGTGGACCTGGACCTCGAGTTGGCGCGCAAGACGTCCAACGAGAACCCGGTCTACTACGTCCAATACGCCCATGCCCGGATTGCGAGCATCCTGCGCAAGGCGGGGGAGGGGGCGGAGGAGCGGGCGGCGGCGGACTTCGCGGCCCTCCCGGTGGAGCCCTCCGAGCGGGCGTTGATCAAGCGGCTCTGCGAGCTACCCGACGAGGTCGCCGAGACAGCGGAGCGGCGCGCTCCGCACAGGCTCTGCGCCTACGGGATGGAGGTCGCGCGCGACTTCCATGCCTTCTACCGCGACTGCCAGGTGGTCGGCGCCGAGGGCGAGGGCGTCGAGGAGGCTCGGCTCGGCCTCTGCCTGCTCACCAAGCGGACGATCGCCCGAACCCTCGGGCTCCTGGGGATCTCTGCGCCGGAAAGCATGTAGCCACCCGGCTGTCAGAGGTCGTAGGAGGAGATATCCCGCTCGAGCCGGGCCTCGTCGCCGGGATCGAGCGGCGGGGGCGGGTCGGGTGGGCGGGACCGGCGGGCGAGCCGGGCTGCTCCGACGGTTAGTCCGGCGATGGCCAGTGCGATCAGCAGTCCCGGGACGATCCAGGCCGCGAGGTCGAAACCGTGGCCGCTCGGAGTGGCCAGGACCCGCGGTCCGTACTGCGCGACGAGCGCGTCCTTGATCTCGTCCTTGCGTCTCTCCCCGGTCGATCAGCCTGCGGATCAGGGCCCGCTCCCGGTCGGCCTGAGGGGAGTCGGACTCGGCGAGCAGCGTCCCGCAGATCGTGCACATCACCTCGTCCTCGACGTCCGGCAGGTTGGTCCGTGGTGTGGCCGCGGAGGCCGTCGGTGACAGAGAGCCCAGCGCCAGCACTGCCGCGAGCGCGAAGGGCGCGAGAGCGAACCGGAGCCGGCGGCTCACGACCGGGCCTGAATCAGCGGCACGACCATCTGGTCCAGATAGCTCTGGTTGACGGGCCCGCGTCTGATCAGCGCGATCTTGCCCCGCGGGTCGATCAGGAAGGACTCGGGGAAGCCGGTCATCCCGTAGGCCTCCTTGCGATCGTCGCCGCCCGACTCGTGGAGCTGCGGGTAGGTGAGCCCGTAGCGGTGGACGAAGTTGAGCGCGTCCTCGGTCGAGTCGTAGAGGTCGATGCCGAGCACCGTGAAGCCCTGCGCCTGGTGCGCCCTCTGGAAGCTCTCGAGGACCGGGGCCTCGGCCTTGCAGGGCTCGCACCAGGAGGCCCAGAAGTTGACGAACACCCACTTGCCCCGATAGTCCGCGATCTGCCCGCTTCCGGATCCGTCGAGTGTCTGAAGCCGCTTGTCGGGCGCGGTCTCTCCAAGGGACAGCGATGCCTCGCCCTTGCTGAGCAGGCCGAACCCCAGCAGGCCGATCACCGCCAGGACGGCGATCACCACCGCGAATGACTTCGAGCTCACTCCGGGAAGGCTAGTGGCGCTGCTTCGCCGACCTTAGAATGTCGGCAGCGCGGATGTAGCTCACCTGGTAGAGCGCCAGCTTCCCAAGCTGGAGGTAGCGGGTTCAAGTCCCGTCATCCGCTCTCTTCGCACCCCCGTCCTGTTCCATCCCTGCATGAGACGAGCCCGCCGCCTCGCGCCCATACCCGTCTTCGCGCTGATCGTCGCGTTCCTGCCGGCCGCACCGGCGGACGCGCTGGTCGTGCAGAGCGCTCAGCGCCTCGAGCCACGGCTGCTCGAGTTCACGCTCTCGACGCCGGCCCTCACCGAGCCCACCCACGTCAGGGTCCTGCTTCCAGACCGACTACCGCCAAGACAGGCGACGCTACGCCGTCCTCTATCTGCTGCATGGCGCCAACGGCTACTACGGAAGCTGGACCAAGACGGCGCTGAACCTGACGAAGCGTCTGCCGCTCATCGTCGTCACGCCGGACGGCGGCCCGTACGGGTTCTACTCGGATTGGTGGAACGATGGCCGGGGAGGGCCGCCCATGTGGGAGACCTACCACACGGGTGAGCTGATCCCGTGGATCGACTCCCGCTTCCGCACCAAGGCCGTCGGTCGGGCGCGAGCAGTCGCCGGGTACTCGATGGGCGGCTTCGGGGCGCTCAGCTACGCGGCGCGGCACCCGGGGTTGTTCTCGGTCGCGGCGAGCTTCTCGGGCCCGGTCGACTCGGACTACCGGCCGCTCCGGTCGCTGTTCGAGACTCAGCGAACGCCCGCGGGCAACCCGGCGGTGTGGGGCCCGCCCGAGACCCAGGAGGCTCGATGGCAGGCGCACAACCCGTTGGACCTCGCGCCCCTGCTCGGGTACACGCGGGTTCTGCTCTTCACCGGGAACGGACAGCCGGGCGGGGCGTATGGCGGAGGCCCCGATCCGTTCGAGGCGGACATCGAGCAGACGAACCTCAGCCTCGACCGCCGGCTGGAGGAGCTCGGCATTCCACACCTCTTCGTGGACCGGCCCGGCACTCACGCGGCCGTCTACGCGAAGCGCGATCTCGTCGAGACCCTGGACTACCTGATCGGCGTTCTGCCGCATTCCGCAAACGGCAACGTGCGCGCGCGCATGCGCGGCGCCATTCGGGGTAACCGGCAGGGGCGATGATCTTTCGCGGCATCAACCGGATGGTCGCGTGGAGCGGCAGGCGCGCTGCCGCGCGCAGCCGCTGGCTGGCCGAGCGCCTCTGGTTCATCGCGGCGATCGAGATCGCATGGCTGGCCAACCGCCACTGGCGGCGGCTCGAGCCCGACGAGCGGCGCAGGCTCCGCGAGCTGATCCGCAAGTCACGGGGCCGCCCGTCGAGGCTCTCGGCGAGCGAGCGCGAAGAGGCCGAGGAGCTGCTCCGGAAGCTCGACTACGCCGAGCTCGGAGGGAGCGTGGCGACGACGCTGCTTCCGTTCAGGCCCGTAGGGCGTCTGGTCGAGTTTGCGCTGGGCCGAGCTCACGTGCAGGAGCGCCGGCGACCGTAGCGCCGGCCGGGACGTCCCGGGTGACCACGGAGTTGGCGCCGACGATCGCGTTGTCGCCGATCGTCACGCCCATCAGGATCGTCGCCTTCGCGCCGACCCAGACGTTCCGCCCGATCCTGATCGGGGCAGTCTCGAACCCCCGTCCCGCCAGCGGTTCCTTGAGCGCGCCCCCGGCACCGCCAGGGTGCAGCCCGGCGAGAACCAGACATCGTCCCCGATCACCAGCTCGCCCCTGAAGCGGCCGTCGAAGTCGCGAACCAGGGTGAGACGCCTGCCGACGGTCACCCGCGCGTCGCGGCCGATCTCGAACCTCGCGCGGGGGCCGACGAAGAACGGCCGGCCGTCGAAATGCCGGCAGCGGAGGCGGAGCCAGATGAAGCGGAGCAGCGCGGCGACCTTCCGGGGGGTCGGCATTCGCTCAGCCTAGCCGGGCTGCTCGTGGCGCTCCCCCGCCTGAATCGCGATTTGCAGGCGGTTCGCCGGGGTGGCCAGCGGGCAGACCCAGCTCGGGTCGTAGGAGCAGGACGGGTTGTAGGCGAAGTTGAAGTCCAGGACGAGCCGGCCGCCCTCGGCGCCGAGGTCGGCGCCCTTCACCGTGTCGAACGGGTAGCGCCCGGCGCCGTAGGTCGTCTTCGCGCTGGTGGCGTCGGCGAAGGGGAGAAAGAGGCCACCGCCATAGCCCTCCAGCCAGTAGAGCTCGAGCGAGCATTCCTCCCCCGACAGCGCGAAGCTCGCGAGGCCGAAGCGTTCGAAGGCGTAAGCGCCGTCCCCGCTGGTCCCGATCTCATAGCGACGCGGCTCGGTCTCCTCGACCTCGGCGAGGGCCCTCAGCCCGGGGTCGTAATCGAAGTACTCAAGGCCCCCGAAGCCGTCTCGCTCAGAGGCGGGCAGCGGAGACTGCGGGTGCGACCCGAACAGCTCGTCGCGGTCCGGCGCCAGAGCTCCCACGCCTCGCCGGGGTCGGTCGCCGCGCGGACGTTAGCGTAGAGGGCGAAGACGCGCCGCTTCCAGTCGAGCAGCGAAAGCGGTTCCGTGGGCGCGCTCACCAAGCGTCACCATATGCGGGGTGGAGGAGAGGGAGGAGCTGATGCGCGCCTACCTGGGCGCCTGGAACGATCGCGACGCCGACGCGATCGCGTCCTTCTTCACGGAGGACGCCGTCTACGCGGATCACGGAGCGGGGGTGACCGCCCGCGGCCAGGACGGGATTCGCGAACACGCCGCCCGCGTGCACGCCGGCTTCCCAGACCTGCGCTTCGAGCTGGTCCGCGCCGCGCACGGCGATGACTTCACCGCCGGCGAGTGGCGCTCGGTGATGACCCACCTCGGGGACTTCGAGGGCCTGCGGCCGACCGGCAGGGTGGTGACCAGCAGCGGGGTCGACGTCGCCACGCTCGACAATGCGGGCCTGATCGCCCGGCTGGACTCCTACTACGACGGAGCGGAGATCATGCGCGACCTGGGGCTGCTGCCTGCCCGCGGGTCAAGGGTGGAGAGGGCGCTGGTCCGCGCGGCCTCTCTGGTCAGGCGGAGGGGCCGGAGCTGAGCCCGTTTGCTTCGAGGGCTGCGTCCGGATCGGAGTACATCTCCATTCGGGCCTGCTTGCCGTCCCGGATCGTCCAGACCTGGGCGAAGAACATCTCAACGGGCATCCCCGCCGCTTTCGAGCGGCCCCGCTGGCGCGTCATGGCGACCACCTTGTCCCCGGCGTCGTGGAAGGCATCCACCTCGAGCACCCAGTCATCCCACGCGCCCGTCCACGCCCTGAGGAACGCTCGCGCGCCTTCAATCCCTTCGTAGACCTGCTGCTCAGGCCACCCCTGGAAGTTCGACATGTCCCAGGCGAAGTCGGCCGTGATGTTCTCTTCGCTGAGATCACCCGTTGCGGCGAAGCGCTCGTAGCCGTTCCGAACGATCTCCACATTCTCCTGCGACATCCCACGGCCAGTATCTCGGAGCAGGACTCAGCTCGCCGCCGGGGCCGGTCTCACCTCGGGGTGCGCGCGGTACCACTCCAGCGTCCGGCCGAGCCCCTCCCGCAGGTCGACGGTCGGCTCCCAGCCGATCTCCGCGCGGATCTTGGCGGAGTCGAGGTACTGGCGCTCGATCTCGCCGCTCGGGTTGCCGGCTCCGCGGTAGTCCGCCTCGATCTCGCCCGGGCCGAGCTCGCAGATCGTCTCGACGATCTCGCGCACGGGGTGGGGCCGACCCCACCCTGCGTTGAACGCCTCGCCCCCCGACCGGCCGGCGGCCAGCGACTCGGCGATCGCCAGGTAGGCGGATGCGGCGTCCTCGACGTAGAGGAAGTCGCGCTCCGGTGAGCCGTCCGATCGGATCACCGGGCGGCGCCCGTCGAGCACGGCGGTGACCGTCTCGGGGATCAGCCGGGAGAAATTGCGGTCGCCGCCGCCGTAGATGTTGGCCAGGCGAGTGACGGCCACGGGCAGCCGGTGGGTGTGCCAGTAGCTGCGGGCGATCAGGTCGGTCGCGGCCTTCGAGACGTCGTAGGGGTAGATCGGCTGCAGGGCCGAGTTCTCGGTGTATGGAAGCTCGTCGTGGCTGCCGTAGGCCTTGTCGGAGGAGGCAACCACCACGCCTTCGACACCGGCCTGGCGGCAGGCCTCGAGGACCATCCAGGTGCCCTGGATGTTGGCCTCGAAGGTGGGGACGGGGGATGCGTTCGCGTCCCCGACAATGGCCTGGGCCGCGAGGTGGAAGACGGTGTCGATCGAGTCCTCGCGAATCAGCGGCAGGACGAGATCGCCGTCGCGCAGGTCGCCGGTGACGTCGTGGACCGCACCCGCGATGCCCAGCAGCTCCAGCCCGCTCGGCTCCCTGCCGCCGCGATCGAGCGAGGTCACGTTTGCGCCCGAATCGAGGAGCGCCTTCGCGAGCCAGGAGCCGGCGAACCCCTGCGCCCCGGTGACCAGCGCCTTCAAATGGCCACCCGCCAGGGCGGCTCGCCGCTCTCCCAGAGGTCGTTGAGCAGGACGGCGTCCTTGTAGGTGTCCATGCAATCCCAGAATCCCTCGTGCCGGAAGGCCCGCAGCTGCCCGTCGGCTGCAAGGCGCTCGAGCGGCTCGCGCTCGAGGACGCTGTCGTCGGCGAGATACTCGAAGACCTCGGGCTCGAAGCAGAAGAAGCCGCCGTTGATCCAGCTGTCCACCCGCGGTTTCTCGTGGAAGCCGCGGACCAGACCGTCGTCGCCGAGATCCGCGACGCCGAACTGGAGCTCGGGGCGCACCACGGTCATCGTTGCGACGGCGCCGCCCTCACGGTGGAAGCCGTCCAGCGCGGCCAGGTCGATGTCCGCGACGCCGTCGGCGTAGGTGACGGAGAACGGCTCCCCTCCGATTCGATCCTGGGCCGCCTTGATGCGGCCTCCGGTCGGCGTGTCGAGACCGGTATCGATGCAGCGGACCTCGACCCGCTCGGGCCACGGTGTCCCGGCCACCCAGCTGGCGATCTGCTCACCCTTGTACCCGGTGAGCAGCAGGAATCGCGAGGAACCCTGCTCGCTGTAGATCGAGATCACGTGCCAGAGGATCGGGCGGCCGCCGATCTCGACCAGCGCCTTCGGGATCGACTCGGTTCGCTCACTCAGGCGGGTGCCCCGCCCCCCGCAAAGGATCACGACTGGGTCCGGCGTCGCCAAGGCGCACGGAGGCTAGCCGCACTCGGCCGAATCAGATGCGCGCCACCGGACCAAGGAACGGCATTGTGGGTATACAGGGGTCCTCAATAGCCGGTGCTGTGCGGGACTTCACCCATCGGCTGTGCGGCCAATTGCAGATGTCCGGCAGGCGGCCAGTGACGGACGATGAAGTGAGGGCAAGGATGCCCGGCTTGCCAAGAGCTCTGGGCAAGGATGCCCACCAAAGCTTCTACAGGGGAGCCGCAGCCGGAAAGCCCGATGAGCGCGACCATCCAGAGAACTCGGATTTCGCTTCTCCTTGCCGCGATCGCGCTCGTCGCGATCCCGGCCGGGATCTCGGCCACTGGCGCCGCCGCCAAGCACAGGGTGAAGAAGGCGGCTCCGCGTGTCGCCCAGCAGCTCCGCGGCGTCAACCTGACGCCGAACTGGGAGTGGCCCGGCTCGGCCGGGATGGACGATGCGAGCTCGGCCCGCGAACTGCAGTCGGCATGCAGCCTCGGTGCCGACCTGGTGCGGTTCACCGTCAAGTGGAACCGCCTCGAGCCGGTCCAGGGCCGCATCGACGACGCCTACGCGAGGCGCATCGACCAGGTGCTGGCCGAGGCCTCCTCGTGTCAGATCAAGGTGCTGGTCACGCTGATGATCACGCCGTGCTGGGCGGCGGCGGATGGCGCGCCGATCAAGTGCCCGCCGGGGGCCGGCACCCTCGATCCGCCCAACGATCCCGCGACCTACGGGTCGATCGTCGAGCGAATGCTCCGGCGCTGGCCCGGCATCTACGCGCTCGAGGTCTGGAACGAGCCGAACCTGACGTCGTTCTGGCACGGCTCCGCCGCTGAATACGCCGCGCTCGCGAACGCCGCGACCGCGGCCGCGAATCGCATCGGCTCGGGGACGCAGATGCTGGTCGGTTCGATCGGCGCCGCCGACGTCGGCTACCTGCGCCGGCTCTACGCCGCGGGCATCCACGGATACGACGGCATCTCGATCCATCCCTATGACTTCCAGATGAACGCGGGCTTCACCCCCCGGAGCCGCTGGAAGGACCACCGCGACCTCTTCGAGAACCGCGTCGACTCGATTCACCGGGCGATGCTCGGGGAGAGCGACCGCTCGAAGGGCCTCTGGCTGACCGAGTTCGGCTACTCGGTCTGCCCCACCCAGCCCTACTGCGTGTCGGAGGGCCGCCAGGCGCGCTCGCTCGCCGACAGCTTCCGCGCGGCGGCGAGCCTGCGCTACATCAAGGGACTGACCTCCTACGACCTGCGCGACGCCGGCGACGACGCCAACGTCTGGGACAACCGCTTCGGCCTGCTCCGCCGCGACTTCTCGCCGCGCCCGAGCTTCTTCGCGGTCCGCTCGATTCTCCGCAAGCTCCGGCGCTAGTTCGCCTGGGTGGGATGCGGGTTTCTACGGTTGTACGCACGGCTGGGGTGTCGATACCAAAAATATGAGGTTTCGTGCCTCAAACCTTTGGCTGCTTTGCGGGCTCGTGCTGGCGATCGCCGCGGCGATCGTG
Source organism: uncultured Solirubrobacterales bacterium (assembly GCA_963763985.1). GTDB lineage: Bacteria > Actinomycetota > Thermoleophilia > Solirubrobacterales > 70-9 > DASUPK01. The sequence continues at coordinate 138,718 of CAVXQO010000016.1, read as the reverse complement.
TTGACCGATCGGGCCCAGCGCCACACCGGCGACGAGTCATTCAACGAAAACACGGCCAATCAGTCCGTACAGGACGCAATGCACCGGCTGGTGGAAGGCACCGAGGCATTCGTCGTCAGCGGTGATCCGCGAACGCTCGGGCAGTACGAGGGGGCGCAACTTCGAGTCGAGCGGGCCGTGACCAGCCTGCAGGACATTACGAACAGCGGCGAGGAGCAGGCCGCGGTGAATCAGCTGGCGAAGCTGATCAGAATCCAGCAGACGCTCGACGCGAAGGCCGTCCACCAGCGCCAGGCAACCGGCCATCGGGGATCGGTCGCGGATCAGTCGCGCCGAATCCGAGTCTTCGACCAGGTGGTCGCCTCGAATGCTCGCGTCGCGACCGTGATCGACGAGGAGCGCCGCAGCAGCCAGAAGAAGACCAGCGTGGTCTCTCTCGGCGCAATCGGTGTCCTGGGCCTCGTGATCATCGCCCTGGGGCTCGCCGCGCGAGGCGCCGACCGCCGTCGTCGCCGGATCCGGCGCTTCGGCGAGGGTCTGCAGGCGGCCCGCACCGAGCCGGAGGCGTACAGCCTGGTCCAGGCCCATATCGAGCGCTCCGTGCCCGGCTCTGAGGTCTCGGTCTTCAACCGCAACAACAGCGCCGACCGGCTTGAGCCGACGACAACGGTCGGGGAGGACAGTCCCCTGGGCAAGGCGATCGAGGGAGCCAAACCCGACGATTGCCTCGCCATCAGGACCGCGAAGGCGTCCACCGGCGGCACGGGAGCGGACGACCTGCTGCGCTGCGACATCTGCGGAAAGATCGGCGGCCGCTCGCTCTGCGTCCCGGCCATCGTCGGTGGCGAGGTCATCGGCTCGGTCTTGATTCGTGGCCAGAAGCGGTTCGATGATTCCACGGAGCGGACCGTCTCCGAGAGCGTCGGCGAGGCGGCACCGGTCGTCGCCCACCTGCGCAACCTCGCGATCGCCGAGCGTCGAGCGTCGAGCGACAAGCTCACCGGCCTACCCAACAAGCGCTCGGCCGACGACACCTTCAAGCACATGGTCGCCAACTCGGCTCGCACCTCGAAGCCTTTGGCTCTCGTGCTCTTCGACCTCGACCACTTCAAGCGAGTCAACGACAGCTTCGGACACCCGAAGGGCGACGAGGTCCTTGCGGCGATCGGCTCGGCCGTCGGGCACACGATCCGCGAGAACGACTTCGCGGCCCGCGACGGTGGCGAGGAGTTCATGGTGCTGTTGCCGGGCGACGACACCAATAGCGGCCGGCTCGTTGCGGAGAAGCTGCGGTCCGCGATCTCGGACCTGCGCATCCCGGACCTGCAACAGGGCATAACCGCGAGCTTCGGCGTCGCCTCATTCCCCGACGATGCCGCCAGCCGCGAGGATCTGCTCCGCAAGGCCGATCGCGCCCTCTATTCAGCCAAGCGCGCCGGCCGAAACCGAGTGCACACCGCGGCGGATCCCGAGCCCGAAGACGAGTCGGCGGCTGCCGCGAACGGCTCCCCGGCCACAGTCGAAACCGAGTCCGCCGAGGCGTGAGGCCGAGCCTTTAGGTAGCGGTTGCGATAATTCGCGGCCGCCCGTGGATCAATCGCGCAAGCGCAAGATTCGACTGATCGTCGCCCTGTCGGCCGCCGTCCTGCTGGCCGCGGGCCTCGTCTACACGTCGTTCTCCGCCTCGACCGAGGCGAAGGAGCCGTCGCAGCTCCTCCAGGCGGATCCAAGCGGGACCTATGAGCTGACGGGCGACGTCGTCCCCGGGTCGATTCACCACTCGGGCGACCAGCTCGACTTCCGGATCTCCGACCGCGACGGGTCACATCCGATACCGGTCGCCTACACGGGGACGGTCCCCGATCCGTTCCGCGACGGGCGCGAGGTGATCGTCACGGGCAAGCTCCAGGACGGCACCTTCGTCGGACAGCGGGACAGCCTGATCACGAAGTGCCCGTCGAAGTTCGCCACCACGACGCCGGGGCAGTCCAGCTGACGATCTTCGGCTCCGCATTGCTGGCCGCCGCCCTGCTCTGCGCGCTCTACGCGGTGGGCGCCGGCGTCTACGGCGGCAGGACCGGCGACCGCCGCTGGGTCGCGTCGTCCAGGCGCGCGATCTACGCGATGGCCGGGCTGCTCACCACCGCGGTGGTGATCCTCGAGATCGCCTTCCTTCGCGACGACTTCCACTTCGCGCTGGTCGCCGACCACTCATCGACGACCACGCCCACCTTCTACAAGCTGACCGCGATGTGGTCGAGCCAGGAGGGCTCGCTGCTGCTCTGGGCCTGGGTGCTCTCGCTGGCGTCGAGCGGCGTGCTCTACATGACGCGCCGCCGCCACCGCGAGATCGTTCCCTGGGCTACGGCGGTCCTGGCCGGGCTGGGCTCGTTCTTCATAGGACTGATGATCTTGAAGGCCCAGCCGTTCGGCCACCTCGACCCGGCTCCGGCGGAGGGCGTCGGGCTGACGCCGCTGCTGCGCAACCCGTACATGGCCGTGCATCCGCCGATGCTCTACTCGGGCTACGTGCTCTGGTCGATCCCGTTCGCCTTCTGCGTCGGGGCGCTGATCGCCCGCAAGCTCGACGCGAGCTGGATCCGGACAACCCGCAACTTTGCGCTGGTCGCCTGGACGTTCCTCGGCATCGGGCTGCTGCTCGGCTCCCGCTGGTCCTACGAGGAGCTCGGCTGGGGCGGCTACTGGGGCTGGGACCCCGTGGAGAACGCCGCGCTGATGCCCTGGCTGATGGGCACCGCCTTCCTGCACTCGGTGATGGTGCAGGAGAAGCGCGGGATGTTGAAGGTCTGGAACGTCAGCCTGATCTCGGCGACCTTCTGCCTCTGCCTACTGGGGACGTTCCTGGTGCGCTCGGGAGTGCTGCAGTCGATCCACGCCTTCGGCGCCTCCACCGTCGGTGGGCCGCTGCTGGCGCTAATCGGTGTGACAGCGGTCGGTGCGACGCTGCTGATCGTCACGCGTCTGGATCAGCTCAAACCGGAGCGCCGGATCGAGTCGCTGCTCTCGCGCGAGTCAATCTTCTTCGTCAACAACCTGCTGCTGGTGGGGCTGGTGCTGGTGATCTTCTGGGGGACCTTCTTCCCGCTGATCTCGGAGTTCTTCACCGGTGACCGCCACTCGCTGGCGGCACCGTGGTTCGATCGCTACGTGACCCCGATCGGCGTCCTGCTCGTCCTCTTCACCGGGATCGGGCCTTTGTTCGCCTGGGGCCGGCTCAGCGGTGGCGCCGCGCGCCGGCTGCTGATCTGGCCGGGCATTGCGACCGCGGTGACGATCGCGGTGCTGTTGGCGGTGAGCGACGCCGGCAGGCACCTCTGGGCGCTGTTCGTCTTCGGCTTTGCCGCCTTCACCGCCATCGCCTTGCTGGGGGAATTCTGGCGGGCAGGATCCACGCGCCACGCGCTGACGGGTGAGGCGTATCCACGCGCGCTCGCGACCGCCGTCGGGCGCAACCGCCGCCGCTACGGCGGCTACATCGTCCACGCCGGGATCGCGCTCACCCTGATCGGCATCGCCGCCTCTTCGAGCTTCCAGACCAACCGCGACCTGCGCCTCAAGGTCGGCCAGACCGCCAAGGTCGGCGACTACACGATCGCCTACCGGAAGCTGACGGCTGACCCCCAGAACGAGCGAATCGCCTTCGCGGCCCGGCTGGACGTCACGCGCGACGGCAAGCACTTCGCCACCCTCGACCCGGCGCGCAACTACTACCCGACCCAGGACCCGACCGCCGGAGCGATCGGTCGCTACTTCATGGGCGAGTCGACCAGCGAGGTCGGCCTGAAGACCGGAGCCGGGGGGGACCTCTGGACCGCCTTCCAGCCGGACCTCTCCTCGCTGAACCCCGCGATCATTCGCGGCAACCATGAGCTTGCTGGGCTCCCACCGAATGCCCAGGGGATCGCCATCCTCGCCCTCGCCCAGCATTACGCGCAGGCCCCGCCGCCGGCCAACTTCCGCGTGATCGTCAACCCGCTGGTGGGTTGGATCTGGATCGGCGCGCTGATCGCCGTCGCCGGGGCGGTGATGGCGGGCTGGCCCGCCTTCGAGTCGCGCCGCCGGCTGGAGGCCGCATACAGGGCTCGACTCGGCAAGGAGCTGGGGACGGCGAACCCTCCGGCCTAGCCCCGCCTAGCCTCCGACAGATGCTCGAAGTCCTGCTCGCCGTCGCCGTCGTTCTGCTGGTTGCCTGGTTCGTGACCGCGCCTCTGCGGGGGCGCCCATCCGAGAGCGCCGAGGACCCGGCGAGGGCCGAGCTCGCCGACCTGGAGGCGCGCAAGGCGGCCAAGTACCGCCAGATCCGCGACGCCGAGGTCGACCGGGCGGCGGGCAAGCTGACCGAGGAGGACTTCAAGCGCCTCGACCGCGAGCTGCGAGGGGAAGCGGTCGCGATCCTGAAGAGGCTAGACCGGCTTCGCCCGCCGCCTGACCAGGGCTGATCTCTACACTGCCGCGCATGGCAACCGTGCTCAGCGTGGTCGAGGTCGCGATCTCGGTGATCCTGATCTTCCTGGTGCTCCTGCACTCCGGCAAGGACGCCGGCCTCTCCGGTGCGTTCGGCATCGGCGGAGGCGGCAGCGCCTTCGGAGGCGGCTCGCTGGTCGAGCGGAACCTGACCCGGTGGACCATCTTCTTCGGCATCCTCTGGGCGCTGAACGCGATCGTCATCCTGAAGCTCTAGGTATCGGATGGTGCGGCTGCGCGCCGCAGCGCTCGTGGTCCCCGCCCTGGTGGCGCTGGCCGGCTGCGGTGGAGGGACCGGTGCGGAGGTCGCGTCCCCTCTGCCCCCGGCGGGAGGGGGCGGCACCCTTAGCTATGCGCTGCCGAGCCTGCCCTCCACGCTCGATCCGCTGGCCTCCCAGAGCCGCGCCGCGCTAACCGTCACACGCCAGGTCTATGAGCCCCTGATCGAGCGGCTCACGGGGCCCTACGGCCAGGCCACCCCTCAGGCGGGGCTCGCCCTGGCGGCGCGTCCGTCGCGAGATCGGACCACCTGGACGGTCACGCTCCGCTCGGGTGTGCGCTTTCAGGACGGCACGCCGTTCAACGCCGCGGCCGTCCTCGCCAACTCCAGGCGCTGGCAGACCGACCCCGCGGGCCGCAGCCTGCTGCCGCACCTCTTTGCGGTGGACGCGCCGCGACCCGACGAGGTGCGCTTCCTGCTCGACCAGCCGTTGCCCGACCTCGTACGGCGGCTCTCCTCGCCAAGGCTCGGGATCGTCTCTCCCCGGGCCCTCGATCCGCAGACCGGGCAGAATGCCCGGTTTCTCGCGGACCTGGCGGGAGCCGGAACCGGCGCCTTCCAGCCGGGTCCGGCGGGTCCCGGCCGCATGATGCTGTCCCGCTTCGCGGGATGGTGGGGGAGCCGGATGGGGCTGGGCCCGTCGCTGGACGGAGTGACGTTCGTGGTCGCTCATCAGCCCTCGCAGCGTCTTCGCCTTCTTCGGGACGGGGTGGTGCAGGTCGCCGACCCGCTCGGGCCCTCGGAGCTCCGCTTCGCGAATTCCGATCCGCTCCTCGAGACCGCCGGCGGGCCGCCCGGCGGCATCGGCCTGGAGGGGTCGGTCCGGGGCATCGACTCGGCGGAGGAGATCCCCATCCTTTCCGGCGTCTGGCTCACCCGCCTCACCGGGTAGCGTCAGGGACGCCATGAAGATCGGCGTGCACCTGCCGCTGATGGAGTTCCGGGGCGAGGGCCAGTCGCCGGCCCGGGTGATGGACGCCGTCGACGCGGCCCGGGAGTGTGGGCTTGAGGCGATCTCGGCCAACGATCACTTCGTCTTCTCGACCCCGTGGCTCGACGGTCTGACTGCCCTGGCCGCGGCGATCGAGCGCTCCGGAACGATGACCCTTGCGACGACGATCTCCCTGGCCGCGCTTCGCGGCCCGGTGGCGCTGGCAAAGACCTTCGCCGCGATCGACATCCTCTCGGAGGGCCGCCTGATCGCCGGCGTCGGGCCGGGATCGTCCGCGCACGACTTTGCCGCCGTAGGGGCGGACTTCGATCAGCGCTGGCCGCGTTTCGAGGAATCCGTGGTGGTTCTGCGCGCGCTGCTCAAGGGTGACGCCCCGCCGTCGACGACCTACTTTGCCGTTCCCGAGGCGGAGCTGGCCCCGCATCCATACCGGGCCGAGGGCGTCCCTCTGTGGATCGGGAGCTGGGGGTCGGACGCCGGCCTCCGCCGCGTCGCCCGACTCGCAGACGGCTGGCTGGCGTCCGCCTACAACACCACCCCAGACGGGTTCGCCGCCGCCAAGGGGCTGCTGGAGAGGATGTTGGGCGAGCGCGGCCGTGAGCCGTCGGGATTCCCGAACGCCCTGGTCACGATGTGGACCTGGGTGACCGATGATCGCGATGAGGCGGACCGAACGTTCGAAGAGGTGCTCGCACCCCTGCTGAGGCGCGATCCGGACGAGCTTCGGGGTCAGCTCTGTGTCGGATCTCCCGAGCACTGCGCGAAGCTCCTCTCCCAATACGCGCGGGCGGGATGCGAGTGGGTCCAGCTCTGGCCGCTGGGGGAAGAGCGGCGTCAGATCGAGCTGTTTGCGGAGCGGGTCATCCCGCTGATCGAATGACAGCGCCACAAAGGAGGAGGGTCCCATGCTGCTGGTCATAGGGCGGGTGAGGTGCGGTTCATCGCAGCGGGATGAGCTGGTTGTCCTGTTCGAGCGGATGCAGGACGACTCCAGGCGGGAGGACGGTTGTCTGCGATACGGCTTCTTCGCTGCGGTCGAGGACCCGCTCAGCTTCGTCGCGGTCGAGGAGTGGGCCGACCGGGAGGCGCTCGACCGACACTTCGCGCAACCCCACCTCCAGAAGTTCGCGGGGGCGCTGCTCGGGTTGGTCTCGGAGCAGCCGGAGGTCGCCATCCACGAGATCGCCGGCACCAGCCCGTTCCCGGGCCAGGCGGCCTAGAACGCAAGGAACCGGCACAGATGCCGGTTCTCGCATGCGGCTGAGAGGAGTCGAACCTCCACGGCCCGTTAGGGCCACAAGGCCCTCAACCTTGCGCGTCTACCAGTTCCGCCACAGCCGCGAGGGTCGCCGATGATAGTGGCCGGGGACCGAGTCCCGAGGCGACCGCGCGGTGAGAAGGTTCGGCCCAGAACGTTGCTTGCAACCGTCCGCGGGCCGCGCTACTCTCCGAACATGTGTTCGCCCATCGCAAGCAGCCCCGCCCACGACGCGCGGCTGACTGAGGAGGACTAAGTGGACCTCGTCAAGGACTTGACGAAGCGCCAGAAGGAGATCTTCGACTTCATCAGCCGCTACCTGAGCCGTCACGGGTACCCGCCGACGGTGCGTGAGATCGGCAAGGCGGTGGGGCTGCATTCCTCCTCGACCGTGCACGCCCACCTCTCCAAGCTCGAGACGCTCGGCGTCCTCAAGCGCGACCCCTCGAAGCCGCGCGCCCTCGAGGTGATGGTGGAACGGGCCAAGAAGGCCGTCCGCCCGTCGGGGTTGCCCCTGGTCGGGCAGGTCGCGGCCGGTGAGCCGATCCTGGCTGAGGAGAACATCGAGGATTACCTCGAGGTGCCGGACGTCGTCGGCGGCGAGGACGGGGACTACATCCTCCGGATCCGCGGCGAGAGCATGAAGGACGCCGGCATCCTGGATGGTGACTTCGTCGTGGTGCACCCCACGGAACGTGCCCGCGACGGCGAGATCGTGGTGGCCCTGGTCGGCGAGGAGGCCACCGTCAAGCGCTTCTTCCGTGAGAAGGAACAAGTTCGGCTACAGCCGGAGAACAAGAGCATGAAGCCGATTCGTACCCGTGACGTGCGCCTGCTCGGGCGCGTCGTGGGGGTTTTCAGGAGGGTTTCGTGACCGTCCTTGCGGTCGAGGTAGAGACCCGTCTGTTCGAGCCGTCCGAGGTGACGCTTGAAGACACGATCCTCGGCGCCTGGGAGGCCCTGACGGCTCAGAGCCGGGCGGAGTGCCCGGTGTGTCACGGAGAGCTGGTGACCTCAGGTTGCAAGACCTGCGGGTCCCAGCTCGCCTGACGCCTGCTCGCTGGCGCAACTGGGCGAAAGGGCTCTCCGGAGCCGCGGTCGAGAGCTACCCTTGTCGGGCGAGCTAGGCAGTCGCGGAGGTTGATGCCTTCGAGGAAAGTCCGGACACCAAAGGGCAAGGGCGGTGAGTAACGCTCACCCGGGGAAACCCGCGGGAAAGTGCCACAGAGAGCAGACCGCCGATGGCGCGGCCACACGTGAGTCGCGCACAGGCAAGGGTGAAAGGGTGCGGTAAGAGCGCACCGGCGCCGCGGTGACGTGGCGCGCACGGCAAACCCCGCCCGGTGCAAGGCCAAGCAGGACCGTCGACCCAGCCCGGCGAGGTCCAGGTGGGCCGCAGAGATGGATGGCTGCCCCCGACAGAATCCGGCTTACAGGCTCGCTAAGGAAGGGCCCCCGCAAGGGGGCCCTTCTATTTGCGCGGGCGCCGGAAGACCCCGGTCTCGCAAGCCTCCGGCCACTCGTCCTTGACTCCGCTGAACTTCCTGAATCGCCAGCGGGACAGCAACTCGAAGGCCTCGGCGTAGCCCGGGCGGTCGGAGTCATCGAGCAGCAGGTGGCCGCCTGGGCGGACCTTCTCCCGCGCCGGTCGCAGTGCGTCCATCCGGGTCACCTCGGGCGCCTCGAGGAAGTCGACGACCACCAGGTCGAAGGAGGCGTCCGGGAGCGAGGCCACTTCCCTCGGGAATTCCTCGACCGGCCTCAACCGGAGGTCGACGTTGGAGAGGCCGGCCTCACCGAGTCGCTCCTTCGTACGGGGGTACCAGAACTCGTTGTCCTCGAAGCTGATCACTCGCCCGGCGCGCCGCGCGAACCAGACCGTCGAGCGGCCCGAGCCAAGCTCGAGGATCGACCAGTCCGATCGGATCCTCCGCCGGAGCCAGCCGATCGACGCCGGGACGATCCAGGGGCGGTCCGGCGTCCTGCCTGTCCTCGCTCGCCACCACGCTGCGGGATATCGAAGCCATCCGGAGGCGCCCATGGGCCCGCGCACCGTGTGGAAGCGGCCGGCCCGGGTCCCCGGCTGGTGCGGCCCTCTCAGTGGGACTTCGGAGGCCACTTCCCCGACTCGACCTTCTTCTTGAAGGACCGCTGCCGGCGGAGCGCGTCCCGCATGAGGAATGGGGTGAGCCGCGCGGTCAGGGCGGGGTGGCTGTCGAAGAAGCGGACGAAGCGCCCGCGCCAGCTCGGGATGGTGAGGACCGGCTTGGGCTTGTCGAGCAATCCCGCGACCCGCTCCGCGACCTGCTCGGGCATCAGCATCACTCCGGAGAAGGAGAGGGCGTCGTTTGGATCGTCGAGCTTGTCGTTGATCATCGGCGTCCAGACGCCGTCGGGGCAGACGCAGGAGATGTGGATACCGGAGAGCCCGGCGCGGCGCAGGTCGGCGGCGGTGCCGAGGCTGAAGGCGATCGCCGCATGCTTGCTGGCCGAGTACCCGACGATGCCGGGCGCGGCCGCGAGCCCGGCCAGCGAGATCAGGTTGATGATGTGACCGCGTCCCGACGGGCGCATCCGCTCGATTGCCGCCAGCGTTCCGTTCATGGTCCCGATGGCGTTGACCTCGAGCATCCGGCGGTGCACGTCGATCCCCTGCTCGTGCGCGAGCCCGGTGATCAGGATGCCCGCGTTGTTGACCCAGACGTCGAGTGAACCGGAGCGCTCGACCACCTTGGAGGCCGCGGCGCGACAGGCCTCGGTGTCGGTGACGTCCAGCGCGAGAGACCAGGCGCGCTCGCCAATCTGGTCGGCGCCGGCGGAGGCGGTTGCCTCGTCGACGTCGGTGACGGCGACGTCGTAGCCGCGTCCGGCAAAGCGCCGGGCGATCTCCAGTCCCATGCCGCGTCCCGCTCCGGTGACCAGCGCCGATGGCATCGGCCGGAGCTTACGGAGTGGGCGATTCCATTCGTGATGAAGGTTCGGAGCTGAACGACCGAATCGACAGTTGGTGCCAAATAATGAGGACACCTTTGGTAGGCTGCGCCACGCACTTCCGCTGAGTCTCCATCCACTCAAAAAGGTTGGAGAGCGGGGGACCCATCAGTTGGGGCGAGTCGCGGACATCGAGCCGCGTAGCGCGATCTTTCAGCGCGAGCCCGTCAGCTAACCCCGTAAGCAACGAAAGAGGAAGGTTTGACGAGCAAGCGAACAATTCGCGCGATTGTGGGATTCGCATGTGGCGCCGCCCTGATGGTCGCGGCACCGGTCGCGAGCGCGCAGACGGGCGGGGTGCCCGGCGGTACGACCACGGATCCGACGACCACCGCCCAGCCCAGCACATCCGCGAACAGCTGGACGGTCCACAAGGCGGCCACCTGGTACGGCCCCGGCTTCTGGGGCAAATCCACCGCCTGCGGCGTGACGCTCACGCCGACCACGCTGGGCGTCGCGCATCGGAAGCTTCCCTGCGGCACCCAGGTCACCTTCAGCTACGCCGGCAGGAGCGTCACCGCGACGGTGATCGATCGCGGTCCGTTCCACAAGGGCTACGCCTGGGACCTGACGAAGAAGACCGCGAAGCGAGTTGGATTCCTCACGGTCGGCTCCGGTCCGATCGAGGCGACGGTCTCACCGCCGCCAACAACGCCCTAACTACGCCGCCGCTGACCTGAGCACGGCGGGATCGCCCTCCTGCGGCAGCGCCGCAACTGAGGCGAACAGGCTCTCGAACTCCGCGAGCGCGGCTTCGGCGACCGCGTCCAGGATCTCCTCGTCGCTCCAGCCGGCCTCCCGCGCCTCCTCCACCAGATGGTGGGGCGGGCGCTCAGACGGATCGAGCGTCTCGCGGATCAGGGTCAGCAACGCCGCCTCCTTCTCGTCCGAGGACGTGAAGTTGCGGGCCCGGGCGACCTCGTCGAGGCCGAGTCCGGCGACGCGCGCGGTGCGGGCGTACTGCGTCAGCGTGTAGGGGTCGTTGCGCCACTCCGCCACCGCCAGCCCGATCCGCTCGCGGGTGGCCCGCGGCAGCTTGCTGGAACGAAGCTCGGTGCGAAGGCGCGTGTAGCCGCGCAGTGCGGCGGGGGACTCGGCGAGGACGCCGAGGAACTTGGAGACGGCGCCGCCGGCGGTCTGAATGCTCTTGATCAGGGGAGCACTGGCGTCCGGCGCAGTGAGCTCGTCGTGGATATGGAAGCGGCTGATGTCTGTCTTGACTGTCATTTCGTCTGGTTACCGCCGTTTCACAAGGGCTTTACTTTACTTTTAGCTGGTTACTTACGTCGCGTAAGTGTACAGCCCTTTTCGTGGATTTGCTTTCTCCTACGACGATCGGCGCGCCACGGATGTGAGACGCCGGTAACTTTCTGCGTCCAATGGCAGGCGGCCCGACCAACGCCAAAGAGGCACTCGCGTTCTGCGAGGCGAATGACGTGCGTTTCGTCCGCCTCTGGTTCACCGACCTGCTCGGCCAGCTGAAGAGCTTCTCGATCAACGCTGCCGATCTTGAGGACGCCTTCGAGGGCGGCATGGGCTTCGACGGCTCTTCGATCAGCGGCTTCAACCCGATCGAGGAGTCAGACATGATCGCCATGCCGGACCCCTCCAGCATCCACCTGATCCCGTGGCGCGAGGAGGAGACCAACCGGACCGCGCGGATGTTCTGCGACATCCAGGTGCCCGGCGGCGATCCCTACGAGGGTGACCCCCGCTGGATCATGCGCCGCGCCCTCGACCGGGCCAGGGACATGGGCTTCGACGACTACAACATCGGCCCCGAGCTCGAGTACTTCTACTTCCGCTCGGCGAAGCCTGAGTCGGGCACCCCGGAGGTCCTCGACGAGGGCGGCTACTTCGATCTCACCACGCTCGACGCCGGCACGAACGTGCGCAGGGAAACGGTGCTGGCGCTGGAGCAGCTCGGCATCCATGTCGAGTACACCCATCACGAGGTCGGCCCCTCCCAGCACGAGGTGGACATGCGCTACAAGGGCGCGCTCGCGATGTCCGACGACTGCATGACCTACCGGATCACGGTCAAGGAGTACGCGATGAAGTACGGCTGGCACGCGACCTTCATGCCCAAGCCGCTCCAGGGCGAGAACGGCTCGGGGATGCACGTGCACCAGTCGCTCTCCAAGGACGGCAAGAACGCGTTCTTCGACGCCGACGACCAGTACTTCCTCTCCGATGTCGCCAAGGCGTTCATCGCCGGCCAGCTCAAGCACGCGCGGGAGATCTCCCCGCTCTTCGCCCAGTGGGTGAACTCCTACAAGCGCCTGGTCCCGGGCTACGAGGCCCCGGTGTACCTCTCCTGGTCACGGCGGAACCGCTCGGCGCTGATCCGCGTGCCGCTCTACCACCCGGGCAACGAGCAGGCGACGCGGGCCGAGCTGCGCTGTCCCGACCCCGCGTGCAACCCCTACCTCTGCTTCGCGGGGATGCTCCACGCGGGGCTCGAGGGGATCGAGCACGGCTACGAGCTGCCCGAGCCCATGGAGCAGAACCTCTACCACCTGACCCCCGAGGAGCGCCAGCGGCGCGGCATCGAGCAGCTTCCGGAGACACTCGGCGAGGCGATCGAGATCGCAGCGGAGTCGGAGCTAGTCCTACGGATTCTCGGAGAGCACGCCTTCAACCGGTTCGTGGAGATCAAGCGCTCCGAGTGGGAGGACTACCGGGTGCAGGTCACGCCGTACGAGATCGAGCAGTTCCTGCCGATTCTCTGACGCTGCTGGCGCGCGGGTCCTGTCGCCGAAATTGATCGACACGCGCAAGGGCGCGTGTCGAAAGTCAATTTCGGCGCCACCCGCGCGAGGAGCGTCAGAGAAGCGCGGCCAGCTCGTCAGCTGATGTCACAGGAGCCTTGCACGTGAAGTGCTCGCAGACGTATGCGGCGGGCTGGCCCTCGACGGAACTTCTCTCTCGCAGCAGCTCCGGCCGCTCCGAGCCCTCTGGGCCTCCGGCCAGGACGACGTGGGGGCGGTGGGCCGAGCGCACAACGCCGGCTAGCTCAGACAGGTCCGCGCTGCTGCCGGCGCCGTTCCCGGGGGCCACCAGGGCCACCTCTCGGACGGGGGAGAGGTGGAAGTCGATCGCCTGGAGCAGGTGGCCGAAGGCCTCCGGGTGCTGCAGTGCTGCAGGAGCGAACACACGCATGGCCGCGACGGCGTGATCCTCATAGCGACTCTCGCCGGTGAGGGCGGCCAAGCGCAGCAGGCCGTATGTGGCGGATGAGTTGCCGGACGGGATCGGGTGGTCGCCGACGTCTTTCCGGCGAACGATCAGCTCCTCGTGGTCGCTTGAGGTGGTGAAGAAGGCGCCGCGCTCTTCGTCGGCGAAGCGCTCAATCATCGTGTCGGCGGTCTCGCGCGCGGCATCGAACCATCGGACCTCGAGCGTCGCCTCGTAGAGCCGCAGCAGCGCCTCGAGCAGGAACGCGTGATCCTCCAGGTAGGCGTTGAGGCGAGCCTCGCCGCCCTTCCAGGTGCGCAGCAGGCGACCGTCGGAGTCCCGCATGCACTCCCAGACGAAGCGGGCGCACGCCGAGGCGCCGTCGAGGTATTCCTGGCGCCCGAGCGCGGCTCCCGCGTCGGCGAGCGCCGCGATCATCAGCGCGTTCCAGGAGCAGAGCCGCTTGTCGTCGAGGCCGGGGCGCACGCGCCTGTCGCGCCAGGCGTAGAGGGCGGTGCGGGCATCGCCCAGCTCGGCCGGCTGCTGAGCGCTCGCCCCCAGCGGCACGTGGAGGATGTTCCTGCCCTCGAAGTTGCCGGCCGCGCTGACGCCCCAGTAGCCGAGGACCCGTTCGATCGCATCGGCGGCGATGCCCGATTCGGCGAGCGCCTCGCGCATCTCGTCCTCGTCCCAGACGTAGAAGCGGCCCTCCTCGCCCTCGGAGTCGGCGTCCAGCGCGGAGTAGAACCCTCCCTCGGGCCCGCACATCTCACGCAGCGTCCAATCGAGTGTCTCGGTGCAGACCCGCAGCCAGCGCTCCTCGCCGACGACCTGCCAGCCGTGCAGGTAGACGCGGGCCAGCAGGGCGTTGTCGTAGAGCATCTTCTCGAAGTGGGGAATGAGCCAGTTCGGGTCGACCGAGTACCTCGCGAAGCCGCCCCCGAGCTGGTCGTAGATCCCCCCATGCATCATCTTGTCGAGGGTGATCTGCACGGGCTGCGTCACACCCCGGTCGAGGAGGAACTCGAGGGTGCTCGCCGGCGGGAACTTGGGCGCGCCGCCGAAGCCCCCATTGGCTCGGTCGAAGTTGCCCTGAAGGCTCGAGACCGCGCGGTCGAAGATCGACTGGTCCAGCGGCTGGGAGGACTGCTCGACCGTGCCGACGGCACCGAGCGACTCCCGGATCCGGGCAGAGGCCTCACGGAGCTCCTCGCGCTGTGTCTCATACGCCCCTGCCGTGGCCTCCAGAACCTGCTTGAAGCTGGGCAGCCCATGGCGGGGCTCGGGCGGGAAGTAGGTGCCACCGTAGAACGGGACGCCCTCGGAGTCGAGAAAGACGGTCAGCGGCCAGCCCCCCTGGCCGGTCATGCCCTGGACGGCCTCCATGTAGATGTCGTCGACGTCGGGCCGCTCCTCGCGATCGACCTTGACGGGGACGAACGAGCTGTTGATCAGGGAGGCGGTCTCCTCGTCCTCGAATGACTCGCGTTCCATCACGTGGCACCAATGGCACGCGGAGTAGCCGATCGAGAGCATGATCGGCTTGTCCTCGCTGGCCGCCTTGCCAAGGGCCTCCGGGCCCCACGGACGCCAGTCGACCGGGTTGTCCTTGTGCTGGAGCAGGTAGGGACTGGTTTCGTCGGCGAGCTTGTTTGCCATTTCAAATCAGGCTACCCGCCATATGATGCGATCACCCGATCGACGGAGGCTCCGATGAAGGATCTGACGGTGATCATGGAGGACCGGCCCGGCAAGCTTGCTGAGCTGGGGGAGGCCACGGGCAAGGGCGGGGTGAACATCGAGGGGCTCTGCGCGATGGTCGGGGACGGCAAGGGGTTCATCCACATCCTGGTCCAGGACGAGGAGGCCGCGAAGACGGCGCTGGCGGACGCCGGAATCGACGTAGCCGACGAGAGGGAGGCGGTGATCGTCGACCTGCACGACAAGCCCGGCGCGATGGGCGAGATCGCCAGGGACCTGGCCGACGCGGGTGTCAGCGTCGATGTCGCCTACACGATCTTCAGCGGCGTCCGGCTGGTGATCGTCACCGAGGACACCGAGAAGGCTCGCGCCGCGCTCGACCTGAACGGCGCCTCGGGCTAGGAGCCGCTGATGTCCGAGGCGAAGGCCTCGAACGCCGCCACGTAGCGGTCGACGTGCTCGTCCTCGTGGGCGATCGAGAGGGTCCACTCCTCCTCGACGCCGGGCGTCATGAAGATGCCGTGGTTCATGTGGTAGAGCCAGGCGAGGGTGGAGAGCTCGCCGTCGACCTTGGTCAGGTAGTCGCGGTACTCGTAGATCGGCTCCGGCGCGAAGATCACGCAGCCCTTCGCGCCGAGCCCCTGCGCATAGGCGGGGAGGCCGTACTTGTCGATGACCTCCTGGCAGCGGGCCTTGAGGGATTCGTTCGTCGCCTCCAGCTTCTCGTAGGCGTCAGGGGTGAGGACCTTGGTGAGAGTCGCCTCCGCGGCCGCCATCACGAGCGGGTTGCCGTTGAAGGTGCCGATCTGGTGGACCTTGTCGGAGGCGATCACCTCGCCAAGCTCGGCGGTCATACCGATCGCGCCGCCCGGATAGCCGCCGCAAATCGCCTTCGCGAGGCAGATGATGTCCGGGGTCACGCCGAAGCGCTGGGTGGCGCCGCCATAGGAGATCGTGGCGCCCGTCTTCACCTCGTCGAAGATCAGCTTCACGCCGTGCTCGGTGCAGAGCTCGCGGACGCGCTCGAGGTAGCCGTCCTTCGGCGGGATGATGTTGATGTTCATCATCGCCGGCTCCATGATCAGCCCGGCGACCTTGCCCTCGTACTTCTTCAGGACTCCCTCGAGGATGTCGGGGTCGTTGAAGGGCACCGGCCGCGTCAGCTCGACGACCGCCTGCGGGTAGCCGTGGCCGAACGGGATCGGGTTCGGGCTCTCGCGCGGGCCAACCTCGTCGAGGTCGGGGTAGCAGGAGACCATCACCGCGTCGTGGTGGCCGTCGTAGGAGCCCTCGATCTTGATGATCAGGTCGCGCTCGGTCGAGCCGCGGGCGAGGTGGACCGCGGACATCGTGGACTCGGTCCCCGAGTTCGAGAAACGCCACTGCGGCAGCCCGAATCGCTCGACCAGGTTCTCGGCCGAGACGATCGAGCCATTGGTCGGCGCGGCGAAGTGGGTTCCCTCGTCGTGGCGGGCCTTGACGGCCTCGCCGATGACGGGGTTCGCGTGCCCGACGCACATCACGCCGAAACCGTTGTGGAAGTCGACGTACTCGGAGCCATCGACGTCCCAGACCAGCGCTCCCTTGCCTCGGTCGATATAGACCGGCCAAGGGTCATTGAGCTGGAAGGAGGAGGGGACGCCTCCCGGCATCACCTTCCGGGCGCGATCGAAGTACTCCGCCGAGGTGGGCGTGTGCTCGCGGAAGCGAGCCATCTGCTCCTCCGTGAGCTTGTTGATCACCTTGCGGTCGATCGCCGACGTGGCTTCCGTTGCCCGCTGTGCCATCAGGCCCGCAGCGTATCGGGGAGAGCCTCGCGGCCAGTGACCGACTCCCCGATGAAACCCGAGCTGGCCACCGCACACGCGAGCGCTGCGGCTGCGGCCACGTAGAAGGCGGCGCTGTATCCGGCGAGCGCGGCCGCGGCTCCGACCAGCGGCGACCCAATCAGCATTCCCAGGTCGAAATTGGCGGTGAAGGTGCCCATTGCGACGCCACGGCGCTCGGGGCCGACCCGGTTGATCGCGACGAGGGACAGGGAGGGAAAGAGCAGGGAGAATGCGGCGCCCATCCCTATCGCGCCGATGATCACGACGGCGAGGGAATCCGCGGCCCCGAGCAGGATCAGCCCGACGGTCTCGATCAGCGCCGCGCCGACCGCGCAGCGGGCGGCGCCGATCCGGTCGGGCAGTCCGCCGGCGAGCAGACGCGTCGCGACCACGGTGGCCGCGAAGACGCTGAACACCGCGGGTCCGTGCCCGAGCCCACGCTCGTCCAGGCTGAGGACGATGAAGGCGGAAACCGCCGCGAAGCCGACCACGCTGAGGGCGAAGGTGACGCCCGGACCGAGCGCCTCGCGGGAGATGAACGGACCGCGGTCAACATCCTCGGTCGCGTCGTACTGCTCGGGCAGCCTGGAGGCGATCGCCGCGCCGAGCAGCGGCGCGCCCGCGGCGAAGGCCCAGACGAGATGGAAACCGCCGGCGTGCTGCAGCAGTACTCCGATCGGCGGCCCGAGGGTGAGGCCGGTCCAGATCGCCAGCCCGTAGAGCCCGATCATCCGGCCGCGGCGCTCCTCCGGCGCCATGTCGACGTTCCAGGCGGATCCGGCTGTGAACACCGTCCCCTCGCCCGCTCCGAGAAAGAAGCGGGCGACGATCAGGCCCGGGATCCCGGCCGGGACGAAGTAGAGAAACCCGGCTACCGCCGCGAGCAGGGCGCCGACGATCACGGTCGGCTTGCGGCCGCGCCGGTCGGCCATGTTGCCGGCGATGGGGCGGCAGACGATCCCGGTGAACGCGAACGCGCCGCTGACGATGCCCACCTCGAGATCGGAGCCGTTCAGGTTGTCTTTGACGTAATGGGGCAGGACGGCGAGCGTGGCGCCGACGGCCAGCAGTCCCAGGTTGGTGACGATGAAGATCCCGGCGAAGGCGGCCCACTCGGAATCCAGGCGAATCCAGGCGCGAGCGGCCGCCGTCGAACGCCAGGTGCTCACGGACCGCCCCGGAGCTCCGCGCGTCTGATCTTGCCGCTCGGGGTCTTGGGCAGCTCATCGGTGAACTCGACGATCCGCGGGTACTTGTACGGGGCCGTGACGCTCTTGACGTGGTCCTGGAGCTCGCCGGCAAGCTGCTCGGACGGCTCGCCGTCAGCGAGAACCACGATCGCCCGGACCACCGAGCCGCGCTCATCGTCGGGAGCCGGGACCGCCGCCGCCTCCGCCACCGCGGGGTGGGAGACCAGGGCGGACTCCACCTCAAAGGGCCCTACCCGGTAGCCCGCGGTGATGATGATGTCGTCGTCCCGCCCCTCGAACCAGAGGTAGCCGTCGTCGTCCTCGCTGACGTGGTCCCCGGTCCTCCACCACTCGCCGTCGAAGGGCTCTTCGCCGATGTAGTGGCTGAAGAAGCTTGGGACGGTGCTCGGCCGTACCTGCAGCTCGCCCTCGAGGACTCGGACCCCGACGCCTGGGAGCGGGCGGCCCATCGAGCCGTCGTGCGCCGGATCGTTCTCGTCGGGGCGCATGCCGGTCACCGGGCCAGTCTCGGTCTGCCCGTAGCCGTCACCGATCCCGGTGCCGAGCCGCTCCCGGAAGAGCCGGATCACCTCCGGGTTCAGCGGTTCGCCCGCGGAGATCATCCGGCGCAGCGACGGGATCGGCCGCAGCTCGGTCCGCTTGGCGAGGATTCTGTATTCCGTGGGCGCCTGGCAGAGCACGTTGACGCCCTCGCGCTCGATCACCTCCAGCCGCTCGGCTGGGTCGAACCGCCCGTCGTGCAGCAGCGCGGCAGCGCCGGCCAGCCAGGGGGCGATGAAGGCGTTCCGGGTCGACTTGGACCAACCGGGGGCTGCGGTGCACCAGGCGAGCTCACCCTCGCGGGCTCCCACCCAGTGCTCGGCCTGCAGGCGCTGGCCGAGCAGGTATCGCTGCGGGTAGACGACCCCCTTGGGATCGCCTGTCGTTCCGGAGGTGAAGATGATCACCGCGGGATCCTCCGGATCGAGGTCGGCGACAGAGGCGGGCGTCTCCTGGGGCAGGTCCTCGTCCAGGGACTCCGCGACCTCGGTCAGGTTCATCGTCGGAACGCCGCCCGGTAGCTCGCCGAGCAGCTCCTCCTGGCCGATGCAGAGCTTCGGGCCGGCGACGTCGACCCTCAGCTCGAGGTCATGTCGCCGCAGCTGAGGGTTGCAGGGCATCGCGACGGCGCCCATCCGGAAGCAGGCGAGCATCGCCAGCACCCACTCGATCCGGCTCCCGACCAGCGTCATCACAGCGTCGCCGCGCTCGACCCCGCGTGCCGCCATTGCGCCCGAGAGCCCCGCGCTCCGCGCGATCAGCTCGCCGAAATGCCAGTCGCGGCGGTTGCCCTCGGCGTCGATGGCGACAATGCCCAGGCGCGACGACTTCGAGCGCTCCATGACGTCCTCGATGAAGTTCATCGGGCCAAGTCTGCCGGAGTGTGAGCCGGCCGGTTTAGGGCTTCTTGCTCGTGAGGCCGAGCAGGCGCGGCCCGGTGGCGGCGGTGGTGCGCATCAGCGCGCTCAGGGGCGCCCCTGCCACACGCAGGAACCCAGCGCGCCCGGCGCCTCCGCGCCGGCGCCCGAGCTTGGGGCCCGTCGCGCTCAGGAACGCGGCGACCGCCGGGAAGGGGCGGAAGAGAACGGTCATCTCCTTGACACGCCCCCGGTCGTCGAGGTGGAGCAGGTCGATGCCCTCGAGCTGCTCGCCCTTGATCTCGGCTGTGAAGTGGAGGATGTGGGGGTCGCCTGGAATCTCGTCGAGGTAGTTGAACGGCCAGAGCTCCTCCAGGAGCACGGCGAAGAGGTCGCCCACCTCGTCCTTACCGGTGAATGGCTTGTCGAAGATCGGCGACCAGAGGACTACGTCGGCAACCAGCGCGTCGAGGACGGCATCGTGGTCGCGGGCCTCGACCGCCGCCCTGAGCGGGGTTGGGGTGGCGCCGCCCTCCATCTCGGTCATCGCCTGAAGATACGCGGGAACGTCAGGGGCCGGTGGCGGAGGACCCGGGCGACCTCGTATCCGATCGTGCGGTAGGTGCCGTCCCTCGATACGGACTTGAAGAGGTCGTTGATCCACTCGCGGCTGAGGCCGAAGCGGACGATGCCCGCGGAGATGTCCGTCAGGTCGGCGCGCCGGATCAGCTCGACCTCGGCGCCGCGATCCCACTGGGTGCGGAGCTCGTGATGCCGCTCGATCGCGTCGAAGCAGAGCCGGATCCGCTCCTCGTCCCAGCCGCGGGACCGAAGCAGCTCCGCCGTGAACTCGGCCCCCTCGCGGACGTAGACGCCGCCGTGGGAGGCGGCGTCATAGAGGCCGACGTCGTGGAGCAGGCCGGCGATCAGAAGCACCTCCCGGTCGACCTTGACGTCGCGCGCCGTGGCGAGGCGGTCGGCGATCAGGAAGACGCGGAGTCCGTGGCGCTCCATCGGTCCGCCGGCCTCGCCGGTGGCATCGCGAAGAGCGGCGAGAGCCGCGGTCTCCGATTCGGTGCGCGCCAGCTCCTCGGCCGTCGTCACAGGCGGTCTAGCGCGACAGCTCGGTGCCGTCGTAGAGCTTCTTGACGACGACCCCGCCTGGCGGCGCGGCCTCGACGCAGAGGTTGCAAAGGACGCACTCGTCGAGGTTCTCGCTGACGATCGCGACCTTGCCGTCCTCGTTGGCGAAGATGTCGACGGGGCAGACCTCCTCCAGCTTGGCGGCGATCTCGGCGTCGCCCGCGATCGCATCGTCGACCGCGACGTCGATGAAGATGCCCTCGAGTTCCTTCGTCTCGGCCATCAGACCTTCGCTCCAAGCTTGTTCTTGACGGCATCGGGGATCTCGTCGATCCGCTCCACCACCGGGATCCCGGCGGCCTCGAGGCGGGCGATCTTCTGTGTCGCCGAGTCCTCGGCGCCCTCGACGATCGTGCCCGCGTGGCCGAAGCTCATGCCTTGCATCTCCTCGTCGTCCATGAACTTGCCGGCCATGAAGGCGATGATCGGCAGCTTGGCGTCGTTCTGATCGCGCCAGTCGACCAGCTCGGCCTCCATCCGGCCGCCTGGCTCCGTGTAGATCACGATCGCCTCCGTCTGGGTGTCCTCCTCGAAGAGGGGCATGAGCTCGGCGTAGGTGGAGCCGATGATCGCGTCCCCGCCGATGGAAACGGCGGTCGAGACGCCCAGCCCGGCCGCGGTGAGGGTGGAGGAGATCTCGGTGGTCATCCCGCCCGAGCGCGACATGACTCCGATCGAACCGGGCTCGTACGCCTTGGCGGCGTCCTTGGCCGGGCCGCCGATGCCGCCCATCTTGCCGACGCCCGGGGCGATGATCCCGAGGCAATTGGGGCCGATGATCCGGGCGCCGCGCAGGCCGGCGAGCTCGACCATCTGGGCGACGTCGCGGCGGGGGATGCGCTCGGTGACGACGACGATCAGCTTGATCCCGTTCTCGATCGCCTCGAAGACGGCGTCCTTGGTGAAGGCGGGGGGAACGGTGACGACGGACCCGTCGATCGGGGAGCCGTGGTCGGCGACCGCCTGCTCGACGGTGTCGAAGACCGGGACACCGTGGACGTCGCGGCCCTTGCGTCCGGGGGTGACCCCGCCGACGATCTTGGAGCCGTAGTCGAGGCACTCTTTCGTCAGGTTGACCGCCTCGCGCCCGGTGATGCCCTGGACGATGAAGGTGAAGTCCTCCGACAGCAGGATGCTCATTGGATGCTCGATCCCTGAATCTTCATAACGGCCTCGCCCGCCGCCTCCCACATCGAGGTGGAGCGGTCCTTGAACTCGATCCCGTACTTGCCGAGGATCTTCGCGCCCTCCTCCTCCCAGGCCCCCGGGATCCGGAAGACCGCGATCGTCTCGCCGGGGTCCTTGCCCAGCTCGAGGCAGGCCTTGATCACGCCGCGCGCGACGATGTCCACCCGGGTGTTGGAGACGATCGACATCATCACCGCGATCTTCTCGACGCCGTCCTTCTTCAGGACCTCCTTGGCGAGGCCGCAGGACTTGGCGACGGAGGGGTTGCCGCCGATCTCGGCGTAGTTGGCGGGCTTGCCGCCCTGGCTGCGGACGGCGTCGGTGAGGGTGAGCGAGCCGCCGCCGGCGCCGATCACCAGGCCGAGGTTGCCGGTGAAGCCGTGGTCCTTGCCCTGGATCACGCCGCGGTGGTCGGCCTCATCGATCGCCTTGACGTTGCGCTCGAACTCGGAAGGCTCATAGAGCTCGCGCGGCTCCTCGAGCTCGACCCCGATCTCCTGGAGCATCTTCTGGTGGCGGCCGACGGCCTCGTCCTCCATCTCCATGTGGGCGTCGAGGGCGACGAAGGAGCCGTCGGAGAGGCGGGCGAGGGGGTTGATCTCGGCGAGCGTCATGTCGTAGTCGCGCTGGAGTTGGGCGAGCCGGGCGAGCACCGGGGTGGCGCGGGTGAGCACGCGGCCGGTCAGGCCTCCCGCCGCGGCAACCACCTCCTTGGCGCGGAAGTCGGGAATGGGGTGGAGGTTCGAGAGATGCCCGCGGCCCACGTGGTCGGGATGCTTCTCGGCGACCTCCTCGATGTCGATGCCGCCCATGTCCGAGAAGAGCATCATCGGGCGCTTGGCGCGGCCGTCCCAGAGCACTGCCGCGTAGTACTCCTGCTCGACCTCGGCCTTGGGGTCGACCAGGACGCCGACGGGCATGTGGCCCCCGATCTCGAGCTTCAGGATCTCCTCGGCGTGGCCCTCGGCCTCCTCGGGGCTGTCGGCGAACTTGACGCCACCCGCCTTCATGCGGCCACCGGTCAGGACCTGGGACTTGATCACGGTCGAGCCGCCGATCCGCTCAGCTGCCTCTCGTGCCTCCGCGGCCGTCTTGCAGAAGCCGTACTCGGTGACCGGGATCCCGGCCCGCTCGACTATCCGGCGGCTTTCGAACTCGTAGAAGCGCATGAGGGTCGCCCAGGTCATCTGAGGGCGGGCGGGAACAGTACAAAGCCGCCGCCGCGGACGATGCGCTCCGTACAAAGCCCATCCGCTCGGTCGCTCGTAGTACCCCTCCAATCAACCAAGGAGGGGATGGATGCGCAGGCTGAGAGGAATCCCGACGCTGGCGATCGCCCTGATCGCCCTGTTTGCCGCGCTTGGCGGCGGCTATGCGATCGGAGCCGGGAAGATCGGCACCCATGAGATCGCCAACCAGGCGGTGACCAACAAGAAGATCAAGAAGGACACGATCAAAGGCAACAGGGTCGACGAGGCGAGCCTGAGCGGTGCGGGCAGGGGCCTCTCGATCTCGCAGGCCACGGCGGCGACCGTGCCCGCGGCGACCACCACGGCCCAGCCGGTGCTGACGCTGGACGTGCCGAAGGCGGGAAGCTACGTGTTCATCGCCAAGGCCGTGCTCGCCAAGGGCGGGACGCAGAGCCAGGTCAACTGCCTGCTCACCGCAGGCGGTGACTCGGACAGGTCGCTCGAGGCCGTCGACGCGGTCAACAACACCACGATCGTCAACACGGTGCCACACACGTTCAACAGCCCCGGCATGGCTGTGCTGGCGTGCGACAACCCGAGCGCCGTCCCGCTGTTCGTCACGGACAAGCGGATCTCGGCGATCCCGCTGGGAGCGCTCAGCAACACCGCGCTTCCGTAGGGCAGCCGGCGGGGGACCGGGCCTTGCGCCCCGTCCCCCGCCGTGCCTCATCCACCGGTCCAGGTGGCGGGAATCCCAAGAAATGAGGTTGTAGGCCGCTCAGCGAATGGGCATGCTGATCGCCGCTAGGGGGAAGGATCCAGATACAGGGAGAAGAGGAGGCGCAGATGAGGCGGGGGATCGCATTCGTGGTCTGGGGCGCCCTTGCCTTGGCGCTGCTGGCCCCGGCGAGCGCCGGCGCCACAGCTTTGGCCAGCCCCACGACCCTCGACTTCGGCAGCGTCCCGGTGGGTACCACGAGCGCTCCGCAGACCGTCACGCTGACGCAACTCTGCTCGCTCTTCGAGTCGACGCCCGTCCCCCTCTGCCTGACCACCGGCACGGACATCTTCACCCTGGCGCCGTCGACGACCGGCGACTTCGCGGAGTCGAACAACGCGGCCAGCCCCTGTGGAAGCTCGCTCCAACCCTCCACCACCGCCTCAGTGGGCTGCGCGCTGGACGTGACGTTCACGCCGACCGCCACGGGGGACCGAACCGGCACGCTCGCCACCGGCACGACCGTCATGCCGCCAGGCCCAGGACCTACGGTCGCACTCGCTGGCGTGGGGACGACGCCCGATCCGGGCGGCGGTGGGGGTGGCGGCGGCGACACGACCGGGACGGGGACCCCGAGCTCACTGGCCGGCACGGGTGGCGCGACGACCGCGCCCCGGAAGAAGTGCAAGAAAAAGAAGAAGCGCTCGGCTCAGTCCGCCAAGAAGAAGAAGTGCAAGAAGAAGAAAAGAAGAAGAAGCGGAGTTAACCCGGCCTAGGCGCTCTCGGCTTCGGCCATCCCCCGCGCGGGCTCCCGCTCGCGCTGCGGCCGCAGCAACACCACCGCGGCGACCACGCCCACCAGGCAGAAGATCGCGCCGACGCCGAACTGGAGCTGGAATCCGTCGGTGAGGGCCCTGGCGGCGGAGGTGCCCGAGTCGATCTCCGAGTGGGTGTGGTTGGCGGCGATGGTGCTGAGCACGGCGAGGCCGAGGGCCGCACCGACGAAGCGCGAGGTGTTGAGCACGCCCGAGGCAAGTCCGCTCAGGGCCCCGGGGACACCCTCGACGGCCACGATCGTGGCCGGTACGAGCGCCAGTCCGAGGCCGAGCGCGCCGAGCACGCCGCCGGGGAGGACGTTGGCCAGGTAGCTGCCACCCGGATGCACGCTGGTGAGCAGCACCTCGCCCACCGTCGCGGAGAGCATCCCGGCCGCCAGCACCCAGCGCGCCCCGATCAGCTTGGCGAGCCGCGGCGCGAGGGCGGCGCCGGTGCCCACCGCAACGGTCATCGGCACGAAGGCGAGGCCGGTCTTCAGCGCGCTGTAGCCGAGCGTGCCCTGCATGTAGAGCGACTGGAAGAACCAGAAGCCGAAGATCGCGCCGTAGAGCAGGAAGATCACCAGGTTGGCGGCGCGCAGGTTGCGCAGCCGGAAGACGCTCAGCGGCATCAGCGGGACCCTCCGCGGATGCTTGGACAGGCTCTGCTCGTAGAGTCCGAACGCCCCGAGCAGGACGACCCCCGCGGCGACGGGGCCGAGCACGCCGAGCGAGCCCCAGCCGAGGCGGTCGGTGCTGACGATCCCGTACGTGAGGGCGGACATCCCGAGCGTGACGAGCAGCGCACCCGCGAGGTCGAAGTGTCGGTTGTCCAGCTCGCTGCGGCCCTCGGGTATGAGCCGGCGGCTGAAGAGCACAATCGCGATCCCGATCGGGATGTTGATGACGAAGATCGCGGGCCAGCTGAAGCCCTCGGTGAGGATCCCGCCGAGCAGCACGCCGGCCGTGGCGCCGATCGCACCGACGGCCCCCCAGGCGCCGAGCGCGCGGTTGCGGGGCGCCCCCTCGTCGAAGGAGGTCGTGATGATGGCGAGCGTCGCGGGGGAGAGGATGGCGCCGCCGATGCCCTGCGCGGCCCGAGCGGCGACCAGCGCGCCGGCGCTCGGCGCGATCGCGCAGAGGAGGGAGGCGCCGGAGAAGAGGAGGGTGCCGGTGTAGAACATGCGGCGGCGGCCGAAGAGGTCGGCCGCGCGCCCGCCGAGCAGCAGGAACCCGGCAAAGGTCAGCGTGTAGGCATTCAGGACCCACTGCAGCCCGGTGGTGGAGAAGCCGAGGGCGCCCTTGATGTCGGGCAGGGCCACGTTCACGATCGAGACGTCGAGGATCACCATGAACTGGCCCAGACAGACGACCAGCAGCAGTGCGTTGGAGTTGCGCCTCACCATCCCCCTCGCTGCGGTGACGGGGTTCACTTGCGAACGGCCTCCAGAATGTACGCCGCCTCGATCGCGGCCGCGCGCCTGGAGTCATGCGAGGGCGCGCGCCAGCGCGACCCGTCATATGAAGCGCTCAGGTCGCCCTCGTGGTCGTGTTCGGACGCGACGGGGGTGGTTTCGATGTTCTGCGTGTCGGGCATGTCTTGCCTCCGCGCCGGTTTGATAGTACGATGAGCATCGTACCATGAAGTTCGATGTGTGTCGAACAAGCTAAGCTCAGAGGTATGGAGCTCCATCACCCAGAGAGAAGCGAGATCGAGCTGGCGCCCGTGATGCACGCGCTCAGCGACCCGCACCGGCTGGAGATCGTGCGTCGCCTCGCCGAGGACGCCGAGCCCCGTCCCTGCGGCACGTTCGGCTTCGACATCAGCAAGTCGACGATGACGCACCACTTCCGGACTCTCCGGGAGGCCGGGGTGATCCAGCAGGAGCGCCGGGGCACGACCAAGATGACCTGGCTGCGCCGCGACGACCTGGACGCCCGCTTTCCCGGACTGCTCGACGCCGTGC
This sequence comes from uncultured Solirubrobacterales bacterium, assembly GCA_963763985.1. Lineage (GTDB taxonomy): Bacteria > Actinomycetota > Thermoleophilia > Solirubrobacterales > 70-9 > DASUPK01. The sequence continues at coordinate 112,416 of CAVXQO010000016.1, read as the reverse complement.
TGAGCGCCTCCAAGGTTCCGGCATAGGCCCAGGCCCGAAGTCCGGGTCGTTCGCCGATTCGTCATCTCACCCTGACGACGAACGCCGTTACCCAAAATCGACAGGCCAGGCACAGGTCTCCGATTTCGCGCCGCTCTAGGCTCTCGACCCGTGACTGAAGGGCCGCTCTACAAGAAGGTCGTCGCCGGCTACGAGGAAAACGAGCGCGGCGAGGACGCGCGTGTGCTTGCCGAGCGGGTGGTCGAGAGGGACGGCGGGGAGCTCAAGGTCGTCCACGTCGAGAAGGGCTCGCCCGCCGACACGCTCCAGGCGCTTGCCGAGAGGGGGGACGCCGACCTCGTCGTGCTCGGCTCGACCCACCACGCCGCGTTCGGCTCGGTGGCGCCCGGCAGCGTCGCCGAGCACCTGCTCCATGGCGCTCGCTGCCGGCTGATCATCGCGCCCAAGGGCTACGCCCGGGAGGATCATTCCCAGGACCGGCTGCGGGTGGTCGCAGTCGGCTACGACGGCATGGCCGAGTCGCAGGCCGCGCTCGATGAGGCCGCGGGACTGGCCCGCAAGTTCGGCGGCTCGATGAAGGTCATCGGCGTCATGACGCCGGTCCCGGCGATGGGCGCCGCCGCGGCGGCGCAGGCGGGCGCCGGAAGCCGGGCCCGGACTTCCAGACCCGGCTGCACGACGCCGTCGCCGAGCTGCCCTGACGAGCTCCGCGCCCTGCCCGATCCTCGAACGGGCGATCCCGTCCACAAGCTGCTCGAGGCCGCCGAGATCGGAGTCGACCTCCTGGTCCTCGGCTCCCGCGGGTTCGGCCCGGTGATGCGACTGCTGATCGGCAGCGTCTCCTCGCGCGTGATCCGCAGGTGCGCCCTGCCCCGTGATGGTCGTTCCCAGGCCGGGCTAGGCTTGTCGCGGGCCTCGGGTTCTCGGCTGAGCCCACGAAATTCCCTATAAACCGTGACGACGGCGCGGTGTGAAAGCATCCCGCCTCGGGGCAGGGAGGGGCAATCAATTCACCGACCAAGGAGTTGAACGCATCAGTGAGTGACGCAACCGCCGCCACAGAGGCGCCCACCAAGAACGCCAAGCTCGTTTCCTGGGTCAACGAAATCGCCGAGCTGACCCAGCCCGACTCGATCCACTGGTGCGACGGCTCCGCGGAGGAGTACAACGCCCTCTGTCAGCAGATGGTCGAGGCCGGGACCTTCGAGAAGCTCTCGGACGCCAAGCGCCCCAACTCCTACCTCGCCCTCTCCGACCCCGACGACGTCGCCCGGGTCGAGGACCGCACCTTCATCTGCTCAGAGGACGAGCACGACGCGGGCCCGACCAACAACTGGCGCGATCCCGCCGAGATGCGGGACGTCCTCGGCAAGCTCTTCAAGGGCTCGATGCGCGGCCGCACGCTGTACGTGGTCCCCTTCTCCATGGGTCCGCTCGGCTCCCCGATTGCCTACATCGGCGTGCAGCTCACCGATTCGCCCTATGTCGCGGTCTCCATGCGGATCATGACCCGCATGGGCACCAAGGCCCTGGAGGTGCTCGCCGAGGATGGCGAGTTCGTCCCCTGCGTTCACTCGCTCGGCGCCCCGCTGGCCGATGGCCAGGAGGACGTGCCGTGGCCCTGCAACGCCGACAACAAGTACATCGTCCATTACCCCGAGTCGCGCGAGATCTGGTCCTTCGGCTCGGGGTACGGAGGCAATGCGCTGCTCGGCAAGAAGTGCTTCGCACTGCGGATCGCATCGGCGATGGCCCGCGACGAGGGCTGGCTGGCCGAGCACATGCTGATTCTCAAGCTCACCTCGCCCGAGGGCAAGGTCAAGTACGTCACCGGGGCGTTCCCCTCGGCCTGCGGCAAGACCAACCTGGCGATGCTGATCCCGACTCTGCCCGACTGGACGGTCGAGACGGTCGGGGACGACATCGCCTGGATGAAGTTCGACGACGACGGGCGCCTGCGCGCCGTCAATCCCGAGGCCGGATTCTTCGGCGTCGCTCCCAACACGAGCTACAAGACGAACCCCAACGCCATGGCGACGATCGAGCGCAATTCGATCTTCACCAACTGCGCTCTCACGGACGACGGCGACATCTGGTGGGAGGGCATGACCGGCCAGCCGCCGGACCACGCCATCGACTGGCACGGAAACGAGTGGACGCCGGACTCGGACGACCCGGCGGCGCATCCCAATTCGCGTTTCACCACCCCCGCCTCGCAGTGTCCGTCGATTGCCGCGGAATGGGAGGACCCGGCCGGCGTGCCGATCGACGCCTTCCTGTTCGGAGGCAGGCGCTCCACCGTCGTGCCGCTGGTCTTCGAGAGCCGCGACTGGGAGCACGGCGTCTTCACCGGCGCGGTCATGTCCTCGGAGACGACGGCCGCCGCCGCCGGCGAGGTCGGGAAGCTCCGCTTCGACCCAATGGCGATGCTGCCCTTCTGCGGTTACAACATGGCCGACTACTTCGGCCACTGGCTGAAGCTGGGCCGCCGCGACGGTGCGCAGATGCCGCGGATCTTCCACGTCAACTGGTTCCGAAAGGGCGACGACGGGAAGTTCCTGTGGCCCGGGTTCGGCGAGAACAGCCGAGTGCTCGAATGGGTCTTCCGGCGCTGCGACGACGAGAGCGAGACGGTGGACTCGGCGATCGGGCTGCTGCCTGCGCCCGGCGAGCTCAACACCGACGGCCTGGACATCTCCGATGACGCCCTCGAGCAGCTGCTCAGCGTCGACGACGAGGCGCTCCGTGCCCAGATGCCACAGCTCGAGGAGCACCTGGCGCGGTTCGGCGATGACCTGCCCGCCGAGATTCAGGCGCAGGTCGATGCGCTGAAACAGCGGCTCGGGTAAGGCGGCTTCGCCATCAGATCGCGGCCACTGGCGGCCGCTAGCGCCCCTTGCGCTTCCGGGCGCTCTTCTTCAGCTTCTTGCAGCCCCTGGCCGGGTCGTTCTTGTCGCGGAAGGCCTCGCCGCCACCCCTGCCGCAGTTGACGGCTCGGTCGCGCATGCCGTCCTGAGCCTCGAGCGTGTCGAAGCCACCGTCTCCGAACAGGCTGTCCTTGCCGGAGCCCGCGTCGATGTCATCGGCGCCGCCCCTCCCGTGGATCACGTCGTCGCCGCCTCGGCCGAGGATGAGCGGGTCCTTGCCGTTGGTCCCGGTGAGGATGTCGGGCCCGTCCGTGCCCTCGAGGATCTCCAGGTCGTTGGCGAGATGCGTGGGGCGGCAGTTGCCGCGAGCCGGGTCCGTCGCCGTGCCGCCGAGCGTCGCCTTGATGCCGTTCTTCGGCGCGTAGCTGTAGCGCGCGAAGCCGGCGATGTCGAAGCCGGGGCCGCCGCTGTAGTCGTGGCCCTCGCAGAGGTCGTCGCTGACGAGCTGGTCGTTGCCGCCGCCGCTGTTGATCCTGTCACCACCCGTACCGAGCGCGAGCAGCGCGTCGCTGCCGTCGCCGCCGTTGAGCACGTCAGCTCCCGACTGGCCGCTGAACAGCACGTCATCCCCGGAGGTGCCGTCGAGGGTGTCGTTGCCCGGGCCGCCGTCCATCACGGTGGTCATCGTCGAGGGGTAGTTACCCGAGAGGCTCAGGTGGTCGTCACCCGAATCACCCCAGACGGTGATGAAGCCGAGGGCAGTCGACGGGGGCGGGCAGCTCACAGTGGCGCCGAGCTGCGCACAGGTGTCGTTTGATCCGGGCAGGCGCGCGATCGCGGTCCCGGCCCGCGACGTGGCCGAGAAGCCCCCGCCGCTCGCGGTCACGACCAGGTCATCGTTCCCGGAGCCCTGATGCCCGATCACGTACAGGCCGGGATCCAGTCCCCGCGGATCCATGTAGACGTAGGCGCTGGCAGGCCGCGGATCCGACGGCGTCTCGTGAGTCGCGTTTACCCCGCAGGCGGTCGTCTTGTCGCCGGCGGTCACGTCGCAGCTGTCGTTGCCCGGGCCGCCGTTGAGCTGGTCGGCGCCGGCGCCCCCGGCGATCTTGTCGTCGCCAGGGCCGCCGTCGAGTCCGTCGGCCCCGCCCGTGCCCTCGATCGAGTCGTCGAACGCCGAGCCGAGGACATTCTCAACTCCGCTCACGTTCTCGGTGCCGTCGGGGGTGATGGCCGAGCCGCCGGCGAGGTTCACCAGCACCCCGGTGGTCGTGTCCCAGGAGGGCGTGGCGTCGGCGTAGCTGACCGTGTCGGTGCCGTCGCCCCCGGAATAGTCGTCGCCGTTCGGTCCGCCGCGGAACCAGTCGTTGCCGCTGCCTCCGCTCATCTTGTCGCCGCCGTGGCCGCCGACCATGAGGTCGTCGCCGGCGCCGCCGTCCATATGGTCGTCGAGGAGGTCGCCGTAGAGACGATCGTTTCCGTTCCCCCCGCCCATGTCCTCTCCGCCCGACCCGCCGTGGATCTCGTCCGTCCCGTCGTCCCCGCTGATCGAGTCGCTGCCATCGTCGCCGAGGATGAGGTCGTCGCCCGCCCCGCCGTGGAGGTTGTCGCGGTCGCTGGCGCCGTTGACGAAGTCGTTTCCCGTGCCGCCATCCATCGCGTCAGAGCTGGGGCCGCCCTGCATCGAGTCGTTTCCATCCTCCCCGAAGCTCGAGTCCTTGCCCTTGATGTTGATGATCGTGTCGTCACCCGGCGCCTCCGTAGACGCGGTCCGTGCCCTTGCCGGCGAGGATCCGATCGTTTCCGTCTCCGCCACAGATCACGTCAGAGCCCTTGCCCGTGACGATGTAGTCGTTGCCTGCGCCGGCGATCACCACCTGGTTGCCATGGCCGTGGTTCCGGGCCACGTACTTGTTGTTGCCGCCCCCGAGCACCACGGTCGCCTTTTTCCCATGGCACGCGGGGCGGGCCTGGGCGGTCGCCGGAGCGAGCGCGAGCAGGAGCGCCGCTGCGCCCAGCAGGGCTGGGGCGATCGATGCGAGCCGGATGCGCATTAGTGCTGGTATCGGGGGCAATCGTAGGGCGCTAAATGCGCACTATTTGGGTGGCCTCTCCACGGCGCCCGATATGGCCGCAACTAGCGGCTAGAGGGCATTGACAGCGGCTTGGCCTTGCTTCTAGCCTGATCTCGATGACGATGTCGCCGGGCGCCCTGGATGAGCGCTTGGAGCACCAGGGGAGAACGATCGCGCGCGGCCGCCTGGCGGCGAGGGTCGCCGCTGCGCTCGAGTCGGGCAGCGTGATCATCATCGCGGGGGCCGGGTCCGGCAAGACGACGGTCCTCGAGCAGGCCCTCGAGGGGCGCACTGCCGCGTGGCTGAGCTGCTCCGACGGGGAGCGGACACCGGGAACGCTGCTCATGCGCATCGTCCAGGCCTTGGCCGGGGCAGCGCCCGGAACCACCGACGCGATGGCCGAGCGTCTCTCCGCGGGCGTGGAGCGAATCGACGTAGCAGCGGCGACGCGGGAGCTGACCAGCGAGCTCTCCCGGCTGCTGGTCGAGCCGCTCGTCCTGGTGATCGACGACGCCGAGCAACTCGACCGGGCGAGCGGCTCCGAGCGGCTGATCTCCGACCTGATCAGGGCCGAGGTCCCGCTGCTTCGGATCGCGCTGGCGAGTAGACGACCACTGGCTATGCGGATCGCCAAGCCTCGAGCCGCCGGCCTGCTCACCGAACTGAGTGCGGCGGACCTCGCTTTCGACGCCGAGGAATGCAGCACGCTGCTGCGTGCGCGAACCGGCCTGGAGCCAACGCCGGAGCAGGTCGAGTCGGTGATGGAGGCGACCGAAGGCTGGCCACTCGGAATCGCCCTGGCCGCAAGCCGGGTTGGACGCGGGAACGGGGATGCCGCGCCGGCGCCCGCAAGCCTCAGCTCGACACCCGATCTGCACTCATATCTCTCCGAGGAGCTGCTCGGAACGCTCGAGCCGGAGCTGAGGGAGGCCGCGATCGACTCGAGCGTTACCCGCCTGATCACGCCGGCGGTCGCCCGTGCGCTCGAGCTGCCCGACGACTATCGGAGCCGAATCGAGCGGTCCGGGCTCATGGTCCGGAGCATCGACGGCGGCGAGGCCTTCGCGTACCACCCGCTGCTCAGGGAGTTTCTGCTGGAGCGCCTCCACGCGCTGAGAGACGACGAGGTTCAGAGGAGCCTCCACGCGGCGGTCGCGCCCGCCGTGGAGGATGGGGGGGACCCGATCGGAGCAATCGAGCACTGGATCGAGGCCGAGCGCTGGCCCGAGGCCGTGGCCGCGATCGAGCATCAGGGTCCGATCCTCCTGAGGACCTCTCCGGAGCTCCTGACGGACTGGTTCGAGGGGATGCCGGCGGAGGTGCGTGAGCTGCCCACGATCAGGACGTTGGAGGGACAGTTGGAGTGGGGCGCGGGACAGCACGAGCGGGCGGTCGCGCCGCTGACCGAGGCGGTCGAGGGCCATCGTGAGGCCAACGATCCCGAACGGGAGTGGCTGGCGCGATTCTTCCTCGCCGAGGCGCTCTTCTCCGCCGGCCCGTTCGAGGGGATCCTGGAGCTGGCCGAGGGCTGGGACTCCCCCGACACCCCGCGAACGAATATGGGGCCGGCCGGGGTCGCCTGGTACAAGGTGATCGCGCTGTCGGCGCTGGGACGCTGGGAGGACGCGGAGGACCTGACGAGGCAGCTGCGCGGCGACCGAAAGAGCTCGGCCCAGTTCAGGTACCTCGGTGACCTCGCCTCACTGATGGTCGAGCTGGCCGCCGGACGCGCGGAGAGCGCCCTGGTTGCCCTGGAGGCAACCACCCGCGAGCTCGAGCTGAATGATCCGCAGAGCCGTCTTCCCGTCTCGCTCTCGGTCACCGGGCTTGTGAATCTCGACATCGGAGAGGCCGATGTCGCGCTCGAGTGGTTCGAGCGATGTCGGCGAGAGGCTGAGCGGCTGGGGCTTGGATTCATCGCTCGGGATGCACACCTGCAGCGCGCCTCGCTGCTCGCCCAGCGGGGGGAGCTGACGGAGGCGCAGCTCGCGCTGGAGCGGGCGGGCAGCAGCCAGGGAACCGGATGGCGTGGCGTCAGCCGGCCCACGGCCGAGGCCTTCGTCGCATCGGCGCGCGGTGACAGCCAGGAGGCTGTGGCGGCCGCCGAGCGCGCGCTTGTTCGCGTGCGCCCCGGCCTGGTCTGCTACCGGGTGTGGGCTGCGGTGGACATGGCGGTCGTCCTCGCCGAGAACGGGTCGTCGGATCAGGCAAGCAGCGCGATCGCCGAGGCGATGGAGGCCCTCGATGAGCACTTTCCCGGAAAGCTGGGCCGCTATCACCGCGCCCGCCTGCTTGCGACTCGCGCCTGGCTCGAGTTCGAGGCCGGTCGGCGCGACTCGTCGTACGAGAGCCTCCGGCTGTGCTGGGATCAGGCCGGGAGCAGCGCGAAACATGTCGTCCGCGCGCACTGGGCACAGCTGAAGCCCGTTCTCTCCGCGGCCCTCGAGAGCGAGGCCCTTGCTCCCACCGATGTCCTGCCCGCGCTGGTCGCTGCCCTTCCGGGCGCCGAGGCGCTCGTCGAGTTCACCGGTCACGCTCATCCGGCGGTCCGCCGCGCAGCGCTCTCGGCCGCCCTCGCCGCGGACCACCCGGAGGTCCTGGCCGAGCTGCCACGGCTCGTCGACGATCCCGACGAGGAGGTCGCCTCGGCGGCGGCGGCGGCCCGAGAGCGTCTTCGACGCGCCGCTCCACCGCTGAGGTTCGAGCTGCTCGGCCGGTTTCGGGTGACCCGGTCCGGCCGCGAGATCGCCGAGACAAAATGGGCCCGGCCGGTCGACACCCGGTTGGTCCGCCTTCTGGTTGTACACCGAGACAAGCCGGTTCCCGAGGACCTGATCTTCGAGGCGCTGTGGCCGGAACTCTCGGCGTCGAGCGCGCGCCGCAGCCTCCAGGTCGCCGTCTCCAGGGTGAGGAAGGTCCTCGACCTGCCCGGGCGCCGAGGGGAGCGTGATCGAGTCCCTCGACCGCTCCTATCGGCTGGCGCTCGGCCGGCGGGACACCATCGATGCCGAGGAGTTCATCGCCTTGGCGAAGATGGCCCTCGCCGAGCAGGGGGCGCGGCGGCGCGACCTGCTCGACACCGCCCGCTCGCATTGGCAGGGCGAGCCTCTTCCGGAGGACCGCTACGAGGATTGGGCGACGCCATATCGCGAGCGCGTCGTCGACGACTACATCTCGGTCCTGACCGCCCTGATCGAGCTGCAGGAGCAGGCCGGCCAGCACGCTCGCTCGGCCGACATCGCACGCGAGCTCGTCGACCTCGACCCGCTCAACGAGGACGGCCACCGCGCGCTGATGACCGCGTACGCCCGCAGCGGCCGTAGAGGCCACGCGCTGCGTCAGTACCTGGAGTGCCGCCGTGCGCTGGTTGACACCCTCGGCGTCGAGCCCGCCGAGGAGACCTCCGCGCTGCAGGCGAGGATCCTGGCGGGCGAGCCGGTCTAGCGCCTCGACGGGCGCCGTGATGAGCGTTTGATGAGCACCCGCGCCTAGCGTGCGCCGTTCAATGAACCGCTACACGTTCGTCGTGCAGGTCCATCCGCAGGGGATCTCGACCCTCGAGAACCTGAGCACCCACGAGCGCGTGAGCCTGCCGGAGCTTGCCGCCGTCGGCCCGCAGATCGAACTGTGGCTGGCCGAGGTCTCGGACGGGGTCAAGCAGGCGTCGCGGCGTAGCGAGCAAGGCCGGAGCGAATCGACTCTGGAATAGGTGCGGTGTTGCCGCCGCCCGACTCGATGAAGACGTGCCGCAGCTCGCCCTCTGCCACCGTCTCGTCCCCGCGCACGACCTCGATCGCCGTCGTCATCGACGTGTCCCCTAGGCGGCCGACGGTCGCCCGGACCTCGAACTCGTCGTCGAAGCGGAGCGCGGCCCGGTAGCGGATCCGTGGCCTCGGCCACGACCATGTCGACGCCGGCGTCGACCATCGCCTGGTAGCCGCCGAGCTCGCGCCAGAGCTCGGTCATCGTCAGGTCGAAGTAGGTCAGGTAGTTGGCGTTGAAGACGACGCCCTGCGGATCGCACTCGTTGTAGCGGACCCGCAGGCGGTGGACGAAGGCCGCTCACATCTCGTAGGCCTTGGCCAGCTCCGGATCCTTCTTGGCGAGCATCTCGGCCAGGTTCACCATCACCTTGCACTGCTTCCAGGTGGCGTCGTCCTGCATCTTGCCGTCGATCATGTGGACGCCGGCGCCGTCCGGGATCGCCTCCAGCACCTTCTTGGCGAAGAGCACCTCGTCCGGCGGCGGCGAGAAGACCTTCTTGGCGATCTCGATCTGAACCGGATGGAGCGACCAGGCCCCGACGCAGCCGAGCAGGAAGGCGGCGCGGAACTGGGTCTCGCAGCCCTGGACGTCCTTGATGTCGCCGTACGGGCCGTAGAAGGGCAGGATCCCGGCCGACGTGCAGGCATCGACCATGCGCGCGATCGAGTAGTGCCAGGGGTCCTGCTGCGCGGTCGCGCGCGGCGCGTCGGGGTTGTCGGGGTCGGGGTCCTCGATCACGCGGTAGCCGGGGTGGCCGCCGCCGACCCGGGTCGTCTTCATCCGCCGGAAGCCGCCAGGTCGGCCGGCCCGAAGCTCATCCCCTGCATCCGGGGGCTGGCGGTCGCGATCTCCTCCAGGTTGACCACGCCGAGCGAGGTCTCGAGGATCGCGTGGACCAGCAGCGGCCGCTCCAGCTTCGCCTTGGCCTCGAGCTGGGCGAGCAGGCGGTCGACGTAGTGGATGTCCCAGGGCCCCTCGACCTTGGGGACCATGATCACCTCGAGCTTGTCGCCGATCTCGGTGACCAGCTGGGTGAGGTCGTCGAGGCACCAGGGCCTCTCGAGCTCGTTGACCCGCGTCCAGAGCTGGGTGTCGCCGAAGTCGACCTCCTTGCGCGACCTCGATCAGGCCCTCGCGGGCCGGGATCTTCTTGTCGACCGGGATGGCGTCCTCGAGGTTGCCGAGCAGGACGTCGGCCTGCTTGGCCATGTCGGGGACCTTGGCGCGCATCTTCTCGTTGGATGCGTCGAAGAAATGGATCATCCGCGAGGGCTTGAAGGGGATCTCGCGGGGCGGCTCCGGCGCGTCGATCGCCAGTGGCTTGAAGAAGTCTCTTGGGTTTCTCATGCAGGGAACGCTATCTGGAGCGCGTGGGCCGGGCGCGGCACGGATAGCCTCAGCGCATGCCCAAGGTTCGCGAGGCGGTGCCGGGAGAGGTCGAGCGGGTGCTCGGCATGTACGAGTGGCTCTTCGCGCCGCCGGGATCGGTGCCGCCGCGCTGGGACCCGGAGCGGGCGCGCGCGGCCATCGCCGATGCGATCGCCGATCAGGAGGCCGCCGTGCTGGTCGCCGAGCACCGAGGAGACCTGCTGGGGCTCTGCACGGCGTACCTGGACATGAACTCCGTTCGCTTCGGCCCGCGCTGCTGGGTGGAGGACCTGGCCGTGAGCCCCGAGCACCGCTCGCAGGGAGTGGGGAAGGCCCTGCTCGATGCCGCCAAGGACTGGGCGCGCGAGCGCGGCGCCAGCCATCTGGAGCTCGACAGCGCCGACGTCCGCGAGGACGCCCACCGCTTCTACGAGCGCGAGGAGCCCAGCTGGCGCTCGGTCTGCTTCGCCTGGGAGCTCTAGCCGGCACGAGTGCAACCGTGCCAGAGGGCGAACAATCCGATCTGTTACGATATATCGTGTTAACTCGTGATTGATCGAAAGGAACAACGACAGATGCACAGACAGAGAAGCCGCCACGGATACGGGCGGCACGAGATGAGGGGCGGTCGAGGTCACGGCCGCGGGCGCCATCGCGTCCGCCGCGGTGACGTCCGCAGCGCGATCCTGGCGCTGCTCGACGACCGGCCCATGCACGGCTACGAGATGATCCAGGAGCTCGAGGAGCGCACCGGGGGCCGCTGGCGCCCGAGCGCCGGCTCGATCTACCCGACGCTTCAGCTGCTCGAGGACGAGGGCCTGGTCACGGCAGAGGAGGTCGACGGCCGCAAGGTCTTCTCGCTCACCGACTCCGGCAAGGAGGCAGTCCCGGAGCGCACCGAGGGCCAGCGCCCCTGGGAGGAGGGCGACGAGGACTCGCCCCGCTTCGCCGTTCGCAGCGAGCTGTTCCGGACCATCGGCGCCGCCAAGCAGATCGCCCGCGGCGACGACGACGAGCAGATGACGAAGGCCGCGGAGATCCTCAAGGAGACCCGCCGCCAGCTCTACGGCATCCTCGCCGAGGAGTAGCGCTCACTCGCCGCGCTCTATCGCCTCGCGCGCCAGTGCCTCGGTGTTGAAGGCAGCTGTTGACAGGATCAGCCCGTCGCGAAATCGGCTCAGATACCAGGCGATCTGAGCCGATCGTTCGTCCTCCGGGCCGATCAGCACGAGGACCTCGTACAGCATGCCGTCGTCCCCGACCTCCTCGAGCCAGCGAATCTCGACCCGCATCTCCGCCGAGCGATTCGACGGCTTCCCGCAGCGTCCGCTCGACCTCGGCCGACCGCGGTATACCCCGGTGAAGCTCTGGTAGGAGGTGAGGCCGACCTCCGGCAGGAGCTGCCGCATGTTCATCTCGGGATGGGCGAACTCGATCACGCGGCTCATGTCGCCCTCGTTGAACGCCGCGATGGCGCCGCGAACCACGTCCTCCCGCTCGCTCATCGGCCCCCGGGGCTGGTCAGGTGCGAGGCAACCTCGGCGCTGGTGGTCCAGTTCTGGCTGGGCCTGCCGATCAGGTAACCCTGGGCCTGATCGACCCCCAGGCTTCGCAGGATCTCGACGGTGGCCTGGGTCTCGACGCCCTCGGCGACCGTCGAGAGGCCGAAGTTTCGTGCGACCGCGACGATCGCGCGAACCACCCGCTGGTCGTCGGGGTCCTCCGTCAGCCCGCGGATGAACTCCATGTCGATCTTGAGCGAGGTGACGTTCAGGCGCATCAGATAGGTGAAGGACCCGTAGCCCGTGCCGAAGTCATCGAGAGCCACGCCGCAGCCAAGTCCGCCGAGCGCCTTGACCAGGGTATGGGCGGCCTCCAGGTCCTCTACCGCCGCGGTCTCCGTGATCTCGAAGATCACGTCGCGTGGGTCGACGCCGAAGTCACCGAGTGCCTTCTCGGCCGCCGCAACGGTTCCGGGGTCGCTCAGGCTGGTGGCGGAGAGATTGATCGCCACCGGATGCTCGGCGGCCAGCTCGATGCCATGGCGGATGGTCCAGCGTTCGACCCGCCTCATCAGCGGCGATGTTTCGGCGTGCGACAGGAAGCTGCCCGGAGCGACGACCTCGCCATTCATCCGCATGCGTAGGAGCAGCTCGTGATGCGTGATCTCTCCGCTGTCCAGGTCGAGAACCGGCTGCGGGTGGAACTCGAATCCGCCGTGGTCGAGGGCATCCTCGATCTGGCCTCGCCACGCCTGCCGCTCCTTTCGAGCCGCTTTTCGCGCTCGCGGCGCCTTCGGTCCGTGATGTCGCGGGTGACGGTCGACGCGCCGATCACCCGGCCGGTCTGGTCCTTTACCGGGAAGACCTGCAATGAGATGTCGATGATCTCGCCGTCCTTGCGGAGGCCGGTGGTCTCGATCGAGGTTGACTCTCCTGCGCTGACCGCCTCGCCGACGCTTCTCAGCTCGTTGAATCTTGTCGGGCGGCACCAGGAGCCTCATCTCGGATCCGACGATCTCCTCGGGCCGGTAGCCGTAGATGCGCTCTGCCGCCTGATTCCAGGAAAGGACGACGCCGTCGAGGCTGGCCGAGACCATCGCATCCTGCGCGGAACGCACCATGTCCGCGAGCCGATCCCTCTCCTCGTCGCGCCGCTTTCCCTCGGTGATGTCGCGGATGAAGGCCGTGAACCTGACCGGGTCGCTTCCCGACCTGGTGATCGCGAGCTCGACCGGGATCTCGCCGCCATCGGCATGCCGGCCCGTCATCTCGAGCCGCTGGTCGATCAGGGTTGTCTTTCCGCCGCGGCCCGCATTGGTAGTCCCACGTTGGTGGGTCTCTCGTTGCGCCTCCGGCACGATCAGGTCCGCGATCAGCTCGCCCACCGCCTCCTCCCGGCTGTAGCCGAAGATCCTCTCGGCCGCCGGGTTCCAATCCAGGACCCGGCCGTCGGCGTCGGCGGTGACGATGCCGTCGAGCGCCCCCTCGACGGACGCGATTTGCAGCGCCTCGATCCGACTGCGCTCCCTCTCCGACTCGAGCACCTTCCTGCGTGCGCTGACGGCCTCGGAATAGAGCACGACGAGCTGAGCGGCCGCCGCGATCAGCGTGGCGGCCGCGAGAAAGACGGTGGCAGCGCCGAGGCGAGCGAAGTGGTCCCAGACCATGACGAGAACGGCCACGCCGATTCCGCCCAGAGCGAAGGCCGATCTCGACGCGCCCCTTGCCGGCGCGACCGGAGTCTCGTCCCGGCTGGCGACCCAGGGGGCGGCGGCGATCAGGAGCGCTCCGGTCGGCCACAGGGAGTCGATCACGGTCTGGTCGGGCACGGCCCCCTGGGAGACCTGAGCCGCGTAGACGGAATCCGCGACGCCGATGATGGTCACCCCTCCGATCAGCATCAGGAGCGACGTCCCGGCGCGCCAGCCGAGGGTCGCGAAGGCGGCGAGGGCTGAGCAGACGAGCAGGAGATCGAGGAAGGGATACGCGACCGTGGTGAGCCGGCTGGCGGTCGAGCCCTCGAGGGTGCCGATCACGGGGTCGAGGGCGAACCAGGACCACAGGGTCGCCAATCCCAGCAGCGGGACGATCACCGTGCCGAGGGACCAGGAGCCGCTTTGGCCGCGGCGGCTGAGCTGAAACAGCCCCGCGATGACAAACAGGTAGAAGGCGAAGTAGAGGTAATCGGCCGGCGACGGGTATGGCCCCTGCACCGGATCGACCTTGATCTGAAAGTAGATCTCGCCCAGTGCCCAGATGGCCACCCCGATGCCGATCAACCCCCAGGCGCCGAGGTCGTGGCGAGACCATGCCCCTGCGAGGCAGAGTGCGGCTGCGGTCGCGATCAGGATCAGGTAGGTGGCGTCCCCGAAATCCGTGGGGCCCGAGCCGAACCCGAACGCGCCGACCTCACTGAGGTAGTTGACAGCCAGCAATGCGCCGCAGAGCCCGATCAGGACCCGGGCCCAAGCGGGTGTCCGTCTCTCTCCCACTGCCGCCTTGATCGGCATCTGAGCCCCGAGGCTGGATACGCACTTGTGCGTCCCGTTACATGTACCACGAAACCCCCGCAATGGTGGGGTGGCGATTCGCCGTCCGGACTGCCTGGCTACGGGTGGTCGGGAGGCGCGACTCCGGCCGCCGTCAACCCCGCCCGCTGGTCGAGATAGAAGGCCGCCTGGCGGATCATTCCGTCCTCGAGCCACCAGACTGCGGCGCTCGGGGTCTCCACCTCGACTCCGCTGTGCCGCGTGGTGGCGATCTGCCTGACGGTGAACACGAGCTTGTCCTCGAGCTTCAGGACCTCGTCGACTTCGATCCGAAATCCCTCGTAGGGACTGATCCAGTCGCTCCAGGCCTCCGCGAAGCCCTCCGGCCCCGGGTAGTCCTGGTCGACGGCCTCGCTGGCCATCACGGTCACATAGTCCGGATGGGCGTTGTGACGGAGGAGCTCGGTGACGACCTCGATCAACTCGTCGCCCTCGACGACCGCACCGGGCGAGAACGGTCCGCCGCTGGCGATCAGCTCGATCAGCTCGGCTGTGGTGAACGCTCCCTCCAACGGATCGAGGGTAACGGCCTCCCGTCTATCCTTCGCCACCCCGCGCCAGGCCGCGAAACCGGCGCGCCAACCGACTTACAGAGGAGCCAATGGCCGTAGCGACCGAGCAGCAAGAGAGCACGTTCCAGGAGATGACCGACGAGCAGAAGGCCATCGTCGAGATGGTCCGCGACTTCGTCGACAAGGAGATCATCCCCAACGCCGAGGAGTACGACGCCGAGGACAAGTTCCCCGAGCCGATCGTCGAGCAGATGAAGGAGCTCGGCCTCTTCGGGGTGACGATCCCCGAGGAGTACGACGGCATGGGCCTCGATCTGACCACCTACGCGATGATCGTCGAGGAGCTCTCGCGCGGCTGGATCTCGATCTCGGGCGTCGTCAACACCCACTTCATCGGCTCCTATCTGCTGATGAAGTTCGGCACCGACGAGCAGAAGCAGTACTTCCTGCCGAAGATGGCGACCGGCGAGATCCGCGCCGCCTTCTCGCTCTCGGAGCCCGAGGTCGGCTCCGACGTCCAGGGCATCAAGTCGACGGCGACCAAGGACGACGACGGCAACTGGGAGCTGAACGGCCAGAAGATGTGGGTCACGAACGGGCTCGGCTCGAGCGTCGTGTTCGTGCTGATGAAGAACGACCCCAAGGCGGACCCGCCCTACAAGGGCATGACCTGCTTCATCACCGAGAAGGAGCCCTGGAAGGACAAGAACGAGGGCGACTTCGCGGGTCTGGAGATCCCGCCCAAGATCAAGAAGATGGGCTACAAGGGCGTCGAGTCCACGGAGCTCGTCTACTCGCGGCTACAAGTGCCCGCCCGAGCGGATCCTGGGCGGCGAGGAGGCCGGTCTCGGCAAGGGCTTCTCGCAGATGATGGACGCGCTCGAGGTCGGCCGGGTGAACGTCGCCGCTCGCGGCGTCGGCATCGCCCAGCGCGCCCTGGAGCTGGCGCTGCAGCTACAGCCAGGAGCGCAAGACCTTCGGCAAGCCGATCGCCCAGCACCAGGCGATCCTCTTCAAGCTCGCCGACATGGCCACCAAGATCGAGGCCGCCCGCCTGGTCACGCGCAAGGCGGCCCGGATGAAGGACGCCGGCGAGCGCTCGGACCTGGAGGCCGGGATGGCGAAGCTGATCGCCTCGGAGACCGGCAAGGAGTGCGTCGAGGACTCCTTCCGGATCCACGGCGGCTACGGCTACTCGAAGGAGTACGAGATCGAGCGGCTCTACCGCGACGCGCCGCTGCTGCTGATCGGGGAGGGAACCTCCGAGATCCAGCGCATGGTGATCGGCAAGAAGCTCCTGGAGCGCAACAAGATCTAGCTGTCCGGTCGGCGACTAGGATCGGCCTCCCGACTCAAGGAGGCCGTACATGTACGCGCGCGTCGTCAGGTTCACCGACGTCAACCCGGAGCACGTCGCCGAGGTCACCGGTCAGATCCAGGAGGGCGGCGGGCCGCCACCCGGCGTTCCCGCGAAGTCGATCAAGATGATGGTCGACGAGGCCCAGTCGACGGCCGTCGTCGTCATCTTCTTCGAGAGCGAGGAGGACCTCCGCACAGGGGAGCGAGGCCCTCGATGCGATGGACGCCGGCGAGACGCCCGGCACCCGCGCCTCCGTCGACCTCTGCGAGGTCAAGGCGGAGATGGATGGCGAGTTAGCCGAGCGAGGCCGCTTCCTAGACTGAGGAGGTGGCTTCGGATCGAAGGGTCGCGCTGGTCAGCGGGGCGAGCCGGGGGATCGGCGCGGAGATCGCGCGCCAGCTCGCCGCCGATCACGGCTTCGTCGTGTTCGCCGGCGCCAGGGACCCGGACGACGTCCAGGAGGCCGACGGGATCATTCCCATCGAGCTCGACGTCACCGACCAGGACGACGTCTATGCCGCTCTGGAGCAGATCGGCTCCGATCCGGGCCACCTCGACGCACTGGTCAACAACGCGGGCGTCTACGGCGATCCGATCGGGGCGGCGGACTACGACCTCGACCGGGCGCACGAGGTCCTGGAGGTCAACACCTTCGGGCCCTGGCGGCTGATCGAGGCGTTCCTGCCGCTGCTCCATCGCAGCTCCCAGCCGCGGATCGTGAACGTCTCGAGCGGAGCGGGCCAGCTCTCCGACATGTACGGAGGGCGCGCGGCCTATCGGGTCTCCAAGGCGGCCCTCAACGCGCTCACCCGGACGCTCGCGTGGGACGAGGAGCGACGTCAAGGTCAACGTGATGTGCCCGGGCTGGGTCCGGACCGACATGGGCGGCGCCGGGGCCCCCAAATCGGTCGAGGATGGCGCCGACACCGCCGTCTGGCTGGCGACTCTGCCGGACGATGGGCCGACCGGGGGCTTCTTCCGCGACCGCAAGCCAATACCTTGGTGAGATGGCGTCGACGCAAGAGCTGATCGCGACCGCGATTGAGCGCTTCCAGGCCGAGGTTCCGGCGCTCGCCCCGCTGAAGCTCGTCTTCGAGCTCGAGCTGCGGGGCCGAGGGCGACGTGCAGATGTTCCGGGTGGAGCTGCCGGGCCCGAAGATCTCGAAGGCAGCCTCGACCGAGGACGCGCGGGTGACGGTCGAGATCGTCCGCTCCGAGTTCAACCGGCTGGCCGAGGAGGGCCACGTGAGCGACTACCGCCAGGCCTACGACGCCGGCCACATCAAGGTCACCGGCGACTCCGGCATCCAGAAGCTGATCGCCCAGGTGATCGAGCGCCACGAGCAGCGGGCCCGGACCAAGAAGGTCCACCGCTAGGGGGTGCCCGGCAGGGGGATCGATCCGGCCCGGCTGGCGAGGCTGCGCGCGGCCACCCAGCTCATCCATCGCCCGGCGTCCGCCCGAGACCCGGCCGAGATCGCCCGCTCGATCGCCGGCGCGCAGGCCCAGGACGTCTACGCCGGCCCGCTGACGTTCCGCTCGCGGAGCAGACGGCTGACCGCGGCCGACATCACGCGGGCGCGCGACCGAGGAGCGCTCGCTGCTCCGCACCTGGGTGATGCGGACGACGATCCACCTGATCCCGACCGACGACGCGGGCTGGTGGCTGCCGCTGTTCGAGCCGGGGATCGAGAGCTGGTCGCGGCGCCGGCTCGAGCAGCTCGGCCTGCCGTCGCGGAGCAGGAGACAAGGCGCTTCGCGTGATCGCGAAGGCGCTCGCCGAGGAGGGCCCGCTCACCCGGCCCGAGGCGGCGGAGCGCGTGGTCGAGCCGCCGGGGTCAAGCTCAACGCCCAGACGGGCATGCACATGCGCTCATCGGCTGTCGGTCACCTCGGGGATCGCCTGCCTCGGGCCCGATCGCGGCAAGACCACCTGCCTGGTTCGACGCGAGGACTGGCTCGGCAAGCCGCCGCCGTTCGACCGCGACCGCGCGCTGGCGGAGCTCGCGCGCCGCTACCTGGGCGCCTTCGGACCCGCCACCGATCGCGACTTCGCCTACTGGTCCGGCCTGCCGCTGCGCGACGTGCGCGCCGGGCTCGAGTCGATCTCCGAGGAGATCGAGGAGGTCCGAGTGGGGGAGGAGGCGATGCTCGTCATGCGCGGCGGGCTCCCCCGGCTTCCCGCGACCGGCCAGGTCCGGATGCTCGGCAATTTCGACACCTACCTGCTCGGCTGGAAGGACCGCGAGTTCTCGGTCGCGGGCGAGCACGCGGTGCACGTCAAGGAGGGCGGAGGGGGCTGGATCCGCCCGGTGATCCTCGAGGACGGGATCGTCGTCGGCGGCTGGCGCTCCTCGCGGAAGGGCGGCCGCCTGGAGATCAGCGCTGAACCTGCCCGAGGCCGAGCGAGAGCGGCTGGGCGCGAAGATCGAAGCCGAGGTCGCCGACATCGCGCGCTTCGAGGGTATGGAGGCCACGATCGTCTGACCCAGCTACCATCCCGCGCCGCACCACGGGAGGAGTCACAACGACTCAAGGAGACCGACTCAAACGATGAGCGACCCGAAGCACCAGCTGACGACGGACCAGGCCGAGCGAGAGGCCTCGGGCGCGCACGAGTACGGGCGCTACCTGGAGGAGTTCGAGGTCGGGGCCGTCTACAAGCACTGGCCCGCGAAGACGATCACCGAGTCAGACGACCACCTCTTCTGCCTGATCACCATGAACCACCACCCGCTGCACCTGAACGACGTCTACGCAGTCGCAGTCGCAGCAGGGCCAGAACGTGGTGGTCGGGCCCGCTCGTCTACTCGCTGCTCTTCGGGATGTCCGTCAACGACGTCTCGGGCAAGGCGATCGCCAACCTGGCGACCGAGGAGCTCAGCCACCCGGCTCCCGTCTTCCACGGCGACACTCTCTTCTGCGAGTCCGAGGTCCTCGAGGTGCGCCCGTCCGAGTCGAAGCCCGACCGCGGCGTCGTCAAGGTCCACACCCGCGTCTACAAGCAGGACGGGACGCTGGTCGCGGAGTTCAAGCGGGCCGTCCTGGTCCCGACGCAAGAACCCGGGTTAGTGCGCCTCGTCCGGCGCGTGCGCCGGAGGCCGTGACTCCTCGGCCAGCGAGGTGATCTCGAGGACGCCTCGCGAGGCCTCCTCCAGCACCTCCGTCGCCTCCTCGGCCGAGCGCGCGTAGAGCTCGACCAGCAGGTGGACGATGATCCGCTCCTCGTCGTGCTTGTGGAAGCGGACGTGGGTGAAGAACTCGCGGGTGCCGGCCTCGCCGAACGACGCCGTAGGTGAGCGACTCGGCCGCCTCGGGGCCGGAGCAGCTCTCGACCTGGTCCTGGTCCACCGTGACCGTGCAGGACGCGACCCACGGCGTGCCGACCACCATCCGCTCCCAGCGGTCCTCGACCGGGACCACCTTGTCGTCCTGGATCGTCAGGTGGGGCTGGTCGTGCAGGCAGCGCAGGCACTGGACGACGGCCTCCTGCACCTCGTCGAGGCGCTCGGACGGCTCGCCGCTGTCGGGATCGATGCGGAGGATGGCGTCGTAGTGCAGCTGCACCTCCAGGTCCCGGGCCCAGCAGCGGTAGCAGCGGAGCCAGGAGCTGCGGTCGCCGTTCAGCTCCGGATCGTTCATCACGGTCAGGCGGGCTGCGCCGCCCGGTGGCGCTCGGCCACCAGGTCCGCGATCTCGCCCATGATCCGGTTGATCTCGAAGTCCTTGGGCGTGTAGACGCCGGCGACGCCGGACTCGCGCATGGCGGCCGCGTCAGCCGCGGGGATGATCCCGCCCACGACGACGGGGATGTCCGCGCCGTCCGCCTGCAGCAGGTCCACGACCCGCGGCACGAGCACGCGGTGGGAGCCGGAGAGGATCGAGAGCCCGACCACGTCGACGTCCTCCTCGACGGCGGACTTGGCGATCTGCTCCGGGGTCAGGCGGATCCCCTGGTAGATGACCTCCATGCCGACGTCGCGCGCGCGGACGGCGATCTGCTCGGCGCCGTTCGAGTGCCCGTCGAGCCCGGGCTTGCCGACCAGGATCCGGATCGGGTGCCCGATCTCCTCGGAGACCGCCTTGACCCGGTCGCGAACGCCGGCGAGCAGGTCGCCGTTGACCGATCCACCCGCGGCGGCCTCCGCCACCCCGGTGGGGGCGCGGTAGTCGCCGAAGACCTCGCGCAGGACGCCCGCCCACTCGCCGGTGGTGGCCCCTGCCTTGGCGGCCTCGATTGTCGCCGGCAGGATGTTCGCCGATTCGTCCCGCGCCGCCTCGGCGAGCTTCTCGAGCGCCGTGTCCACGGCCCCCTGGTCGCGCTGGGCGCGCCACTCCTCGAGGGCGGCGATCCGCTCGCGCTCGACCTCCGGATCGGGCGTCAGGATGCCGCCGTCCTCGGCCACGGTGAGCGGCGACTCCTCGGATTCGGTGAACTTGTTCTGGCCGACGACGACGATCTCGCGGCGCTCGATCTTGGCGATGCGCTCGCGGTTCGACTCGACCAGCTGGGCCTTCATGTAGGGGACCGCCTCGACGGCGCCGCCGCGCTCCGCGACCTGCTTCATCTCGGCGTCGGCGCCCTCGGCGAGCTCGTCGACCAGGCCGTCCATCACCTTCGACCCCTCGAAGATGTCGGGGTAGTCGAGCAGGTCGGTCTCGTTGGCCAGGATCTGCTGGATTCGAAGGCTCCACTGCTGATCCCATGGGCGTGGGAGGCCGAGGGCCTCGTTCCAGGCGGGCAGCTGGATCGCGCGGGCGCGGGCGTCGCGGCCGAGCGTCACCGCCAGAGCCTCGAGCACGATCCGGGGCACGTTGTTCTCGGGCTGGGACTCGGTCAGCCCGAGCGAGTTGACCTGCACGCCGTATCGCATTCGCAGGAACTTGGGCTCCTCGACGCCGTAGCGATTGCGGCCGATCTCCTCCCAGAGGCGGCTCATCGCCCGCAGCTTCGCGTGCTCCTCGATGAAGCGAACACCGGCGTTGACGAAGAACGAGATGCGGCCGAAGACCTTGGGGAAGTCCTCCTCGGGGACCTGCCCGCGCGCCTTGACCTCGTCGAGGACGGCGATCGCGGTGGAGAGCGCGTACGCGACCTCCTGGACCGGGGTGGCCCCGGCCTCCTGCAGGTGGTAGGAGCAGACGTTGATCGGGTTCCAGTTCGGGATCTCGTTGACGGTGAAGGCGACGGTGTCCGCGATCAGCCGCATCGAGGGTCCGGGTGGGAACGCATAGGTCCCGCGCGAGAGGTACTCCTTGATGATGTCGTTCTGGGTGGTCCCGGCGAGCGCGGACCGATCGACGCCGTTCTCCTCGGCGACCGTCGCGTAGAGAGCCAGCAGCCAGGCGGCCGTGGCGTTGATCGTCATCGAGGTGTTCATCTCGCCCAGCGGGATGCCATCGAGGAGCGTGTGCATGTCGCCCTTGTGGGCGATCGAGACGCCGACCTTGCCGACCTCCCCGCGCGCCAGCTCCGCATCCGGGTCGTAGCCGGTCTGGGTGGGCAGGTCGAAGGCGACGGAGAGCCCCGTTTGCCCCTTGGCGAGGTTCTTGCGATAGAGCTCGTTCGAGCGCCGGGCGTCCGAGTGGCCCGCGTACGTGCGCATGACCCAGGGGCGGTCCCGCTCGGTCAGGCGGTGCTCGCTCATGCCCTAATGGTAAGTGCCCGGTAAATCGCAACCGCGGGAGAACCGCTCCGTCGGGGGCTGAGGGGTGTTCTTGCAATTCCCGGTACGCCTCACGGCTACATTCACGCCCGGATGCGAACGAAGCTGACAGCCCTGCTGGTCACGGGCGCCGCCATCTCGGCCGGCGCGGTCGCTCACGCTGCCCCGATCCCGGTCGCGAGCTACACGTTCCAGAGCCAGGACGACGTGAACGCGTTCCAGAAGGTCTCCGGCACGAGCTGCAAGCGCAAGTGGGCCGGCAACCAGGCGCTGGGGATCGCCGTGGGCACCAACACGAACTCCTGCGCCTACCGCTCGTCGGTGGTCGCGGATTCGAGCGATCAGTACGCCGATCAGGGGATGGTTGCCACGGCGACCGTCCGCGGCGGCAGCGTGAAGCTTCAGAAGAAGTCCTTCGTGGGGGTCGGCGTCCGCCGCAGCGACACGGCCGGGTACGTCCTGCGCGTCCTGCCGAACGCTCACAAGTGGCAGTACTTCCGCGATCCCAAGGGCGCGGCGGGCCCGAAGCTCGAAGCATCCGGCAAGGGCAAGTTCGTCAAGATCGGCACCAAGCCCAACACGGTGGCGATCCGCGCCTTCTCGAACGGCACCACCACCACCAGCGTGATCGGGTCGGTCAATGGACGCGGGGTCGTCTCGACCACGGATTCCGGCCCCGACCAGCCCGATGGGCGTCAGACGGTGGTCACCACGGGCGCCAAGGGATCCGGCTCAGGTACCGGGATCGCGGGCGTTTTCGACAACGTCACGGTCCAGGTTCCGAACCCGTTCTAGGGCACGGAATTTCCCCGCGGCCCGAGCGCAATCCTCTACCTTGCGCCGGGTGGCCACGACCACGGTTGAGCGCCCCAAATCCGCCGGTCCCGAGGAGGGATTGGGCGGGAATTGGCTCGTGATCGTCCTCAACGACGACCACAACACCTTCGATCACGTCGCGAAGACGCTGTCCAGCGTGATCCCCGGCGTCTCGCTCGACGGCGGCTACAGGTTCGCCGACACGATCCACAGCCGCGGCAAGGCCGCCGTCTGGACCGGCCCCCGAGAGCCCGCGGAGCTCTACTGGGAGCAGCTGCAGGGGGCGGGGCTAACGATGGCTCCGCTCGAGCAGCACTAGCGGCCGCCAGTGGCCGCGATCTGATGGCGAAGCCGAATCACTTCTTGCTCGGCGAGTCCTGAACCACGGTGTTGTTGCCCGCCCCGCCGTTGAGGCGGTCCTTGCCGGGACCGCCGATCAACTGATCGGGGCCGGGGCCGCCGAAGAGGCGGTCCATGCCGGCGCCACCGCCCACCAGGTCGGCTCCGGGGCCGCCCAAGAGGACGTCGTCCCCTGCGTTCCCACTGAGCAGGTCGTCATCGGCGCCGGCGTTGAGCTTGTCGTTGCCAGAGTTGCCGAGCAGGATGTCCCTGCCGAAGCCGGAGGCGGCGCTGTCGTTTCCGCTGCCTCCCTGGAGGCTGTCGCGGAGCCGGCCTCCGGTCATGCGATCGTCACCCGAGCCGCCCAGCACCAGGTTGAAGGCGGACTTTCCGCCGACGTAGCGGTCGTTGCCCGGCCCGAGGTCGCCCGCGGCACCGGTGCCGTGGCCAAAGCCACCCGGGATGTCTCGCTGGCCGAATCCGTTGTCGGGGCCGACGGCCGAGAGCCCGACCCGGTCGTTGCCGGCGCCGGTCACGGCGTCGACCTCGGAGACCCTCGCGCAGGCGACGCTGCCGGTGCGCGGATCCTTCCCGTTCACCTTGACCAGCCCGCTCCTGCAGACGACCAAGACGTTGTCGGGCCCCTTGCCGCCGGTGACCGTGAGGAGCCCGCCGCTGAGCGAGGAGCGCACCTTGGCCTGGGCAGCGCCAGGGGCCACAAGCAGGGCAGCCGCCACCGCGGCGAGCAGGGCGAGGCGCACTGGTTGGCGATGGGCGGGCGTCATCGAGGCCATAGAAGGAACACGCGATGGATCGGGAAGTAGCTGCCCTCTACCGGCGGGCGGTCTTCCGCTTCTTGCACTTCTTGTGACCGTGCTTCTTCTTGCACTTCTTCTTTGTCGCGGCTGGTGCCGGCGCGGCCTGTGCCGAGGTGGCCGGAGCCGCCGCGGTGGGAATCGGATCAACCACCTCGCAGCTGAGCACTGAATCCAGTCCGGGCTGGTCCATCTGGACGGCGTCGGTCTCGGTCCCGCAGTCGCCGGTGTCCGCGACCCCGTTGCGGATCTGGACGATGTCGCCGCCAGACCCGGCGAACACCGAGTTGGCGAGCGGGGCGCCGACGATCAGATCGGCCCCGGCACCTCCGGTCAGAAGGTTGGGCAGATTGATGCCGGTGAAGCCGTTGGCGGTGCTGACCCTGGAGAGATCGATCAGGTCGTCGCCATATCGGCCGTCGACCGAGAAGCGCCCCACGGCGGCGCAGGCCGTGCCTGTGTCGACGGTCGCCACGAAGGTGTCGTTGACGTAGTAGTCGAATTTCGCGTGCCCGCTGCCGCAGAAGACCGAGAACCTCTCTGGGTCGTCGTCGCATGGGGTCGTGCCGGAGATCGAAACGTTCCCGGACAGGTTGAGCACGGTCGGTGCCGGGCATGGGGCCGCATTGGCTCGGCTTGGATGCGAGGCGGCCATCAGGAGCAGGGCGATGGCTGCCGCCGCGAACGTCAGCGAGATCGAGGCGAGCAGCGGCCCACGGGATCCGAGCGGGGCCCTCACGCGGCGCCTACTCTCCCGCGATCAGGGTGTGCCAGACGGGGAGGACGGGCTTGTTGAAGTAGTTGACGGCGTCCTCTCGCATCGCCGAGATCTCGTCGGAGTACCAGTAGCGCTCGAAGTCGCCGTGGTCATCCCAGACGGATGCCTGGCGGAAGTGGAGCGGATCCTCCTCGTTGCGCGTCAGGGACCACCCCTTGGCGCCGAAGGACATCGCCCGCGCCGCGGCCGGCTCCCAGATCTCGTACCAGCGCTCCGCACGGAAGGGGTGGATGTGCCATTCGATGTAGACGATCTCCAGTGCGCCGTTGCTGGACGCGTCCGCCATCAGGCGCCCACCTCGGCCCGGATCGCCCCGGAGCCCTCCTCGGTCTTCCCCTCGTCCTCGCTCTCGGCGCCCACCAGGATCGAGATCTTGCCGAGGTGCTTGTTCTCGTGCAGCAGCTGGTGCGCCTCGGCCACGCCGTCGAAGCCCATCACCTGCCAGAGGACCGGCTGGATCTTGCCCTCCGCCATCAGCTGGTTGGCCCGCATGCACTCGTACGCGTTGGCGAAGTGCGAGCCGATGATCTGCTTCTGGCGCATCCACAGGTAGCGCACGTCGAAGTCGAGCGTGTAGCCGGACGTCGCGCCGCAGATCACGACCTTGCCGAACGGCTTCACGACGAAGACCGAGGTCGGGAAGGTGGCCTGGCCGACGTGCTCGAAGACGATGTCGGGGGAGTCGCCGAGGATCTCCTTGACCCTCTTGGCGAAGCCGCGGGACTCCTTGAACCGGGCCTTCTCCTCGTCGGGCGACTCGCCGCCCTTGCGCATCATCCCGGCGAACTCGTTGCGGTTGATGTAGTCGACCGCGCCGAGGCGCTTGACCAGCTCGCCCTTCTCGTCCGAGGAGACGACGCCGACGGCGTTCGCGCCGGCGGCCTTGCACAGTTGGGTCGCGAAGACGCCGAGGCCGCCTGCCGCGCCCCAGATCAGGACGTTGTGGCCGGCCTGGAGCTTGCACTGGTCCATCAGCATCCGGTACGCGGTGAAGTAGGTCAGGCCGTACGCCGAGGACTCAGCCCAGGAGAGGTTCTGGGGGCGCGGCAGCAGCTGTTGAGCCTGGACCTTGGTGAACTGGGCGAAGGAGCCCCAGGTCGTCTCATAGCCCCAGATCATCTGGCTGGGCGCGGCGAGCGGGTCGAGCCCGTGCACCTCGACGTCCTCGTAGGAGGCCTGGTTGCAATGGATCACGACCTCGTCGCCGGGCTTCCACTTGGTGACGCCCTCGCCGACCTTCCAGACGATCCCCGAGGCGTCGGAGCCGCCGATGTGGTGGCCGTACTCCTCGTGGTCGCCGTAGCCGAAGACGGAAACGGGCTTGCCGAGGGCAGCCCAGACGTTGTTGAAGTTGACTCCCGCGGCCATCACGCGGACGATGACCTCGAAGGCGCCGGGCTGGGGCACCTCGATCTCCTCCACCTGGAAGGCGTCCTTGGGCTCGCCCTCGCGCTCAGGGCGAATGACCCAGGCGGCCATCTTCTCGGGCAGCTCGCCCGGCTGGACATCGAGCTTGGATACGTCGGCGATCTCTACGGCCAATGTGACTCCCGCGTTGTGGTCGTGGACGCCTGGATCGTATTCAACGGGGCGCAGGACGCGTTGCGCCTCCAAGGTGGCGTCCGCCCCTCGGGCTACGTTGAAAAGTCGATGGAAGCCTCCGAGAAACCGCAGCTGCCGCTCGAACCCGACGCCTCCGACGGCGCGGTCCGCGCGATCGGCGACCGCCTGGTGATCGAGCGCCTCGAGGTGAACGACGCCGGCGCGGCACGGGTAGTCCGGGAGCAGGTGGGCGAGGGTCACCAGCCCGCCGAGACCGTGACGCGGGCGATCGAGATCGGCGCGCGGGTTATCGAGAGCGAGGGGACCGCCGCGAACGTGGACTACGTGAAGGCAGAGCTCGAGCGCCAGCTCTCCCCGCTCGCCGAGCGTCTGGGAAGCGTGATCGAAGAGGGCCAGGAGGAGTTCGTCGAGCAGCTGGCGAGCAGCTTCGACAAGGAGCGCAGCGGCTCGGTGCAGCAGCAGATCCGCGAGCTGCTGACCGCTGCGATGGAGCATCAGCGCACCCAGCTCGCGCGCCAGTTCTCAGCTCAGGACGGCGCCAACCCGCTGGCCGACTTCAAGGAAGGCGTCGTCCGGGCCGTGAAGGGCTCGCAGGAAGCCCAGCAGATGGAGCACGCCGAGGACCGAAAGCGGATGGAGGCCATGACTGCGGAGCTGACCGCGCTTCGGGAGCGCCTGAGCGCCAAGGATGAGCTCGAGGCTGAGCAGGCGCGCGGGACCGCGAAGGGACGCGACTTCGAGGAGCGGATTCATCTCCTGATCGACGAGATCGCGACGGCGCGGGGTGACGTCGCCCACCACGTCGGCGATCAGCCCGGGGAGACCCGCGGCAAGAAGGGAGACACGGTCGTTGAGATCGGCGCCGCCGCAGGCCCCGTGCTCGCAAAGATCGCGTTCGACCCGAAGGACAGTCAACTCACCCGACCGAAGGCCTGGGAGGTGCTCAACGGCTCCTTGGACGACCGAGGCGCAGACTACGCCGTGCTCGTCGTCGCCACCGACGAGAACCTACCGGCGAGGACGCAGAGCCTTGTGGAGTACGAGGGCAACAAGCTGATCGTCGCCGTTGACCGGGAGGACCCTGAGCGGAACGTGCTCGAAGCCGCGTACGGCATGGCTCGCCTGCGGGCCCTTGTGGCGAGGAAGGATGAGCTCACTCTCGACGCGCCCGCAATGAAGGAGGCGATCGAGGAGACGCGCCGGGCGCTCGAGTCGCTGAAGACCGCTCGCCAGGGACTGACAGGGATGCGGAAGAACGCCGATAGCGTCGAGGCGGCCCTGGCGGCGATGGAGGAGAACGCGAAGGCGGCATTGGCGCGAGCCGACAGCCTGATTGCGGACGCTTTGGACGGGGTGGCCTGATGGACAGCGCGGGCATTACGTCCACGGATAGGGTCACCGGTCATGACGGGCCCGCCATCGGACGAAATGGATAACAGAGCGAATATGGAAGCGTCCGAGAATGCATTGCCACCGATCGATTGGGGTGGCAGAACCGCCATACACCGAGTCGAGCCGGACCGCGTCGCCACCGCGCTTGGATCCGAGCGGTTTGCATCGGGCTATTCCCGGCTCGAGCTGATGCTCACAGCCGTGCTGCCACGGCTCGTTGGCGAGCCTCGGGCAGCTCACGAAAATCAGCGATAGCCAGGGGCGCCTCGCGGGCGATATACCTACGGCACGATGGTCCGGTATGCCGCAGGGATGGCGGTAGTCATCACCGTTTTGTCCGCGCTCGCCTCCGGTTGTGGTGGGGGTGACGACAACGCGTCCGGCGACAGCCAGGGCGCGGCCGCGCCCGCGGGCGGGGACCTGTTCACGCAGAACACGCACACCGGGAGCCTGCAGCCGATCCCCGGGAAGAGCGACGTCTTCACGCTGACCCTCAACCAGCCGGCACCGGACGTCACGGTGTTCACCGACAGGCCGGTTCGCAGCGCCAGCACCGAGCCGCTCGCGGGATTCGTCGATCGGTGGGGCGAGCGCGGATTCGCCGAGGACCCGCCCAACGCGGCGCTGGTCCTGGACCAGGAGCCCGACGACTCGGACACGGCAATCTTCAAGCTCGCCGATCCGAGCTACGACAAGGGAAGCGGAACGGTCAGCTACACGGCCACTCACGTCAACGGCGGGACCTCGAGCCTGCCGTCGGACGAGCACATCGACCCACCGCCCACCTTCGGCGACGCCCACCTCTTCATCGACCCGTCCGGCGGCGGCGACCAGCACGCAATGGCGATTGACGTCGAGGGCGGGAGACAGGGTTTGAAGACGGACATCACCTTCAACTCGCCTTGGAGCATCCTGCTCGGATCCGGCGACAATGGCGCGTCCTACGTCGTCGGTCCCAATGTCGGCGGTGGGTTCTTCACGACGTCAGAGGTGAACATGACCAGTGCCGGCGGGGTCCAGTTCGCCCTCGCCGGCGGCACCGGGGCCATTACGGGCACAGCCAAGATTCCCTCCGGTGTCACGGTCGGCATTCAGGTCGACGACAACCCTGAGCAGACGATCAAGAACGGCAGCTTCTCGCTGGGCGGCTAGGGCAGCAGCAGCTGGTTCTGGGAGGACGGGCGCTCAGTGCCGACCGCGAAGCTGAACGGCCGCGCGGCGATTCCGTCGACGCTCGCCTCGTAGCTGCCGCTCTTCATCTGGACCTTGATCGTCTGGGTGTCGCCGGGCCCCATCGCATCGCTGTCGGCGTCGACCGGGCCATGGATCGCGAGGCTGCCGGTCTGATTCGTGAGGTTCGCCGCCGTGAAGTTGACCAGGCCGGCTCCGAACTCCCTGGGCGAGACGACGACGCCGTCGGGGGCGATCTTCACGCTCACCTCGGCCGGGACGGGTGGGCTTGGATCGTTCTTGAAGTCGTTGCGGCCGCAGCCGGCCACCGCCAGCACCGCCACCAGGGCGGCTACGGGCAAGAACAGCGCTCTGCCCCTCCTCCACAGCATGCGCGGAGGAATCTAGCCGAAGCGAGGGACAGGGCGCTCCAGCGGGTCAGGTGGGGAAGGGGAGCTCCACCAGCTCAGCGGTGACGCCGTCGCCGCCGACAGTGACCTGCTCGCCGTCGGCCGCCTCCCTCCTCACGATCGCGAGCGCGATAGGGCCGAGTGCGGGGGAGATGCACGCGGTGCCGACCGTGCCAACCTCGCGCTCGCCGTGAGCGATTGGATCGCCCAGGGCCGCGGGCCCGGTGAGGCGAAGCCCTCGCAGGGTGCGGTTGGGCTTGCCCCGGTAGTGCAGGCGCGCCACCGGCTCCTGGCCGATGTAACAGCCCTTCTCGAAGTCAACGGCGCGCTCCACGATCCCCGCCTCGGCGGGCATGGACTCCGGTCCCATGTCGAGGCCGAATCGCGGCCTGCCGGACTCGACCCGGATCACCTCGGCCGCGGCATCGGTGACGGGCTCGGCGCCGCCGGCGATGAGCCCCTCTCTGACGGTCTCGGCGGCGTCGGGCCGGGTGATCAGGTCGATGCCCCGATCGGTCGCGACGGCAAGGATGCGGATCCCGTCCCGCTCGTAATAGTGCTGCGCGTGTTCCGGCGAGACCCGGGGGCTCCCGGCGGCTTCCACCGATGCGGGTCCGATCAGCGAGGTGATCGTCCAGTCCGAAGTTGCATCGACGACCTCCACCTCGCGGCCGATCTTGTACGTCTCGAGATGCTTGCGAAGGGCCTCGAACGCGGCGGGCTCGGTGTCCAGCCAGATCTGATCCGCGTGTGAGTGACTCAGGCGGAGAGCCCTCATGTCTGCGACGAGGTGGCCCTTGCGGTCGAGGAGCGCTGCGTAGCAGCCCTGATCGGGCGCGAGGGCCTCGATGTCGTTGGTCAGCTGGCTCTGCAGGTACTCGGCTGCGTCCGGGCCGCTGACGAGCAGGGACGCCCGTTGCCTGACCAGGAATCCGGCCTGCTCGCGGAGGGCG
Source organism: uncultured Solirubrobacterales bacterium (assembly GCA_963763985.1). GTDB lineage: Bacteria > Actinomycetota > Thermoleophilia > Solirubrobacterales > 70-9 > DASUPK01. The sequence continues at coordinate 82,516 of CAVXQO010000016.1, read as the reverse complement.
CGGTACTGCCCGTCGAGCTCGACCTGGGTTGCCGCCTCGGCCATTCGTCGATTGTAGGTCGCCGGCTCGGCCGGCCTCTCAGGTGGAAACCGTGAATGTGAGTTAGTCGTGCCTAACTTCCGAGTTCGGATCTGCTTCAATACCGCGGATGACCGCGCCGGCCCACAACGCCCATCCGAAGCGCCGCACCAACGAGGGCGCCGAGAACTACGCGAAGGCGCTTTACGAGCTCCAGTCGCGGGAAGCGAGCGCGGTCGGCACCACCGCGGTGGCGGAGCGCCTGGGGGTCACGCCGGCCTCGGCGTCGGGAATGCTGCGGCGCCTGGCGGATGAGGGCGTCGTCGAGTACACGCCCTACCACGGGGCCCGCCTGACCCCCGAGGGCGAGCGGATCGCCCTCGAGGTGATCCGCCACCACAGGCTGATCGAGCTCTTCCTGTCCGAGGAGCTCGGGATGCCATGGGATCGCGTGCACGCGGAGGCCGAGGTGCTGGAGCACCACATCTCCGAGGAGCTCGAGGAGCTGATCGCCGACAAGCTCGGCGAGCCCGCGCTCGATCCGCATGGCGATCCGATCCCGGACCGAGATCTGGCGCTGAGCGCCGATGACTCGGTGCCGCTCACGGAGCTGGACTCCGGCGAGGAGGGAATCTTCACCCGCGTCTCCGACAGCGACGCCGAGATGTTGCGATACCTGGCCGAGCGCGCGATCCAGCCAGGCGCGCGACTGCTGGTCAAGGGCCGCGAGCCCTTCGGCGGGCCTCTGATGGTCGAGATCGCAGGCCACACGCATCCACTCGGGCCGGAGCTCGCGGGGAGCATGAGGGTCCGCCGTCAACCAGTGGCGGGGGCATGAGCGAGACGGATCTGCCGGTCGCCGAGGAGGATGTGGGCCTCGCCGAGCCGGTCCCCGGGGAGCTCTCGGCGCCGTCCGAGCCCGGAAATGGACTGGGCGGGGTCGAGGACGTCCTGCCGGGGGAAGCGGCCGTTGCGCGCGCGGCGCGGCGATCGCTGGACGGGGAGGCGCGCGGGCTGCCCCGCATTTGGCCCTTCCTGGGCCCGGCCTTCATCGCGGCCGTCGCCTACATCGATCCCGGCAACTTCGCAACCAACATCGCAGGTGGCGCGAAGTTCGGCTACCTGCTGCTCTGGGTCGTGCTCGGCGCGAACCTGATCGCGATGGTGGTGCAGACCCAGTCGGCCAAGCTGGGGATCGCGACCGGCAGGAACCTTGCGGAGGCTTGCCGGGACTCATTTTCCAGGCGCACGTCGATCGGCCTTTGGATCCAGGCGGAGATCGTGGCCGCCGCCTGCGACATCGCCGAGGTCGTCGGCGCCGCCCTGGGATTGAACCTTCTCTTCGGGATTCCGCTGTTTCCCGCCGGGCTGCTCGCCGGAGCGGGCGCGTTCGCGATCCTCGCCCTGCAGCAGAAGGGCTTCCGCCGCCTGGAGGCGGTGATCGTGGGGATGGTCGGCGTCGTCGTGGCGGCCTTCGCCTTCGAGATCTTCGAATCCAATCCCGATGGGAGCCAGGTCGCCAAGCATCTCGTCGTCCCGGGCTTCGCGGGGACGGAGAGCATCCTGCTCGCGACAGGCATCATCGGCGCGACGGTCATGCCCCATGTCATCTACCTGCACTCCGCTCTGACGCAGCGGCGGATCGTGGGGCGGGACGAGCGGGAGAAGCGGCAGATTCTGCGCTTCGAGCGCATCGACGTCGTCATCGCGATGGCGCTCGCGGGTGCCGTGAACCTGTCGATGATGATCATGGCCGCCGCGCTCTTCCACGGCAGCGGCCTGGTCGGGATCGACAGCATCGATGGCGCCTATGACGGCCTCAAGCAGGTCGTCTCTCCGAGCGCAGCGACGATCTTCGGCATCGCCCTGCTGGCGTCCGGCTACGCCTCGTCCTCCGTGGGGACGATGTCCGGCCAGGTCGTGATGCAGGGGTTCATCCGCCGGCGGATCCCGATCTTCGTACGCCGGGCGATCACGCTCACGCCGGCGCTGATCGTGCTGGCGGTGGGCCTCGACCCGACCGATGCGCTCGTCGGCAGTCAGGTCGTGCTGAGCTTCGGCATTCCGTTCGCACTTGTCCCACTGGTCATGCTCACCCGGCGGCGAGACCTGATGGGATCGCTCGCGAATCCGGGCTGGCTCACCGCCGTCGCCTCCGTGCTCTCCGGATTGATCATCGCCCTCAACGTCTTCCTGCTCGAGCAGGTCTTCATCGGCTAGATGATGAGGCGGGCGGGGATCGAGGTCTCCTCACGATTGGAGGCGGCGCCTGAGGACGTCTGGAGCTGGGTCGTCACCGCGGAGGGCGTGAACGACGAGCTGCGGCCCTGGCTGAGGATGACCGTCCCCGGGGGCGACTTCGACCTGAACTCCGTCGAGACCGGCAAGCCGGTCGGCCGCAGCTGGGTGTTGCTCTTCGGCCTGATCCCGGTCGACTTCGATGAGATCACCCTCGTCGAGATCGACCGGGGTCGTGGCTTCGTCGAGCGCTCCCGGATGCTCTCGCAGCGGACCTGGGAGCACATCCGCACCATTCGTCCCGTCGAGGGCGGCTCGCTGGTCACGGACGCGATTGCCTGGGAGCCTCGGCTGCCGCTCCCGGCGGGGGCGCTGCGGCCCCTCTTCCGGGCGATCTTCGGACACCGCCATCGCCGGCTCAGACGGCGCTTCGGGGGCGCCCCGGCTCGCTAGGCTTCGGCCGTGGCTCTCGCGGCGGACTTCGAGGCGGTTGTCGACTCGCTACCGGATGACTGGACGGACCTCGAGCTGGACCTGCGGATCGCGGACGAGTCGCGCTATGTGGACGCCGCCGTGATGCTCTCGCAGGTCAACGCTCAGCCCTACTCGCGGGCCGACTGGCACTGGCGGATTCTCGTCGCGCACCGCTTCGGGCACGCCGCCGCGGCCGAGACGGTGCGCGGAACGCTCACCAAGCTCGACGGAGAGGGGATAGCGGGCGAGCTCCGCGTCCGCGACGCGCAGGAGGGTCGCGCGGAGGTGGTTCAGTGGTGGGGCCGGCCGGACAGCATTCGGCGCGACTTCCAGCGTCGGCGCAGCCTCTAGGGCTAGAGAAACCGCTCCGGGTCCGGGACCCGGAAGAAGGACTGGATCACCGGGGCAAGCTGATTGGCGATGATCCGGGCGCGGTTGATCTCGGTTCGGGTCCAAGGTCGCTCCTCATTGCACATCGCCTCGACGATCCCGAGGCTTTCGCCGCGATGGACCACCGGAACCATCAACAGCGAGCGATAGCCGAGCGAGAACATCAACTTGACCTCGTGGCGGTCGGCCCGCGGGTCGCCCAGCATCACCTGCGCGGACTCCTGGCGCTCGAGAGCGCGGCCGGTCATCGGGTACTCCTCGACTGAGAAGAACTCCTCCTCCGGCTGCTCCCCGCTCTCCGCGAGCGTCTCCACCGCGCACATGTCGGGATGCCACTGGGAGAGCGCGATCTTGTCGGCATGCAGCTCACCGGCGATCAGATCGAGGGCGGCGTAGAGGTCCGACCTCGATCTGGCGTTGGCGAGGCGCGCGCTGAGGTGCTCCAGGCGCCGGTCGCCGGCGGAGATCGTCGGGGTCTCGCCGCCGGGTGTCGAGACGAGCGCCTTTGCAAGCGCCTCTCTGCAGGTCGCCGCGGCGGGAGGGGATACCGGGCTCCATGGAGGCGCAGGTCGGCCGATGGCATAGCCCTGTCCGCACGGGACATCGAGGTTTGCGAGGACCTCGATGTCCTCGTGGCTCTCGATCCCCTCCGCGCAGACCATCGCGCCCACCCGGCGTGCGAAGCGGACAAGCGATTCCACCAGGGCCATGCGGACCGGGTCGGAGTGGATGGCGCGGGTGAGCTCGATGTCCAACTTGACGATGTCCGGGCGGACCCACATCACCTGCTTGAGCCCGGCGTATCCCGCCCCGGCATCGTCGATGGCGATCCTCGCCCCCCGCTCGCGGAGGTTGGCGAGCGAATTCGCCAGCAGGCTGTCTCCGACATAGACCTCGTGCTCGGTCAGCTCGATGATCAGATCGGAGAGGTCCTGGGGGAGCACGCCCTTGACCGCGTCGCCGGACAGCGCCGAGGGACTGACGTTGACGGCGAGGTGGGTGTCCGGCGGACGGCCGATGGGCTCCAGCGCCGCCCGGATCGCGGCGGCCTCCAGCTCGGGTCCCAGTCCGCAGGCGTTTGCCTGCGCGAACCAGGTAGAAGGCGGTCGTTCGGGCGCGTCGGGAAAGCGGGCGAGTGCCTCATAGCCGATCAGGCGACCGGTGGTCAGCGACGCCACGGGCTGGAAGACCGGCTCAATCGCGCGCTCCGAGAGGATGCGCTCGATCTCCGAGCGCTGAGGGGCGTCGCCGCTGAGCCGGACGTGATCGGGGTCGAAGCGGCGCGTCCTCGACTTGCCCGACCGCTTCGCCCAGTAGAGAGCTCCCTCGGCGAGCTGGAGGAGGGCGCCGGCGCTGTCGGCGTCGACCGGGTAAACGGCGACGCCGGCCGAGCAGGTCAGCTCCGAGCCGGCGGGCGACAGGCGCGCCACCGCGGTTCGAACGCGCTCGGCGATCTCCTGGGCGACGTCCGCTTCCGTGCCCGGCAGGATCAGCGCGAATTCCTCGCCGCCCGTGCGGGCGGCGGTGTCGCCCTTGCGGACCGACTTGCGGAGCTGGGCGCCGACACCCGCGAGCACGCCATCCCCGAAGGGATGACCATGCCGCTCGTTGATCCCCTTGAAGTCGTCGAGGTCGAAAGCGATCAGGGACAGCGACTCGCGTTGGGTCGAGGCCCGGTGCAGCTCGCGGCGGAGGGTCTGCTGGAAGCCCCGGTGATTGACCAGGCCGGTCAGATGGTCGGTCTCGGCCAGGTCCCGCAGCTGCGTCTGCTCCCTGTAGAGCAGCGCCGTAAGGGCGAACGTGAGCAGCATCCCGACCGCGCTGCATGCCGCCAGCACCGAATCCCCTCTCGAAATCGCCAGGCCGAGGATCGCGCCCCAGAGCAGGGAGAAACCGGTGGCAGCCCAAGGCACCACCCTTCGATGGGAGCTCCGGGGATCGGCGATTCGCCCCACGACCGCATGTATCGGAACGCACGTCCAAACCTGTATCCCCGGTTTTTGGTCAAATGGCCTGCTTGGGCGAATGGTTCCGCGGCATCCCGACACCTCGAGCTGATGGCGCGGATCGCCTCCGTGGTGGGGGACCTGATGCTTGCCAGCCGGGTGCGGACCTCCCTCGAGGCGAGTGGCCACGAGGTTGAGCAGGACTCCGAGCTGCCTGACGAGCTCGATGGCATCGATCTGCTGGTCGCGGACCTCGATGCCGTGCCGCCCGAGCGGCTGGCCGAGGTGGGCGTGCCCGTGATCGGCTTCTACCAGCACACCGACGTCGACACGAAGGCGCGGGCGGACGAGGCCGGCCTGGCGATAGCGGTGCCGCGCAGCCGGATGGTCAGGGAGCTGCCGGAGCTGGTGGCACGCGAGCTCGGCGGCTAACTGCAGACGTCGGCCCGGGTCACCACTCGGAACCCGGCTGCGACGGTGCGGGACGATGACGGTGAGATCAGGCCGTTGGCCCGTGCCCATTGCAGCCAATGCGATGCGCGCTGGATGGACAGCGCCGGGCTGAAGGCGGCCGTGCCGCCCAATGGCGAAAAGGCACGCGCTGCCAGCAGCGAGTCGAACTGCGCTTTCTGCGAGGCATGATCCAGCCCCGGCACGGCGGAGAGGAGCTCGTCGAGCGCCCCCTCCGGCGAGCGCTTCATCGCCAAGTAGCCGTGATCCAGTCCGCCGACCAGGGCACGGGCGGTGCGGCAGGGCTCGCCGGAAAGCCGATCCGCCTTGGTGGCGACGACCAGCTCGGGATAGCGCGGGGCGCCGAAGGCATCGACGCGGAACTCGCGGATCGGAATGCCCTCCTGCTGGAGCTGGACGCCTTCCGCGTTCCAGAACGCTGTCGCGGCGTCGACCTTCCCGGCCGCCAGGTCGGCGACGGCGTTGAAGCCGATCGTCACTCGGTGCACGGAGGAGGGATCGACGCCTCCAGCACGCAGCACCGTGTCGAGCACCGCGTCATCCGATGGGACGCCGGTGACGCCGATCGTCTTGCCGGCGAGATCGGCTGGGGTGCGGATCTCGTTGCGATCGCCGGCGATGACCGAGGCGAGCGGCCGCTGCACGATCGCGGCGATTGCGACCAGGTCGAGCCCGCGCTCGCGGGCGATGCCGAAGTCGTTGATGTCCATCACGGCGAAGTCAGCGCGGCCGGCTTCGAGCAGCTTGGCGCTGTCGGCCGTGCTGGAGGGCTCCTGGATGGTCAGGTCGAGACCCGCATCCTTGAAGTAGCCGTTCGCCTGCGCGGCGTAGATGCCGGAGTGGACCGCGTTCGGCTGGAAGTCGAGGACCAGGGTCGCGCCCTTAGGCGCGCCCGGTTCAGCGCCGCCCCCTCCGCAGCCCAGGAGAGCGGCTCCGAGGAGGGCGGCCGCCAGCAGCGCGGCGACCCGTCTCATTCGCGGCTGACCTTATCTCTAAGGGCGGGATAAAAGGTTGCGGCAGGGGTCTCGGCCCAGCCGGAAATGCGGTTAGACTGCGCGCCGCCTCACACCGGTGGGGCCGTTTTTCCCGAGAGCTACGAGGAGGTCACTTCAAAGTGCAAGATCGAGGTCTAGCGGCGTATATCGCAGAGTTGGTCGGGACGCTGCTCCTGGTCTTCTTCATCACCACCGTCGTCTCGCTCTACGTGGCCACCGGCCAGAACCCTCAGTTCGGCTCGGACTTCGCGGTCGTCGGGCTGACGCACTTCCTCCTGCTCTTCGGATTGATCATCAGCATCGGCGTGGCGAGCGGCGGTCACTTCAACCCGGCCGTGACGGCCGCGTTCATCGCGATGCGGCGAATCGACCCGATCGACGGGCTCGTCTACATCCTGGCGCAGCTCTCCGGCGGCGTGCTCGGCGCGCTGCTCACCAAGGCCTTCATCCTGGACGAGGGGCGCGCCTCGGACTACGGGACCCCGAAGATCAGCCCCCTGATCGGCGGCGCCTTCCAGGGCGCGCTGATCGAGGGCATCGGCGCCTTCATCCTCGTGCTCACCGTCCTCGCCGTCGCGCTGAACCCGGAGGTCCGGCGCTGGGCCGCGATCTCGATCGGCGGCGCGCTCGGCATGGCCGTCATGGTCCTCGGGCCCCTGACGGGCGGCTCGTTCAACCCCGCCCGCTGGTTTGGCCCTGCCCTCGTCGGCAACCACTTCGCCGATGCATGGGCCTACATCGTCGGCCCGCTCGTCGGCGCCCTGCTGGCGGCGGCGGTCTACAAGTTCATCATCGAGCCCTCCAGCGGCCCCGTACAGGAGGCTGCTGACACCGTGGCGCCACGCGGCCCGGCTCCCCCCGCCGGCGAGGCCCCGCCGCTGCGTCAAGGGCCCCCGCCGCCGTCATCGCCACCAGGCGGCATCGCCGGCTCGTAGGACGGCCACAAGCGTCAGCTTGTGGCCGTAGGTCCGGCCGCGGTGTTTGTGGCGGCCGCTTATGGCGAAGCCGTGCGTTCGCTAGGTTGAACTGCAATGCGCAGGGTCACCTTCTCGCGCAACTACACGCTCTCCCTGTCGAGAACGTGCCAGTGCTACTGCAAGTACTGCGCCTTCGCGACGAGGCGCGCGCACATCCACGATCCCGATGAGGTCGAGCGCCGCCTGGAGGAGGCGGTGCGCAGAAACACGAAGGAGCTCCTGGTCCTCACGGGCGAGCGCCCGGAGGTCAATCCCGAGGTGGCTGAGCGCCTGCGGGAGTGGGGGCACGACGACTTCACGTCATACGTCGTCTGGGCCTGCCAGCGCGCCCTCGAGCGCGGCCTGCTGCCGCACACGAACCTCGGAGTCCTCTCCCGAGAGGACCTGATCCGAGTCAGAGAGGTGACGGCCTCACAGGGCCTGATGCTCGAATCGATCAACCCCGACCTGGTGGTCCACCAGGGCTCGCCCACGAAACATCCGACGAAGCGGCTGGAGACGATCCGGCTGGCGGGGGAGCTGCGGATCCCGTTCACCACCGGGATCCTGGTCGGCATCGGGGAGACGCCGGAGGAGCGAGTCGGCGCCTTGGAGGCGATCGCCGCCGTTCATGCCGAGTACGGCCACGTCCAGGAGGTGATCCTCCAGAACTTCGTGCCGCACCCGCGCTACTACGGCGCTGAGGTGGCTGACATCGCGAACGAGGCATCGAGGGCCCAATGGACCGACTCCAAGTGGGCACCCGGCATCCCCGGACGCGAAGCGGAGGAGACGCCGGGTGATGCTGGGCCGGAGTGGGCAACGCCGGTCAGTGTCGACGACATGAGGCATCTGATCGCAGAGTCGAAGCGGCTGATGCCGGACGTCGGCGTCCAGGTGCCCCCGAACCTCGCCGACTGGTGGCCCGAGCTGGTCGAGGCGGGGGCGACCGACCTCGGCGGCCTGTCGAGCAACGGCGATCACATCTCTCCCGAGGAGCCCTTCCCGAGCCCCCATCAGGTGCGCAAGGAGCTGGCGCCGCGCGGCTACGCCCTGACGGAGCGGCTCTGTGCCTACCCGCAGTACCTCGACCCCGAGTGGATGGAGCAGGGCGTCCTCGACGTCGTGAAGCTCAAGTACTGGAGCTTCATCCCGCGGCGCGGCTCCGGCCGCCGCCAGGAGACCCCGCCCGCACCCGAGGTGGCGCCCCGCGCCATCGAGAAGGGCCGCCGAGGCGACGAGCTCAGCGAGGAGGAGCTGACAGCGCTCTTCTCGGAGACGCGTCCCGAGGTGATCGAGGAGATGCGCGTGGCGGCCGACGAGCTGCGGGCCGAGCTGGCCGGGGAAACCGCGACCTTCGTCGTCAACCGGAACATCAACTTCACCAACGTCTGCGTGGTCGGGTGCGCCTTCTGCGGGTTCGGCCAGGGCAAGCGCTCGCCGGATGCCTATCTCGTCAGCGAGGATGACTTTGCCGCGCGCGTCGAGGAGGCGATCGACTTCGGCGCGACCGAGATCTGCATGCAGGGCGGGATCCATCCCGACTACACGCTCGAGGACTACGGCCGCTGGCTGCGGTTCGCCAAGGAGTGCGCTCCGGACATCCACCTGCACGCCTACTCGCCGATGGAGGTCCACTACATGTGCGAGCGGTCGGAGCGCTCACCCGACTCGGTGTTCGAGTACCTGATCGAGTGCGGCCTGGGCTCGACGCCTGGCACCGCCGCCGAGGTGCTGGACGACGGGGTCCGTCAGAGGATCTCGCCGAACAAACTGCCGGTCGCTCGCTGGATCGAGATCATCGAGGCCTCACACCGGGCCGGCCTCCGCTCGACCTCGACGGTCATGTTCGGCCACATCGAGGAGCCGCGAGAGCTGGCGAGGCACATGCGCATCGTGCGCCAGCTGCAGGAACGAACCGGCGGGATCACGGAGTTCGTGCCGCTCAGCTTCATCCCGTTCAACACCCTGCTGGGGCGCACGCACGGCGTCGAGGAGATCTCGCGTCAGGACAACCTGAAGCACACGGCCGCATTCCGGCTGGCGCTCGGCAAGACCATCCCGAACCTGCAGGCGAGCTGGGTGAAGATGGGCCTCGACGCCGCCACCGAGAGCCTGCGCTGGGGCGTCAACGACCTGGGCGGCACGCTGATGGAGGAGAACATCTCGCGGATGGCCGGCTCCCACCACGGGGTCAAGCTCGAGCCCGACCAGCTGATAGACGCCGCCCGCCGGGCCGGTCGGACACCGGCCCAGCGGACGACGCTCTACGAGATCGTCGAGACCTACTGACCCGGTCGCTGGCTGACGTCGACGCGCTCTCCACGCGCGCCGGCGGCCGCACCCGTGGCAGCTCCGGTGACTGCGCCACGGATCCGATCCGCGAGGCTCGGATTGCCCTCACGGGTGGCCTCGCGCGCCCACGCGGTGAGCAGGGCGCTGATCGCGAGAATCGCGGCCAGACTCACGATCACTGGCACGAACAGGGCCAAGGCTCCGTCGCCGGCAAACGCTCCGCTCTTCGTGAACAGGGCACCGAAGGTGAGCGGCTGAACGACTGCCGCCGCGGCCGCCAGCCAGCCGAGCCAGGCCGGGAACGCTGCGCTTCGAAGCAACACGAGCGCCGACGCGCCAAAGAAGGCGGTGAACGCCGGAATCCCGGCGACCCCACTCATCACGAAGACGTCGTTGAGCGCACGCGTGATCAGCGGGTCGACGCCCTGCGGACGGTAGGCGGCGACCGCTTCGGCGGAGATGCCGATGAAGAACGCTCCCACCGCCAGCAGTCCCCCCCGAACGCGATGGCCGGCAGCCTCGGGTTCCCGGCGGCGACGCGCAGGAGGCTCGCCAACGTTCCGACGAACCAAATGAAGAAGAACAATGCGACGCTGACGATCACGAGCCCGGCTCTGACTGCGCTGTGGTGGGCCAGGAAGTAGCTCGACCACTCCTGGGACGGAGCGTTGAGATCCGGTGGCGTCGGAATCACGACCAGGAATCCGACGATCATCAACACCACGAAAGCGATTCCGGTGGCTGCCCCGTATTGCGCGTAGCGGTCGTCGCTCATACACCCTCCTCTCGATGACCCTGGCGCCGCGATCCTATTCGAGACAATCTGCACATGCGCGCGATGGTCCTGGATGAGCCGGGAAGGCCCCTGATCGAGCGGGAGCTGCCCGACCCGGAGCCGGGGGATGGCCAGGTCCTGATCGAGGTCTCGGCCTGCGGCGTCTGCCGCACCGACCTTCACATCGTCGACGGCGAGCTCACGGAGCCGAAGCTGCCGCTCGTCCTCGGGCACCAGATCGTCGGGCGAGTGGTCGGGGCGGGGGAGGGCGCGGACCGTTTCGCCGAGGGAGACCGGGTCGGCGTCCCGTGGCTCGGCTGGACCGACGGGACCTGTCGCTACTGCCGCTCCGGCCGCGAGAACCTCTGCGAGCACGCGAAGTTCACGGGCTACGACATCGACGGTGGCTACGCCGAGCGGGTCGTGGCCGACGAGCGCTTCACCTTCCCGCTGCCCGGCGACACTCCGGATGATCACGCCGCGCCTCTGCTCTGCGCCGGCCTGATCGGCTACCGCTCGCTCCGGCTGGCCGGTCGAGGGCGAGCGCCTGGGCCTCTACGGCTTCGGCTCATCGGCCCACATCATCTGCCAGGTGGCCGTCGCCCAGGGCTGGCGCGTGTACGCCCTGACCCGCGAGGGCGACACCGAGACCCAGGAGCTGGCGCGCTCGCCTGGGCGCCGAATGGGCGGGGGCGGTGGGCGATCCTGCGGCCTCCGATCTCGACGCGGCGATCGTCTTCGCGCCGGTCGGTGATCTCATGGTCGAGGCGCTCCGCGCCATGGCGCCGGGGGGGACGGTCGTGTCGGCGGGGATCCACATGAGCGACATCCCGTCGTTTCCGTATGAGCTGCTCTGGCACGAGCGAACGCTGCGGTCGGTGGCAAACCTGACCCGGAGCGACGGCGAGGAATTCCTACCTCTGGCCGCGAGCGTGCCGGTCGAGACCCGTATCCAGACTTATCCGCTCGCCGATGCCAACACTGCGTTGGATGACATTCGTCACGGTAGGGTGGAAGGGTCCGCCGTCCTGGAGATCGGCGGGTAGCCTCACTGATGAAACGGGTTGCGCCTGCGGCGCACCCTCGCATCAAGGGGAGAGGAAGAGAGCGAAATGCCAGATGTGACCGTCAAGCGCGTCGAGGACTTCGAGGCGATCTTCGGTGGCGGATTTCGAAGGGCGAGAGCCGGCCTCGGCGTCAGCTCCTTCGGTCTTGCCGTGATCGACCTGCCGGCGAACTTCAGCCACTACCCCGAGCACGACCAGACCCACGACGAGCAGGAGGAGGTCTACACGGTGCTGTCGGGTCGTGCGACCCTCCACGTCGGTGGAGAGGACCATGAGCTCGAGCCCGGGGTCTTCGCCCGTGTCGGGGCGGCCGAGAAGCGCAAGCTGATCACCGGCGATCAGCCTGCCCGGATCATCGCCATGGGCGCCTCGCCGGGAAAGATCTACGAGCCGCCGGAGTTCTCCAACGAGGGCGTCAAGCCGCCGTCGATGGACAAGATCGGCTCGAAGAACGCAACGCCCGCTTAGCTACCGAAAAAGGTCTTCGTCGGCGGGGCGCCGCAGCGGCCCCGCGCCCGGGCCGTCCTCCGAGGTGATCACGTCCCCCATGCCCGAGATGATCGCGCCGGGCGCGCCGGAGTCCTTGTCACGTGCCAGGTCGGCCGCAGAGGCGAGTTCATCGGCGATCGCGATCAGCGTGGCCGAGAGCTCGCGACCATGCTGATCCGGCCGGCCACGCCAGTCGGCGAGCGGCGTGAGTCCCGCGCAGCCGATGGCGACGTCCGCCTGCCCGATCCGCCATGCCCGGCCGAAGCTGTCTGCGATCACCACCGCCGGGGACGCCTCGGAGGCACTTGCGATCTCGGCTCGAATCCTCCTGGCCGAGGCATCGCCGTCGACGGGCAGCAGCGAGACCTGGCCCTCGTCGAGGTTGGAGGAGTCGATGCCCGAGTTCGCGCACACCCAGCCCCCGAGCGTCTCGGTGATCAGGACGCCCCGCTCGGCCCGCACGATCCGCTTGCTCTCGCTCAGGATCAGCTCGACCATTGCCGGGTCCTTGTCGAGCTGAGTGGCCAGCTTCAGGGCGCGCTCGCCCGGCTCGACGTCCGCGAGCGCGCGCACCCGGCCCTCCACCTTCGAGACGGCCTTCTGCGAGATCACCACGACCTCGTCCGCCGCCGGACCGGCGGCTCCGGCGATCAGCCGGCCCAGGTCGTCGCCCTCGTGCAACTCCGGCAGGCCCGTCAGGGGCCTGATCCGCAGCTCACGAGTACCACCATTACCGGCGGCCACAAACCCCGCCGCCGCACATAGTTCCTAGGCGGCGGCCGGCTGCGTGCGGTCGCCGAGCTCCCAGAGCACCTTGGCGGTCCGCTGCGCCGGCTCCGGGTCGAGCAGCAGGCGGTCGCGCAGCAGCGACATGTCCTCGGGCGTATCGAGGTCCATTCCCATCGACTCGATCTCCTCGAGGGCGAAGCTGATCCCCGCGGCTCGCGCGCGGCTCACGTGGCGGGCGCAGCTATCCGGGCCAAAGGCCGGGAGGAAGATGTCCGGGGGCGCGAGCACGAGGGCGTTGGTGCCGGTCCCGTGCCGATCGGGGACGATCAGGACGGTCCGAGCGGAGCGTCCAATGTGGGCGTCGAGCTCCTCCGGGTCGAGCATCGGACAATCGACGGGGAGCATCGCGACGCGGTCGGCGCCCTCGGCCATTGCGGCGCGCGCACCGGCGATCGCCGCCTCCGAGTGTCCCTCGTCGCCCTCTTGCGTGAGGACCTTGTTGCCGAACCAGCGCGCCTGGCGCGCGATCGATGGGTCGGAGGTGACGACGAGGACGTCGTCCAGGCAGCGGCAGCGGCGCAGCTTCATGATCAGGTCGAGGAAGAGGGCCTCGGCCAGGCGGTTACGCTCGTCCGCGGACAGCGTCCCGTCGAGCCGCCCATTGGCGACCGAGAGCCCCTTCACAGGAACGATCGCGGTCGTGTGCAAGTTGTTGGAATCCGCCCCCACGGAGAGTCAGGCTACCGGGTAAGGCGCCGTTCATACCCCAGTTTGCGGAGATCTAACCGTCCTGCCTCAGTGTCGACGCGAACTCGAGGGTTCGCTCGGCCAGGCTGCGCCGGCCGTCGCGGCCTTCCATCAGCGTTGGGCAGCTCATCACCCTGACCCCCTCGGGCGCGGGATCCGGATCCTCCGGGTCGCAGAGCATGCCGTCGATCAGCCCCTCGTAGAGCGAGGCGGCGCCCGCTGCGGTCGATGGGCGGCCCACGGCTCGCATGAAGAGGTCGGTTGGGCCCTTGACCACCTGGCCGGCCACGTAGGGGCTGACCGCGACGACGGGTGCCGGGGAGGCCGCCAGCGCCTCGCGCAGGGCCGGCATGGAGACGATCGGCCCGATCGAGATCACCGGGTTCGAGGGCCCGATCACGATCGCCTCGGCGCGCGGAGATCGCCGACAGCACCTCCGGCGTCGGGTTGGCCTCGCCGATGCCCTCGATCGCGATCTCCTCGACCTCAGCCTTGGCGTGCTCGGCGACCAGGTATTGCTGCAGGCCTCGCCAGCCCTCCGCGGTCCTGACACGAGTGCGGACCGGCTCCTCGCACATCGGCAGCACGGACGCCTCGACGCCCAGGGCTCGCGCGATCTGCGCCTGCGCCCCGGTGCGGCGTGCCGCCCTCGGCGACGAATTCGCGGCGATAGAGGCAGGTCGCGAGGTCGCGGTCGGAGAGGCGGAACCAGTCGGGAGTGCCGAGCTGGACCAGCCGATCGAAGACCGTGAAGGAATCGCCCTTGATGCCCCAGCCGCGCTCCTCGTCGATCTCCCCGCTCAGCCAGTAGGTGATCAGGTCCGGGTCGGGGGAGACGTCGATACCCGCGATCTCGATGTCGTCGGCCGTGTTGGCCACGACCGACAGGCCGTTGCCCAGCAGGTCCTGCATCCCCGCGGCGAGCTTCGCGCCCCCGTGCCTCCCGCCAGGACGACGCAGCGCCCGATTCCGCTCACCGCCACCGCCGGCCTACGACCAGTGGTCGGCCTCGGGGAGGCCCGTGATCTTGATCCCGGCGTGAGTCTTGTAGCGGCCGTTGATCCCGATCAGCAGCGCCGTGAGGGGCTCCACGATGCGGGCCTGCTCGAGCGGACCGGCGTTGACCGCGCGCAGGCCGTCGATCAGCTCGATCAGGCCGGCGACCCGCTTCTTGTCCGCCTTGCGATCGCCGCAGATCAGGACGTCCTCGTCGAGGGTCTCGTCGCCGGCGAGAGCCGGGGCGCTCACCGTGTGGAGCGCCGAGATGACCGTGACGCCCTCGGGTGCCATCTCCTGTGCCTGCTGCGCGGCCGATCCCTGCCAGACCCCGATCGTGCGCGTCGCCTTGCCGGAGATCGCCGCCGCGAGCGGGACGGTGCAATCGACCAGCATCTGACCCTCCGCGAGCGCCTCCTTCAGGTTGGTCAGCGTCTCCGAGTGGGCACGGAACGGCACCGTCAGGAACACCACCGGTCCGCGCTTGGCGGCCTCGGCGTTCTCCAGCCCCTCGACCTCCGCGCCGGGAACGGCCTCGCGCAGGCGACTCGGCCGCCTCCTCGGCGCGCTCGAGCTTGCGCGACCCGATCACGATCGTCTGGCCGGCGCGCGCCAGCCGCACGGCGAGGCCGTAGCCGAGAGCGCCGGTGCCGCCGATGATCGGGATTGGCTCTGCCACCGGCGAGCAAGCTACAGGTCGCCCCGAATAGGCTGCCGACAGGCATGCGGCTCGAAGGCAAGAAGGCCCTCGTCACCGGTGGCGCCAGCGGCATCGGCGCGGCGGTCGCGCGACGTCTCGCCGCCGAGGGCGCCGAGGTGACGTGGGGGACCTCAACCTGGAGGGTGCGACCGAGGTCGCCGGCGAGATCTCCGGGTTCGCGATCGAGCTGGACGTCACCGACCTGGGCTCCGCGCAGGCCGCCGTAGAGAGTGCCGGCGCTCCGATCGACATCCTCGTCAACAACGCGGGAACCGATGAGTTCGGCTTCTTCACCCAGACCACGCCGGAGCAGTGGGAGAAGGTGATCGGTGTGAACCTCCGCGGCGTCCTCAACTGCACCTACGCCGCGCTGCCGGGCATGCAGGAGGCCGGATACGGCCGGATGGTCAACATCGCCTCGGAGGCCGGACGGGTCGGATCGAAGGGCTCCGCCGTCTACTCGGCGGCCAAGGGCGGAGTGATCGCCTTCACCAAGGTGATGGCCCGCGAGGGAGCCCGCTACGGGGTCACCGCGAACGCGATCGCGCCGGGGCCCATCGAGACCCCACTGCTGATGGCAGGCCAAGGAGTTCGGGGAGATCGGCGAGAAGCTCATTGAGACGATGAAGTCGGGCACACAGCTGCGGCGGCTCGGGCAGCCCGAGGAGGTCGCCGCGGCGGTCGCGTTCCTCTGTTCCGACGATTCCTCCTACGTGACCGGCGAGTGCATCGGCGTCTCCGGCGGGATGGGGATGGTCGGTTGATTCGCGTAGCCCCCGGAAGCGAAGCTGAGGAGGCGAAGCGTTGATCGAGCCGGAGTCGAGCGCACCGACGAGTTCGTGGTCGAGGGCCGGTTGATGACCGACGTCGGCGGCACGATCGGCGCCAGCGTCCTCTCGACGCCGGGGATGATCGGGATGATGGAGCGCACCGCCGCGGTCCTCTCCCTGGAGAACCTCGAGGACGGCAAGGCGACGGTGGGCTTCGAGGTCTGCATCAAGCACGTCTCCGCCGCAGCAGAGGGCCAGACCTGCACCGTCCACGCCAAGCTCCGCGAGGTGGTCGACGACCGCAAGCTTCGCTTCGACGTCGAGGTCAAGGAGGGCGAGCGCACGATCGGCGTCGGCACGCACGAGCGCCGCGTGATCGAGATCGGCTCGGTCACGGGTGAGCTGACGCACCTGACCGAGCTCGGATCTGCGGGATTTCACGGAGGAAGGCACCGGCTGCACCGACCGATGAATCGAGCAATGGGTCCATCGCGCCTGAGACTCCCGACCCCGCAGGAGATCCACGGCGACACGGGGCTCATCGCCCGTGTGATCGGCGTGCTCTACGGCGCCGGCGCCGTGCTCGTCGCGCTCTCCCTGCTTCTGCCCCATCCGGCCCATAGCAACGACGGCGCCATCCTGGCGATCGCCGGCGCAGCCGCCGCGGTCGCGGCGCTGCTGCTCGTCCTCGCCCGCCGCCTGCCCTCCTGGCTTCTGCAGGTCGTGATCGGGCTCGGCTCGGTCCTGATCTCGCTCTGCGTGTACTTCGCGGGCCAGCCGAGCGCGTACGGGGCGATGTTCATCTGGGTCGTGCTGGTCTCAGCCTTCTTCTTTCCCGGCCGCCGGACGGTGGCGCAGCTGGCCTGGCTCCTGGCGGTCTATGCGGTGGTCCTCTACTCGATCCCCTCGACCGGATACTCGCCGCTGACCCGGCTGCTGCTGACCGCGATCGCCTTCGGCACCGCCGCCGCGGTCGTCTCCTGGCTGAGCAACGCGACGAATCGCAGGGTCGAGGTCTCGGAGTCCCGCGCTCGCACCGATCCGCTCACGGGGATCGCCAACCGCCGCTGGCTGGACCAGGAGCTCGCTCGCGAGCTGGCCTGGGCCAGGCGCCATGGAGCGCCGCTCTGCGCCGCGATCATCGATCTCGACGACCTGAAGCGATTCAACGACGAGCACGGGCACCTGGCCGGCGACCGCCTGCTGGTCTCGGCGGTCGCGGCCTGGCAGGAGGTGATCCGGCCGAGCGACTTCCTCGCGCGGGTCGGAGGCGACGAGTTCATGCTGCTCATGCCCGACTGCCCCGCGGAGTCGGGCCTGGCGGTGCTGGCCCGGGTGCGGGCGGCGACTCCCGAGGGGTCGTCCTGTTCAGCGGGCCTGGCCGTCTGGAACGAGCTGGAGAGCGCCCTCGAGCTGTTCGAGCGGGCGGACGCCGCGCTCTACGCGGCCAAGCGTGACGGCGGGGACCAGACCGCACTCCTGCCGAATTATGGGATGGCGGGGGCCTGAACGCTCCCGGCTAGGCTGGGAGCGATGGCCAAGCGCCCTCCCCAAGACCGTCCGCATCCGCGAGGTCGGGCCTCGCGACGGCTTCCAGAACGAGCCCGAGGTGATCCCGACCGAGGAGAAGATCCGGTTGATCGGGCTGCTCGCCGAGACAGGCCTGAAGCGAATCGAGCTCACGTCGTTCGTCCGGCCCGACGTGATCCCGCAGCTCGCCGACGCGGCGGAGGTGATCACTCGGTTCGAGCCCCGCGAGGGCGTCGCCTACTCGGTGCTGATCCCGAACCGGAAGGGGCTCGAGAACGCGCTCAAGTTCAGCGACCGCTTCCAGGAGGCGAACTTCTTCCTCTCCGCCTCCGAGACCCACAACCACAAGAACGTCAACCGCTCGATCGCCGAGTCCCTGGCGGACCTCGAGGGCACGATCGCGGCGGCCCGCGAGGCCGGCCTGCGCTGCGAGGGCGTGATCTCGACCAGCTTCGGCTGCCCCTACGAGGGCGAGGTCCCGCCGGAGCGTGTCTTCGAGATCGCGGAGCAGCTGGCGGGCTTCGGCTGCGAGGAGATCGCCTTCGGCGACACCACCGGGATGGCGAATCCGCGACAGGTGGGGGAGTTCTTCGCGGCGGCCAAGCGAGCGGCTCGGCGACGTCGAGCTCACCGCGCACTTCCACAACACCCGGGGCCAGGGGCTGGCGAACGTCCTCGCGGCGCTCGAGCAGGGAGTCGACTCCTTCGAGAGCTCCTTCGGAGAGCTGGGCGGCTGCCCGGTGCCACCCGGATCGACCGGGAACATCTCGACCGAGGACCTCGTCTCGATGCTCGAGGAGATGGGGGTCGAGACCGGGGTCGACCTGGCCAAGCTGATCGCCGCCTCGTCCGAGGCGCAGGGGGTGCTCGGGCGCCCGCTCGGGGCCCACCTGCTCACCGCCGGGCCAGTGGACTGGCACAGGTAGGGTGCACGCATGCAGAGCGATCGTTTCCGCGCCGCCGCCGAGTCGAAGGACTTCTCGGCGATCGACGAGCTGTTCGCTGAGGACGTCGTCTTCCGCAGCCCGGTCGTCTTCAAGCAATACGAGGGCCGCGACGCGGTTGCGATGCTGCTCGGGGCCGTCAGCCAGGTCTTCGAGGACTTCCGCTACACCGACCAGGTCGAGACCGGCGACGCGGCGGCGCTCGCCTTCAGCGCGCGCGTCGGCGACCGCGAGCTCGACGGGATCGACTTCCTCAACTTCGACTCCGAGGGCAGGATCAGCGAGATGGCCGTCTACGTCCGCCCGATGAGCGGCGTACACGCCCTGGCTGAGGCGATGAAGCGCAAGCTCGAGGAAGCCGGCGCCGCGACCTAACGGCAGCTGTCCCCGGCGCAGGTCTTGAGCTGCGCCAGGCGGGTGGCGAGCTGGTCCCGGATCGCGGCGTAGTTCGACGCTCCCGGGCCGTGGAGCAGGTTGGTGAGCTCGTACGGGTCGTCGTCGAGGTTGTAGAGCTCCTCGTCGCCGTCGTTCCACGGGTTGTAGGCCCACGGGCCCTGCCGCACGCCGAATTCCCCCAGATCGAAGCTCTCCTCGAGCAGGGCGCGGTCGCCCCCATTGAGCGGGTTGCCTGCGCAAGGGGCAGGAGGGAGGTCCCGTCCATCACCCGCGCCGGCGGCGAATTGGTCAGGCCGATGATGGTCGGCGCGAGGTCGATGTTGGAAACCAGCTGATCGCGGGTCGGCGTTCTGCGGGAACCCCGGGCCGCGGATGACCAGTGGCACCCGCTCGCCCTCCTGGTAGAGGTAGTCCTTGAACTCGATCCGGTGCGCGCCCAGCTGCAGCCCGTTGTCGGAGGTGAAGATGAAGAAGGTCTTCCGCTTGTCCCCGTACTTGCGGACCAGGCCGAAGATCCTCTTCACCTCGTCGTCCACCGAGAGCAGGCTCTCGAGCCGCCCCCGGTAGCGCCGGTCGATGTCCGCGAGCTCGGCGTCGGAGAGGCGGGGTATGAGCGGATCTGGCTGGGCTTGTCCGAGACGTTCGCCTCGTCGAAGTTCGGGGGATGCGGCGCCGTGATGTCGCCGAAGATGCCCAGGTACTGGGGCGCGGGCTCGGGATCGCGCGTTGACCAGGACGGCGTCCCGGCCTCGCCGTGCGGGTTGTTCGGGTTGTAGTAGATGAAGAACGGCTTGGGGCTGGTCGTCCACTGCTTCAGCACCGCGTTGACCTTCGAGTCGAGGACGTAGTCGATGTAGTCGCTGGGCTTCCGGCCGTAGTGGCGGACCTTGCCGTTCTCGTTGAGCTTGAAGTTGTATCGGTGCTGCTCGGTCCCGCCGGTGAGGGCGTACCACTGGGTCCAGCCCTGTGGGATCTCGCGGGGGTTGATCACGCCGTAGCCGTTCAGGTACTTGCCGACCATCGCCGTCCGGTACTTGGCCCGCCGCAGCCAGACGGCGAGCGTGTTCGAGCTGTCGAGGTCGCCGAAGCGCTGGTCGGTGAGGACGCCGTGGTTGTGGGCGTACTGCCCGGTCAGGAAGGTGGCCCGGGACGGGCAGCAGAGGGGATAGGAGACGTAGCTGTTGGGGAAGGTCGTGCCGTGGGCCGCGAGCAGGCTGAGGGTGTTGCGCATCACGGCCATGTCGGAGACGTTCATGTCGTCCGTGTCGATCACGATCACGTTCGGGCGCTTCTGCTGGGCGTTCTTGCGCAGCTGCTCGCGAGGTGATCCCTCTTCGCCTGGCAGGCCTTGCCGCACTTCGCCGAGGCGTGGGCCATCGGCGCCGCCCAGGCGAGCGCGGCCACGCAGAGCGCGGCGAGCGAGAAGCCCGCCGCTGTGTTCTCCCGGAGAGCATTCTGATCTGAAACCCGCGACACCTTAGGTGGTTGCGCTGGGCCCGTATGCTCCCCGCCGCCAGACTTCATTAGACGGGTCGCGCTGTCGCGCGCCCTCGCGGAAAGGGAGCGAATAAATATGGCGATCAGCAAGGTCGGCGTCCTGGGCTGCGGGCTCATGGGCCACGGGATCTCACAGATCTGCGCCCAGGCGGGATGGGACGTCGTGGTGCGGGAAATCGATCAGGCGCCGCTCGACAAGGGCATGGGCAAGGTCGAGAAGCAGCTCGCCCGGGCGGTCGAGAAGGGCAAGATGGAGCAGTCCGAGGCGGACGCCGTCCGAGGCCGGATCACGCCGACCCTCGACTACGCGGACCTCGCCGACTGCGATCTCGTGATCGAGGCCATCACCGAGGACCTCGACCGGAAGCTCGAGATGTGGCGCGAGGTCGACGAGCTGGTCAAGGACGACGCGTACCTCGCCACCAACACCTCCTCGCTCCCGGTCGCCGCGCAGGCCGACGCGACGAAGCGGCCCGAGCGCATGATCGGGCTCCATTTCTTCAACCCGCCTCAGGTCATGCCGCTGCTCGAGGTCGTGCGCGCCGAGAAGTCCAGCGACGAGGCCGTGGCCCTGGGCTTCGAGGTCGGCGAGAAGCTCGGCAAGACCACGGTGGCCGCCGGCGACAATCGCGGCTTCATCGTCAACCGGCTGCTCGTCCCCTACATGCTCGACGCGATCCGCGCCCACGAGCAGGGCGTGGGCTCGATCGAGGACATCGACACCGGGATGATGGCCGGGGCCAGCCACCCGATGGGGCCGCTGACGCTCGCCGACTTCGTCGGGCTTGACACCCTGGCGGCGATCGCAGCGGTGATGGTCGACGCCTACGGCGAGGAGCGGTTCGCCGCCCCGGACACCCTGCAGAAAATGGTGGGTGCAGGGGACTTTGGACGCAAGTCGGGTAAGGGGTTCTACGATTACTCCGGCGATCAGCCCGTCCCGGTGGATGCCGGGGCCTAGGCCAGTCAAGGAGGGATCAGGACGCATGCCAGTCGACCAGACCAGTCTCGACCGCATCAGGAACGCAACCTTCCCGGCCGCGAAGCGCGGCTACGACAAGCATGAGGTCGAGAAGTTCCTGGCCCGCCTGGCGGATTGGCTCGAGACCGGCGCCGGCGACGAGTCGCGATCGGACACGGTCAAGCGCGAGCTGGAGCGCGTCGGCGAGAGGACCGGCGCGATCCTCGCTCAGGCCGAGGAGAGCGCCCAGCAGATCCGCGCCGAGGCCGAGGAGGAGGCCCGCGGCACGATCAACACCGCGAACATGCAGGCCGAGGAGACCCGGACGGAGGCCGACAACTACGCCGGGAGAAACGCGCCTCCGCCGACTCGTACGCGCAGCAGACACGCGAGGAGGCGGAACAGGAGGCGCTGTCCAACGCCAGCAGGCCGAGCAGGACGCCCGCGAGGCCATCGAGGCGGCGCAGGCGCAGGCGCGGCGGATCGTCGAGGAGGGCACCCAGCGCCGCGAGGACATCGAGGCCGTGATCGCCGATCTGGTTCGCCGCCGCGACGACGTCTTGGCCGACACCGAGGAGCTCAGCGCGAAGCTGACCGGGGCCGTCTCCGAGCATCGGCCGGAGCCCGGTGCGGACCAGTTCGACAAGCCCGACGAGCTCGACCCCCTTGCCCGCGAGGACGCAGGCGCCGAGTTCGAGGTCGAGGACGACGAGGTCGAGGAGACCGCGGTCGAGCAGACCGAGGTCCACGAGGCCGAGTCCGACCACGAAGCGGACCTGAGAACCTGAGGCGGGTGAGCGACGTCAGGTCGGCCCTCGACGCTGCGCTGGAGGGCGGCCCGGAGCGGCATCGCAAGAAGGTCGCGGAGCAGCAGAAGCTGCCCGTGCGCGAGCGGGTCGCGAGGCTGCTCGATCCGGACTCGCTCGCCGAGGAGGGATTGCTCGCCAACTGGGAGCAGGAGGGCCTGGGCGCCGACGGCGTCGTCACCGGGATGGGGACGGTGGGGGGCCGGCCGATCGCCCTGATGGCCAACGACCCGGCGGTCAAGGCCGGTTCCTGGGGACCGAAGACGGTCGAGAAGATCCTCCGGATCCAGGAGAGGGCGCTCGCCCACCAGGTGCCGATCGTCTACCTGGTCGACTCGGCCGGCGCGCGGATCACCGACCAGGTGCGGATGTTCCCGGGCCGCCGCGGGGCCGGCCACATCTTCCACAACCAGGTGCGCCTCTCGGGGCAGGTGCCGCAGGTCTGCCTTCTATTCGGCCCGAGCGCCGCCGGCGGCGCCTACATCCCGGCCTTCTGCGACGTCGTGATCATGCGCGACGGCAACGCCTCGATGTACCTGGGCTCTCCCCGCATGGCGGAGATGGTGATCGGCGAGAAGGTCACGCTCGAGGAGATGGGCGGCGCCCGGATGCACACCTCGGTCTCCGGGTGCGGCCACTTCCTGGCCGACTCGGACGAGGACGCGATCGATCTCGCGCGGCGGTACCTCTCCTACATGCCGGCGAACTGGCGAGAGGAGCCGCCGGCTGCCCCGCCGGCCGAGCCCGAGCGAGACCCCGAGCGTCTCCGAGATCGTCCCCGACAACGAGAAGGATCCCTTCGACGTCAACGACCTGATCCGGGCCTTCGTCGACGCCGGCTCGTTCCTCGAGGTGCACGACCGCTGGGCCAAGGAGGTCGTCGTCGGCTACGCGAGGCTCGACGGCCGGGCGATCGGGATCGTCGCGAACCAGCCGAAGGTGAAGGGCGGCGTGCTCTTCGTCGACTCCGCCGACAAGGCGGCGCGCTTCATCATGACCTGCAACGCCTTCAACGTCCCGCTGCTCTTCCTCGCCGACGTGCCCGGCTTCATGATCGGCAAGGACGTCGAGCGCCAGGGGATCATTCGCCACGGAGCGAAGATGATCAGCGCGGTCTCCGAGGCGACCGTCCCCAAGCTCTCCGTGATCGTCCGCAAGGCCTATGGCGCCGGGCTCTACGCGATGGCGGGGCCCGCCTTCGAGCCGGACTCCTGCCTGGCCTTCCCGCAGGCACAGATCGCGGTGATGGGGCCAGAAGCGGCCATCAATGCGGTCTTCTTCAACCAGATCCAGGAGATCGAGGACCCTGAGCGAGCGGGAGCGCTTCGTCAACGAGAAGCGCGAGGAGTACGCGGAGGACATCGACATCCTCCACCTCGCCTCCGAGCTCGTCGTCGACGCGGTGATCGAGCCCGATCAGCTGCGGGGCGAGCTAATCCGACGCTACGCCCTGGCGGCGACCAAGGACCGCAGCTTCGCCACCCGGCGGAACCCCGTAACGCCGGCCTGAGCGGGCCCGGCTGGGGAACCGCACCAGCGACTCGCTCTCGGTGTCCCACAGCTTCAGCCGGAAGGTCTCGATGCTGCTGCGCAGCGTGACGACGGGGGTGCGCCGGAACATCGGGTGGGACTCGTGCGCGGCGCGCAGCCGGTAGTTCGGGATCTTCGCGCTCAGATGATGCACGTGGTGGAAGTTGGCGTTGCCGACGGCCCAGGCGAGCGGGCGCGGCAGTTGGAGGTATGAGCTGCCCTGCAGGGCGGCGAGCTCGAACCTCCACGCTCCGGGCGCCTGGTAGTAGGTGTCCTCGTACTGGTGCTGGATGTAGAGCATCCAGGCGCCGATGGCCCCGCCGGCGACCAGGGTCGTGCCCTGGATCAGCAGGAAGGTCTGCCAGCCGACGACGGCGCTCCAGCCCAGAACCCAGGCCACCAGCGCGAGGTTCGTCGCCACGACGCTCGCCAGGATCCTCCGGGTCATGCCCCGCTGCGGGAACCGGCGCTCGAACAGGAACACGAGGCTGGGCCCCACGAGCAGCATCAGGAGCGGGTTGCGGTAGAGGCGATATCCAAGCCGTCTCAGGCGGGAGGCGCTCTCGTACTCGGCGAGGGTCATCGTGTTGATCTCGCCGACGCCGCGGTGGTCGAGGTCGCCGGTGTGGGCGTGATGGACGCGGTGCTGCCGCTGCCACCACCGGTAGGGGGTGAACAGCAGGTAGCCGAGGAGCGTGGCCCCAGCGGCTGTTCGCTCGCCGCGATTCGAACATGCGAGTTGTGCGTGAGGTCGTGGAAGAGCGAGTACATGCGGGTGAGGAAGACCGTGGCGACCAGTCCGAGGGCGATCGCGACCGGAACGCTCGGCTCGATCAGGGCGGCGAGGACCCAGATGGCCAGATAGGGCAGGACGACGCTCGCTATCTGCCCGAGGCTGCGCCGGCGGTCGACCTCCAGGTAGGGGGCGAGGTCCTGCTTCCAGCTCTCGCGGGATGGGATGTCCGCGGCGATCATCTCGCCACTCACTACGGCGGCGCATCGAGACCGGATCAGCAGCCCTAGAGCGTGGCGGCGAGCTCCGTGAAGTAGTCGAGCGAGGCCGGGTTGGCGAGGGAGTCGCGGCTCGCGGCCCGCTCGGGCGGCTCGCCCATCAGGATCCGCTTGACGGGGACCTCGAGCACCTTGCCGCTCAGCGTGCGCGGGACCTCGGCGATCTGGAAGATCTCGTTCGGGACGTGGCGGGGCGAGCACTGCTCCCGGATTCGCCTCTTGATCTCGCCCTTCAGCTCGTCGGTCAGCTCCGCTCCGTCGCGGAGCACCACGAAGAGCGGCATCCATCCCTCGGAGCCCGGCTTTGCGACGTCGACCACGAGCGCGTCCATCACCTCGGGCACCTCCGCCACGGCTCGATAGATCTCGCTGGTCCCCATTCGGATGCCGCCCCGGTTGATGGTCGAGTCCGAGCGCCCGTAGATGATGGCCGTGCCGCGCGAGGTGATCTCGATCCAGTCGCCGTGGCGCCAGATCCCGGGATACATCTCGAAGTAGCTGGCGCGGTAGCGGGAGCCGTCCTCGTCGCCCCAGAGGAAGACCGGCATCGACGGCATCGGCTCGGTGATGACCAGCTCGCCGACCTGGTCGATGACCGAGTTGCCCTCCTCGTCGAAGGCCTCGACCTTGGCGCCCAGCGCGCGCCCCTGGAGCTCGCCCTTGTAGACGGGCAGGATGGGAACGCCGCAGACGAAGGCGGTGCAGAGGTCGGTGCCGCCGCTCGTCGAGAACAGCCAGGTGTCCTGCCCGACGTGCTCGTAGACCCAGTCGAACCCCTCGGGGGAGAGGGGCGAGCCGGTGGAGCCGACCGAGCGCAGCCTGGAGAGGTCGCGCCCTGGCCCGGTTCGACGCCGTCCTTCATGCAGGCCGCGATGTACGCGGCGCTGGTCCCGAAGCAGGTCATGCCGGTGCGCTCGGCCAGGTCCCAGAGCACGCCCATGTCCGGGTGGCCGGGGTTGCCGTCGTAGAGGACGATCGAGGCGGCGGTGAGCAGCACGCCGATCAGGAAGTTCCACATCATCCAGCCGGTGGTGGTGAACCAGAAGAAGCGATCGCCGGTCTGGGCGTCGAGGTGGAGATAGCCCTTCTTGAGCTGCTCGAGCAGGATGCCGCCGTGCCCCTGGACGATCGCCTTGGGCAGGCCCGTGGTGCCCGAGGAGTAGAGGACCCAGAGGGGGTGGTCGAAGGGGACGCGCTCGAAGGCCAGCTCGGCGCCGGAGCCGAGCTCCAGCAGCTGGCCCCAGGTCATCGGCGCCGCGACCTTCGGGCGCTCCTCCAGCCGGAGAGCTCGGGCGAGGCGCTCAGGTAGGGGACGACCACGACCCGCTCCAGGCTGGGGATCTGCGCGGCGACCTCCGCGACGACGTCGAGCCGGTCGAAGTCCTTGCCGCCGTAGCGGTACCCGTCGACGGTGAACATCACCTTCGGCTCGATCTGCGCGAAGCGATCGACGATGCTGCCGGGCCCGAAGTCGGGCGAGCAGCTCGACCAGACCGCGCCCAGGCTGGCGGCGGCGAGGAAGGCGATCAGCGCCTCGGGGCCGTTCGGGAGGTACGCGACGACCCGGTCTCCCTGGGACACGCCGAGGGCGCGCAGGCCCTCCCGCACGGCGCCGACCTGCTCTCTGAGCTCGCCCCAGCGCAGCTCGCTCAGCTCGCGCAGCTCGGAGGCGTAGACCACGGCGACCTCGTGCTCGTCCTTGCCGCGGAAGATGTGCTCGGCGTAGTTGAGCCGGGCGCCCTCGAACCAGCGGGCGCCGGGCATCACGCGCTCGGGCAGGACCTGCTCGTACGGCGGGTCCGAGATGACCTCGAAGTACTCCCAGAGGGTGCCCCAGAACTCCTCGATCTCGGTCACCGACCATCTCCAGAGCGCGTGGTAGTCCTCGAAGTGGAGGTCGCGGTTCTCCGCGAGCCAGCGCAGGTAGCGGGTCAGCTGGGAGCGCTCGACCATCTCGGGCGTGGGCGCCCAGAGGATCTCGCCTCGGTCGTGCTCTCCTCCACGGCCCGAACTCTTACACGCGCCCGGCGGTGGCGGCCGGCGGCTCGGTGGCGCGGCCGGCGGAGGCGCGGCGGCCGGCGTCTCGGTCGATCAGGCGAGCGAGGGCGACGACGAAGTCGGTCGCCTCGGTCAGGGCATCCGAGTCCACGCGCTCGGGGTGTCGTCGTGGGTGTGGTACCAGGGCGCCAGGTTGCCGTTCGGATCGGTGGTGCGGAGGGTGATCGCGCGCAGGCGCCGGACGCGCGCGGGCAGGGCGTCGTCGAGGAGGGGGTGGCGGATCGGCCGGGCGCCCCCTTCGACCGCGCCCGAGGCGGCGAGGGCCTCGCAGAGCTCGATCAGCTGGGCGTCGTGGGGAAGGCTGATCACCGGGCCCTGGCTGATCTCGTAGGCGACCTGGCCGGACGAGACCGAATCGACGTTGACGAAGGCGGTGGTGGCGCGGTCGAACTCCTTTCGGCGGGCGCGCACGAAGGCCCTGCTGCCCTCGCAGAAGGACTCCTCGGAGCCGGCCAGCACGACCCAGACGTCGAGGTTGTCGGGCGGGTTGGCGGTCAGCTCGTCCGCCGCCGAGACGACCGCGGCCACGCCCGAGGCGTTGTCGTAGGCGCCCGGGCACGATGTCCGAGAGGGCGATGTCGACGAGCAGGAAGCCGGCGACGATCAGGACGATCGTGGGGATCGCCTGCAGTGCGTTGAGCCAGGTTGCGTCGAGACCGGCCATGCGCGCGCCGAGGATCGGCAGCAGGGGAGCCAGGCCGAGCCAGAAGAAGAGGCGGAAGGGGCCGAGGCCGAGGCGGGTCCGCTCGGGCAGCTTCCGGATTCGATTCGAGGCCCTGGAGAAGATGTAGCCGGTTCGCGCGGCGTCGTAGTGGGCCATCAGGACGAGGCGGGCGGGGGCATCGGGGCGGTCGCCGGGGGAGACGACGTTCTGGGAGACGCGGCGGAAGAGCAGCGAGCGCACCAGGTAGAGGCGCGTGTTGAGGTCGAGGTAGGTCGAGACGGCCGCGAGCAGGACGAGGGCGAAGCCGACCGCCGGCTGCACGGTCGCGATGATGCTGCCGGCGACGCCCATCGCGGCGTGGATCAGGTGGACGATCGCGTACTGGGGATGGGCGAAGAAGGGCTCGATCTGAGCGCGGCGGCCGATGGCGCGGAGGCGACCGGCGAGCATGTTGGCCGCGCGCCGCTCGGAGTCGGTCCCGGGGCCCCGCCCCTCGAAGGAGCAGAGCTCGCGAATCAGCTCGATGCGGCCCGCGGAGTCCACCGGCGGCGGATTATCGCGTTCAGCCGCGTCTCGGGGCCGGGTTATCGTTGATCGGCTGCGGCCGGAGTGGCGGAATGGCAGACGCGCGGCACTCAAAATGCCGTGTCCTTCGGGGCGTGTGGGTTCGACTCCCACCTCCGGCACCTGCTCTACGCTCGCGCGCATGTGCGGGCGGTACACGCTCACCGATCCCGATCCCCGGCTGTTGCGGTTCCGCTTCGGGCTCGACGGAGTCGGTCGAGATCGATCAGAAGCCTCGCTACAACGTCGCGCCGACCGACCCGGTGCTCGCGGTCAGGCTCAATGCGCCGGCGAGCGCGAGCCGGGGATCCTGCGCTGGGGTCTGATCCCGCACCACTGCCGATCCCGACCGTTCGACCGGCTGCTGATCAACGCCCGCGCCGAGACGGTCGCCGAGGCGCCGGCGTTTCGCGACGCCTTCCGGACCCGCCGCTGCCTGATCGTGGCCGACGGCTTCTACGAGTGGCGCGCCGAGGAGACGGGCAAGAAGCCCGTCTGGATCACCCGCCCGTCGCGCGAGCCCTTCGCGTTCGCGGGGCTCTGGGCGAGCGCGGCCGGGCGGACGGCTCATCGGTGCATTCCTGCGCGATCGTCACCTGCGAGCCGGGGGAGATCGTGGCGCCGATTCACGACCGCATGCCGGTCATCCTCGAGCAGGCCGGGGAGGCCGACTGGCTCGATCCGGAGACCGGGGAGGACCGGCTTCAGGAGCTGCTGGTGCCGACCGACGACCTGGCCGTCACCGAGGTCTCGGACGCCGTCAACGACGTCCGCCAGGACGGGCCGGCGCTGATCGAGCCGCCGCTCAGGCTTTTTTAGGCCGGCGCGCTGCCGTGGTGCGGCGCTTGGCGCCTCCGCCGGTGCGCTTCGGGCGTGGTCTTGGCTCGACCCGCCGCACGCCGCTTCGTCGGTCCGCGGCCCTTCGGGGGCTCCACGGGTGGGAGCTCGTCGCCGATAGGCCGTTCCTCCTCGACGTGCCACTCCTGGTTGAAGGCGACCATCGCGACCGCGATCAGGATGACCTGCACGGGAACCAGCACGAGACAGAGGAGCCCGAGCAGGTCATCCGGAAGGGCCGGGCCCGTGAGGCCGTCCTTTGACCGGTCGAACCAGGCTGGGGCGGCGATCCCGGCGAAGATCGCGAGGATGATCGCCAGCGCCGAGATCACCGGCAGCGCGCCTCGATTCCAGCGGGCCACGAGGAATGCGAAGAGGATGTAGAGCGCGACGTAGAGGAGGGCGAAGGGCTTCCCGCCCTCGAGACGGGTCCAGCCGCCGACGGTGATCACGAGCGCGAGTCCCGCCGAGATGAGCAGCAGGAACACGACGAGGGCCCGAGCGCTGTTCGACTCGGGCTTCTCCCTGTTCGGTCGCCAGAGCTCGTATCCAGGACGGATCGCTCCCGCTTCCATGGCGAGCAAGTCTATGGGCTCGGCTGGATGCGCGCTACACCCAGCCGTCCAACAGGCGCCATGCGGGCGGAGGGACTCGAACCCCCACGCTCTCTCGAGCACTGGCACCTAAAGCCAGCGTGTCTTCCAAATTCCACCACGCCCGCGGGCCAGGGATTCTAGTTTCGGGTTCATGGGTATTGCGGATGCGCCGGCCAGAGCGCTCTGGAAGAATGCCGCCGCATCGGGGTATCGGCCTGGGGGCGTCGACTCGAAGAAGGTCCGGACGACCTTGGCAATCTCAGCCGCCGCGAACGCGGTGATCGGCATCGCTATCTGGTGATCGCGTACATCATCATCGGCGGGCTCGTTCGGACCAACCAGCTGACCAGCAACAAGCTCGGCCTTGCCACCGGGCTGATCTTCCTGACCTGCGGCGTCCACCACGGCACCCATTCCTTTCACATGCTGATCCCGCTGTTCGGCATCCACGATCAGCAGGCGCTCGACCTGCGTGCCTCATGGCACTGGCCCTCGGTCGCCTGGGACATCGTCGGGGCGGCCGTCGCTCTCTACTACCTCTCCCTGCGCGGCAGCTATGCCAGCGTCCTGCGGGTCGCGCAGCTGTTCGAGGACATGAAGGTGAGGAAGCGGCAGGCCCTCGAGATCAACGACAACATCGTGCAGGGTCTCTCGGTGGCGAAGTACGCGCTCGATCAGGGGCGGATCAGCAGAGCAAGGCGGCGGTTGAGGAGACCCTGAAGAAGGCGCGCACGATCATCACCGAGCTGCTCGGGGAACAGGAGAGCGAAGTCGCGCTGGGCCCCGGCGAGCTGCGGCGGGCACGACCGGCGTCGGTGGTGGGGGGCGATGGCCCTACCTGAGTCTCAAGGCCATGGGGGATGCATGACCGAGCGCGCGCCGATCTCCGTGTACCTGGTCGACGACGTTCCCGAGCTGCGCGAGCTGATCAAGTTCGGCATGGAGGAGGATCCCGGCTTCGAGATCGTGGGGGAGGCCGGCGACGGCCGGACGGCGCTCGAGGGGATCGCGCAGACCCAGCCGGCGGCGGTTCTGCTCGACCTCTCGATGCCGGACATGGACGGGCTCCAGGCGATCCCCGAGATCCGCAAGGGCGACCCGGATGTCGCGATCATCGTGCTCTCCGGCTTCTCCGCCGACCGGATGGGCGGCCCCGCGATGGAGCGAGGCGCCGACGGCTACGTGGAGAAGGGCACGCCGATCCAGGAGCTGCGCGAAGCGACCCGGACGGCCGTTGCGCCCCGGCGCGGGGACTAAGAAGCCCGCTTCCGCGGGCCGAGCGGGGCACCCAGGACTCGAACCTGGAATCGCCGACTTTGGAGGCCGGTGCCTTAGCCAATTTGGCCAGTGCCCCTCGCGGAGAATCGTAACCCGCGGCCCCTCGGCGGCTACGGCTTGGGCTTCTGCCCCGTGGTGCCCTGGCCCTTCCCTGCTTCTTCCGCTTCCGCCGCAGTGCCTTCTTCGAAAGCGGGGCGGGGTCCGGCCCGAGCTCGACCCGGCAGGAGGGCCCGGCGCAGCTCGAGAGCGGGACGAGCTGGGCGTAGAGCCACTTCCGGACGTGGCGGTAGCGCGGGTCGAGGGCGAGGGAGTGGAGCTGAGCCGGGTCCCGCTTCATGTCGTAGAGCTCGGTCTGGCCGTTGGCGTAGACCGTGTACTCGTAGCGGTCGGTTCGAATCGAGCGGTAGGCCGGAGCGGTGTCGGTGTTCGTCGCCGACTCGATCGCATCCGGCTCCTGCTCGAGGTTGTTGACCCCGCGCTTGCCGGCGACGTGCACACGCGCCTCGCGCGCTCGGGCGCTGCTCGACTGCGCGGACTCGGCCCCGGTTCCACCGGGACCGGTGTCGCCCTCGAGCAGGACCGGCCGGGTCGAGCGCAGCACCGGATTCTCGGCATAGGAAGGAACGAGCGGCCGTCGAGCGAGTTGATCTGCGACCCGGAGGCGATCTGGAGGATCGTCTGCGGGATGTCGCCGTTCCAGACGAGCTCGTTGCTGACGCCGCCCGCCGGAATGCCCGGGCCGCGGATGATCAGCGGCACCCGCGACGCTGGGTCGTAGGGCAGGTACTTGCCGCTGACGATCCGGTGCTCCCCGCGGAAGAAGCCGTTGTCCGAGGAGAAGATGATGTAGGTGTCGTCGAGGATGCCCTTGTCCTTCAGGGTCTGGACGAGCTCGCCTACGGCCTGGTCGACGGACGCCAGCTGCTCCTCCTGGCGCCGGCGCTCATTGTCGATCAGCTTCGCCTGCTTCTTGCTGATCCGCTTCCTGGCCTGCTTTCGGAACCACTTCGGCTTGTCGCTGATGTCCTTCTCGTTGAACCCAGGCAGCTTGGGCAGCGGCGTCCCGGCGAACCGGTAGGCGTCCCGCGGAGCCGGATCGAACGGGCCGTGCGGCGAGTTGAACCAGAGGTTGAGCCAGAAGGGCTGCCTGGCGACGCCGCTGTCCTGGATGAAGTCGACCGCGCGGTCGCTGAATACGTCGGTCTGGTAGTCGCTCGGCTGGTCCCCGTAGAAGGTGATGTGCGGCGTCGCGAGCGGCCCGGTCTTCTCGATCAGCTGGTAGTTGAAGTAGAGAGCGTCCTCGGAGACCTTCCCGTACCACTCGTCCCAGCCCTGCGGCACGGGCAGCCGTGTCAACGGTCCCGTAGCCGTTCATGTACTTGCCGATGTGGACGTTGTAGTAGCCGTCACGCTGGAGCCAGACCGCCAGGTCATTCGACTCGTGCGATCTGAACTTCGGCCAGCCGCCGTTCGGCGGGAAGTTGCCGTGCACCCCGTGGTTGTGCATGTACTGCCCGCTCATCATCGTCGCCCGCGACGGGCAACAGAGCGGGAACGAGATGTACGCCTCGTTGAAGCTCGTCCCCTGCGCGGCGAGCAGCGACTGCACGTTCGGCATCGCCGACAGCTCGCTGAACGTCATGTCGTCGGTGAGGATGAAGAGCACGTTCTTCTGCGACGAGGCGCCCCCTGGCCTCGCGGGCCGACCATCCCGGCGCCGACGATCGCGAGCAGCACCACCACCGCCGCGAGCAGTGGCCCAGGCGCGGGCGTGCGTCGGTCTTGGCCTGGAGAGCGGCATCATGCGCAGGTGAAGCCGGAGAGCGGCGGGCGACCCTGCCCCTAGAACCGTCCCGCGGGCGCTGAGTTTCGCAAACGAGGCGGCGTTCGCCTCCGGGCGCCTCCGATCCGAACCTATAATCGGCACCCGCGCGGGCGAGGTGTAATTGGTTGCATTGGAGCCTTCCAAGCTCCCGGAGCCGGTTCGAGTCCGGTCGCCCGCTTGGGTCTAGGATTGGCCCGACATCGGGGCGTGGCGCAGTCTGGTAGCGCATTCGGCTGGGGGCCGAAAGGTCGCTGGTTCAAATCCAGTCGCCCCGACTAAAACCCCTGCTAACGCGGGGCTCCGCGAGCGGTCGTCGGCCCAGGACGCGCGGCGCAGCTGCTCGGCGACCACGAGCGTGGCCAGAAGCGCGGGAAGACCCCGACGGGACCAGGCCGTCGGCGGCGGTGGCGAGCGGCATGCGGGCGAGGAGGGCGAGGACTACGACGGCTCGCGGCACGCTCTGGGCCTGGCCGATCCTGGCGGCGCAGGCCATCCGACCGGCGAGGAAGAGCATGCCGGGCCTCCGAGCACGACCGGCGCTCCCCGAGTCATGCAGGGCGTCCGTTGGGTGCACGATCACGAGCTTGTCGCCGGCCCGCGACGAGGACGATTCCCGCCACGATTGGGAGGTGTGGGTCGGTGTCTATGTAGCGGCCGATCTGTCCCCGCTCCTCGGCGGTGGCCGCGCGAATCCGCTCGGAGGCCGCGTGCCCGCGACGTAGCCGAAGTAGAGCCACCACAGCGCCGTCGAGGAGAGGAAGGCGACGACGAGCGCGGCGGCGCCGCCGGGCTCAACCCGTATCCGAGGCCGTCGCGCCTGCCACGACGATAGCCTCTCCGAGGGCGATGATCACGAACAGCTGGAAGCGCTCCGCGAAATGGGCGCCCTCGATGTCCCATGGCTCCTCGGCGGTAGCGCCGGCGCCCGGCAGCCGATATCATCACCAGCGGCGCTCCGAGTCGAGTCGCGAGCGCGCCCATCCACGCCGGCGTAACGCCTCCGTGTCGCGATGCCGCCGGCGACCCACAGCGCGCCGGCGCCGCTCCAGCCAGGATCTGGCGGAGGTTCTGGTTCGAGCGTGCCGCGCGGCGTCCTAGGCGAGGAACGCGTGCCGCCCGACCTGCAGACCCCAGTAGGAGCCGGCGAACAGCAGGGCGTGATCGCCGAATCCTGCGGGATCGCGACCGCC
Source organism: uncultured Solirubrobacterales bacterium (assembly GCA_963763985.1). Classification (GTDB taxonomy): domain Bacteria; phylum Actinomycetota; class Thermoleophilia; order Solirubrobacterales; family 70-9; genus DASUPK01. The sequence continues at coordinate 48,773 of CAVXQO010000016.1, read as the reverse complement.
ATGAGCAGGCTTGCCGACCATCACGAACACCAGGACGAGCCGGACCGGCGCCGTGTCCGGATCGAACCAGTTGGTCATCCACGTCGTGTAGTTCCACGCCCAGTACACGGCGACGAACATGAACGCCGTCTCGGCCGCACCTGACCAGCTGATGTCGCGAGCAGATGGCGCGACAGCTGGGTGACAGCGAAGACGTAGACGAGGTCGAAGAGCTCGAAGGACGTCGCGCGCTGCTCGCCGTCCCCACGAGCGCGAATGATCGGCAGCTCCGGGATGATCGGGCTGTCGCGGCCCCACGCGGCGAGCATAGGCGAGCGGTCGCGGCGACAGCTTTGGCCGCGGTCACAATCCGCTCATGCGTCTTCTCCGGGTGTAGACCATCGCGCAGTGACCGCTCGCGACCTACTACGATCAGTGCCGGCGCCCATGGCGTGCGAGAACTGCCGCTCGGCATGCGGGTCGATCACCTCATCGTTCTAGGCGACCAGAATACCACGAGGGCAGTGTGGTCAGAAGGCGTTCGCGGCCGACTTCCACTCCTGCAGGCGCTGCGCGATGAGCTCGGCCCGCTCATCCTCGTTTCCGCTGTCCAGGACCTGGAGGTCGGCGGGGTCGGCGCGAAAGTAGACGCCGGCGGTGCGGGCATTCAGCGTGGCGTCGCGATCCGACCGCGTGGTCCAGTAACCGGTGGCGCGGTCGGCGGTCTCCAGCCTGATCTCGCCCGTGCCCTCGAGCTGCGGGGCGTTGGATGCCGCGGGCGCTCGCCCCTCCAGAAATAGAAGATGCCGGCCGGATCCCTGCCTCCTTCGCCGCCTCGCTCCAGTAGCGGGCCGACAGCGTGCCGTCCTCCTGCCAGGCTCGGCCGTTCACGTTCCAGGCCACCGTCGCGGTCGCGCGAGATGCGCAGGAGGCTCACCGCCGAGGGCTCCAACTCGCTCCGCGCAGTCAGCGAGAGCTGCCACCACAGTCCCTCGATCGGGCCGCGGCGACCCTCGGCCTCGATCGCCTTGCGGAGCTTCCGGTTGATCGCACGAACCTCCGCCGGGCTGGTGGCAGGGTCGTAGCGGACGGAGGTCAGCCCGAGCAGGTCGGTCGGCAGCTTCGCACCGTTCGCGTGGAGGATGAACGTGCGCCGGATGCCGAGCGCGCCGCCGAACAGCCCGGCCTCGAACACCACGTTGTCGCGCGGCGACGCCTGGCCGGACTGGCGGTGGCATCCGTCGCGGTCCAGTCGTCCTGGGCGAACACGAACGCGGCGAAATCGACCTCCTGGGAGAGCTCGACGAGCCGGTCGAGGGTGGACCGCCCTGGGTTGAACGTGGTCGTCCAGGGCTCGACGTCGGCGACGTCCTCGAGCCCGCGCGTGATCGCCTGGAGCAGTTTGGCCTGCTTGCCCGACGAGCCGAGGAAGATGCGCGGCTTGTCCATGCGCGATCATGATGACGCACAGGAGTCACCATGGAGAGGTGAGGAGGCACGATGGCGAAGAGCGTTCGCGACGCGATGACCGAGGAGGCCCGCTCGATCGGCGCATCGGAGTCGGTGGTCGACGCTGGCGACTGATGCGAGAGGAGGACATCGGCTCGCTCCCCGCTGACCGATGACGATCAGCTCCTCGGGATGATCCCCGACCGAGACATCACCACGAGAGTTGTCCCGAGGCCGCAGACCCCAAGACGACGTCCGCCGGGGACGTCTGCTTCGGGACGTCATCGGCGTTGAGGCCGACAAGGACCACGAAGAGGCGGTCGCGCTGATGGCCCGCCACCAAATTCGGCGGCTGCCCGTTGTCGAGAGCGGCCGACTCGTCGGCATCCTTGCCCAGGCCGACATCGCCGGCACGGAGAACGAGAAGAGGACCGGTGAGCTCATCGAGGCGATCTCTGACCCGTCAGAAGCAGAGCGCAGGTAGCGCCGCCCGGAACCTCATGCCATCGGTTGAGGGCCTTAAAGACCGCCGACCTGTCGATGCGATGGGCGGCTTCACCGGCGTCGCTGCCATCCTCCTCGATCTGGTCAGTCCGACTCCCGGGCGGGTGCTCTTCGGTCCCGCGGTGACAATCTCCTACTTCCCGAGTTGCTTAGTCGCACTCGACCCCGGGCGCTACAACCTCGGCAAACCTCTTCTACGAGGCCGTCGGTGACGAGCCGGAGGCCAAGGTGGTGGTGCTCGCCAGCAACGGCTACACCGACGCCTGGATAGAGGGGGGGACGAGCTCTCCGCCTGCAAGGGCACGGATGCGCGGGGGTGCCGCGGACGCCGCCTCCGGGACTTCGACGAGCTCGCCTCCTATGACTTCGCCGCCTACTGCTCGGGCGAGGCAACCGAGTGGGGCGGAGGGGGGGTGGCCCATTCCAGGCCGACGTCCCGGTCGTCGTCTCGGGGGTGGGGGTGATGCCGGGTTCTACGTCTTTGCCGACAGCTCCGGGGCGGTGGTGATTCCCGATCAGCAGGTCGAGGAGGTCGTGGGGGCGCGCGCGCGGTGGAGGCGGAGGACGCCAGATCCCGAAAGGAGATCGGAGGCGAGAGATTGCCCAGGGCGGACTCGGCACTTTTTCGCCTGGACGGGTCCGCCAGGTTGGAGGGCCGAAAGGTCGCTGGTTCGAATCCAGTCGCCCCGACAGTGAAGAGGGCGGCCAGTTGGCCGCCCTCTTCTTCGCCGGATGGAACGTCGGATCCGTTCGGCGCTACTTCTTCTTCTGCTTGCACTTCTGCGTCGAGCTCGCCGACAGCGTCTGCCCGCTGTAGAAGTTCGTGGACTCCGAGTTGACCCACTTCTTCTTCTTGCAGCGCGCCATCACGTAGAACATCGCCGATCCCTTCTTCTTGCCGGTCTTGCGCTTGTTGAACGTCGTGTCGAACTTGCTGAGCACGAGGCCCGGCGTGTTCGGGATGTTGCTGAACGTCAGCGTCCTCCCCGACAGCGTGCCGACGATCGTCAGGCTGGTGGCACTCGGCCCGATGTCGGTTTGTATGTACATCGTTGTAGGTCCGCCGCCGAAGATCGTCACGGTGCCTCCGACTGCTCCGCCGTTGACCTGGACGATCCCGTTCCCGACGATGCTCTGGGGGCAGGCGGCCTGAGCCTGTGCGGTGAACTTGCCTTGGATCTGGCTGAGCTGACAGGCGGGCACGTTCCCGTTCGTGAACTTGATGTTGGGGTCGATCGTGAACACCGTCTGCCTCGGCGACTGCGAGGTTGGGAAGTTGTCGAAGGTCGTGTCGATGATGTTGTGAAGCGAAGCGGCGCCGAAGGTCTTCTTGCTCTGCTTCGCCGGCGACAGCGTCGCCTGCAGCGCCTGAGAGGTTGGAACAGCGGAGGCGACGCTCGCGAGGCTCAACGCCCCGAGCACTCCTGCCACCGCTCCGATGAGAAATCCGCGTTTGCGCATACCAATCCTTCCGTTCTCTACTTGATTGCTCACGTTACTCCTCAAACACGTGACGGCTGAGATCGATGCGATGCCGGCGACGGCGACCTGAGCGTGGGGTCCCGTTCAGGGCTCAACTTCCGCCGCCGAGGCGCCGAAGAAATAGGGGTGAGCTCAAGAGCGCTGCAGCGGGGGATCGTGATCGCGATGATCCTCGCGACCGTCGGCGGTGCGCTCGGCGCCTACTTCGTCTCCCGCCACAATTTCACGGCGCGCAGCGACCGTGTCGAACGCCAGCAGCCAATCACGGATGCCTGCGTCGCCGGGCGCTACTACCTGGAGGACATGGCGGACATGGTCGGTGTCCATGACGACGCCGACGTGCCCGAGTTCTCGCGCTGGGCCCACGTCCGCGGTCGCAACGAGGGGGCGATCGTGGCGTCGAATGGATTCGGCGATCCCCGAGCGGAAAGCTGGTCCCGCCGGCCGACATCGGCCACGACCCGGAGCTGTCAAGCCGCTCGGACCCGGCGAACAACAAGCTCGGCGACGCCGTAGGCGAATGTCGCCGCGGCGCCGCTCGGAGGCCTCGCTGCACAAGCAGGTCGGAGTCTCCCGCCGGTCAAGCTCGCCAACGGCGATGCCGGCTTCTACCTGGCGGTCCCGGTCGTCTCCCATCGCTTCAGCGGCGACGTCTCGAGCGTCGAGTCACAGAGCGCGGTCGTGGGTCTGGTCGACGCGCAGCAACTTGTCGCCGAGGCTCTACCAGGCAGCCGGCAAACCGCCCTTCAGCTCCGCGACCGGGTGACCCCCCTCGCCACGATCGGCTCCGGCCTGCAAGACGCGCTTCGGAGCGCCATCGCGGCCCCATCGCGCGATTGGACGCTGACCGTCGACGGAGGTTCCCTGACGCCCGCTGAGCAGGCGCTGCCCTGGCTGATCCTGTTCGTCGGCGGCGCACTCACTTTCACCGTGGCGATGGTTCTCCGCACCCTCGCGCGCAGGCGGGACGCGGCCCTGGAGCTCGCCTCCGAGCGCGAAACCGAGCTGGCGGCGTCGCTCGAGCGCGTCGAGCAGGCCAACCGCGATCTCGAGCGCGCTCATGCCGAAGCCGAGCGGCTCTCGAGGGAGGACCCGGTCACCGGAATCTTCAACCGCCGGCACTTCGGCGAGGTCCTGGCCCGGGAGCTCAGCTATCCCGAGGACGGCGGCTCGCCCGCGGTCATGCTGCTCGACCTCGATCACTTCAAGCGCGTCAACGACGAGCACGGGCACCTGATGGGCGACGCCGTGCTCCAGGCAGTCACCGACCGGATCGCCTCGGTGCTCCGTGAGGAGGACTGCCTGGCCCGGTGGGGCGGCGAGGAGTTCGCCGTGCTGGCCCCCGCCATCGACCGCGACGGCGTGATCGCGCTGGCCGAGCGCGCGCGCGAGGCGCTGGCAGAGGCCCCGATCCATGTAGGCGGCGTCTCCATCGACCTCACCCTCTCGGTTGGTGCCGCGCTCGCCGCGGACGGTCGCCGCACGCCGGATGCGCTCGTCCACGCGGCCGACCAGGCGCTCTACGACGCGAAGGACGCTGGCCGTAACTGCGTGCGGGTGTGGGAGGCCGGCGCCACGCCCAGCGGCGTCAGTGCACGGTGATCTTGGCGAGTCCCTTGCCGAGCCGATCCATGTCGACGTTGCCCGAGATCCCAGGCACGCTGCCCGAGCTCGTGTACTGCCACACGGAGTAGCCGTGGCGGGCCCAGTTGGAGGCCGGGACCGTGGGGCTGGAGACGCCCCACTCGGCGACCCAGAGCGGGTACTTCGCCTTGGCGAACTCCCTCGTGTCGCCCGTTGCCGACCAGCTCGTCGCGTTCGTGTAGATCATCGGCTTGCGGCCGAGCCGCTTGCTCACCCTCTTCACCCAGACGCGGATCCAGGTGCGCAGGGTGGTGGAGGTCATGCCGCTGAACGGAGTCTCGACGTCGAGCACGGGGACCAGCTCCCCGGGTTGCAGCGAGCCCACCGATGCCAGGAAGACGTTCGCCTCGGCGAGCGAGTCGGCGCGGGCATCGGCGATCGTGCCGCCGCTCGCGAAGGCTCGGTGGTAGGCGCCCACTCGGATTCCGGCGGTTTCGGCGGCGAGCCTGTTGGTCGCGAAATAGGGATCGGCGCCACACTGGGCCGGCTTCACGGTGCAATCGGTGCCGCTGCCGCGGCTCGCCTGCACGAACGCAAACCTGACCCCGGCGCCGGCGACGCTCGGCCAGACGATCGTGCCCTGGAAGCGGGACACGTCGATGCCGATGGCGCGGGTGCCCGCGCTCGCGGGCGGCGCGAATCCGGCCAGCGATCAGGCACAGGGCCGCCACGGCGATCGCGCCTGGTCTTGTCGTTCGCGGTCTCACGAGTTGGTGCTCAAACCCACACCGCCGGCGATCGGAGCGCAGAACTACCCAGGGTCGACGACGCCAATCTTCCAATTTCCCTGCAATCGGCGAATGCCTGCGTCAAAGGTGAATCGATCGGGTAAGCAAAGTGAAATGCAGTTCGATGGCGAAGCGTCCGAAGGCGTCGAGGGATTCGTTCACCAGGCGTTGATCTACCGCTCCCACCACGAGTTCCTGGACTTCGCGGTGCCGTTCGTCCAGGACGCCGCTCGGTCGGGGGAGCCGGCCCTGGTCGCGGTGAAGGAACGCAACCTCGAGGGCATGCGCGCGGCTCTGGGAGGGCCCCTGCCCGATGTGACCCTCGTCTCGGTGGAGCGGTGGTACGGGACCTCGGCGCGCACCCGCGAGAAGTTCGGCCGCTGGGTGGCCGAGCACACAGACGGCGGCCACAAACACCGCCGCCGGATCAACGGGCGCAGGGTCAGGGTGATCGCCGAGCCGCCCTGGGCGGTCGGTCACGAGGCGCGGGTGCGCGACTGGGCGCGGCACGAATCGGTGCTGAACGTCGCCTTTGCCGAGCACCCGGTCACCTTCGTCTGCACATACGACGCCCGCGCGCTGCCGCCCGAGATCGTCAGGCACGCCAGGAGCACCCACCCTGAGATCGTCGACGCCGGCGGGTGCGGAGCGCAGCAAGCAGTACGAGGACCCGGTCGAGTTCTGCCGCCGCCTGAACACCTCGGTGCGCCACCCCGCGGGCGACCCGGAGACGGAGCTCACCTTCGCCCTCGCTGACCTGCCCGCGATGCGGCGAACCATCCGCTCGCTGGCGATCGAGGCGGGCCTGCCTCGCGTGCGCGCGGACGAGCTGGTGCTGGCCGTACACGAGATCGCCACCAACGCCGTGGTCCACGGGCGCTCACCATCGACCCTGCGGGTCTGGCGCACGGACCGGGAGCTCGTCTTCGAGGTGAGCGATTGCGGCAAGGGGATCAAGGACGTCCTCGCCGGCCAGCTGACTCCCACCGCGGCGGGGCTGGGGGGCCGCGGGCTGTGGCTGACCCGGCTCCTCTCGGACGCGGTCGAGATCCGCAACGGAACAGGCTGCACGGTCGCGATTCACGCGACCGCCCCGGCCCCCGTCCTCGCCGGCTAAACCAGCCGGAGGACCCCCGAGTCGATCTCGGCCGGGCGCGTGCAGCCGCTCAGCGCCATGGTCAGGTCGAGCTCGGCGAGCAGGCAGCGAAGCACCGTCTCGACCCCGTTCTGGCCGTCGAGGGCCAGTCCCCACAGATAGGGGCGGCCGACCAGCACGGCGTCGGCCCCGAGTGCAAGAGCCTTGAAGGCGTCGGCGCCGGAGCGGATCCCGCTGTCGAGCAGGACCGCCATTCCCTCGCCGACCGCGTCGACGATCGCCGGCAGCGCGTCGAGCGAGGCGATGGCGCCGTCGATCTGCCGGCCGCCGTGGTTCGAGACGACGATGCCGTCGACGCCGCGCTCCCGCGCCTCCCTGGCGTCGTCGGGATGGAGGATCCCCTTGAGCACGATCGGCAGGGACGTGGTCCCGCGCAGCCATTCGAGGCGCTCCCAGGTGAGATCGGGGTTGGCGAAGACGCCGAGGAAGTGCCCGACCGCGGCCCCGAGGTCCTCCTCGGGCGATTTCTCGAGGCCGGCCTGGAACACCGGGTCCGAGAGGTACTGGGCGATCCCGATCCCCTCGAGGAAGGGCAGGTAGGCCTGCTCCAGGTCACGGGGCTTCCACCCCGGCAGGTAGTTGTCGACCGTCAGCACCAGGGCGGTGTAGCCGGCCGCCTCGGCGCGGCGGACCAGGCTGGCGGCGAGCTCGTCGTCGTTCGGCCAGTAGAGCTGGAACCAGCGCGCACCGTCCCCGCTCGCCTCGGCGATCTGCTCCAGTGGGGTCGCCGACGCCGTGCTGGTGATCAGGGGCAGCCCGACTGCGGCGGCAGCTCGCGCCGAGGCGAGCTCGCCCTCGTCGTGGAGCAGGGTCTGCACCCCGATCGGCGCCAGCAGCACCGGCGCGGGCATCGTCGTCCCGAGCAGCTCGACCGAGAGGTCGCGCGTCGACAGGTCCTGCCGCAGGACGCGGGGGACGATTCGCCAGCGGCGGAAGGCGTCGAGGTTGGCCCGCATGGTGTCCTCGGATCCGGCGCCGCCGAAGATGTAGGCGATCGCGCGGTCGTCGAGGGATTCCCTCGCACGGCTCTCGAGCTCGGCCCAGGCCATCGGCAGGGTCGGGCGCTCTCCCGCGAGCATTCCCTTCGCATAGATCTCCCGGTAGTAGTCGCCGAAGAGGGGTGGGGGAGTCTCGGCGCTCGCCATGCCGGGACTCTATGTCTGCGGCGGCTTCTTCTTCAGCTTCTTCTTCGCGGGGAAGGGCTTCGGGGGCTTGCCGATTTCCCGGTTGCAGGGCGGGCCGCTGCATTGGACCAGTCGCTTCAGGTGCTTGAGCAGGAACTTCCGGACCGGGAAGTAGCGGGAGTCCTTGTAGACGGAGTTCAGCTCGAGCGGATCGGTGGAGAGGTCGTACATCTCCCGGCTGCCGTCCCCGTACTTGACGAGCAGATACCGGCCGGTGCGGATCCCTCGGTAGCGCGGCGCCACGATCGCGCGCGCGAATCTGGGCCGTGTGGTCGAGATCGAGGTTCTTGACGTACTTGCTGACCTTCACCGGCCCTCCGGCCTTTGCGGCGGCGGCCGTCGTGCCGGGCTCGAAGGACGTCCCCGGCGGGCCCGTTTCGAAGAGGATCGGGCGGGTCGACTTGAGCGTCGGATTCTGCGCGTACCGGAGCATCGACTGGCCGTCCTGCGGCAGCCCGGGCTGGGCTCCCGCCATCTGCAGGATGGTCGAGGTGATGTCCCCGTTCCAGACCAGCGCTCTGGGCTGCGAGCCGGCGGGGATGCCGGGGCCGCGGATCTCGAGCGGCACCTGGGTCGAGGGGTCGTAGGCGACGAACTTCCCCTGGTGCAGGCGGTGCTGACCCTGCATCAGCCCCTGATCGGAGGTGAAGATCAGATAGGTGTTGCCGAGCGCGCCCTTCTCCTCCAGGTCGTGGACGATCTTCTCGACCGCGTCGTCGACCGAGAGCAGGGTCTCGAGACGGTGCTGGTACCGGGTCTGGATCTTGGCGATCAGGCCGGGCCCGAAGCGCCTGATCCCCCGGATCCAGCCTGGCTTGTCCTTGACGTTCTTCTCGTTGAAGCTTGCGTCGATCGGGAGGAGGGCGCTGGAGAACGCGCCCGCGTACTTCGGCGCCGGCGTGGCCGGGTCGTGCGGCGCGAAGAACTGCACCTGCATATAGAGGGGCGTGTCCGGGAAGTTGGTCAGGTGGCTGTTGATCCGCGCGACGGCGAGGTCGGCGTAGACGTCGGTCGAGTAGTCGTCGGAGCTGTAGGTCTTGTCGACGCCGTTCTGGTCGAGAGTGAAGCCGGTGTAGGAAGAGGGCGGGCCGAGGAAGCCGTAGAACTCGCCCTTCGAGGAGGGACCGACGCCTCCGGCGTAGGGGCCCCAGCCCGGCGGGACGTAGTGCTGGTTGGTGACCTCCCCGAAGCCGTTCGGCATCTTGCCGATGTGGATCGTCCGGTAGCCGACGGACTGCAGCCAGACCGGCAGGTCGTTCTTGTCGTTGAACGAGCTGTAGCCACCGGCCGGAGGCGTGTTGCCGAGGACGCCGGTGTTGTGGGCGTAGTCGCCGGTCTGCACTGTGACCCGAGACGGGCAGCAGAGCGGGTCTGACGCGTAGGCGTGCAGGAAGCTCGCCCCGGCATTCCCGATCAGGGCCTGGGTCTTCGACATGAAGGCCATGTCCCTGAAGGTCTGGTCGTCGGTCGTGAACATGATCACGTTGGGCTTGCTGCTCGCCGCGCGGGAGCTCTCCCCGCGAACGAGGAACGCGAGCAGCGTCAGGCAGGCGATTCCCGCCATCAGCAACCCCGCCCTGGCCATCCTGCTCAAGGGCATCAAACGAACATAACGAGGGCGGGGGCGTGAAGTTGCGGATAGGGTTCGGGCGACCCGCGATGGGATTCCTCGAACCCTCACCGCCCCCGTTCGACCTGGAGGAGTGGAAGGCCAAGCCGCACCTGACGCGGTTGAAGCCACTGGTGCAGGACTGGGGCCTCAACGGGTTCGGCTCGCCCACGTTCGTCTACTTCATCTACGTCTTCAAGCTGGTCGTCTTCAGCGTCGGGGCGTTGTTCGTGATCTCGCTGACGCCGGGGCTCGGCACGCTCGGCAACCTCGGCGATTGGTGGACCGAGCCGATCGTCTTCCAGAAGCTCGCCGTCTGGCTGCTGCTCTGGGAGATCCTCGGGCTCGGGGCCGGGTCGATGCCGCTGAGCTTCCGGTTCGTGCCACCGATCGGCGGCGTGCTCTACTGGCTGCGCCCCGGCACCGTCCGGCTGCCGCCCTGGCCGGACAGGGTGCCGTTCACGAAGGGGTCGACCAGAACCGCACTCGACGTTGGCCTGTATGCCGGGGTGCTGGCTGCGGGGGTGTTCCTGCTCGCCTCGACCGGCGTCGACGCCGGCGGCGGCTCGGCCGGGAAGCTCGCGCCGGCGGGCATCGCCGTGCTGCTCGGCCTTCTCTGCCTGCTCGGCCTGCGCGACAAGGTCTCCTTCCTCGGGGCGAGGCCGGAGATCTACGGCACGATCCTCGCGGTCGGGCTCTTCCCGGTCGAGCACTGGATCGTCGCCTGGCAGTTCTGCCTCTTCTTCATCTGGTGGGGGGCCGCGTCTTCGAAGCTCAACCACCACTTCCCGTTCGTCGTCTCGACGATGATGAGCAACGCTCCGCTGATCCAGTCGCGCGCCTTCAAGCGCAGGCTGTGGCGCGACTACCCCGAGGACATGAGGCCGTCGAGGATGGTCGAGGGCATCGCCCACTTCGGCACCGTCCAGGAGTTCCTCTGGCCGCTGCTGCTGATCACCGTCGACAACGACACGGTCCGGACGATCGCGATCATCGGGATGATCCTGTTCCACCTGAACATCACCTCGATGTTCCCTCTGGCCGTGCCGCTGGAGTGGAACCTCTTCATGATCTACGGGCTGCTCTTCCTCTTCGGTCACTACGGGGACACACCGCTGTCGACGATCGGCGACCCGCTGCTGATCGCCTTCCTCGCGGTCGCCCTCGTCCTCCTGCCGGTGATCGGAGGCCTGCGGCCGGACAAGATCTCCTTCCTGCCGTCGATGCGCTACTACGCCGGCAACTGGGCCACCACCCAGTGGCTCTTCCGCAAGGGGAGCGGGGCGGAGGAGAAGCTCGACACGCTGGTCAAGAAGCCGGCGCGGATCATCGTCAAGCAGGTCGGGGAGATCTACGACCCCGAGACCGCGGAGTTCCTGCTCAACAAGGGGCTCTCGTTCCGCGCGATGCACTCGCACGGGAGGGCGCTGAACGGTCTGCTGCCGCATGCCGTCGACGACGTCGAGGACTACGACGTACGGGAGGGCGAGCTGATCTCGAACATCGTCAACGGCTGGAACTTCGGCGACGCGCACTTCCACGGCAGGCAGCTGCTCGAGGCCGTTCAGGAGCGCTGCGGTTTCGCGCCCGGGGACGTGCGGGTGATTGCGCTCGAGTCCGAGCCCACGGGCTGGGGCCGCGGCCGCCAGCGGTATGAGGTCTGGGATCCGGTGGACGGCCTGATCGAGGAGGGGTCCGTGGCGGTCATGGACATGGTCACCCGCCAGCCGTGGCTCGACGAGCACTACGACGTCCCGGTCGCCGTCGATCGGGGCTCAGCCCGCATCGAACAGCCCGTTCCGGTCGCTTGAGCGACGCGATCGTCGTCGGCTCGGGCCCCAACGGGCTCGCCTGTGCCGTGGAGCTGGCCCGGAACGGGGTGGAGGTCACGGTCCTCGAGGCGGAGTCGACGATCGGCGGCGGCACCCGGACCAGCGAGCTGACGGTGCCCGGGTTGTTGCACGACGACTGCTCCGCCACGCACCCGATTGCGGCCGGCTCGCCCTTTCTCAATTCGCTTGACCTGGGAGAGCACGGGCTCGAGTGGCTGTGGCCCGAGATCGACCTGGCACATCCGCTGGACGACGGGAGCGCCGGGGTGATGGTGCGCTCGATCGAGCGAACGGCGCGCGGGCTGGGGAAGGACGGCACAGCCTGGTTGCGGGCGTTCGGGTCGTCCTCCGCGCACTTCGACGCGCTGCTCGACGACATCCTGGCCCCGATCGTGCATCTGCCGAGGCATCCGGTTCGCCTCGCGCGCTTCGGCATCCCGGCCGCGGCGCCGGCGACGCTGCTAGCCCGCTCCTGGAAGACGCCGCAGGCCAGGGCGCTGTTCGGCGGTGTTGCCGCCCACGCCTTCAGCCCACTCAGCCGGCCGATGAGCTCCTCCGTCGGCTGCGCGCTAATCGACGCCTGCCACGCCTTCGGGTGGCCCGTCGCCCGAGGCGGGTCGCGCTCGATCACCGACGCGCTCGCGTCGGTCCTGCGGGAGAACGGAGGGAAGATCGAGACGGGACGGCGCGTTTCGTCATTCGGGGAGCTGGGCGCGGACGTCGTCGTCTTCGATCTCGCGCCCGGGGCGGTCGCCGAGATCGTCGGGGACCGGCTCCCCTCGCGGGTCGCACGCGCCTACGGCCGCTACCGCCATGGGCCGGGCGCGTTCAAGCTCGACCTCGCGGTCGAGGGAGGGGTGCCGTGGACGAATGAGGCCTGCAGGAACGCGGGGACGGTCCACGCGGTCGGGTCGTTCGAGGAGATCGCGCTCGCCGAGCGGGCGGTCAACCGCGGGTCGATGCCCGAGCGCCCTTTCGTGCTGGTTGGGCAGCAGTACCTCGCCGATCCGAGCCGGTCGAAGGGCGACCTGCATCCGGTCTGGGTCTACGCGCACGTGCCCAGCGGCTACGCCGGCGACGCGAGCGAGGCGGTGCTGGGCCAGATCGAGCGATTCGCACCGGGCTTCCGGGAGCGGATCGCCGCGACCTCGACGCGCGCTCCCGCCGATCTCGTCGCCTACAACTCCAACTACGTGGGAGGGGACATCATCACCGGCGCCAACACGCCGGTGCAGGTCCTGTTCAGGCCGCGCTTTGCGCTCGACCCCTACAAGACCGGCGTCCACGGCGTCTACATCTGCTCGGCTGCGACGCCGCCCGGTGCGGGCGCGCACGGGATGAACGGCTACAACGCGGCCCGATCGGCGCTGCGCGCCCTCGGTTCATAGCGCTCGCCTCCGTAGTTCCCCCCGAGGTTCGTCCAGTACTTCGCTCGGTTGTGCGTGACCCGTGCCTGCGGTGATCCTTCTCCATGGCTGCTGGAACCGAATCCGGGCCGCCAGGAGGAGGGCTCCTGCGCCCGCTCGACTGGTCGCACAGGATCGCCGAGGCGTTGGAGAGGGACCTCTTCGTATTGCACGGCCAGCGCATCGTCGACGTCCAAAGCGGTGAGACGATGCGCCATGAGCTCTTCCTTCGGATGGTCGATCGCCGGCGGTTGATCCCCGCCGGCGAGTTCGTGATGGCGGCCGAGGAGTTCGGGTCGATTCGGGAGATCGATCGCTGGGTCGTCGGGCGGGCGATCGAGGTCGCGGCGACCGGCAGGCCCGTGGATCTAAACCTCAGCTTGAGGTCCACGGACGAGGCGATGCTGGAGCTGATCCGCGACCGGTTGGCAGAGACCGGCGCGGAGCCCGGCGACATCGTGCTCGAGCTGAGCGAGGACCAGCTGGCGGCCGCGGCGAAGACGCGCAGCGAGTTCGTGCATGCCGTCGCGGAGATTGGATGCCAGGTCGCTCTCGACGCCTTCGAGAAGGGTGGGCGCGGCTCGTTTCTGCTCAAGCAGTTTCCGATCGGCTACATCAAGCTCGGACCTCCCTTCATCGAAGACCTGGCGGTTGACAGAGAGAGGCGCCGCTCGGTCAGCGACGCCGTCCTCAAGGCCCACCAGAACGGCCAGAGGGTCATAGCCCAGGGCGTCGAGAGCCTCGTCACCCTCGAGCTGCTCGAGGGCCTGGGCGTCGACGAGGTCCAGGGCAATGCGCTCGGCCCGCCGGAATCTCTCGAGTCGCTGATGGGCGCCGCGGCGTAGCCGCCTGACGCGGACAGCGTGGGATGCGGCTGAGAGGAGTCGAACCTCCACGTCCCGAAGGACACAGGCACCTGAAGCCTGCGCGTCTACCAGTTCCGCCACAGCCGCGGGCCCGTCGAAGCTTAGCCTGGGGCCTGCCCCGCCAAGGATCGCACCCGTGGATGCCGCCCAGGACCGGCGCTGGCTCGCCGCCCGCCTCCTCGCGCGTAGGGACCGCTACGCGTCTCGTCGGCGGTCGGCGCCCAGCTTGGTCCTGAACCGCCCCAAGGGCACGCCCCTGACGGGACAGGCCCCTGCGCCTGGCTACACTCACGGCCGTCACAACACCCGCCGCTATCGTCTAGGGGACTAGGACGCCGGATTCTCAGTCCGGAAACCCGGGTTCGAATCCCGGTAGCGGTGCCTCAGCTACTTGACAGTGAGGCTGCCGTACATGCCCTTCTGGAAGTGCCCGGGAAGGTTGCAGATCATCACGTAGCTGCCGGGGGTGAGCTTGAAGCTTCCGCTCTTCGTCTGGCCGGGTCCGACCTCCTCGATCTCTCCGGGCGTCTCGACGCCCTTGGCCTCCAGGCCCTCCTCGTCGACCTCGTTGCCCTTCACGGGCAGGGACGCCGGGCTCCGATCGGTCTTCAGCAGCACCAATTCGTGCTCGACCTGGCCGCCGTTCGGGGTGGTGATCGTGACTGGCCCCGCACTAGTGGTGACGGCACTCGGGGTGAACGAGTAATCGCCCATCGTGATCGTCAGTGCCTTGGCGGCGCCGGTCGTCCCGGGCTGGGTCTCATTCGTTGAGGCCTGTGCGGCGGCCGGCTGCACCTTTCGCCCCTCGTCCTTTCCGTTGCCGTAGCCGACCACGTACGCGATGGCGACCAAACCTAGGACGAAGACGCCGGCGATGAAACCGAACAGCACGACCATGAACCTGCGGTCGCCTTTCTCCTGCCGCTCCAGTCTGTGCCTCTCTCGCTCGTCCATGCCAGAGATCCTAAGCGAACATCAGCCACCTCTCCTCAGATCAGGGGCGGTCCGCCGGCCGGATGGCGGATACTCCGGTCGATGCCCGCCCCGCTGATCGAGTTCCCGGCCGACGACCCCGAGCGCGCCCGTCGTTTCTGGAATGGCCTGCTCGGCGCTGAGCTCGCGCCGCGGGAGAGCGGGGACGGGGAGGGCTGGGAGCTGGACAGCGACGGCCTGCGCCTCGGCGTTCACAAGCGGGGACCGGGTCCCGGCGACACCGCGGCGCTGCCATACATCACCGTGACCGATCTCCCCGACGCTCTCCGGCGCGTCGCGGAGCTCGGCGGCTCGGTGATCCATCCCGGTGAGCGCTGGGCGATCTGCCGCGACTCCGAGGGCAGCCCTTCGCCCTGGAGGGGGAGGGAAGCGCCAAAACGGGTCGAAATCGAGGCGATTAAGCACCCGTTAACGCCCGGAAAGTACGGCCAATTACCGATTCTGCGCCTGGGGTCCAAGGTAGGATCGCGCTTGGAGCTGCAGGACTGCGGCAGGAGAGAAATGCTGCTGGGAAGCAGGTGAGGAGCTGGGAGCGCTGGATGATGGGACCGTCATAGGGACCCGAACGGAAGCTCGTGGCTGGCGATCGGTCTGCCCCTGGGCAGGGCGGACGTGAGCCCGGGCGAAGAGGCGGTCTCACCGCGGAGCGCGCGCGTACGGGGGGGCGGCGGATTCACCCGCCTGGCCGCAATCGGCGCCCTGGCCCTGGTCGTGATCGCGATCCTCGTCCTCCTGCTCTCCGGGGGCGGCTCCTCCAACCACTACCGCCTGCTGTTCCAGACCGGCGGGCAGCTCGTCAAGGGCAACCAGGTCCTGATCGGCGGCGCCCCCGTCGGCAGCGTCGACGACGTCGCGCTGACCGACAGCGGGCAGGCGCAGGTCGACATCTCCGTCAACCGGCCGCTGCACGAAGGAACCTCGGCGATCATCCGCGCGACCTCACTGTCGGGGATCGCCAACCGCTACGTCTCGCTCCAACCGGGTCCGGACAACAACCCCGAGCTCAAGAACGACGAGATCATCTCCGAGGTCGACACCACCAGCCCGGTCGATCTCGATCAGCTCTTCAACACCCTGCGCGGGCCGGAGCGACAGGCGCTGCGGAACATCATCCAGGGCTCGGCAACCGTCTACGCCGGCAAGGGGCCGCAGGCGAACCAGACCTACAAGTACCTGAGCCCGTCGCTCGTCGCGACGGACCGGCTGCTCAAGGAGCTCGACAGCGACGAGGGCACCCTCACCAACTTCATCGTCAATGGGGCCAGTGTCGTCTCGGCAGTGGCGGAGCGACGGGCCGACCTCTCCGCACTGACCCAGAACGCGAACACGGCGCTTGGCGCGATCGCGAGCGAGAACCGGTCGTTCGATCAGGCGCTGGTCGCCCTGCCCGGCGCCCTCCGCCAGGCGAACACCACGTTCCACAACCTCCGGCCGGCGCTCGACGACCTGGACCCGCTGATCAACGCGACCAGGACCTCCACCAAGAACCTCGCGCCGTTCCTGCGCCAGCTCCATCCGGTTCTGACCCGCTCGGTCCCCGTCTTCAGGGACCTGAACCGCGCCGTGAACCTGAAGGGCAAGTCAAATGACCTGGCGGACGCGACCGGCGATTTTGCGGCGCTCGAGAACCGTGCAGCCGAGGCGGTCCCGATCACCGTCAAGGCGATGCAGGACTCCCAGCCGAATCTGCAGTTCCTGCGCCCCTACACGCCGGACCTGACCGCGGCGATCGCCCACCTCAATCAGGTGGCCGGCTACTACGACGCCGATGCCCACTACCTCCGCGTGGCGCCGGTCGGCATCGGCGTCTTCTCCCCGACCCCCGCCATTTGCAAGACGGTGCCGGGGAGCACGTGCACATTCGCGCCCCAGAATTCCGCCAACGTCTACAACGACTACACGCCCGGCACGAACTTCGCCGTGTTCAAGCGGTGCCCCGGCGGATCGGCCTCGGTCCTCTCCGGCAGCAACCCGTTCTCCGTGCCCTCTGCCGCCGGGCTCTTCCTCGGGCCCCCCAACGGCGCCCCCGCCAGTCCCGCCTCCTGTAACTCCACCCAGACGGTGCCGGGGCCATGAGGCGAATCGCCCTCATAGTTGCCGGCCTGCTGCTCGCCGCGATGCTGATCGCGCTGCCCGCGATCGGCTCGAACGGGACCAGCGGCACCTATCTCGTCAGGGGCTACTTCGACAACGGCTCCTTCGTGGTGCCGGGTGAGCAGGTGCGGGTCGCGGGCGCGACGGTCGGCACCGTCAAGTCGGTCGACGTCTCCAACGACGAGGAGATCGCCAGCCTCGAGAACGGGCCCCACGCCGTGCCGGGCAAGGCCGTGGTCGTGATGGAGATCACCGACTCGGGCTTCAAGGACTTCCGCCAGGACGCGAGCTGCCTGATCCGCCCGCAGTCCCTGATCGGCGAGAAGTACATCGACTGCACGCCGACCCAGCCGCGCGCCCCCGGGACCCAGCCTCCGTCCCCGCTCGAGAAGATCCCCGACGGCCAGACGGGCTCCGGGGAGTATCTGCTGCCGCTGGAGAACAACGGCAAGACGGTCGACCTCGATCTGGTCCAGAACATCCAGCGGCTGCCGTACCGGGATCGCTTTCGGATCATCCTCAACGACCTGGGCGCCGGCCTCGCAGGCCGCGGGCAGGACCTGGGCGAGGTGATCGACCGGGCCAACCCGGCGTTGCGCCAGACCGACCGTGTCCTCGCCATCCTCGCCCAGCAGAATCAGGAGCTCGCCAGCCTGGCCAGCAACGGCGACGCCGACCTCGCGCCGCTCGCGCGCAACCGCGCTCACATCACGAGCTTCTTCCACAACGCCGCGATCGCGGGCCAGGCGACGGCCGAACGCAGCGCGGACCTCGAGGAGGGCCTCCGGAAGCTCCCGGCCACGCTCCACCAGATCAGGCTGACCTCGGCGAAGCTGAAGGACTTCGCCGATCAGGGGACGCCGCTCTTTGCCGACCTCAACACCGCGGCGCCCGGCCTCAGCAAGGCGACGATCAACCTGCCGAAGTTCGCCCAGGAGGGCATTCCCGCCCTCCAGACCCTCGGGACCGCCGCGGAGACGGCGGGCCCGAAGCTCGCCGCCTCCGACGGCATGCTGTCCGATCTGGCGGGGACGGCGAGCTCCTCGGTCCCGGTCGGCAACAACTTCGCCGCCCTCCTCAGCACGTTCGAGAAGACCCAGGGCTTCCAGTCCCTGATGAGCTTCATCTACAACACGACCGGCTCCCTGAACGGCTTCGACCAGTTCGGGCACTTCCAGCGTTCCAACCTCCAGCTCAGCACCTGCGTCGAGGTCGTCGCCACGCCGGCCGGCGGCTGTGAGGCCTTCTTCTCGCAGGGCGCCACCGCTCCCCCGAAGACGAAGAAGAAGAAGAAGAAGAAGGGGAAGAAGGCCAAGGTCTCCAAGGCCAAGGGGCGGCTGCGTTCCGCCTCGCCGGTCCCGCAGGTCAACGTTCCGAACATCCAGGACCTGATTCCGCAGCTCAGCCCGGATCCGGGGCAGACGACGCCTCAAAGCTCCGGTTCCGGTTCCGACTCGACCACGACGCCACAGGAGGATCAGAGGAACAAGCAAACGCCCGATGGGCGAGCCGTCTCGATGAACGAGGCGTCGATGTTCCTCCAGTTCCTGCTCGGAGGTGGAGCATGAGGGGCGGGCGCGTCGGCAGCCTGGCCGCGAGCCCGACGCTGGTCGGGGCCGTGACCGTGCTGGTGGTCGTAGTTGCCGTCTTCCTCTCCTACCAGGCCAATCAGGGCCTTCCGTTCGTTCCCACATACAAGCTCTCCGCCGAGCTGCCCAACGCGGACACGCTGGTGCCCGGCAACGAGGTGCGGATCGGGGGCATCCGCGTCGGCCAGATCAAGACGATCGAACCCGAGACGGTCGACAACGCACCCTGCCCGAACGACCCGACGCGCCAGTGCACGACCCAGGTCGCCAGGGTGAACATGGAGCTCAACCAGGACCTCGACCCGCTGCCCGAGAACTCGACCGTGGTCGTCCGCTCGAAGTCGGCGTTGGGACTGAAGTACCTCGAGATCGACCGCGGTAACTCCAGCCAGGGCTTCAGCCCCGGTTCGACGATGCCGCTGACCGCCGCCAGGCCCGAGCCCGTGGAGATCGACCAGGTCTTCAACATGTTCGACGACCCGACCAGGACGGCGATTCAGACGAACCTGCTCGAGTTCGGCAACGCTCTCGCGGGACGCGGGGTTGACCTGAACGAGGCGATCGGCCAGCTGAAGCCGCTGGTCCAGGTGCTCACCCCCGTCATGAAGAACCTGGCGGACCCGAACACCGGCCTCTCGAACTTCGTCTCCTCGCTGTCGGCAACGGCCGCGGAGGTCGCTCCGGTCGCCGAGATCCAGGGTCAGCTCTTCGTGGACCTCGACACCACCTTCGCGGCATTCGCGCGCGTCTCACGTCCGTTCATCCAGGACGCCATCTCCAAGGGTCCGGAGACCGAGCAGACGGCGATCGACACGCTGCCGACGATTCGCCCCTTCCTCGCCAACACCGCAAAGCTCTTCGGCGAGCTCCGACCCGGATTCCACGCACTGGCGCCGCGCCAGAAGGCGCTGGGTCAGTCCGTCGTCGAGGGCGTCAAGGCACTGGCTCTCGCCCCGGCCTTCAACGCACAGCTCGACCCGACCGCACAGGCTGTGCTCAACCTCTCGAACAACGCGGGTGCTCGCCAGGGCATCAACGACCTGACCGTCTTCAACAACACCCTGGGGCCACCGCTGTCATTCATCACGCCGGCGCAGTCGGTCTGCAACTACGCCTCGATCCTGTTCAGCAACGCGGCGAACCTGGCGAGTTACAACGACGGGGTCGGCAACGGGCAGAGGTTCATCGTGCTCCAGCCGCCGATTGGTCCCGGCAGCACGAGCGGGCCCAGCGCGGTCCCGGCGAACGGTGGCGGCCAGAGCACCAATTTCCTCCATTACAACCCCTACCCGAACACGGCCGCGCCGGGGCAGACGCGGGAGTGCGAGGCCGGCAACGAGGGCTTCCCGTCCGGGGTCGCGATCGGGAACGTCCCCGGCAGCCAGGGCATACACACATCCGGGCAGATCCTCCAGCAGATCCAGAAGACGAAGGCGTCCAAGAAGAAGAAGAAGAAGGGCAAGAAGTGACCGACGAGCGCGCGAACAAGCCGCCCGAGGCGCCGAAGGCCAAGGACTACGACGAGCGGATCTACCGCAAGGGACACCCGCCGCACCGGGTTCGAAACGCGCTGATCCTGATCGTGCTGGCTGTCGCCGGCACCTACCTGGCCTGGACGAAGACCTTGCCCTTCCAGAATCCCTACGAGCTCCACGCCGTCTTCAAGAACGCGGTCAACATCCGCAAGGACTCGCCGGTCCGGATCGCCGGCGTCAACGTGGGCAAGGTCGAGGACGTGAAGAGCGTCTGCGACAACGGCCTGACGGGCAACTGCGCAAGCAACTACTCCGACGTCACCTTCACCGTCAACACCGACGGCCAGCCGATCCACAGCGATGCGCAGGTCGAGGTTCGCCCGCGCATCTTCCTGGAGGGCAACTTCTTCCTCGACGTGCATCCCGGCAGCCCGAGCGCCCATTCGCTCTCCAGCGGCGACACGATCCCGATCACCCAGACCTCCACGGCCGTCCAGCTGGACCAGATCCTCACCTCGCTCCAGGCGCCCGACCGCGCCAACCTGCAGAAGCTGCTCGAGGGATACGGCACGGCGCTGACCCACAAGCCGACCGCCGCTGACGACGCCACCCAGGACCCAGAGGTCCAGGGCCTGACGGCGGCGCAGGCGGTCGCCAAGTCCTTCGACTACGGACAAACCGCCGCGCGCGACTCGGCGATCGTCAACGAGGCGCTCCTGGGGACCGCGCCGCACGACCTCGCCAACCTGATCGCGGCGCAGGCGAAGGTATTCGGGTCGCTGACCGGCCACGAGTCTCAGCTCCAGGGCCTGATCAGCAACTTCAACACGGTCACCGGAGCCCTCGCCTCCGAGTCCGACAACCTGCAGCGTTCGATCAAGCTGCTCGGGCCGACCCTGCAGATCGCCGAGCCGTCACTTCGCCATACGAACTCGACGCTGCCGTTCCTGCGGACCTTCGCCCGCGACCTGACGCCGGGCATCCGCGAGCTGCCGGCCACCATCGCGGCGTCGCAGCCCTGGATCAACCAGACGGCGGCACTGCTCGGCAAGAATGAGCTCGGGTACGTCGCGAGTCAGCTCCGCGCCGCCGGGCCGGGAGCGGGCAAGGCGGCGGCCGACGGCCGCGGGCTGTTCTCCCAGATAGGCCTGACGAGCGGATGTGTGGACAACGTCCTGCTGCCCGCCAGCAACGTGGTCCTCAGCGACTCGGGCACCGGATACAACTTCAACACGAACGTGCCGAACTTCAAGGAGTTCGGCTACGCGGCTGCCGACCTCGCCGGTGAGAGCGCCTCCTTCGACGGCAACGGCCCCTATCTCAGGTTCTTCTCCGCAGGTGGCGCCGTGCCCAGCGGCGGCCCGGTGCCGAACCTGAGGGCGAGCATCCCCGGCGGCGCTCCGGGGAGGGACGCCTTCTGGGCGGGCAACGCCGCCTCGCCGCCGATGATCGGGACGCGACCGGTGGCCTCGTCGACGCCCCCCTTCCGCACCGATGTCGCCTGCCAGAACAACCCCGTCCCCGACCTGAACGGGCCTGCGGCCGCACAGGGCCCGCCGGACCCGGCTCCCTACCCATGAGACGCGCCCTGAGAGCACACATCCGCGACGTCCTGGCCATCATCGGCCTGATCGTGGCCGGCCTGTTCGCCGTGACCGTGATCCTGGTGAACCAGCGGGCCGTCCTGCCGAGCTGGGTGCCACTGATCGGGACCGACCGGTTCGAGCTCAAGGCAGATTTCTCCACCGCGCAGGCGGTCACGCCCGGGCAGGGTCAGTCCGTGGACATCTCCGGCATCAAGGTCGGCGAGGTCTCGGCGGTGACCCTCGAGAACGGGCACGCCGTCGTCACGATGGAGGTCGACAACAAGTACGCACCGCTGATCCATACCAACGCCTCGCTGCTGCTCCGGCCGAAGACGGGCCTGAATGACATGGTGGTGGAGGTCGATCCGGGCACCCGATCCGCCCCGGAGGTGAAGGAGGGCACCACCGTCCCGCTGGCCTCGACCGAGCCTCAGGTCAACCCGGACGAGATCCTCGCCTCGCTCGACGCCGACACCCAGCAGTTCCTCAAGCTCTTGCTGGCCAACGGGGCGGAGGCGCTCGATCCCGCCAAGGGTCGGGACGTCGAGCTCTCCAACGCGCTGCGCCGCCTCGAACCGTTCGCGCGGGATATCTCGAGGATCTCGGGGGCTCTTGTGACCCGCCGTACGAACATCGCCAATGCGATCCACAACTTCCAGCTCCTCTCCACGGAGCTTGGCAATCGCGATCAGGACCTCGTCAATTTCGTCGACTCCTCCAACGCCGTGCTGGCGTCCTTCGCGAAGGAGCAGGCCTCGATCCGAAGCGCGGTGCGCGAGCTGCCGGCGACCCTCAAGGAGACGAAGGGTGCCCTGACCAGCGCGAACAACCTCGCGCTCCAGTCCGGCCCGGCGCTCAAGAAGCTGATTCCGGGGGCGAAGGCCACGGCCCCGGCCCTGCGCGCGCTGCGGCCGCTCTTCCAGCAGACCGCAGGCCCGATCGAGAACCAGATCCGGCCGTTCACCACCCAGGTCGCGAGCCCGGTTACTCACGTGGCCCAGATCTCGCAGGGCCTGGGGGTCGCGACTCCTGGCCTGAAAACCGGGTTCACGAGCCTGAACAACGGGCTCAACGCTCTCGCCTACAACCCGCCGGGGAATGATCAGGAGGGGTACCTCTTCTTCGTCCCCTGGCTGAATCACGACCTGACGCTGAACTACTCGTTCCAGGACGCCTACGGACCGATCCGCCGCGGCCTGGTGCAGGAGAGCTGTGGCACGGCCCAGACGGCGGAGCAGACCCTGCTCGCGGAGCCGTACCTGCGGCTGCTCTACCAGCTCACCGGGCAGCCGCGCTCGGCCAACATCCCAGGGTGTAGCTGATGGGCCAGCGCGCGCCGACAGTCGGCCAGATCGCCGTTGCGGTCGCCTTCGCCTTCTCGTGCTTCGGGCTGCTGCTCTTCCTCTGGGCCACCTTTGGAGGGCCCGTGCCGCTGAAGCCGGAGGGCTACCGGATCAAGGTCCCGTTCAGCGAGGCGACCCAGCTCGCGCAGGAGTCCGACGTGCGGATCCACAACGTCTCGGTGGGCAAGGTGAAGTCCATCTCGCTGGAGGACTCCGGGCCGAACCGCGACCTGGCGGTGGCCACGTTGGAGATCGACACGCCGTACGCCCCGGTCCCCTCGGACACCCGCGCAATGCTGAGGCAGAAGACGCTACTGGGCGAGACCTATGTCGAGCTGACGCAGGGAGATCGGAGCGGGCCGACGCTGCCG
This sequence comes from uncultured Solirubrobacterales bacterium, assembly GCA_963763985.1. Taxonomy (GTDB): domain Bacteria; phylum Actinomycetota; class Thermoleophilia; order Solirubrobacterales; family 70-9; genus DASUPK01. The sequence goes on along the minus strand of CAVXQO010000016.1, from coordinate 25,483 downwards.
GAGGGCGGAACCTTGCCCAAGGCACAGGTCCAGCCGTCGGTCCAGCTCGACGAGATCTTCCGGACCTTCGACGCCAAGACCCGGGCGGCCTTCCAGACCTGGATGCAACAGCTCGCGATAGCCAGCACAGGGCGAGGTGCCGACCTCTCGGCCGCGATCGCCAACCTCGAGCCGTTCGCGGAGGACGCCAACAAGGTTCTTCGCGTTCTGGACACTCAGCAGGGCGCCGTGCAGCAGCTCGTGCGCAACGCGGGGGAGGTCTTCGGAGCGCTGAGCGAGCGGCAGGGCCAGCTCCAGGGCCTGATCCGCAACTCGGCAATCGTCTTCCACACGACCGCCGTCCGCAACCAGGACCTCGAGGCCACCTTCAGAGCCCTGCCCACGTTCGAGGATGAGTCGAGGCTGACCCTGAATCGCTTGGCGAGCTTCTCCCGCAACGCGAATCCCGTGATCACCCAGCTTCACCCCTCGGCGAAGGCCCTGAGCTCGGACCTGAAGCCGATCGCCAAGGTGGCTCCGGACTTCAAGGGCTTCTTCGTCGGCCTGCGCAAGACCGAGAAGCGGGCGAACACCGGGCTCCCGGCTCTCCAGCGGCTGCTGAACAACGACCTGCCGCCACTGCTCACCGAGCTGCACCCGTTCACACAGCAGCTCACGCCGATCGTCGCGGGGATCGGCCGCTACCAGAGCGATGTCACCGGCTTCCTGGGCAACGTCGCCTCGTCGCTGAATGCCACCGGCACAACCGAAACCGGTGCGAACATCCACTACATCCGCAGCTCGGCCCCGATCTATCCCGACTCCCTGGGGGCCTTCACCTCGCACCGCCTGTCCTACTCGCGAGCGAACCCGTACCCCGGGCCCGGCAGCGCGCTCAAGGTCGCCAACGGGCTGGAGACCTTCGATACCAGGGCATGCTCGGGCAGCGTGGGTCTGGACGTCAACCTCAACCCGCTCGACAGCTTCTACACGAGCAACCCCTTCTTCAGCAACCGCGCGACCTTCGACACCCCACAGGACATCCTCGACAGCATCAAGCAGTTCGCCTTCGTGGGGCAGGACACCACCGGGGGCTCGTTCCCGTCGCCGGCGTGCACGGCGCAGGGGCCGCAGCAGTCGATCGGGCAGATCTCGGAGCAGTCCAACTACACACACGTCTACGCGAATCCCTGATAACGATTTTCGTGGTCGCGGGGTTTCAGAGCGAAAACCGCACAACTACGGGCTTTTCGCTGTGTTAGGTTCAGCGAGAGAAGGCAAATCCAAGGGCTGGCGGCACTGCGTTTTGGGGTAGCCGTCAGGGAAATTGCCCAACGGAAAAGGAGTGGTATGCGCAAGCGCAAGTATCTGATTGGTGCGCTGCTGAGCGTGATTGGGGCGTTGGTTGTCTCGAGCACCGCATCGGCGGCGGTCACCGGCCAGACCTATTCGGTGACGACGTCGCCGCCCAAGCAGCAGAAGAAGGTGTTTGGGCCGGTTGGCGCGTTCACAAACGTGGTTGACACCCTGTATTCCGGTGGGTTCAGCCCGACAGCGACCCAGACCGTCCTTACCTTCAGCAAGGACATCAAGTTCACGCCGGGGAACATCCCGCAGTGCAACTTGGCCGCGATCAACACGGTGCCGCAGTCGACGGCGGACGCGCAGTGTGCCGCCAGCAAGGTTGGTAGCGGCGCCGCCACGATCAACGGTGGTGCTCTCCTCGGGACGGTTGCCGCGTATAACGGCACCCCGAGCGGTGGCAGCCCGACAATCGGACTGCACACCGACGTGTCCCTCCCGTCCGGGGCCTATTCGTTCAGCACGACGTTGACCGGTGTTCTGAACACCGGCACGAACACGCTGACCGTTTCGATCCCGCCCACGGGCACGGCGATCACGCATTTCGCGACCACGATCAACAAGATCAAGTCGGGTAAGAAGACGTTCTACGTCATGGCCCGCTGCAAGAAGAAGAAGTGGACCAACACGGAGACCACCACGTTCAACGGTGCTCCCCCGATTACGGCGTCGACGACCCAGAAGTGCAAGCAGAAGAAGTCCAAGAAGAAGAAGTAAGGACTGCTTCCAGCTGAAGTTGCGAGAGGGGCGGCCTACGGGCCGCCCCTTTCTTTTACGATGAGCCATTCACAAGGGCCGGTGGTCAAGGGAAGTCCGGTGAGAAGCCGGCGCGGTCCCGCCACTGTGACCGGGTGATGAGCTGACGCAACGACCACTGGGGAGTCCTCGACTCCCTGGGAAGGCGCGGCAGTCGAGCCCGGAAGCCAGGAGACCTGTCCCCGGCCAGCCAATACGACCCTCGAGGAAGGGGTGGCTCACAGATGAGAATCACTGTCTCGATTGCGGCGCTGGCGTCGCTGGTTGCGCTTGCCGTGCTCGGCTCGGCGAGCGCGAGTGCCAGCGTCGGCGTCGATCTGCGCGTGGTTGGCTCAAGCGGCCAGCTCGACGACATCACCCAGTACAGCGACACGACCTCCATGCCCACCAGCCCCCAGGCCGAGTGCTTCGGGCCAGGCAGCGGGGGCACCGGTCAGGGCGTCAGCGTCCCGGGCGCGAACGCGCTCGGCGTTGTCGTCGAGGCCGCCGAGAGCCGGCAGCGGCTGAATCCGCTGCAGCTCACCGACAAATTCGTGCCCGACGGGTTCGGGCTGGGCGTCTGCGGCATCGGCGGGCAGGTCGCCGCGGGCTCTGCCTTCTGGTACACGAAGGTGGACCACACCGGGCTCCAGGTGGGCGGCTCGCAGTTCCCCGTCCACGCCGGACAGGAGGTGCTCTGGTACCTGGCGCCGAATTTCCCGGCTCCGCCCGAGCTCGTCCTGAACGCGCCGGTCGCGAGCCGGCGGGGACCCGTTCCCCGTTCAGGTGCTCGCCTATGCGGACGACGGGACCGCGACGCCCGCGGCCGGCGCCGTCATCTCCGGCGGCGATTGCCCCGGTCACGGCGGACGGCGCCGGAAACGCCGCGGTCAGTGTCAGTGGAGCCGGTCTCCATCAGCTCCAGGCCTCGCTCGGTGCGGACATTCCGAGCGAGATGGAGCAGGTCTGCACGTCTGACGCCTCCACCGCGTGTCCCGCGGCACGGGGGCGGCTGATCGTCGGCTCGGATGCCGTCGACGACATCGCCGGCACGCTCGGGAACGACCAGATCAAGCCCCGTGCGGGGAACGACGCCATTCGCGCGCTGGCCGGCAATGACAAGATCGACGTTCGTGGAGGCGGCAAGGACCGCGTCAACTGCGGCGGCGGCACCGACAGCGTCAAGGGCGACAAGCGCGACAAGCTCGGCAAGAACTGCGAGCAGCGCAGCCGGGCAGCGAAGAAGCACAAGCACGGCAAGCACAAGGGAAAGAGCAAGAAGTGATCCCCGCCCGCACCCTGGTGGCCGCCCTGGCGCTCTGCGTCCACGGCGGCCGCCGGCTGCGGGCTCGGGCCCGGCAAGGACGAGGGTGAGGTCAATCTGACGGTCACCCGCGACTACGGGGACAAGGTCCTGGCCCAGAAGACGGACTCGATCAACGAGTCGGACACCGTCCTCCGCGTGACCGACCGGAACGCCGACATCACAACGCGGTACGGCGGCGGCTTCGTCCAGTCGATCGACGGCCTCGCGGGCGCTCAGAGCGGGGGCCGCAGCAGCGACTGGTTCTTCTACGTGAACGGGATCGAATCGCCGATCGGCGCCGCCCAGTACGACCTCTCCGGCGGCGACCGGATCTGGTGGGACTACCGCGACTGGACGGCGGCGATGCGGGTTCCCGCGGTGGTGGGCTCGTGGCCGGAGCCGTTCGCGCACGGTTTTCAGGGGAATCACTGGCCGACTTCGATGAATTGCCGGGCGGACAAACAGGTCTGCGCGGCGGTGTCACGGCGCCTGTCGGCGGCGGGCATTCGGCAGACCGGGTCGCCAGCGGGCGCAATCGAGCTCGACGTCGGGACCTGGGAGGAAATACGCGACGACCGAGACGCCGGGCTGCTGTCCGCCGGACCCGATCGCAGTGGAGTCTTCGCCCACTTCGTGGGAAGCAGGAAGCCCCTGCTCGAACTGCTAAACCAGCAGGGTCAGCCCGCCGGAAGCATTGGCAAGGGCGGCGGGCTGATTGCGGCGCTTCGCCCTGGTGATGGGCCCCCCACCTGGGTCGTGACCGGCACCGACGAGAAGGGTGTCTCGGCGGCGGCGAACCTCGTTGGCGATGCGCTTCGCAACCACTACGCGGTCGCCACCCAGCCCGGGGCGGGTGCGATCGGGGTGCCCGTACAGTGAGATCGGCTCTTGCCTATACACCCGGGCGCAGCCCGCTCCACAGGGCCTCCCCGGGCGCCGCGATCGCATATCTCGGCGCCCTCGCGGTGGTGGGCTTCATCTACTCGAGCCCGCTCGTGCTGGTCGCCGCCGGGCTGGCGACGGCCCTCGCGGGCATCGCGGCAGGAGCCGGGCGCGCCGTCCGAGCCTCGCTGCGGCTCGCCCTGCCCCTGCTGCTCTTCATGATCGCCGTCAACGCCCTGGTCACCCACAGGGGTGACACCGTCCTGGTCCGCGGCTGGGAGATGCCGGTGCTCGGCAACACGGATGTGACCCTCGAGTCGCTTGCGGCCGGCGCAGCGATCGGATTGCGCGTCGTCGCCATCGTGCTCGCGTTCGCGGTCTACTCAGCCTGCGTGGATCCGGACCGCGTCCTGCGCGCGCTGCGTCCGGTCGCGCGCCGCTCGGCGATGACCGCTGGGCTCGTGACGCGGATGGTGCCGCTCGCGGCCGCCGACAGCGCTCGCCTGCGCGAGGCTGCCGTCCTCCGCGGCCCGGGCGCCGAGCCGGTCGGCCGGGCGGCCATGGCGCGCCGGCTGGTCGAGGGCTCGCTCGATCGGGCCGTCGACGTCGCCGCCACCCTCGAGCTGCGCGGCCACTCGCTGGCGGTGCGCCCGCAGCGGCGGCGGGAGCGCTCGCGAGACGATCTGCCGCTCTACGCAACGGGAGCCGCGATCGTGCTGGCCGCCGTTGCCGCCCGGGTCGCCGGGGCGGGCGCCTTCGAGACCTACCCGCGGATCGAGCTGGGCCTGGGCGCGCTCACCCTGGCGCTCTGCGCCGGCCTGATCGCGCTGGCAGGCGTTCCGTTTGTGCTGCGGAGGTGGCGCTCGCGTGGCTGAGGCGGTCCTTCGAGCGAGCGGTCTCACCTACGCATACCCGGGCGGGCGTGCCGATGCGCTCCGAGGCGTCGACCTTCGGGTGGATCCCGGCGAGTTCGTGGTTATCGCCGGGCGCTCGGGCTCGGGAAAGTCCACGTTGCTGCAGGCTTGCTGTGGCCTGGTGCCGCACTTCCACGGCGGTCAGATCGAGGGCGAGCTCGAGGTGGCCGGCATGGACGTGCGCTCGCATGGGCCGGCGGAGCTCGCCGAGGCGGTGGGCCTGGTCGCACAGGAGCCGGAGACGCAGGTGGTGAGCACCACCGTCCGAGCCGAGATCGAGCTCCCGCTGGAGCTCCGCGGGGTGTCCCCGGGTGCCCGGTCCAGGGCGGTCGAGGAGGTTGCGCTCGCCCTCGCGATCGACGGGCTGCTCGAGCGGACGACCGACACCCTCTCGGGCGGAGAGCTCCAGCGAGTGGCTCTCGCCGCAGCTCTCGCCACCCGCCCCAGGCTGGTCCTGCTCGACGAGCCCACCTCGCAGCTCGACCCCGTGGCGGGCGACGAGCTGATCTCGCTGCTGCGTCGCCTGAACGAGGAGTGGGGGGTTGCGGTGATGCTCGGTGAGCACCGGCTGGAGCGCTGCCTCTCGGCGGCCGACAGGGCGCTCGCGCTGGAGGACGGCGAGATCGCCTTCGACGGCGGCCCCTCGGACTTCCTGAGCTGGGCGCTCGAGCGCGACCGTGCTCTGACGACTCCCGGCGCCCGGCTGCTCCATGGCGTCGGCCTGCCGGCGCCGGCGAGCGTGCGCGAGGCGCGCCGCACTCTCGCGGGCCGCGGGATCAGCGGGGGTCAGCCCGCGCCGGACCCCGGCCGAGCGGCGCCCCGCGCGGGGTGCGCCCCTCGCCCTGTCCTTCCGCGACCTCTGGGTTGAGCTGGGGCAGGGGGAGGAGCGGACGGAGGCGCTGCGGGGCGTGGACCTCGACCTCGAGCCGGGCGAGCGGGTTGCGCTGATGGGGAGCAACGGCGCCGGCAAGAGCACCCTGCTGAGGGCCGCGGCGGGGTTGATCGAGCCCCAGCGCGGGCGCAGCGAATCGCCGGGCGGTGTGGCGCTCCTGCCCCAGAGGCCGGGCGACCTCTTCGTCCACGAGCGGGTCGGCGATGAGCTTCGCGGCGCCGACGGGGCCGCCTCGCTCCGCCGCTTCGGCCTGGACGGCCTGACGGAGGCGGATCCTCGCGACCTCTCAGGGGGTGAGCGCCAGCGCCTGGCACTGGCGATCGTGGTCGCCGGGCGCGACGCGAGAGACGGTGAGCTGCCGGGTGCGCTGCTCCTCGACGAGCCCACGCGCGGAATGGACCGGGCGCGCAAGGGAGAGCTGGCCGAGCTGGGGCGGGAGCTCTCGTCCCGCGGAGCGGCCGTGATGATCGCCACCCACGACGTCGAGTTCGCGGCGACCTTCGCAGACCGCGTCGTCCTGCTGGCCCGCGGCGAGGTGGCCGCCGACGGCACCGCCCGCGAGCTCCTCTCGGGCGGCTGGTACTTCTCGAGCGAGGTCGCACGCATCCTCGATGGCGGCGCGATCACCGTGGAGGAGGGCATCTCGGCCATCCGCGGTGCGACCGCGAGCGCGGGTGAGGCCGCGACCCCGGCGCGCGGAGGCGGGGCGTGAGCTGGCAGGCGGGCGTGCTGGCGATGCTCGCGCTGACGCTGCTCGGCGGCTTCGCCTGGTACGAGCGCTCGCGCCCGCCGTCCCAGATCGTCGCCCTGGTCGCCGCCCTCGCGGCGATCTCGGTGGCGGGGCGGGTCGCGTTCTCGCCGATCCCGAACGTGGTGCCCAGCACGGACATCGCCCTGATCGCGGGCTACGCGCTCGGCGGCGCGCCCGGCTTCGCGGTGGGGGCGCTCACGGGCCTCGTCTCGAACTTCTGGCTCGGCCAGGGCCCGTGGACGCCCTGGCAGATGGCGGGCTGGGGGCTCACGGGAGTACTCGGCGCGGGCCTGGCGGTGGCGACGGGGCGAAGGGTCGGGCGCGTCGGGCTGGCCGTGGTCTGCGCCCTGGCGGGCTTCGCCTACGGGGCGCTGCTCGACTTCTCGCTGATGGTCACCTACGGCGGAGAGCAGTCGCTCCACCGGTTCCTGGCGCTCTCGGCCCGCGGCCTTCCCTTCAACATCGCCCACGCCGCCGGCAACGCCGCGCTGGCGCTGGTGGCGGGGCCGGCGATGGCGCGGATGCTCCTGCGCTACCGCAGCCGCTTCGAGTTCGCCTGGAAGCCCGTGTCCGTCACGGCCGCACGAGCGAAGGGGGCGACCGCAGCCGCCTCCCTGATCGTCGCTCTGCTGATCGCAACTCCAGCCCTCCTCGGTGGCCAGCGGGCCGACGCCTCCGGGAGCGGCTCGGGGGCCGCGGTCGGCTGGCTCCGATCCGCGGAGAACGGCGACGGGGGGTTCGGCTTCGCCCCGGGCGAGGAATCGAGCCCCGCGATGACCGGCTGGGCGGTGCTCGGCCTGGAGGCGGCCGGGGTCAATCCCCTCGACGTCGACCACGGCGACGCCACTCCCATCTCGTACCTGGCGGGGACGGTCGGGGAGATCAGCACGACCGGCGACATCGAGCGGACGATCCTGCTGCTGCACGGCGCCGGTCTCGACCCGCGGAGCTTCCAGGGCCATGACCTGGTCAGGCGGCTGCTGGCCCGGCGGGGCGGTGACGGCTCGTGGGGCGGCCAGGTCAATCCCACCGCGTTCGGCATCCTCGCCCTGCGGGCGGCTGGGGTTAGCGGGGGAAACTCCCGCTCCGCGGCGTGGCTGCGCGAGAACCAGAACCAGGACGGCGGCTGGGGCTTCGCGGCCAAGGCCGCCAGCGATGCGGACAGCACGGGGGCGGTCCTGCAGGCCCTCGCCGCGGCCGGCGGAAGCGCGGGGATCCGCGCGGGCGTCTCCTACCTGCGCGACGTGCAGCGCGCGGGCGGCGGGTTCGCTCTGACGGGCGGCCCCGTCAACGCGCAGTCAACCGCCTGGGCCGCACAGGGGCTGCTCGCGGCCGGCGTCTCGCCGTCGTCGGTGCGCCGCGGCGGCTCATCGCTCGCCTATCTGGCCTCGGCTCAGGCGGGGGACGGCCACTACCGCTACTCGTCATCGAGCGATCAGACGCCGGTCTGGGTGACCGGGCAGGCGCTGCTGGCCGTCGACGGCGCCGCGTTCCCGCTCAACCCGGTGCCCAGGGCGGTCTCCAGCGTGCCGGGCGGAGGGGGCTCAGGGAGTGGCTCGACCGGCGGCCTGACCGGGGGCGGCAGGCGAAGTCGTCGGGGGAGGCGGCCGCTGTCGCTCCCAGCCGAGAAGCAGGTCTCTCGTCAGGGAAATCCGGTCTCGAGCGCGCCGGCCTCCTCGGCCTCGTCCGGCGGTGGGGGAGGGGAATTCCCGGCTGGCTGGTCGCGCTCGGCGTCGTCGCGCTCGTCGGCGGCGCCGTCTGGGGCGGCTGGGTGATGTACCGGCGTCGCCTGCCCTAGGTTTCCGGCAATGGAAGTCGAGGAGGCGATCCGCACTCGCCGCACCCACAAGGCCTACCGGCCCGAGCCGGTGGATCGCGCCGTGCTCGAGGAGATCCTCGACCTCGCGCGGTGGGCGCCAAACCACAACCTGACGAATCCCTGGCGCCTGCGCGTGATCGGCCCCGAGGCGCTCGAGCGGCTCAAGGAGGCCGCCGGCCCGGAGTCGGCCTCGAAGCTCGATCGCGCCCCGACGCTGGTGGTCTGCTCGTGCGCCCTGACGGGCGATCCGATCCAGGACGAGGAGGACCTGCACGCCACCGCCTGCGCGGCCTACATCGTGCTGCTCGCCGCGCACGGCCGGGGACTGGCCACCTACTGGCGGACCCCGGAGGTCCTCCGCACGCCGGAGGGACAGGCGGCCGTCGGGATGCCCGAGGACGAGCGCTTCGTCGGGCTCCTACATCTCGGCAAGCCGGTGCAGGAGCAGCGGGCGCCGGAGCGGTTGCCCGCCGACCAGGTGATCGAGTTCCTCGAATGATCTCCCGCGACCATGCGCTGGCTGCGATGCAGGAGGACCGCTTCGATGTCGTCGTCGTCGGCGGCGGGATCACCGGCGCGGGGGTGGCGCTCGACGCCGCCTCGCGAGGCTACTCCGTCGCGCTGGTGGAACGCGACGACTTCGGCCAGGGCACATCGAGCCGCTCCTCGAAGATGGTCCACGGCGGCCTCCGTTATCTGCAGAACTTCGACCTCGGGCTGGTGCGCGAGGCGTTGCTGGAGCGCCAGCTCCTCGTCCGCCTCGCTCCCCACCTCGTCTACCCGACGCCGTTCCTGGTTCCGGCACTGGGCAGCGACCGCAAGAACCGTGCGATCGGGATAGGCCTCAACATGTACGACGTGATGGCGACCTCGCGCATCGGGCGAGGTCGAAGCCAGCGCAACGAGCACCGTGAGGAGGCCGAGTACTGGTCGCCGGACCGGCACCGCACGATCTCAGGCGAGGAAGCGGTGGAGCTGATCCCGGCGCTGGAGCCGATGGAGCCGAGCTCGGCTTATCTCTTCTACGACTGCCAGACCGACGACGTGCGCCTCGTGCTCACGGTGCTGGGGGAGGCGGAGCGGTTCGGCGCGGTGATCGTCAACGGGGCCGACGTTACGGAGGTGCTGGAGCGGGACGGACAGGCCGCGGGCGTCGCGTTCACCGAGGCGGAGTCCGGGGAGCGGATCGAGGTCCAGGCCGACAACGTCGTCAACGCCACCGGCGTCTGGGCCGACCGGATCAGGCCGGAGGAGCTGCTCACCGAGGAGGAGATCCCGAACATCCGGCCCAGCCGCGGGACCCACATCACCCTGTCGGCCAAGGATCTCGACATCGGCACTGCCGCCTGCATCGTCCCGGCGGCGGGCGACCGCACGATCTTCGCGCTGCCCTGGTACGGGCGGGTGCTCGCCGGGACGACCGACTTCGACTACGAGGGCGACATCGATCACGTGCCCCCGAGCGGGGACGACGTCGAGTATCTGCTCGATGCCCTCAACTCGTACTTCGGGACCGATCTCGGCTCGGGCGACCTGACTGGCGCCTATGCGGGCGTGCGCCCACTGATCTCGACCGGCGATCCGAAGAAGTCCGTGGACATCTCCCGCCGGGCGGAGCTCTACGAGACCTCGTCGGGGATGCTGACGATCACCGGCGGCAAGCTGACCACCTTCAGGCGGATGGCCGCCCAGGTCGTCGATCGCATCGTCGAGCGGGACGGGCGTGAGGCGGAATGCCGCACCGACGACATCCCGCTGGGGATGCCGGCCCGCCCCGAGGATCTCGAGACGGGCCTCGAGCTCCCCGACGGCGCCGCCGATCAGCTGGCCTTCCGCTACGGGCACGCCGCCCGGGACGTGCTCGACCTGTGCGATCGGCGCCCCGAGCTGGCTGAGCCGATCGTCCCCGGGCACCCGGACCTGATGGCCGAGGTGGTGATCGCCGCCGGGCGCGAGCAGGCGCGCTCGGTCGCCGACGTCCTCCTGCGGCGCACCCGCCTCGGGCTGGTGGCGGCGCTCGAGCTTCGCGACGGCGAGCGGGTCGAGGCGGTCGCCGCCGCGCTCGGGAGGGAGCTGGATTGGAGCGGTTCTCGCGTCGCGGCCGAGACCGAGGCGTGGAGAGGCGTCAGCGAGGCCGAGGGCCTTGACCCGGGCAGGGCGCTCGCGCGGTAGCGGGCGGTCCCTGGATCCGTGCCTCTAGGATGCGCGCCTTGATGGCCCTCGCCGACGAACACCTCGCGGAGCTTCATCGCCGCGCGCGCGAGCTCGGCGTGCAGCGATATCGAATGCTGCCTCGCGATGACCTGATCGAGGCGATCTCGGAGAGATCCGATGAGGAAGAGGAGCCGGTTCCGGAGCCCGAGGCCGAGCCCGAGGCCGAGCCCGAGGCCGAGACGGAGACCGAGGAGGTCTCCGGCGTCCTCGACCGGATGCCGCAGGGCTATGGGTTTCTCCGCCTGAGCGGCCTGAGCGAGGCGGAGGGTGACGTGTACGTCTCCGCCTCGCAGATCCGCCGCTGCGAGCTGCGTCCCGGCGACCAGGTGAGCGGCCCCGCCCGGGCGCCGCGCCGTGGGGAGCGCCATCGCGCCCTCGTCCGGATCGAGGCCGTCAACGGGCAGCCCCCGGAGGAGGAGCGCGGGCACTTCGAGGATCTGACCGCCGCGCCGCCTCACCGGCGCCTGCTCCCGCCCGACGCCTCCGGCGACCCGCTGGTCCGCGCGGTCGACCTGCTCGGGCCCCTGGCGCTTGGCCAGCGGGTGCTCGTCCTGGCCCAGCCGCGCTCGGGCCGGACCACGCTCCTGCGCGCCCTGGGATCGGCGATCGCGGACGGGGGCGCGCATCTCTGCGTGCTGCTCGCGGACGAGCGGCCGGAGGAGGTGCCGCAATGGGAGAAGGCCCTCCCGCAGGCCGAGATCTTCGCGGCCACCGCCGACCAGGAGCCGCGGGACCAGGTTCGCGCCGCCGAGCTGGCGATGGGCCATGCCAAGCGGCTCGCCGAAGCCGGCGAGGACGTGGTCGTCCTGATCGACTCCCTGAGCAGGCTCGCCCGCGGCTACCGCGACCCGAGTCGCGTCAAGAGGATCTTCGGCGCGGGCCGAGAGCTGGCGGAGGACGGCAGCGGCTCCCTGACCGTGATTGCGACCGTGCTCGACTCGGACGATCGCGGAGCGGAGGTGAGGGAGGCGCTGGAGACGACCGAGAACCTCCTGCTGCGGCTCGACGCCGGTCTGGCCGCCAAGGGCATCGTGCCCGCGCTGGTCGTGGCCGACTGCCGGGCGTCCGGGGAGGACGAGCTGCGCGATCCGGAGGAGATGGACAAGGTCCGCCGCCTGCGCGAAGAGCTCAGCGGGATGGACGCCGAGGAGGCGGCCCAGGCGCTCTCGGATCAGATCGTGGCGACCGGGAGCAACGCGGAGCTGCTCGCCCGGCTGTAGCGGCCATGGCGCCGCGACGTCCACACCTCTCGGACGTCCTTCACCTGCCCGCGCCTGCCCGGGGTCCCGGATGTCTTCCATCGGGTCCGGGTTCCGTCCGACCTCGGTTCGGTGACCACGGTCGCCGCCGAGGAGCAGCCCGGCGCCGTGGGGCTCGACGCAGAGACGGTCGAGCACATCTGGGAGGGGGCGCTCGACCTCTACCGCAGCGGCGTCCACCCGGGCCTCCAGCTCTGCCTGCGCCGCGAGGGGAGGGTGGTCCTGGACCGAGCCGTCGGGCACGCCCGCGGCAACGGGCCGGCCGATTCCGAGGACACGCCGAAGGTCCCGATGACCACCGAGACGCCGGCCTGCATCTTCTCGGCCTCGAAGGCGGTCACCGCCATGGTCATCCACCTGCTCGACGAGCGCCGCCTGCTCCACATCGGCGACCGCGTCAGCGAGTACATCCCCGAGTACGCCCAGAACGGCAAGGAGGGCGACGACCATCGCCCATGTCCTGGCGCATCGCGCCGGCGTCGCCTCCATGCCCAAGGGTGCTCTCGACCTCGACTCGCTCAACGACTGGGACCGGATCGTCAGGCTGATCTGCGAGTCGAAGCCGACCGTCCGGCCCGGCCGGCTGCTCGCCTACCACGCCGTCTCGGGCGGGTACATCCTCGGCGAGATCGTCCGGCGGGTCACCGGGAAGACCGTTCGCGAGGTGCTGGCGGAGGAGATCCTCGACCCGCTCGGCTTCAGGTGGATGAACTACGGCGTGCGGCCCGACGACGTCGACGAGGTCGCGCTCAGCTACGTGACCGGCCCGCCGCTGTTGCCGCCGCTCTCGACCCTGGCCACACGGGTGCTCGGCGCGCCGCTCGACGAGGTGGTCGAGAACTCGAACGACCCGCGCTTCCTGACCGCGCTGATCCCCTCGGCCAGCACGGTCACGAGCGCCAACGAGCTCTCGCGGTTCTTCGAGATCTTCCGGGCGGGCGGGGAGATGGACGGCGTCCGCGTGATGTCGGAGCGGACGATCCGGCGCGCCCTCAACGAGCAGTCCCATCTGGAGATCGACTTCTCCCTCATCTTCCCGACGCGCTTCTCCTACGGCCTGATGCTCGGCGCGGACTACGTCAGCCTCTACGGCCGGGACACCGACCTGGCTTTCGGGCACCTCGGCCTGATCAACATCATGGGCTGGGCAGACCCGGAGCGGGCGATCTCTGTTGGCCTGATCACGACCGGCAAGGCGATCGTCTATCCCGAGCTGCCGCGCTTCTACGGCGTCATGCAGAGGATCGCGAGCGAGGTCCCGAAGACCTCAGCGCCGAGCTGGTTTCAGGGCTAGGGCTAGGCGCGGTCGCGGCCGCCGTAGGCGATGGCGCCCCAGGACGGCTCCGCGGAGAGCTCGATCAGCTCGGAGTCGCGGTCCGGCTGGACGTAGCCGAAGGTCTGGGTCGACTCGTCGAAGACGATGTCGAGCTCGCCCTCCTTGACCCGCTGGTCGAGCCAGGCGCCGCGGAAGACGAGGCGGCGAAGCCAGTGGACGAGGCTCTTGTTCGAGGGGCCGACGAGCTCGTCCCAGTTCTCGTTGACGTGGCCGCCGAGGGGGGAGCAGGGCTCCCGGATCTCGCCGTTGACGGCGAGCTCGAGCAGGTCCTCCAGCTCGTGCTCGTCGAGGCCCTGGCGAACGAAGTCGAGCTTGACCGCCGCCTGCTCGACGCGCTGGGCGAAGTCCCGCTCGTTGAAGGAGAAGCGGAGCTCTCCGTACTCGAGCACGTAGTCGGCGCCCGATTCGTAATTTCCTCTGCGTGCGGTCTCGTCCACGGCGTTCCGGCATCTTGGCGCATGAGGCAGGTCGTCGCCAGTCTTTCGGGGGTCCTGAACGGCCGGTTGCAGCAAAAGGGAACCCAGGGTTGGCGTCGACGTTTGCTAGCGAAAAGCGCACCCCTCGAGGTGGTCGTTGACGAGCCCTGCGGCCTGCATCGTGGCGTAGGCGGTCGTCGGTCCGACGAAGGCGAAGCCCCGGCGCTTCAGCTCCTTCGCCATCGCGGTCGACTCGGGGGTGATCGCCGGAATCTCGGAGCCGATCTTCGGCGCCGGCCGCGCGTCGGGGTCCGGGGCGAAGCTCCAGATGAGCTCGTCGAGGGTCTCTCCCGCGGCGTGGAGCTCGCGGGCGGCTCGTGCGTTGGCGATCGCGGCGTCGATCTTCTTGCGGTTGCGGACGATGCCCGCGTCGGAGAGCAGGCGCGCGACGTCCTCGCTCGTCGTACCCGGCGACCCTCTGCGATGTCGAAGCCGTCGAACGCCCGCCGGAAGTTCTCGCGCTTGCGCAGGATCGTCAGCCAGGAGAGCCCGGACTGGAACGCCTCGAGGGTGAGGCGCTCGTAGAGCTCGGTCTCGCCGTGCAGCGGCCGGCCCCATTCGGAGTCGTGGTAGTCGACGTAGTCGGGCGTGCCCAGGGCCCACGGGCAGCGCGGCCTGCCGTCCGGTCCCTCCTCGACGCCGTTCACGGCCGATAGGGCGGGGCGACGCCCCAGCCCCAGCGCGGCGTCGGCGCCTCCTGCGGGACGTCGTCGGCACCGGGCTGGGAGTTGTGAAGCGCGAGCCGCGTTCCCCATTCGACGTACGCCATGAAGGCGGAGCGGAACTCGGGGTCGGCCGGCAGCGCGGCGTCGTCCGCGGCCATGCTCATCAGGGTCGCGAAGCGAAGCCGCTGCTCGGGGGTGATCGCCAGGTCGCGGTGCTTGCCGACCATGCGGTGGTAGCCGCCGAGCTGCTCGGTGTACTCGGCCGGCCCGCCGAAGACCTCGGACCACCAGAGCATGACGTTGTGGCGATGCTCCTCGCTGACCCCGCCGGGGAAGAGGGGAGAGATCAGCTCGTCACCCTCGACCCGGTCGTAGAAGGCGTCGATCAGCCGCTCGAACGCCTCGCCGCCCGCCGGCCCACTCATACAGCGTCGGTGGATCCCCCGCTTCGGCCATGGACTGAAGCTACAGACCACTGCTTCTCGTCCTAGTAGCGGATCTTGCCCTGCCAGTGCCCCCTGTACTGCGTGGCCTCGGGGTGGAAGGCTTCGAAGTCGAGGACCTGGAAGCTGCCCTTCGCGCCCCTGAACGTGCCGCGGCCGCCGGTGATCATGCCGGTTATGGCACTCGATGGGTCGCCGTTCGAGTCGATCGAGTAGTCATAGAAGCCCCTGAACGAGGCGCCATCGCTGTAGAAGACAGCCTTGAAGGTGACGTGGTAGCTGCCGCTGTAGTCCGTCCTGGGGCTGCCGTTGCTGGCTTGGTTGTACGTCAACACAGAATCCTCGTCCAGGTGCGCCTTCAGGTTCCCGAACGGCCTGCCCACGAGCTTGGCCTCGTCGGAGAACTCCACGGTGTTCGGGGTCGGCTCGTCGATGACGCTTACAGGGGCGGTCTTGTAATCCGCGCTGAGCTTGTGGTTCTTCTTGCCTTTTGCTTTTACCGCGGGATCAGCTGACGGGTGCGAGCTGCCGTGCGCGATGCCACTGCCGCCTACGGACAAGGCGACCACGACAGCGACGATCGGCGCAAAGCGCCTCGGCGTTGCTTCCAGCATCGCCATAGCTCCTTCTCCTTTTCTCCCCCAGCTGAGGCCCAGCATCGGCCCGCAGCTGACGCTACCACGATGGGTTCCGTTTCAGTGGCTAGCGCGACCGGCCGAAGATCCGCAGCAGGAAGAGGAAGAGGTTGATGAAGTCGAGGTAGAGGGCGAGTGCGCCCATGATCGCCGCGCGCCCCTCCGCCTCGCCTGAGAGCCCCTGCTGGTTGATCTGCTTGAGCTTCTGCATGTCGTACGCGGTCAGGGCGGCGAAGATCCCCACCCCGGCGTACGTCGTGATCCAGTAGAGCGTCGAGTTGGCCCAGAAGATGTTGACGACGGTCGCCAGGATCAGCCCGATCAGCGCCATGAAGGCGATCGAGCCGACCTTGGAGAGGTCGATGTGGGTCACCGCCCCCCAGACGGCCAGCGCGCCGAACATCCCGGCGGTGATCAGGAACGCCGTGAAGATCGACTGGGTCGTGTAGAGCTCGAAGATGAAGGCGAAGGTGACCCCGACCGTCGCCGAGTAGAGCAGGAAGAGGAAGGTCGCCAGCCCGACCGACATCCGCGGCAGCAGGAAGACGAGACCGAGGACGAGCGCCAGCTGAAGGACGATCACCCCGATGACGATTCCCGGGCGTCTCGGTGATGTCCGTGAGCAGCTTGTCGGACGATCCGATCGCCGCCAGCCACGCCGCCGGTGATGGCGAGGCCGACGAACATCCAGAGGAAGACCCGCTGGAGGAAGGTCGAATCCGGCCGGGCGACCGCGACGGGTGGCTGTGCCGCGTACTCCATCGGCGCCGAAGCTTATGGAGGGGTGGAGACGCCACTGCGCTTCCGCCGCTGCGAGCGCGCCGCGCCGCTCGGCTTCCAGGTCCCCGTCGCGACGACACGTCTCAGCCGGCTCCTGGGGCTCGCGCTGCTCTCGCGGCGACGCGCCGGCTACGGCCTGCTGATCCCGCGCTGCCGCAGCGTCCACACCTTCGGGATGCGGTTCCCGCTCGATCTGATCTTCCTCGACGCGGAGGGACGGGTGATGGAGCTCCGGCGCGCCGTGCCGCCGGGCCGGGTCATACGCTGCCCGGGCGCGATGGCCGTGCTCGAGCTGCCATCCCCGGAGTGACCTCGGCCACCGAATCCAGGCGGCGCTGGTGGGTGCTCGTCGGCACGTGCCTGGGGCTGTTCATCCTGATGCTCGACTCCACCGTGGTCGCTCTCGCGCTGCCGACCATCGAGAAGGAGCTGCACGCCTCCCGCGACAACGTGCAGTGGGTGCTGAACGGCTACCTGCTGGTGATCAGCGTCCTGGTGGTGACGGCGGGGAGGCTCGGCGACATCTACGGCCGGCGCCTGGTCTTCCTGATCGGGATGGCGGTCTTCGCGGCCGGCTCGGTGCTTGCGGCCGTGGCCGGTGACGACCTGGTGCTGGTCGCGGCGCGCGTGATCCAGGGGGCGGGCGGCGCGGCGATGCTGTCGCTCTCCCTGGCGATCGTCAGCCACGCGTTCCCGGTCGAGCAGCAGGGCCAGGCCCTCGGCATCTGGGCGGCGGTCTCGGCGCTCGCGCTCGCGATCGGGCCGCTCGTCGGGGGCGTGCTGATCGACGTCGATTGGCGGCTGATCTTCTGGATCAACCTGCCGATCTGCGCCGCGGGCATCGCGATCACCCGCTGGGCGGCTCACGAGTCGCGCGACGAGACCTCGCCTCCCAAGCTCGACCTCCCTGGCCTCGCGACCTTCACGCCGGGGCTGTTCGCCGTCGTCTTCGCGCTGGTCCGCTCGGACGACTGGGGCTGGGGGTCCGGCCAGGACCATCGGCATGCTGGCGGCGGGCCTGCTGCTTCTCGCCGCGTTCTGGGTGGTCGAGCATCGGGTGGAGTCCCCGATCGTCGATTTCGGTCTCTTCCGCAACGGCCCCTATCTGGGCGCCTCGGCGGCGGCGTTCGCCCTCGTCGGCGCCTACTGGGTCGTGATCTTCTTCCAGCCCCAGTACCTGCAGGAGATCCTCGACCACGGACCGGTCGCGGCCGGGGTGCTCGTGCTGCCGATCACGGCGCCGATGGTCTTCATCTCGCCGTTCTGCGGCCCCCTGATCGACCGCTTCGGGCCTCGGGGCCTGATGACGGTGGGCATGCTCTGTGGCGCGGTCGGACTCGCCCTGCTCACCCGGATCGACGCCTCGAGCTCCTACGGCGCCCTGCTGCCCGGCTATCTGCTCTTCGGCATCTCGCTCGGGCTCGTCTACGCGCCGATGTCGACCGCGGCGATGCTGGCGATGCCGCGCGCCAAGGCCGGGATCGCCGCGGGCGTGCTGGCGATGATCCGGGTGACCGCGGGCGCGGTCGCGCTCGCGGTCGTCACGGCGGTCTTCCAGAGCATCGAGGACGACCGGCTCGAGCAGCATCCCGGCGACGCCGCCGGTGCCTTCGCCACCGCGCTGGGCGACTCGACCTGGGTCCTCGTCGGCCTCGTCTCGGTGGGAGCCGTCCTCACCTGGGCGCTGGTGCGGCGGACCGAGGGATGGGCACCCCGCGCCCGAGGAGCACCCCGAGCACAAGCTCGAGCGCCACCGGCTCCACCTCTAGGCCCGCGGTCTGAGGCCGGGGGAGAGTCCTCGCGGCCCTCGCCCTTAAGGGGGCGTGCTGCCGAACGTCGAAGAGCTCGCCACGGTGGTCGTCTGCGAGGACGACGATCCGACGCGCGAGCTCCTCTGCGACCACCTGACCGCCGATCGCTACCGCGCCCTGCCGGCGCCGAGCGCCTCCGACGCGCTGCGGCTCTGCGGCTACAACCACCCGGACCTGATGCTGCTCGACCTCGGGCTTCCCGACGCCCCGGGAATCGACGTGCTGCGGGAGGTCCGCGGGTCCGGCGAGCGCATCGATCCCGAGCTGCCGGTGCTGGTGCTCTCGGGGCGCACCAGCGAGGCCGACCGGCTGCGCGGCTTCGAGGCCGGCGCGGATGACTACCTGCCGAAGCCCTTCCACTACCCGGAGCTGCTCGCGCGGGTGGCCGCCGTGCTGCGGAGGCGGGCCGGCGCTCGCCGCGGGCCCGATCCGGGTCGGCGACCTGAGCGTCGACCCCGTCACCCGTCGCGTCACGGTGGGCGACCGCCAGGTGCAGCTGGCGAACAAGGAGTTCGCCCTGCTGCGGGCCCTGGCCTCCGAGCCGCGCCGAGTCTTCACCAAGGACGAGCTGCTGCGGGACGTCTGGGGCTTCCGGTCGAAGGGGCGCACCCGGACCCTCGACTCCCACGCCAGCCGGCTGCGGCGCAAGCTCGACCCGGAGGGGGCGCGATACGTCTTCAACTGCTGGGGCGTCGGCTACAGGCTGCTGGACTGGTGATCACGCCGGGGCACAAGCGCGCGCTCAACCGGGCGCTGCACGAGCTCCGGCGCCCGCTCCAGGCCCTCGTTCTCCTGGAGGAGGGCTCGGGCCGGCCCGCCGCCGCACCCCCGGCCGCCAGCCGCCGTGGCCTGCTCGAGGTCGCGGCCAGCGCCCTCGATGACCTGGACGGGACGCTCAACGGCGACGCGACGTCTCGGCCGGCGCGGCGCTTCTCCTGCCGGGAGGTGGTGCTCGCCTGTCTCGAGCGGTGGCGCTCGGCGGCGGCTCGTGCGGGCGGGATCCGCGTCTACTGGGACGCGGGCCCGGCGTCGATCGAGGGGGATTCGGCGCGGCTGGCGCAGGCGCTCGACAACCTCGTCGCGAACGCGCTCGAGCACGGCGGGCCACCGGTGGTCGTCACCGGGGCCCGGGTGGCGGGCCGCGTCCGGATCACGATCGCGAACGGTCTAGGTGAGAAGCCGCACGGCGAGTGCTGCCGGCCCGCGACGCGGCCACGGCACGAAGTTCGTGACGGAGGTGGCCAGCGCTCACCGCGGGCGGTTTGCCCTCTGCCGGACGGGAAGCGGCTGCGTCGCGGCGCTCGAGCTCCCGCTGGCCGAGCCCGGCTATGCGCTGGCGGCGTGAGCCGCCGTACCCGTGCGCTCGTCTTCCTGATCGCCGCTCTCGTCTGCGCGGCTCTCGCCGCGACGGTCGCGGGCCGCTATCGCTCGCGCGTCGAGGCTCGCTACGGGCCGCTGCGCTCGGTGGTGGTGGCCACCGCCGAGCTGCCGGCAGGACAAGCCGATCGGGGTGCGAACGGCGGGGGCCGCGCTCGCCGTGCGGCGCGTCCCCGCGAGCTTCGTCCCGCCGGGGGCGTTGGTGCGCCCGGCCGACGCGCTTGGCCGCGCTCCGGGTGCCACGATCCCCGCCGGCTCCTACGTGCTCGGCGCCCAGCTCGCCGTGCCGCACGTGGACGCGCCGCGCGCGCCGGGGGTCGCCGACGGGCTGCGCCCGGTCGAGGTCGCGGTTGCCGGAGCCGAGGCCCTCACCGTCGGGGACGGCTCGCCCGAGGGCAGCCGCGTCGACGTGGTTGTCGCGCGGCAGGCGGGGCTCGGGCGGTCGGCTCAGGCTCGCATCGCCGCGACCGGGGTCAAGCTGCTGGCCCTGCGCAGCCCCGCCGGGCCGGGCGAGGGCTGGTCCGCGACCCTCGCGGTCACCGAGCAGCAGGCGCTCTCGCTGATCGGCGCGCAGAGCGCCGGGCGCGAGATTCGCCTGCTGCCCAGGGCGTGATCAGGAGACCGTCGGCTTGCCGAGCCGGTACTTGTTTCCGGACGGGTCCCGGAACTCGGAGTCGAGCCCGTAGGGCTGCTCGGCCGGCGCCTCTGTGAACTCGACGCCCCGATCCTTGAGCTCCTCGTAGCTGGCCTGGACGTCGTCGGCGGTCAGGAAGACCGTTCCGGCGACGCCCTTGGACATCAGGTCCTCGACCTGCTTCTTGGTCTCCTCGTCCATCACCGGTGGGCCGGGGATGGCCATCAGGGCGAGGGAGAAGTCCTGGCCCGGCGCCCCGACGGTGAGCCAGCGGAAGCCGCCGAGCTCGGGCATCGTGATGTCGGAGCGGACCTCCCATCCGATCTTCTTGGTCCAGAACTCGAGGGCCTCGTCCTGGTCATGCACCCAGACCTGTCCATTTGACACGGTGATCATCTCGTCTCCTTTCGGTGGATTACGTCGTCCGGGTCAAGCTAGTTGCGGCTCATTCCCCTGTCTTCTTGAAACGTGCTGTCTGGGGCCGGAGGTAGGTCCGGAGGACGCAGCTCGGCACCTTGGCGAAGGCGGTCGCGGGCGGCTGGCCTGTCCGGTACTCGGTCGGGGTCTGCCCGTAGGCGCGCTTGAAGCTGGTGGTGAAGGAGCCGATGCTCCGCAGCCCGACTTCGAGGCAGACCTCGGCAACGCTCCAGTCGGTCATCCGCAGCAGGGCGGCGGCGCGCTCGAGGCGCCTCGTCAGCAGGTAGTGGTGGGGCGACTCGCCGAAGGTGCGGCGGAACTCGCGGCTGAAGTGAGCCTTCGAGAGACCCGCTGCGCCGGCCATGTCATCGACGTCGAGCTGCTCCGAGTAGCGGGCGTCGGCGAGGTCCTTGGCGCGCAGCAGGTGCCGTGCGGGTGGGGGATAGGCCATCGTTGACATCTGAGACTCCCGCGGCCCGCCTAACTAATCGCGGAGTTGAACGCGGTCTCGGCCTCGTCGCCATGGACGGCGAAGAGGATGCGCTCGAGGCCGCTGCCCGAGGCGAGGTGCCGCCGGACCTCCTCGACCTCGATCCGGGCCGCCTCCTCGACTGGGAAGCCACCGACGCCCGTGCCGAATGCGACCAGGGCGAGGCTCTTCGCGCCGAGCTCGTCCGCCTTGGCGAGGGTGCTGGCGGTGGCGCTGCGGATGATCTCCGGGGAGGTCGGGCCACCGAGCTCCATGGTCGCGGCGTGGATCACCCAGCGGGCGGGCATCTCGCCGGCCGTGGTCTCCACGGCCTCGCCGAGCCCGATCGGCGCGCGCTGGTCGCTCTCTGCCTGAACCGCCGGGCCGCCCGCCCTGGAGATCGCGCCCGCGACGCCACCGCCGTGCCGCAACTCGGTGTTGGCCGCGTTGGCGATCGCGTCGACCTCGAGCTGGGTGATGTCCGCCTGCTGGACCTCGATCTCGGCCACGTCCGCATCGGAGGCTACCGTCGAGAAATGGCCGATGAGCCTGATCGCCCTTGGGTTCATCGGGCAGATCACCGAGGTCGGCGACACCTTCAAGGTCTTCGCCCTCACCGCGCTGCCTACGCTCTATGTGCTCGGCCTCTTCACCTTCGTCCGGGTGGTCGAGAACGGCGTCGAGGACCTGATGATGGGGCGGGCGATCAATCGGATCCGCAACTACTACCTCGAGGTCGCCGGGCAGGAGGCGCGGTACTTCATGCTCTCCGGCCACGATGACGCGGTGGGGGTGATGCGCAACATGGGGGTCAGCCTGCAGCGCCGCCAGCAGTACTTCACCACCGGGAGCATGATCGCCGTGATCAACATCGTCGTCGGGGGAGCCGCGGTGGCGATCGCGATTGGGACATTCACAAGCGCACAGCTGGGGATCTGCACGGGAATCGGGGGCGTGGTCGCGATCGCCTCGCTGGCCCGCCTGATGCGGATCGAGAACCGCATGTACCACGAGTTGGGCGGCTTCACCGAGGTCCTCTTTCCCTCGCCGGAGGGTGAAGGCCCCCCGGCCGGGGGCGAGTAGGCTCGCCCGAGCGCTTAGCCCAAGGTGGACGAACGAGTCCGCCGCAGGCACCTGGACGAGCTGGCCGCCGAGCTGCGGCGGCGCCTCGTCGAGCGCCGCCGGGCGCAGGCTGCTTCCGGTGGGGCCGCCATGGGCCCGCTGCCCGAAGCGGTCGAGGAGCTCGTGGAGGAGGACGCCGCGATCCTCGAGCCCGCCACTCGCGCCCGCCTGCGCGAGCTGATCCTCCGTGAGGCCACCGGCCTCGGTCCGCTGGAGGAGCTGCTCGCCGATCCCGCGGTGGAGGAGGTGATGGTGAACGGACACGACTGCGTCTACGTCGAGCGCGCCGGCCGGATCGAGCGGGCGGACGTCCGGTTCCCGACGGAGCAGTCGCTGCGCGACGCGATCGAGAGGATCCTGACGCCGCTCGGGCGCCGTGTCGACGAGCTCAGCCCGATGGTGGACGCCCGCCTCGAGGACGGCTCGCGCGTCCATGTCGTGATTCCGCCGCTCTCGGTCGACGGCCCGTCGATGTCGATTCGCCGCTTCTCGGCCATCCGGCCGGGCCCGCGGGAGCTGGTGGAGCTGGGCACGCTCACGACGGAGCTGCACGACGAGCTGGCCGCGGCCGTCGGGGCGCGGCGAAGCATCCTGGTGAGCGGCGGGACCGGCTCGGGCAAGACCACGCTTCTCAACGCCCTCTCCGCCTTCATCGCCCAAACCGAGCGGGTGATCACGATCGAGGACGCGGCCGAGCTCCGCCTGCGCCAGCCGCACGTCGTCCGGCTCGAGAGCCGGCCCGCGAACGTCGAGGGCCGCGGGCGCGTCGAGATTCGCGACCTGCTGCGCGGGGCCCTGCGGATGCGTCCCGACAGGATCGTGATCGGGGAGGTGCGGGGCGGGGAGGCATTCGATCTGCTGATGGCCCTCAACACGGGCCACGAGGGAGCGCTGTCGACGGTGCACGCCAACTCGCCTGAGGACGCCCTGCGCCGGATCGAAACGCTGGCGCTGATGGCCGGAGTCGGGCTCCCGCACGACGCGATCCGCGAGCAGCTCGGGCGCGGCCTCGACCTCGTCATCCAGCTGGCGCGGCTCAGCGACGGGTCGCGGCGGGTCGTGGAGATCGCGGAGGTGGTGCGGACGGCCGGCTCCGTTGGCGTGCGCGAGCTCTTCAGGCTTGGCAGCGACAAGGAGGTGCGCCCATGGGCCAGCCGGCGCTGATCGCCCTGGCGGCGCTGGCGGGAGGGCTCGTGGCGGTCGCGGTCCGCGAAGCGCTGATCTCGGCGCCGCGGGTCGCGACTTGGCTGCGGATGTCCGTCGCGCCGCTGGGCCGCGCCGGTCGCGAGGGCTACGCGCCCAGCGCCGAGGAGCAGCGGCGCCTCGCCATGCTCGGCAGCGGCGCGATCGCCGCCGCAACACTCCTGATCGCGGGGCCAGGCCCGCTGGCGGTTGTCGCGGCGGCGGGACCGTGGTGCGTGGGCGTGCTGGTCGCGCGGCGCAGGGAGCGATATCGCCGGGCGGTCGAGCGCTCAGTGCCCGACGTCGCGGGGGCGATCGCGGACGCGATCTCGGGCGGACACTCCGTGCGCGGCGCGCTGGCGGCGGCCGCCGGATCGCTCGAGGGCCCGTCCTCGGCCGAGCTCGCCAGGGTCGCCGCCGACCTCGAGCTCGGCTCGTCCACCGGGGACGCCCTGGCGGCGATGCGTGGCCGGCTGCGCTCTGAGCGTGTCGACTCCCTGGCGACGGCACTGCTCAGCCAGCAGGTCGCGGGCGGGGACGTTGCGGCGCTGATGCGCAGGCTGGCGGCGGCCGCAGCGGACCGCGACCGGGTGGACGACGAGGCTCGGGCCGCCACCACTCAGGCACGCTTCACCGGGCTGCTCGTGGTCGCCCTGCCGGCGGGAGCGGCGCTCTTCGCCGAGCTCCTGCAGCCGGGGTTCGTCTCCAGGGTCCTCTCCGAACCCGCCTCGGCAGCGATGCTGGTCGCGGCCGCCGGCCTGCAGATGCTCGGTTTCGCCCTGATTCGCCGTCTCGGGAGACCAGCCGAGTGACCGCATTGCTCCTGCTTGTCGCCGGTGCCCTCATCCTCGGCCTCGCCGCGGCCGCACAGCTGATTCCCGGGGGCGGCCGATCAGCCTCGCGCGATGATCCGGACACCCCGGCACGCTCGGCGGGCGGCGCGTGGACCGCACTCGCCGCGATCGACGCGCGGCTCGGTCTCGCCGCCAGGCTCACCAGGGCGGGACTCGCCGATCGGATCTCACTGCAGGCGCTGATCGCGGCCAAGCTCGGCGGCGCGCTGGCGGGAACTCTCTGGGCGATGATCGTGGCACCAGCGGCTCCGAGCAGGCTCGGCTGGATCGTGGCGATTGGGCTCCCGGCGGCGGGGTTCCTGGGGCCCGACGCCTGGCTCGAGCGGCGCGCCCGCCAGCGGCTGCGAGCTCTGCGGGCCGGGCTTCCCGACGCGCTCGACCTTCTTGCCGTCGGGACGGCCGCCGGTCGCAGCCCGCTCGCGGGCCTGAGCGAGCTCGGCGCGGGGGAGGGGCCGCTCGCCCGGGAGCTGGCGATGCTCTCGGCTCGAGAGCTCCTGTGGCCTCCCCCAGAGCGAGGCGCTTGACTCACTGCGGCGTCGTGCCCCGGTGCGCGAGGTCTCGGCGATGTGCGGCGTGATCGAGCGCTCCCGCCGATACGGCTCACCGCTCGCCGACCAGCTGCGCGAGCAGGCGACGGCGCTGCGCGGCGTTCAGCGGCGCCACATCGAGGAGCAGGCCGCCCGCGCCGCGCCGAAGATTCAACTGGCCGTCGCGCTGCTCCTCGTGCCCTCGGTGTTGCTGATGATCGCAGCCGGCCTACTGGCCAACGTCGACCGCTTCATGGCCGGCTTCTGAGCCTCTCTCAGACGAAGTCGTCCGGGTGACAGCGCAGGCAGGCCCGAAATCCGTCGCTCCGCGCCGCCGCGGCCGTCCGGTAGAAGCGGACGTTCTCGCGCTTGGGCGTCCGCGCGGCACAGCCCGGTCGGCAGTAGATGCCGGTCGAGGTGACCGCAGCGAAGAACTTCCCGGTATAGCGCTCGTCCCTCGTCTCCATCGCTGTGTAGCGCTGCTCGAAGTCCATCTGGTCCTCCTTCGGTTCGTCGACCGCTATGGAACGCGCGCGCTTAGCCGCGCGTGAGGTGAGCCGCGACAATGCCTCCGTGGCTGCGAGCGAAGGAAGCGAGTCGGGGATCTTCAGGCCTTCGGGCATCTCCTACCTGCGGATTCCG
>CAVXQO010000015.1:0-22345 GCA_963763985.1 uncultured Solirubrobacterales bacterium | reverse complement strand
GATTTCGGTCGAGGAGACAGCATGAGCAAGGTCTTGGTCACCGGCGGCTCGGGCTTCATCGGCTCGCACGTGGTGGACAAGCTCGCCGACGCCGGGTTCGAGCCGCGCATCTACGACCTCCGGGAATCGCCGCACCACGAGCCGGGCACAGCCGACACGGTGATCGGCGACCTCTTCGATCACGAGACCCTCACGACGGCGATGGAGGACTGCGAGGCGGTCATTCATCTCGCCGCCTATGCGGACGTAGGCATCGTCGCCGATCAGCCGGCGAACGCCGAGGAGTGCAACGCGCGGGGCACGCTCGCGGTGCTCGAGGCGGCTCGCGCCACCGACACCCGCGTGATCTACGGCAGCACGATCTGGGTCTACGGCGCCTCCGGCGACGGCCTGATCGACGAGGACGCGCCGCTCGGCCTGCCCGACCACCTCTACACCGCCAGCAAGCTGGCCGGCGAGATGTACTGCACCTCCTACGCCGAGCTCTATGACGTGCCCTGCACGATCCTGCGCTTCGGCATCCCCTACGGCCCGCGCGCCAGGCCGGCCGCGGTGGTCCCGATCTTCGTCTCGAAGGCGCTCAAGGGAGAGCCGCTGACGATCGCCGGCGATGGCCTGCAGACCAGGCGCTTCGTCTACGTCGAGGACCTGGCCGAGGGAGTTGTCGCGGGACTCGAGCGAGGCGCGGACGGCCGTGTCTACAACCTCGCCGGTGACGAGACCGTGACGATCCGCGACCTCGCTGGCATCGTCTCCGACCTGGTCGGCGACACCGAGATCGTCCACACCCCCGGTCGCAACGGGGACTTCGGCGGCGCGGTGATCTCAAACGAGCGAGCCGCCAAGGAGCTCGACGGCGGGCTTCCACACCCGTGCGCGAGGGCGTCCGCCGCTATCTCGCCTGGCTCGCGCCCGAGCGGGCCCCGGCCCCGACGGCCGAGCCGATACCGGTGCTCGCTGCGCCACCCGAGCCGGAGCCCGCCGCCGCGGTCCCGCCGATCGTCAGGGTGGATCTGCCGGGCTGGCCCAGCACCCCCGCCTCAACCTGGCCCAGCGCCTGGGTGGTGGCGCTAGCCAGCGCGACCGGGACGCTGATCCCCTCCGTGCTCGCCTTCCGCACCGACGACTTCGGGACCGGCCAGGTCGGCTACGTGGCGATCACCTGCCTGATCGCCATTCTGGCGACACTCAGCCTGGTCCCGCTGGGAGCCGGAGGGGCGCGGCCGGCGAGAGGCGGCGTGATTGCCGGCTGGCTGATCG
Organism: uncultured Solirubrobacterales bacterium; assembly: GCA_963763985.1. Classification (GTDB taxonomy): domain Bacteria; phylum Actinomycetota; class Thermoleophilia; order Solirubrobacterales; family 70-9; genus DASUPK01. The sequence continues at coordinate 21,085 of CAVXQO010000015.1, read as the reverse complement.
CAGGCTTCGTGGTCCTCGAGACGCTCCCCTGGACGCGGAACATCCTCAACCTCGGGATGCCACACAAGGGCACCATCGTCCTTTGCGCGATGGGGCTGGCGATTGCCCTGGTGGTGGCGACCGCCGCGACGCGCTGGCGCGAAGACGAGGAAGCCGCCGCCGACACGGTTTCCTAGCGGCGGCCGCCTGCAGCCGCGATTCAAGCCGTGACCGGCCGCAGCCCGGCCGACCTGATCCTCTCCACCACCATCGGCAGCGCCGCCACCGTCCCGCGCCAGCAGCCCGGCTCGCTGTAGTGATCGGCGTCGTGGAGCAGCAGCACGTCACCGGCATCCAGGTCACGCGTCACCTCGGCCGTGATCTTCGCCGGCGGCCTGGCGGCTCGCCAGTCGTGACCCCAGCGCGACCAGAGCAGTGAGCGGAGCCCCCGGGCCCTCACCTCGACCATCCCCGGATAGCTGAAGATGCCGTACGGCGGCCGGTAGATCTCGGGGTGCAGGCCGACCGCATCTTCGATCGCCTCAATCCCTCGCTCAAGATCCTCGACGAAGGTGCGCGGCGCCAGGCGGAGCATGTTGCGGTGCCGGTAACCGTGTATCGCCACGACGTGGCCGGCTGCGGCAACCTCGGCGGCCAGTGCCGGTTCGCGCTCGACCTGCTCGCCGCAGAGGAAGAAGGTGCCCTTTGCGTCCGCTGCCTCCAGCGCCTCGAGCACCGCGGGCGTCCCCCCGGGATGGGGGCCGTCGTCGAAGGTCAGCGCGACGCCGGCAGAATCGCGGATCCGCCGCGGCAACCCGAGCGCCTCGGCGACTCCCGGCACGATCGGAGCGAGCGCGGGTGTCCACCATGCCGCCGCTGCGGCGGCCGAGCCGATCACGAGTGCTGGAGCCGCTTTCACTGGCAGGATGGTGCCACTGATGAGGTGCTACCAGTGAGCGGGGAGATCGCGCTCGGCTTTGGCCTGGCGACGGCAGCCGCCTGTTGCTACGAGACCGGCTACGCGCTGCAGGCGATCGAGGCCCGCCGGGCGCCGGCCGAGCGTGCCCTGAAGCCGTCGCTGATGACGCACCTGATCCGGCGGCCGCTCTGGGTCGGCGCGACCGCTCTCTCGCTGCTCGGCTGGCCACTCCAGATCCTCGCGCTCGCCCACGCGCCGCTGACACTGGTCCAGCCGGTCCTCGCCCTTGGCCTGCTTCTGCTTCTGGTGCTCGGCGTGCGAATCCTCGGCGAGCACGTGGGACCAAGGGAGATCGCCGCCGTAGTGCTGATCATCGCCTCGGTCGGCGTCTTCGCCTGGGCGGCGCCGCGTGAGCCGGGCGAGGTTGAGCGGAGCGCGGGGCTCGTAATCGCACTTGGCATCCTCGCGGCCGTCACGGTGACGCCCTACTTGATCGGGCTGATCGCGCATCGCCCGTTCCCGATGCTGCTGCTGGTCGCAAGCGCGGGCGCAGCGGACGGGATGGCGGCATTCGTGGCGAAGATCGTGGCCCAGGACGCGACCGAGGGTGCGCTACTCGCTGTCGTCGCCTGGGCGGCCCTGGTTGCCGCGGTCGTGCTCGTCGGCGTGATCAGCGAGTCCACCGCCCTGCAGCGCTTCGCCGCCACCCGGGTTGCCCCCACGGTGCTGGTCATGCAGATCGTGATCCCCGTTGTGATGGCGCCGCTGGTCGGCGGCGAGGGCTGGAGCAACACGCCGCTGGGCGGCGCGGTGCTCGTGATGGCGCTGGTGACCGTCGCTCTAGGCGCCGGCCTGCTGGCGAGCTCTCCCGCGGTCGCCCAACTCGCCGTCGGCGAGGCCGAGGACCACGGAGGCGGCGGTGGGCAGCCTGGCGAATGAGCGATCCGGCGCGCCGCTCGCCGCCAGGGCGCGCACAAGAGCGTCCCCCAGCTCCTCCCGCGACCCGGCGACCTCCGCCAGGCCGAAGCGCTCGAACGCCGCGTTGTTGACGCGCACGTGCCCGCGGCCCCACCCGTACGAGACAACCCCGCAGCCCTCCATGATCGCCTCGAGCACCGTCAGTCCCGCGGTGGAGTGGACGAGGACGTCTGCGGCGGCGAACCAGTCCGGCATCCGGTCGGTGAAGCCCTCGACCCTCACCCGCGGCTCGCCCGAGAAATGCCGCGTCAGCTCGGCCCGGAGCTCGTCGTTCCGGCCGCAGAGACAGACGATTGCCGCGCCGGGAATACCGAGCGCCTCCGCCGCCGCACCCTCGAGGTCCCCGACCGCCCAGCCGCCACCCGAGACGATCACCATGGGCCCCTCCGCCGGTAGGCCCAGCTCACGGCGGGCATCGGCCTGGCTGCGCGGCTCGTAGAAGCGCTCGTCGGTGAGCCCGCGGACGCAGGACACGTCCGTCCCGGGCGCGATCTCCCGCACCTCCTCGGCCGACTCGGGGTGGGTGATCAGATGAAGGTCGACGCCCGGATGGGCCCAGAAGCGCAGCGCGGCCAGGTCGGTGATCGCTGAGACGACCGGTGCGTCGATCCTCCCCTTCTGCCGAAGGTCACCCAGCACTTCGGTGGTGCCGGGGTAGGTCGAGATCACGATGTCTGGGCGCCGCTCCAGCACCGCGCGCCTGATCGGCCTGGCGGCCAGCCACTGGGTCAGCCTGGCGGCGAACCAGCGCGTCGGGCGCACGTCGGTGATCAGCCTGTAGGAGAGGTCGAACACCCTGCTGCCCCACTTGGAGTGAAAGCGCGAGCTGTCCATGACGAGCCGGCGCGTGAGCCACCCGACCACGGCGAGCGAATCGACGATCTCGACCTCGGCGCCGGGCGCCTCGCGCTCGATCCCGTCGGCGAGCACCCGGGCGGGCAGATCGTGGCCTTCGCCGATCGACGCGCTGAAGATCAGGATCCTCAACGCGGGGGCAGGTTCTGCCTGCGCACGATCGGCCCCAGGAACCAGAATCCGAGGAATGCGCTCGCCATCACCGCCGTGCTGATCACCGCCGTGGCGGTCCCAAAGAGAAAATCGCTGATCAGCGCGATCGCCCCGCACATGGCGAGCGCCACCATCAGCATGCCGATCAGCGCGAGCCTGTTGGAGATCGTCACGATGAACTCCTTCTGCTGGCGCCGGAAGAGGATGCGGTGGCCGATGGTCGGGGCAACCAGCAGGACCGTCGCCAGGGACACGCAGATCAGCACCGCGAAGTAGAGCTTCTGATCGAAATCGCTCAGGTCGTCGAAGCGCTGAGAGAAGGGAACGGTGAGCAGGAAGGCGAACAGGACCTGGACCCCGGGGAGCGCCACCCGCAGCTCCTGGAGGAGGTCGGTGAGATTTCGGTCCGCGCGCTCCTCCTCTGACTCCTCCCTCCCGCTGTCGCGATGGCGATCCACAGACGCGGCGCGGCTACGAGTGCTTGACAGCGATCGCCTCGATCTTGTGAGCGGCGGTCTCGGTGGAGTCGATGGCGCGCTCGAGCAGGCCGAAGATGTCCTTCCATCGGATCACCACCATGGGATCGATGCCGTTCGAGAACAGGGAGGCGAGGGCCTCGCGCCAAACGCGGTCGCCCTCGTTTTCGAGCCGGTGGATCTCCACCCAGTAGCGCTCCAGGTCGGTGAAGCTGCGCAGGTCCGTGAGCAGGGCCGAGACCTGCTCGCAGGACTGCGCGAGGATGTTGGCAAGGACGTGGGCCTGCTCCATCGGGGCCTCGATCGCGAACAGGCCCATGAAGTCGGCGGCCTCCTCGATGTCGTCGATGATGTCGTCGAGCTGCGTGGCCAGCGCGTAGACCTCGGCGCTGTCGAGGCCCTTGGGCGGCTCGAAGTTGAGGCGGCGGACGATCTCCTGCGTGATCCGATCGCCCTCCTGCTCGGCCTTGAGGATGTCACGCGCGACCCCGCTCTCCTCGGGCCAGGTGTCGAACATGTCCTCCAGCAGCTTGGCCCCGCGCAGGATGTTGGCGCCGGCCTCGGCGAGGGACTCGAAATAGACCGCATCCCTACTTGTCACGGAGCGGAGGGGCACCGAGGGCCAAGCTACCAGAGGTCCTATCCGCTGACGACGGCCGCTTCGGCCGCCCGCTTCGCGTGGCGCTCGAGAAGCTCGGTCTGCGCGCTGCGCGGCTCGTCGCCGTTGAGCGTCCGTCGCGACCAGACCCCGTCGTCCCCCAGCTCCCACGAGTTGGTGTTGTCGGCGAGGGCAAGATCGAGCGCATCCGTGAGCTGGTCTCGATTCGCTGGATCCTCCACCGGGGTGACGAGCTCGACCCGGTTGTAGAGATTGCGCGGCATCAGGTCCGCGGAGCCGATGAAGATCCGGGTCTCGTCCGGGCGCTCGAAGGAGTAGATCCTCGAGTGCTCGAGGAAGCGGCCGACGACGGAGACGACGCGGATGTTCTCCGAGACACCCTGGACTCCGGGCCGTAGCGCACAGATGCCCCGGATGTTGAGGTCCACTTCGACTCCCGCCTGCGACGCCTGGTACAGGGCCCTGATACAGGGCGGGTCGAGTAGCGAGTTCATCTTCATCCGGATCCGGGCCGGCCGCTCGGGCGAGTGTGCCTCGATCGTCCGCTCGATCTCGCCGAGGATCCCCTCCTTGAGATTGAACGGCGCGACCAGGACCTTGCGGTAGCCGCTCGGCCGGGCGTAGCCGGTCAGGTAGTTGAACATCTCGGCGATGTCGTCCCCGATCTCCTGGTTCGAGGTGAAGAGGCCGAAGTCGGTGTAGATGCGGGCGGTCTTGGGGTTGTAGTTGCCCGTGCCGATGTGGACGTAGTTGCGGACGCCCTCGCCCTCGCGACGCGCGACGAGGACGCACTTGACGTGGGTCTTGAGGCCGGGGATCCCGTAGACGACGTGGACGCCCGCTTCCTCGAGCGCCCTCGCCCAGCGGATGTTGGCGTTCTCGTCGAAGCGCGCCTTCAGCTCCACCAGGCAGACCGCCTGCTTGCCGGCCTCCGACGCCTCGATCAGCCCCGGGACCAGCGGAGAGTCCGCGCTCGTCCGGTAGACCGTCTGCTTGATCGCCAGGACGTTCGGGTCCTCCACCGCCTGGCGCACGAAGCGCTCCACAGACCCGGCAAAGGAGTCGTAGGGGTGGTGCACGAGGATGTCGCCCTGCCGCATGGCGCCGAAGACGTCGACCTCGCGCTGGGTCCGGCTCCCCTGCTGCAGCTGGGGCGGGGTGACCCCCTGCCACGGCGGATAGCGCAGCTCGCGGAAGCCCTGAACCGAGTAGATGTCGGTGAGGTCGTCGAGACCGAGTGGTCCAGGGGACTCGTAGACCTGCTCGGCCTCTATGTCCATCGCCTCGACCAGCTGGTCGCGCAGCCTCGGCTCCATTTCCGGCGTGACCTCGAGGCGCACCACCTCGCCGAAGCGGCGCCGGCGCACCTCCTCCTCGACGGCCAGCAGCAGGTCGTCGGCCTCGTCCGAGATGTCGTAGTCGGTGTCGCGGGTGACCCGGAAGAGGGACTGGTGGACGATCTCCATTCCCGGGAAGAGGTCGTCGAGGTTGGCCGCGATCACGTCCTCCAGAGGCACGAAGGTGAGCCCGTCCCCGATCGAGAGAAAGCGGCGCAGCAGCTCCTTCGGCACCTTCACCCGGGCGGCAACCTCCTCGTCCTTCTCGGGGTTGCGGAGCAGGACGCCCCAGTTCAGCGACAAGTTCGAGATGTAGGGGAAGGGCCGGCCACGGCCGATCACCAGCGGCGTCAGGGCCGGGAAGACCTGGCTCGTGAAGAGATGCTCCACCTCCTCCCGTTCCGCCGCATTGGCGTCGGACAGGGAGATGATCCGGATCCCGTGCTCGGACAGCGCCGGACGGATCTCGTCCGCGAAGCAACGGCAGAGGCGCGCGCGCAGCTCGATCGTCCGCTGGCGGATCAGCTCGATGACGTCGGCGGCGGACATCGCGTCGGCGCCGCGAGCGTCGATCTTCGACTCCACCTGGTCGTGGAGGCCGGCGACTCGGACCATGAAGAACTCGTCGAGGTTGTCCTCGTAGATCGCGGCGAAGTTGACCCGCTCCAGCAGGGGGATCCGTGGATCCTCGGCGAGCTGTAGCACGCGGTCGTTGAAGTCGAGCCAGGAAAGCTCGCGGTTGAAGTAGAGCGACGGGTCCGAGAGATCGGACTCGGAGGCGCTGGTCCGCACGGCGTCGGGCGTGATCGTCGCCCCTCCCTCGGCCGCCGGCCCGCTCGATTCGGTTGTTCGCTGGGCGAGCTCGTCGGTCACACGAGTCACCTTAGCGGTGACTACTAAGCCGCTCTGACGAGCTTGATGCGGGGCTGATCGGCAGGCTCGATCACCCGGTCGTAGCCGTCTGCGAGCTGGGTCATCGCAGCCTCCCAGGTGCGCGCGCGGGCGGCTTCGAGGCCCTGGCGGCCGAGCTTCGCGCGCCAGGCGGGCGAATCGGCCATCTGCAGGATCGCGGCGGCCAGCATGCCCGGGTCTGCCTGGCAGAGCCTCCCGGTTTCGCCGTCGACGACGATCGACGACGGCCCGCCCTCGTCCACCGCCACGCACGGCAGGCCGCTGGCCCCAGCCTCGACCAGCACCTGGCCGAAGGTGTCGGTCTGGCTGCAGAAGAGGAAGAGGTCGGCGCTCGCGTACGCGCGCGCCAGCTGATCCCCGCCCAGCCAGCCGAGGAAGGTCGCCCGGTCACCGAGCCGCTCCCTGAGGATCCCCTCCTCCGGCCCGCCGCCGGCCAGCAGGAGGTGAAGCCTCGGATCCGCCTCCTGCGCGCGGATGAAGGAGTCGGCCAGCAGGTCGACGCCCTTCTCGCGGGTCAGCCTCCCTACATATAAGGCCTTGATCAGTCGCCGCGGGTAGGAGGCGGAATCGCGAAGCGCCGGGTCAAAGCGGGAGGTGTCGACCCCACGCCCCCATCGGCCGACCGCCTGGCGCTCGACTCCGAGGCGCACGAGCGACTCGTCGCTCGCCGGGCTGGGCGAGAGGACCCGCCCGCACTGGCGGTAGAACAGCGAGAGCGCCAGGTCCATCCCACGCTCGAGCTCGGGCGACGAGGAGCGCACGCGCGCATAGGCGCCCAGCTCGGTGTGCCAGCTGCCGAGCACCGGGAGGTCCATGACCCTGGCGATCAACGCCGCGGTGACGCCGGCGGGCCCGGGCGCCGTCAGGTGGACCGCATCGAAGCGGCCCTCGGCCAGGACCTCCACCATCGCGGGCAGGCTCGGGATGCCGATCTCCAGGCCCTCGTAGAAGGGGATGTCGACCTCGGCGACCGCCGAGAGGCGGCGATCGACGTTGCGGTCGGTGCCGATCACCTCGACCTCGTGGCCAGGCACCCCGAGCTCGCGGATCCGCTCGATCGTGTGGGTGACGCCGTGCACGCCGCCGATCGCGTCGGCGACGAGGGCTATGCGCTTCGGACCCTCGGGAGGGGTGAGCTTTGCCTTTTCCTTGCCGAGGAAGGCGGCCGCCGGCGCGTAGGGGATCGCCGGGATCGCGGCTCGAAAGAGGCCGCGGCCGGTCTCCACCGCGCGAGCGGCGAGCTCAGACGGCTCGCCCCCGCTTCCAACCGCCTCGACGGCCTCCTCCACTACCTCGCGCAGCCGGCGCTCGTGCGTGCGGCGGGCGCGGCGGGCCAGCTCGGCGTGGCTGAACTCGTCCGCCTGCATGTAGTCGATCAGGGCGCGGCCGGGCTCGACCCCGACCGAGTCCACGAACGCGGTAAGGAGCGCACGGGCGTCCTCGGGGCCGAGGTCTCCGGCCGATCTCGCCGCGCCGGAGGTCGCCTTCGCTCATCACCCGCTCCGCGATCTTCAGGATCGCGTCCGGATCGGGCTCCGCGTTGCCGTTGATGCGAGGGTGCCCCGCAGCGGAGCGAGGGGCAACCCGTTCATTCGAATCGGAGAGCAGCAGCGCCCGGGTGCCGAGCGCCATCGCCGAGTGCGCCCACTTGGCGGCGCTGCCCTGCTCGCCGCGGGCGTCCGCTTGGCCCTCGCGGATGTGGCGCAGAAACTCTTCCGGCGTGGCCGCGGGTGGCGTCTCCGTGAACGTCCGCCCGATGTCCACGCCGGCATGGTCATCCGAGCCGCCGGTGCCGGTTCCACCGTGCGTCTCGATGTAGATCGCGGCTGGCATGTTGAGCTCGCGCGCGCGGGAGCCGTTGCGGGTCTCCCACACCGGGAACAGCTCGGCGAGCCGTCGCCTGTGCGCCGGCGTCAGCGGCGCCTCGACCGCGTAGAAGGGATGGGCCAGGGAGCAGGAGATCTCGCGGGAGTGCAGGAATTCGGCGCATGCCTCCACGTCGCGGTTGTGCTCCTGCAGCCAGGCGTGATCGTCTGGGGTGATCCCGAAGCAGAGCAGGTGGACCGCCTGCGGCTCGCCCCGGAACCAGACGGTGAGCTCCTCGGAGATGAAGACGTCGTCGCGGTCGGCGATCTCGAGGCAGCCGTCGATCGTGTCGTGATCGGTGATCGTCACGAAGTCCATGTCCCGCCGCTTGGCGAGCTCATAGACCTCCTCCGGCGGGGTCGCGCACTCGGGAAGGCCGAGGCTTCGCTGGATGCCGAGCTTGGAGATCTCGGACGCCGTTGAGTGACAGTGCAGATCGACCCGGGTGGTCGATATGGGGTTCATCTGACCCTCTTTCTCTCGATCGTCTTGACATCACGGAGGGTGGCCGTTTGCAGGGAAAATCCCGTTACGAGGTCGTGTCCGCCACGTAAAGAGGTCGTGAACGCCCTCGTTGGCACACTGGGCGCATCGGCGTCGCATTCGAGAGGGGAGTGCCCGAAGGGGCCTTGTGGAGCGGAGACGAGGTGGCCGCCAGGCTGCTGGCGGGGCTGCGCCCATGGGCGTGCCGGGGCATCGCGCGCGACCAGCTGATCACGCTGACGGAGGGGGTCCTGGTCCATGAGGAGAGCGAGGACCCTGTGGGGCTCGGCGAGGACGAGGTCGAGATCTCCTCGTCCGCCCCGGACCGGCTGTTGATCACGATCGATCCCGGAGAGGCGGACTGGCTGCGCCTCGGCGTGAGCTGGCCGCTGATCGACGGGGAGCGGGTGACGGGCCTCGGCGCCCGGCATGGCCTCGACTTCGACCAGCGCGGCCGCTGCGTCCAGCTCGGCGCGGACCGCCGCTACACGGGTCCCGACTGCCCGCCCGACTTCCTGGAGCAGGGTGGCATCCCCCAGGGCGACTACGCCCCCGTGCCCTGGCTGCTCTCCTCGGCGGGCTGGGCCGCCTGGATCGAGACCTCGGGGCCCGGCGTCGAGACGGATCTCACGGGGGACCAGGTCTCCGTCTCCATCAGATCGGCCGCCGGCCCGCTGCGCGTCCACCTCTTCACAGGCCCGACGCCCGCCGCGCGCCTGCGCGCGTTCCTCCGCGAGACCGGCCTGCCGGCGCTGATGCCCGAGTGGGCTTACGGCCACTGGAAGAGCCGCGACGTCTACGAGCATCAGGAGGACGTCGAGGACGATTGGCGCGGCTACCGCGACAACGACCTCCCCCTCGACGCGATCGTGATCGACTCGCCGTGGGAGACGCAGTACAACACCTGGCGCTTCAACCCCCATCAGTTCCCTGACGCGCCGGGGCTGGTCAGGGTGATGCGGGAGGACGGCGTGCGGACCGTCGTTTGGGTGACGCCGTGGGTCAACCTCGAGTCGATCGATGGCCAGCGCCCGCCGGACGCCGAGTCCGAGCGGCTCCACAGCGAGCCCGCGGAGAACTACGCCGAGGGGGCCGAGGCCGGCCACTACGTGCGAGCGGCAGACGGCGAGCCCCACGTGGCCCGCTGGTGGATGGGCACGGGCTCGATCGTCGACTTCACCTCCGCCGCGGCGCGGGACTGGTGGCGGGAGCTTTCCCGCAACGTCTTCGAGCTCGGCGTCGAGGGCGTCAAGGCCGACGATGGCGAGGGCTACTACTTCCCGCCGGACGCGACGCTTGCGGACGGGCGCACCGGCGCCCAGGCCGCCTGGGAGTACGGCCGCCTGTACCGGGAGACGACACAGCAGGCGCTCGACGACGTCCACGGCGAGGGCCGCGGCGTGGTCTTCGGCCGCTCGGGCTGGACCGGGCAGCAGGCAACCGGGATGCTCTGGGGCGGCGATCAGGCCTCGGACTTCTGGTCGCTCCGGGCGCTGCTCACCTCGCTGCTCACCTGCGCCGCCACCGGCTTCTCCAACCTCTCCCACGACGTCGGCGGCTACCTCGGCCGGCGCCTGGCCGAGCGCTGCGAGCCCGAGCTCCTGGTTCGCTGGGCCCAGCTCGGCGCGCTCACGCCGCTGATGCAGGCGCACGGCCGCTTCCAGCAGGAAGCATGGACCTACGACGGGCGGGTTCTCGACGATTACCGCGAGGCCGTCCTGCTCCACGAGCGCCTCGTCCCCTACATCCAGGCCGCCGCGGCGACCGCCGCGCGCAGCGGGCTGCCGATCATGCGGCCTCTCTGCCTGGTCGATCCCGAGGACCCGGAGGGCTGGACGATCCCCGACTCGTACCTGTTCGGCCCCTCGCTCTGGGTCTCTCCGGTTCTGGAGGAGGGAGCGACCGAGCGCCGCACCTACTTGCCCCGCGGCGAGTGGTTCGATTGGTGGACGGGCGAACGGCTCAGCGGCGGCCGCTGGATCGACGCCGACGCCCCGCTCGACCGCATACCGCTCTGGGTCCGGACCGGGTCGCTGGTGGTCACCTACCCGGCGGAGGAGGTGGCGAGAGGCCTCGACGAGGAGGACGCGACGCGCCCTCTGGAGGCCACGCTCTGGGGCGAACCCACTCTCGGCCACGTCAGCGCCCGGCTCGCTGACGGCTCCCACATCGCCTGGCGTCGGGGAGAGTGGTCGGTTTCGCCGAATCGTGCGGTCAGCTTTTTCGATCCTCCGGCACCCGGCCTTTAGGGTCGATCGGTAGCGTTTTCTTCATGTGTGCCGCCTGCGCAGTGGCCGCGATGGCCGGAGCGAGCGGGGCGAGGTCCTGGCTTCAGGCCCAGCATTCGAGCTGGCTCACGGAACGCCGGATGAAGGCCGCCACCGCGGGGATCTTCGTCGCCGCCACCCTCGGCTCGACCGTTGCCCTCAAGGGGTCGACGCCACCGGCGCACCATCCGCCTCCTCCACCCGCGGCCGAACGGACGGCGACTCGCTAGCTAGGTCGGGCGGCGCGGCGCCGGGCTGGTGCGCCGCTGGATCTGCTCGTTGCGTTCAGCCTGATGCTCGGCCTCCTGGGCCGCCCGCTCGCGGTCGAGCCGGGCCTGCTCGGCCTGTGCCTCGGCCTGCTGGGCCGCGCGGGCGGCGGCCTCCGCCTGCTCACGAGCGCGCTCCGCGGCCTTCGCCGTGTGGCGCGCCTCGCGCGACCGGCGGAGGTACCCGTCGACGGCGCGCTCGAGCCGCTTCCAGGTGCCGGTTTCCTCCTGCCGCTTCCAGAAGGCGGCGAAGCGATCGATCAACAGCTCGCGCCGTGCCTCGAGGTATACGGCGAGGACGTCAAGGCCGCGGTACGCGGTCCGGTGCGGCGCCTGGGCCGCGAGCCTCGGATCGAGGTCGGGCGCCCGGCCGGCCTTCTCCCGGACCGTCCTGGCGTCGCTTTGCTGGATCTGCTTGAGATGCTCGCGCACGCGGGGGAGCATCACGTCGCAGTCGTGGATCTCCCCGAGGATGTCCTGCAGGTCACGCGCGCGGCGCCGGGCGGTGTCCGCGGGCCTGCCGAAGCAGAAGCCGGTCACCTCGAGCACGTATCGGAGGCGCTTGGCTGCGATCCGCATGTCGTGTTGGGCCTTCGTCTTCCCGTCGAGCGCCCGCGGGGCGAAGGCGAGCATCTCGTCGAGCCTCACCTGCACGATCCGCGCGGCGTTCTCGCCGAGCGAGCGGGACGGGTCGAGCTTCTTGACTGGACGTGCCTTCACGCCGGAGCCTCCGGCCTGTGGTCCACCAGGTCCTCCATGCTCTCCCGCAGCGCCCTCAGGTTCTCCTCCGTCACCAGGGGCGCCAGCTCCTCGTTTGCCTCCACCTGCTCGCCGCGAAACTGCTCGATCAGCGAGGTGACGCCGCGGCGATCGGGCGCCGCCATCTGGTCGTTGAAGTTGTGGAGGGCGGCGATCGCCACGTCGCGGTCCCGCCGTTCGCCGAGGGCATCGGCGAGGCGTTTCACCTCACTGAGGGCCTGGCCGTAGGGCTTGGCCGGGAAGCAGGGCTCGAAGATCTCGAGGGCCGCCCGCAGGCGACGCGTGGCCACGCGCATGTCGTGGACCCGCTCGATGTCGCCGGTGTCCAGCACACCCCGGGCCTGCTCGGCGAGCTCGTTGCCCCTGACCGAGACGATCTTCGCGGCTGCCTCGGCGTACGGGTCCTCCGCGGTCAGGTCGGGGATCGGCTTGGGCTTGGCCACGAGCGAGGGTCAAGGCTATCGCCGTGGATGAGGGGGGCGTGGAGGCAACGGCCTCCTCCGTGGCGGCGCTTTTCCCTGGAGCACATCCTCAACTCTGCCGAGTGAGCGAGCGAGTGCGTCCTCCTCAGGATGCGGAAGTGCCTCGAGCAGGCGATCGAGGCGCTTTTGAAGAAGGGCTCGCGCCGAGCGAAGTACGCGTTTTCCCTCCTGGCTCAGCGTGAGCGGTTGACGGCGGCGGTCGGCCGCCGCCTCGCCTCGATTTACCAACCCCGCCTCGTCCAGCGAAGTAACGAGCTGGGAAGCGGCCGATCGCGAGATGCCGGCGTCCTCTGCGAGCTCGGCGGCGCCAACCTCTCTGCCATCGAGCTTTTCCAGCGCCAGGTACTGGGCCACGGTCAGAGGCGGATCGTGCTCCGTGAGCAAGCGCTCGACCCATCGGCTCACCTGTGGTGCGACTCGCGACAGCATGGCTGACGCTCGCTCTTTCCTGGCGGGTCGCGGGGGCGGCATGTGGATTAATTTAGTTTAGTTTGCTTAACTAGTCTCATGCTGCTCAGCGTTCTGCTCCTGATGATCCCGGAAAGCGCCTGCATCCCCGTGCCGAGCGAGGTCACCCTGATGGCGGCCGGGTTCGGCGTCCATCAGGGTGTGCTCGGCTTTCCCCAGGCCGTGGCCGCCGCCACCGCCGGCAACCTGATCGGGTCGCTGCTGGCCTACGCCGCCGGCAGGAGCAACGCATTGGATTGGCTCCCCGGCGCTCACCGCGGCGACCAGGTCTTCGACCGCCATGGCGAGCGGGCCGTGTTCCTCGGTCGCCTGATGCCGCTGGTGAGATCGTTCATCTCGCTTCCGGCGGGTCACGCCCGTGTCCCGATCCGGCGCTTCATCGGCCTGACCCTGGCCGGCTGCGCTATCTGGAGCGCTGCCTTCATCCTCGCCGGCTACGTCTCCGGCAGCGCGTGGCACGCGGTCGCGGGCACGGTCGGTCGGGTGTGCCTCGGTCTCGGTGCTCTGAGCGTTCTGTGGATCCTGCTCAGGCCGCGAGCTTCTGGTGCGAGCCGTTCGCGTTCCCGTTCAGCAGCGTGAGGATGATGCCCTCGCGCAGTCCGCCCCGGCCGATCTGCAGCGGCATGCCAAGCATCTGCGAGAACTTCTCGAGCAGCAGGACACCGGCGGGCAGCAGCTTGACCCGGCGGGAATCGAGCTCGAAGCGCTTCGCGACGTCCGCGATCTCGTCGCTGGAGAGGACGCGGACCGCCCGCTCGAGCGTCTCGTACTCGAGTATCGCGCCGACCAGGGTGCGCAGCGAGGTCGCGCTGCCGCCCACCGCGACCGCCTGGTCCGGCTCCTCGAGGTCCACCTTCTCGAAGTAGTCGGAGATGTGGTCGCGCAGGCCGCGGATCTCACCGGCCGAGGGCGGATCGGACTCCAGATGGTCCTCGGTCAGCGACCCCGACCCGATCTTGAACGACTTCACGTCGGTGACGCCGTCAGGCACGGTGCCGTAGATCACCTCCGAGGATCCGCCTCCGACGTCGACCACCGCAACGGTCCCCTCGACCGGGTGCCCAAGCGACTTGGTGGCCCCGATGAAGGCGAAGCGCCCCTCCTCCTCCTCGTCCAGGACGTCCACCTCGACCTGGGCGGCCTCCTCGATCTCCTTGACGACCTTGTCGCGGTTCTTGGACTCGCGGATCGCGGCCGTCGCCACGGCCTTCACGACCTCCGCCCCCATCTCGTGGGCGAGCCGCACCTGAGTGGTGACGACCTCCGCCACCTCGGCGACCTTCTCCGCGGTGATCTTGCCGTCCTTCGACGCGTCCTTGCCGATCCGGGTGTAGGCGCGCTGCTCCATCACCTTGCGGAGCTGGCCCTCCGACGGCTCGGCGACGAGCAGGCGCGTCGTGTTCGATCCGATGTCGATCGCCCCGCAGAGCATCTCGAAGCTGATTCTCTCAGGGCAATCGGACCAAGCTCCGGCACAAAGCCGCAGCTTGCGTCGCCTATCCGTCCAGGGGGGCGCCGATCAGCGTCAGGCGGCGACCGAGCGCGCCGAGCGCGAACTCCGCGAGCGCCCCCTCCTCGACGCCGAGCACGTCCCAGGCGCCCTCGCTCGGGGGCGCGATCGACTCCGCGACCGCCGGGAGAAGCTCCTTGATCTGGTCGCGGATCACCTCCGCCATCGCCGGATCGGCGGCCACCGCCTCGCGCAGGAACCAGGTCCCGTACGCGATGTGGCGCTGCTCATCCGCAGCGATCAGTCCATAGCCCTCCGTGAACCCGGGGAGCAGCTCACGCTCGCGAAGGAAGTCGAGGATGAAGTGGGAGGCGGTCAGCCCGAGCGTCCCCTCGATGACCATGTGGTAGATCGTCACGAACCGGACCTTGGCCTCCCGGTCGGTGGGGTCGAGCCGCAGCCGGTCGTGCGCCTGGACGAGCGCCCGGTCGAAGACCGCCTCGAAGGCATCGCCGAGCACCTCACGGGCACGGGCGACGTGGGCGGCGATTGCGCCCGGGTCGGCGATCACCTCGTTCTGGAAGCGCGCGTAGAACTGCATGTGGCGGACCTCGTCGACGATCTGCGTCGACAGATAGCTGCCCTCCTCCTCGTCGTCCTGGGCCAGCACCAGGCCAACGAACTGGGTCGAGATCCGCTCCTCGGCCACCATCAGGGAGCTGAGCGCGAAGTAGAGGAGGCCGCGCACGCTCTCCTCGAGGCCGGCCCAGTCCGCGGGGTCGCGACCCAGGTCGATGTCCTGGGAGGCCCAGTGGGCGTGCTCCCAGTCGAGGTAGAGCTGCTCGGGGTCCTTGAGGGTGAGAGTGTCGGCGGTGCTCACGCGGGCATTCTCGCGCGGATGATCGCCGATCCGGCCTGGTCGTGAACCCGGTGGGTCTCGCGAACCTCCACGCCCTCGAATCCGGCGGCCTCCAGCTGGCCCGTGAGCTCCTCATCGGTCAGCGCCCCCGCGATGCAGCCTGTCCACTGCGCCATGTCGCGGCGGACCTCCTCGTCCATCCCGGGGTCGGCGACGATGTCGGTGACGGCGAAGCGGCCGCCCGGCCGCAGCACGCGCGCCGCCTCGCGGAAGACGGCGGGCTTGTCTGCGGAGAGGTTGATCACGCAGTTGGAGATCACCACGTCGACCGAGTTGTCCGGCAGCGGGACCTCCTCGATGGTCCCCTTCAGGAACTCGACGTTCTCGATCCCGGCCTCCCGCTGGTTGCGACGCGCCAGCTCGAGCATCTCGTCGGTCATGTCGACGCCGTACGCCTTGCCGGTCGATCCAACCCGGCGAGCGGAGAGCAGCACGTCGATGCCGCCGCCGGACCCCAGGTCCAGGACGGTCTCACCCTCGTGAAGCTCGGCGACCGCCGTCGGGTTGCCGCAGCCCAGGGAGGCAAGCTTCGCGGCGTCGGGCAGTGCCTCGCGGTCCCCGCTGGAGTACAGCTCCGCCCCAAACGTCTCGCCGCCGCACGAGTCGGGCACATCCGTCCCGCATCCGCAGCCGCCGCCGGCCGCCTCGGACGGCCCGCAACACGCAGCCTTCCCGGTCTCCACGGAGTCAGCCGCGGCGGCGTAGCGCTCGCGCACGATCTCGCGGACCTCGTCGGTGGACCTCAGTTGCTCAGCCATGCGCTCAGCTCCTCCAGTGAGTCGGGGTTGACGTAGTAGTAGGCCCAGAGCCCGCGTCGCTCAGAGCCGACGATGCCGGCCTCGCGCAGGACCTTGAGGTGATGGGAAACGGTCGGCTGCGAGAGATCGAAGAGCGGGACAAGCTCGCAGACGCAGACCTCGCCGGCGTGCTTCTTCAGGACGTCGACGATCTGAATCCGGATCGGGTCGCCGAGCGCCTTGGCGATCGCCCCATCCGGTCGGCCTGCTCACGCTCGACGTCGGGGTAGACAACCGGCTCGCAACACGGCTCCCCGGCGGGGCGCTTTTGCTTCGGAGCGAGCTCCAGATCGACAGTCATCTATATACGTATATCGATTGAATAGACGATTGTCAACCTTTAGGATCTCGGCGACCAGAGGTTGGAGAGGAGGAAGATGATGGCAACGCAGCTTGACCAGACAACCCGAGACCACGTTCAGCGCTCCGTCGATGTCCTCGCCGAGGAGCTCGCGGGGATCTTCTCGCGCGAGACGATCGACGCCTACGTCGAGGAGAGCCTCGATCAGTTCTCCGATGCCCGCTTCGAGGACTTCGTGCCTCTGCTGGTCGAACGCTTCGCGCGTGAGCGCCTGCGCGCCCTGGCCCAGGCGGAGGGCAGAGTGACCAAGGTCGTTCCCGAGGTCCTCTTCGTCTGCGTCCACAACTCCGGGCGCAGCCAGATGGCCGCGGGCCTGCTCGACAAGCTCGCCGAGGGCCGCGTTCACGTCCGCTCGGCGGGATCGGACCCGGTCGATCGACTCAACCCCAACGCGGTGGCGGCGATGGAGGAGATCGGTGTCGACATCTCCAAGGAGTTCCCGAAGCCGCTCACAGACGAGGTCGTCCGCGCTGCGGACGCGGTGATCACGATGGGCTGCGGCGACGCCTGCCCGATCTATCCGGGCAAGCGCTACGAGGACTGGGACCTCGAGGATCCGGCGGGCAAGGACCTCGAGACCGTTCGGCGCATCCGTGACGACATCCGCGGCCGCGTCGAGGACCTGATCGCGAGCGTCCTTACCAGTGGCTGAATCCAACGTCGCGGTCGGCATCAACGGGTTCGGCCGGATGGGGAGGCTCGCGCTCCGTGCCGCCTGGGGCTGGTCGGAGCTGCGGTTCGCCCATGTCAATGAGCTGCACGGCGACGCAGCGACCGCCGCCCATCTCCTCAAGTTCGACTCGGTCCACGGCCGCTGGGACCGCAACGTCGACGGAAGCGATGGGACGCTCGCGATCGATGGCGAGAGGGTCGGCTATAGCCGCGAGGCAGAGCCGGGCGATGTCCCGTGGGATGAGCTGGGAATCGAGATCGTCCTCGAATGCTCGGGGGAGTTCCGCAGCCTGGAATCGCTTGGACGCCTATTTCCGGCGGGGCGTCCGCAAGGTGGTCGTCGCGGCGCCGGTCAAGGACGCCAGCGCCCTCAACCTGGTGGTCGGGGTCAACGACGACCTCTACGACCCGGCCGAGCACAACCTGGTGACGGCGGCCTCCTGCACCACCAACTGCCTGGCCCCCGTGGTCAAGGTGATCCATGAGGGAATCGGAATAGAGCACGGATCGATAACGACGCTGCATGACCTGACGAACACCCAGACGGTGGTCGACGCGCCTCACAAGGACCTGCGGCGGGCTCGCGCCGCGAGCGTTTCGCTGATCCCGACCACCACCGGCTCGGCGACGGCGATCGGGCTGATCTTCCCGGAGCTCGAGGGCAAGCTCGAACGGCCTGGCCGTGCGCGTGCCGATGCTGAACGCCTCGATCACCGATTGCGTCTTCGAGGTCGCCAGGCCCGACCACGGTCGAGGAGGTGAACGGCCTTTTCGCCGCGGCCGCCGGCGGGCCGCTGGCAGGCATCCTCGGCTACGAGGAGCGCCCGCTCGTCTCGGTCGACTACAAGGACGACCCGCGCTCCGGGATAGTCGACGCGCCCTCGACGATGGTCATCGACGAGACCCAGGTCAAGGTCCTCGCCTGGTACGACAACGAGTGGGGCTACGCCAACCGGCTGGTCGAGCTGGCGCGGAAGGTCGCGCTGACCCTTCCGGCCGAGCGGGGCCCTGGAGCGGTTCCGGCGACGGCATAGGGGGCGGGAGTGGCGAGCGCCGGCGCAGCCGCAGCGGAACCGCGGACTGATCTGCGCAACTACGCCCTCGTAACGGGGGCATATTGGACCGACACCATGGTCGACGGTGCGAGCCGCATGCTGGTCCTGTTCTATTTCGACCAGCTCGGGTTCAGCCCGTTCCAGCTGGCCACGCTGTTTCTCCTCTACGAGTTCTTCGGCATCGTCACCAACCTCGTCGGCGGCTGGGTCGCAGCCCGCTTTGGACTGAAGACCACTCTCTTCATGGGTCTCTCGGTCCAGATCTGCGCCCAGAGCATGCTCGGCTTTGCGCCCGAGGCCTGGCTCGTCGTTCCCTACGTGATGGCGTCGCAGGCGCTCTCGGGGATCGCGAAGGACCTGACCAAGATGAGCTCCAAGAGCGCGGTGAAGCTGGTAGTGCCCGAGGGTCAGGAGGGCGCTCTCTACAAGTGGGTTGCGATCCTGACCGGCTCGAAGAACGCCCTGAAGGGCGTCGGCTTCTTCCTCGGCGGGCTGTTGCTGACAACGGTCGGCTTCCAAACGGGAGTGCTGGTCCTCGCCGCGATGGTCGCGACCGCGCTGGTCAGCGTGTCCATCCTGATGCGCGGTGACCAACTCGGCCGCCCAGACGCCAAGGCGAAGTTCAAGCACATGTTCTCCAACAACCGTGCGGTCAACATCCTGGCCGGCGCTCGGATCTTCCTGTTCGCGTCCCGGGACGTGTGGTTCGTGGTCGGTCTGCCCGTCTTCCTGTACAGCGTGGTTGGCTGGAACTTCTGGCAGGTGAGCCTCTACCTCGCGACCTGGATCATCGGCTACGGGATCGTGCAGGCCTCAGCGCCACGATTCGTGCGCCGTCGGGCCGAGGAGGGCGGCGAGCCGGATGGAAGGACGGCCGCCTGGCTCGCCTTCGTCCTGGCGACACTGCCCGCCGGGATTGCGATCGCCCTCTCGGCCGATGCCGATCCCACCGCCTCTGTCGTCATTGGCCTGATCATCTTCGGAGTCGTGTTCGCCATGAACTCGGCGGTGCACTCCTACCTGATCCTGTCCTACGCGGACAACGACAAGGTCGCGATGAACGTCGGCTTCTATTACATGGCGAACGCCGGCGGGCGGCTGGCGGGAACGGTGCTCTCGGGGTTGCTGTACCAGTGGCAAGGCCTCACCGCGTGTCTCTGGGTCTCGGCCGCCTTCGTCGTGGCCGCCGGGCTGCTCTCACTGATGCTCCCCAGGACGACCGCTCGCCGGTCGCCCGGGATGAAGTTGCCCCGGGCGGAGCCGGCCTCTGTAGCCGGCAGTTGGCCCATGAAGCCGCCTCATCGCTGAGGCCCGTCTCCGCCGGCTTCTCGAGCTCGACCTTTCCTCGCCGCGGTCGTGGATCGGCTCCGGGATTGCCGCGCCAGCCGCTCTCTCTACGGGCTACGATCCTCGACAGTTCTCCGGGAACGTAGCCGCCATGCGCCGGGGCTGTTGACGATTATCCTGAGGTTCGCTACGAGGTCTTGGGAGGCGCGACTTCAACCCGGTGGTCTCGCTGTTCGACGTGAGCTTCGGCGGCCTCACGCTGGCGCGATGGCGCTCGCCTACGTCCCGGCGCAGGTCGATCGGCGTGCATCGCGGGGGTCGATCACGGCCGGCGCGACATGTTCGCGCTGTCGGCCGTCGACTTCACGCACCAAGCACCGAGCCTCGAGGCCCACCTGCTCGCCGAGGTGATCGCGACGCTCGGGCGCTCCGGTGCTCTTCTTCCTCGCCCGCAGACGGCGCGGCTACATGGCGCCGGCGGGGGTTCCGCGTACATCGGCGCGCGTACTGCTTCACCAGCTCCACGAGCTTCGCCATCCCTCCGATCAGCTTCGGCCGGCTGTTCACGGAGGGGCGAAGGGGGGGCGGGGAGGGGGGGGGGGGAGTGGAGAGGACACTTTCGCCTGCATCGCTTCGGCGGCGATGCCGGCCTTCGTCGTCGGCCAGCTCGTCGGCGGCCTCGTCGCGATCGGGGCCTTCCCCGTACTCTACACGGTCGTCTCGTCGGATTAGGCGCTCCGAGGCGATGGTGCCGCACGAGGTGCGCGATCCACCGCGTCGCGGACGTATCGCCGCCAGGGCTGGGGGGGGGGGGTGTGGGAGGGGAGAGGGGTGGGTGAGGTGGAGGATGGATGAGTTGGGTGGTGGTGCATTCACAGACTCTTCACGGGATTCGCGAGGCCCCGCCCCCGTCGTACCTTCGAATCGATGCCTTCGAGCGACCCCACAGACGGCTCGGGCTCAGCATTCCCTACGACTGGTGGCCTGCGGCGCCGATCCTGAAGGAGATCGAGGCGGCCGGCTTCCGCTTCGTCCAGGTCCCCTCTCCCCCGCCCTCCGTCTTGGTCAGCCCGCGGGACGCGATCCGGCACGCCGCGGCGCTCTCTGAGGCGCTCGGCACGGCCGGCCTCGCCCGGTCCTGCACGGCCCCGGGTCGGTTCGGGCCGGCACTCGTGATGGCAACCTGGCGCTCGAGGGGCTGATCTCCTATGCGGCCGAGGTCGGCGCCTCGCGGGTCGGCTACCACGCCGCGAATCTCCCCGACGAGCCCGCCAGCGAGGACGCTCGCCTGGCGGAGACGCGCTCGCTCGCCGCCCTGGCTGCCCAGGCGCGAGCGTCTCGGCGTGGTCATCGCCCTCGAGAACCTCGCGCCCGTCTACCCCTGTCCCGACGCCCTCTCGTTCACGCCGCCGATCCTGCGAACGATGGCGAAGCGGATCTCCTCACCGGCCGTCGGCCTCTGCCTCGACATCGGCCATGCGAACATCGTCGCCCGGCTGCGGCGCACGGATCCGCTCGAGCTGATCGAGCCCGCCCTTGACCGCGTGGTCCTCTTCCACCTCCACGACAACCTGGGCGCCCGGCGAGGCGACCCGGGCTCTCCCGAGATCGATCCGCTGCGACTCGATCTCCATCTGCCCCCGGGGCGCGGCAACGTGCCGTGGGACCGTCTGGCTCCGCTGATCGCCCGCAAGGGCGCGGCCCCTCTGATCCTGGAGGTCCACC
>CAVXQO010000014.1:0-179226 GCA_963763985.1 uncultured Solirubrobacterales bacterium | reverse complement strand
GTGCAGGTGCTCGACGAACTCGCCCTCGGAGTTCGTCTGGAAGACAGGCGCCTCCAGGTTCCGTTCCCGGGCGAATCGCTTGATCCTGAATTCGAGCTCGGGCAGGGAGAAGTCGCCGTCGATGTCCCGGTCGCGACTGCCGAGCATGTCGAGGTTGACGCCGTGCATCACCTGGACTCGATTGCGGGTGCTGGTCATCACCTCAGCTCCTCGATTGCGGCGCGGACCCTATCCGGCTCCACCGTCTGTCCCCAGAGCGGTGCGCCAGACTGCTCGAGCAGCACAAAGCCGAGCCCCTCGCTGGTGTGCTTCTTGTCGAGCTGCCTTGACTCCAACACCCCGTCCACCTCGACCGAGGGGTCGAGCGCGATGGGCAGAACGCGCTGACGCCAGCAGGCCCTCGACCCTCGTCTCGAAGGGCATCGGTGCCCGAGAGCCGAGGCGCCCCGCGAGCAGGCCGAGGCCGATGGCCTCGCCGTGCCGATAGCGCGGGTCGCCCGTCCGGGCCTCAATCGCGTGCCCGACCGTGTGGCCGAGGTTCAGCGCCGCACAGAAACCGGCGTCACGCTCGTCGGAGGCCACCACCTCGATCTTGGTGCGGGCGCAGTCGAAGATCAGATCGCCAAGTGACCGAGGGTCGAGCTCGCGGACCCCCCGGACCCGGTCCCAGAGCGAGCCGCCCGCGATCAGCGCGGTCTTCACCACCTCAACGAACCCGGCGGCGAGCTCCTGCCTCGGGAGGGTCTCGAGAGACCGACAGGGTCCGCCAGCACCGCGATCGGCTGGTGGTACGCGCCGACGTAGTTCTTGGCCTCCGGCAGGTCCACCCCGGTCTTGCCGCCGTAGGCGGAGTCCACCTGCGCGACCAGCGTGGTCGAGGCATGGATGAGGGGAACGCCGCGCTGGTAGGTGGCGGCGCAGAAGCCGGCCAGATCCCCGACCACGCCTCCACCGAAGGCGAGCACACCGTCGTCGCGTCGGACGCCGGCGGAGGCCAGCTCGCCGAGATTGGCTCCGGCCTCCGCGATCGTCTTCGAGGACTCCGCGCCCTGGACACCGATCGTCGCCTCGCAGCGCGGCAGCAGGGCGCGGTGGCGGCGCAGCACCTCGTCGTCGGCGACGCAGAAGATCCCGACGGGGAGGATCGTTCCCCCAGTGACCTCGCGCGCGTCGGTCAGCAGCCCGATCGCGCCCGCACCGACCGCGGCCGGATAGCTGCCGCCGGCCGACTCCGCCCAGACCATGCGAACCCCGGGCGCGCCCTGCATAGCGGCGAGCCATGGTGCGGCCTTGTCGGCGGCCGCCCGCGCCTCCGAGGGGAGAAGAGTCGCGGGCCAGGGACTCGTAGAGAGGTCTGCGGCCGGCGAAGCAATTGGAAAACCGTCGCGGTCGGCTGCCAGCGGCCTGTCCGATCCGGAGGCGCACTCCCGGCGATCTCCTCCTTGACGTCGCGCCAGACAGGCATGTGCTCGCCCAGGGCGCTCCGCACCCTTTCGCTCTCGATCGCGCCGCCACCCAGCGCGACACGAGGATGGGCCGCCGATCTGGGCGGCGAGGGCTTCGAGCACGGAGACGACCAGCCGCTCCTCGCGGCGCCTGAACTCGGCCTCGCCCTCGCGCTCGAAGAACGACGCGATCGGCTCGCCGAGCTCGCTCTCCAGCAGCTGATCGGTGTCGATCACCCGAGCCCGAGCCGCTCGGCGACGGCCTGGGCCGCCCGCGTCTTGCCTCCGCCATGAACCCGGTGAAGCGGATCCCGTGGTGCGCCGTTACCGCCGCCATCCGATGCGCTCCTTGTACGCCGCGAGGGCCGTGAGCACGTCGTCGATGTGGTCCCGCCGAACTTCTCGCGGTAGGCCGGGGAACGACGATGGCCACCTCGCCTCGGCCACGACGGCCGCCGCGGGCACGACAGTGGAGTCCGTTCGCTCCCGCATCGCCTGCGCCGGCTCCTTGGTCTCGGTGTCGACCGAGCGGAGCGGCTCGGTCATCGTGGAGATCGGCTTGATCGCGGCCTGGACGACCAGCGGCTCGCGTTGGTCATCCCGCCCTCCAGGCCTCCGGCCCGGTTCATCTCGCGGTACCAGCCGCGCTCGTCAGAGAAGAAGATCTCGTCATGCGCCTCGGAGCCGGGCTTCCCGGCCACGTCCCAGGCCTCGCCCAGGGAGACGCCCTTGACGGACTGAATCGAGCAGACGGCCTGAGCCAGCCGGCCGTCGAGCTTCTCGTTCCAGGAGACATGCGAGCCGATCCCGGGCACGAGCCCGAAGGCACGGACCTCGAACTTGCCGCCGAGGGACTCGTTCTCCTTACGCAGGCGGTCGATCTCGGCGACCATCGCCTTGCGAGGTCTCGGTGATCGAGGCAGCGGACCGGCGACTCGTCGACGCCCTCGAAGTCCTCGGGACCCAGGTCGTCGCGCTCGGGCGCGGAGACCGAGGCGATCTGGATCACGTGGCTGTGGATGCTGACGCCGACCGCCGAGAGGAAACCCTTGGCGAGCGTGCCTGCGGCGACGCGGGCCGCCGTCTCGCGGGCGCTCGCGCGCTCGAGCACGTTGCGCACATCGCTGAAGCCGTACTTCTGCAGTCCCGCGAGGTCGGCGTGTCCCGGCCGCGGCAGGTGCGACTCCTCGACCTCCGCATCGACCGGCCACGGGTTCATCCGCTCGTCCCAGTTGGGGTAGTCGCGGTTGGCCACCAGCACCGCGATCGGGCTGCCGAGGGTCCGGCCGTGCCTGACCCCGGAGCGAATCTCGACTGTGTCGCTCTCGATCTTCATGCGCCCGCCGCGGCCATGGCCGAGCTGGCGCCGAGCCATGTCGCGGTCGAGCGCCTCCGCGATCGAGCTCGAGCCCCGCCGGGAGGCCCTCGACGATCGCGACCAGGCCGGGACCGTGCGATTCGCCCGCAGTTGTGAACCTCAAAGTCACGCGGGCAGCGTAGATGGGGACGACTCCCGGCCTCGGGCTCAGGGTTGCGGCGCCATCGCAACCAGCGCGCCGATGGCCAGGAACGGCGCGAACGGGATCGTCCGGCTCCGCGCCTTCCGGCCGTGGCGGACGAGCAGGACCACGCCCGCGACCGACCCGGCGGCGAAGGCGACCACCATCGCCTCGATCACGGCGGCGCCCAGGTATACGCCGAGCACGCCGGCGAGCTTGACGTCGCCGAGGCCCATGCCGTTCGGGCGGATCAGCGCCGCCGCGAGCAGGAACACGGCGGCACCGAGCCCCGCAACCAGTCGCTCGGGCATCCCGCCCGGATCGGACAGCAGGCAGACGGGAACGGCGATCGCGAGGCTCGCCACCAGGGCGCCGTCGGGGACCAGCCGGGTGCGCAGGTCGCTGACCGTCACCACCCCGAGCAGGGCGATGAGCGAGGCGTCGAGCAGCGCGGCGGCCATATCGTTGAGAGCGCCATGACGCCAGAGCTCTCCCCACCCAAGCAGCGGCGCATCGCCTGATGGCCGCCCGCCGCCTGCTGATCGTGATGCTGATCCTGCTCGGCCTCTCCACGCTCGCGGCGGCGCTCGTCCCCCAGCATGCACCTCGCGGGGGGACCACCACCGGGACGACGGTCACGCAGACGACCGAGAGCACGACGACCGCGACGTCGGACAACCGAGCGTTGAGCGCCAAGATCCTGGTGGGCAAGAAGGTGCCCGTCGTCGCCGGCCCGGTGTGCGCAAAGCGCAAGCCGCGCTGCGAGCCGATCCACGTCGGCGATCAGCTCTCGCTCAAGGTCTTCTCGACGAAGCAGGCCGAGCTGGAGATCCCGGTCTTCGGCTTGATCGGAGTCGCCGATCAGAACTCCCCCGCCCTCTTCCAGCTTCTCCTCGGCGAGCCGACGCGGGTCGGGGTCCTGTTCACCTCCGACCACACCGTCGCAGCGAGGATCGAGGTCCTCTCGGCGGCGGCCGCCGCCAAGGCGGTGAAACCTAAGACTCGAGCTCGCGGGGGATCAGGTCGACCTTGAGGAAGGTGCCGTCCCTGAAGACGTCCACCTCGATGCCCTGCCCGATGCGCTCGGCGACCATCAGCCGCTGAAGATCGCCGACGTCACCCATCGGCTCGCCGTCGACCGAGACGATCAGGTCCTCGGGCCGCAGGCCGGCCCGGGCCGCCGGGCTGCCGGAGACGACCTCGACGACCTCGATCCCCTTGTCGCGCTCGAGGCGGGAGGCGATCTTGGGGGGCAGCGGCCGCGAGCCGCCGACGATGCCGATGTAGGCGCGGCGCACCCGGCCCTCCTTCATCAGGGCCGAGATGAGCTTCCTGGTGGCCGCATTGATCGGCACGGCGAGACCAAGGCCGATGCCGGCCACGGCGGTGTTGATGCCCACGACGCGGCTGAGCCCGTCGGACAGCGCACCACCAGAGTTGCCGGGGTTGAGAGCCGCGTCGGTCTGGATCACGTTCTCGACCAGCCGCCCGGCCGAGCCGGAGCGCGTGGGCAGTGACCGACCCAGGGCCGAGACCACCCCGGCGGTGACTGTCCCGGCCAGTCCCATCGGGCTGCCGATCGCAACGACCAGCTGGCCGACGCGCAGCTCGTCCGCGTCCCCAAGCTGGGCAGGTGTGAGATCGCGTGCGTCCGCTTGCACGACGGCAAGGTCGGAAAGGGCGTCGGCGCCCACCACCTCGGCCCCGACCTCGCGGCCGTCCGAGAACGACGCGCTGACTCCATTGCCGCCTGCGACGACGTGGGCCGAGGTCAGCATGTAGCCGTCGGAGGAGATCGCGACGCCGCTGCCTGCGCCGTCCGCCCGTCCGCGGCGGGTGCGCCGCGAGACGGCGAGATGGGCCACCGACGGGGTGAGGCGATCGGCGACCCCGGAGACGGTCCGGGAATAGGCGTCGAACGCGTCGGCGTCCGGAAGCCGCTCAGCGTTGCTCGCGGAGACGCCGTCGGCGACCCCGTCGATCTGCTTCAGGCCTCCCGGGATGAACTTCAGCTTAGGCACTAACTAAAAGTTAGCACGCCCGACTCAGGTTCTCGCGGCCTGCCGCATGACATCGAGGGGCGGGTCCATCCCGGTCCAGATGCGAAACGACTCGGCACCCTGCCGGACGAGGATCTCCAGCCCGTCGATCGCGGTTGACCCTCGGGCGCGCGCCTCGCTGACCAGCCTGCTCTCCGACCCGGCATAGACCAGGTCCACCACGACCATCTCCGCGTTGAACCGCTCGGGATCGAGCGGCAAGTGCTCGAAGGGATCCTCGTCCCTCATCCCGATCGCCGTGCAGTTGACGATCACCTCATAGGACCCCGCGCGAGCCTGCGGGCCGCTGACCGGGGCCAGGCGCCCCTCGGCCGCAGTTCCGGCTCCGGCGCCGGACAGGTCGCGGACCAGCTCGTCGGCGCGCGCGGCGGTTCGGTTCCAGAGCGAGACCGATGCGCCTCCCCCCGCCAGGGCCCAGACCGCGGCGCGGGCCGACCCGCCGGCGCCGAGGACCAGCGCCGTGCGCCCGTCGATCGGCTCCGGCAACGCGGCCACCAGCCCCGTGGCGTCGGTGTTGTCCGCCCGGATGCGCCCGCCGGCGAAGCTCAGCGTGTTGGAGGCGCCGATCTGCTGCGCCGCTTCGGAGGCCTCGTCCGCGATGGCGAGGGCCGCCTCCTTGTGCGGGATGGTCACGTTGACGCCCACAAAGCCCTCATCCGGCAGGCCCCTGGTCCTTTCGTCGAAGTCGGCGGGGTCGACGTCGATCGCCTCGTAGCTCCAATCGCCCCCCAGGCCGAGGGCCTCGAGCGCGGCGGTCTGCATCGCCGGCGAGCGCGAGTGCGAAACCGGGTGACCCAGCACCGCGAGCCGCTTCACCGCCCGCTCACCCTTCGGGCCGTCAACTCCGGCAGTTCGCGGGCGCGCGACCTGCGTTGTAGGCCGCCACGAGCTGGTTGAACTCGGCTCCGCTTGCGGTGAAGCAGTGCTGGCCGTTGCCGTTCGCCTTCAGCACGTAGTAGACGTAGTTGACCTTCGCGGGATGTGCGGCCGCCTTGATCGCGTCGAGCCCGGGATTGCCGATCGGCGTTGGCGTCAGCCCGGCGTTGATGCGCGTGTTGTACGGCGACGGGGACTTGAGCTGCGAATCGGTGATGTCGCCCGTGTAGTTGTGGAATTCGAATCGCGTCGTCGCGTCGATCCCGAGCGGCATGCCCCGGTGGAGCCGGTTGTAGATCACCGCCGCGACCAGGGGGCGCTCGGAGGCGACCTGCACCTCCTTGTCGATCATCGAGGCGATCGTGAGCACGTCGTAGATCGTCAGGTTCTTCGACTTCGCGTAGGACATGTCGACACCGGCGATGTTCTGCTGGAAGGCCTGCAGCTGCTCGGAGACGAGCTGGTCGACGTTCGCCCCGGGATCGAGCTCGTACGTGGCCGGGAAGAGGAAGCCCTCGAGCGACTTCGGGTTCTTGGCGCCGTACTTGTCGGGATCGAAGCCCTTGAAGGTCTTGCTCGCGGCGAGGTAGTCGCCGCTCAGCCCGAGGTCCTTGACCGTGGCCGCGATCTGCGTGCGGTCCTCTCCCTCGGGGATCGTCACCGTCACCTGGCCGCCCGAACTCGTCAACCGGTCGATCGCCGTCCCGTAGCTCATGTTGTGCGCGAGCACGTACCGACCGGGGAGGATCTTGTCGCTCTCACCGGCCAGCTTCAATCGCCATTCGAAGAGGGTCCCGTTCGAGACCACGTCGTTCTGGGTGAGGAGGTCGGCGACCTCGCTCGCTGTTGCGCCCTCGGGCACGGTGACGATGGCCTCGCCAGATCCGTCCCCGGGGTCGAGGGGCGGGGGTTGGAAGAAGGCGACCAGGAACCAGGCGACGAGGACGCCGATGAGCACCAGGGCGAGCGCCAGGATGCGACGGCGGTGATAGGGGCCTCGCCGGCGGGATGGACGGGGCGGTTTCGGGTCTCCCCCGTCGCGGCCGAACCGCTCCCTGGCGGAGCGTCTCGGAGGCTTCTGCACCGGGGGTGGGGCAGTCGCCTGGGGCGCGGTCGATTTCTTCGGCTGCTTGGCGGCCTTGCGCGGCTTCTTCGACTTGCCGCGCCGCTGCTCACGCTCGCGGCGACGGCGCTCGCGCTCCAGGGAGTCGGGGTCATCCCGGCCGAACTCGTCGGTCGGGGGCTTCAGCCCATCGCCCTCGGGCGGGGTGAGATTCCCCTCGGTGTCCGCGATCCAGTCGCCTCGCTCCTCAGGCACTACCGCTCCTCCTCGCCTGGAGAATCGGGTCGCTCCTCGGCTTCGCCTGTGGAGCGCCCTCTCATCAGGTAAGACTCGAGCAGGTGCGCAGCGGCGAGCGAGTCCCGATCCGCTTGGGCTCCCTCGCGGGCGCTGCGGTCGGCCATCCGGGTGGTGAGGCGCTCGTCGTAGGTCTCGACCGGAACCCCGAGCAGCGCGGCCAGCTGATCAGCGAAGGCGCGGCTGAGCCGGGCCTGCTCGCCCTCCTCGCCGCCGAGGGTCGTCGGCAGGCCGACGATCACGCGGTCGGCTCCCTCGGCCGAGACCAGCTCGGCGATCGCCGCCGGGTCGGGCGGCTCGACCGCCTCGAGCGGCCGCGCCAGAGTCCCGGTCGGGTCCGAGATCGCACAGCCGCAGCGGGCGGTGCCGTAATCGAGGGCGAGCACCCGCAAGAGCCTATCCAGCCCAACTGCGGGCCGGCACGGCGAACTCGTGATCTGGGCCGAGGCCTAGTGGAGCGACCAGCTGCTCCAATCGCTCAGGAAGAGGGGATGGATCACCGCGGAGTTGAAGTCGATACGAGCGCTCATTAGCTTCGGGACCTGCTGCGTGCCGATCACGGCCAGGTAGGCCTTCTTCGTCGCGTACTCGTCGAGGTCGCGCCATTCGCCTGACGCCGTGTCCAGATCCTGCAAGGGGACCAAAGTGAGCTTCTCGAGTTGTTGCTCGATAAACAGGTCCTGGACCCGACCTGCGTTCGGACTTCCGGGAGGCCCTATCGCATGGGCGTCAAGCACTTCGTAGAAGTCGACGGGACTTGGGTAGTCATTGAACCAGCTCGCGAATCCGGTCTGCGGATCGGTGCTCGTCTTCCCGATCCTGCCGAAATCTCGCGAGGTTGCGGCCACCCGGAGACGGGAGTCGAATCCCAGACGGTTGAGCAGCTTCGCGTAGTAGCGGGCGTAGGCTCGCTGTGGCCAGCTGTCCTCGACCCAGACGGTCACCGAGGCGCCAGAGCTCCCGGATAAGTTGACGAGCTTCCGCCCCGCCTGCAGGTCGCCGGTGTCGTCGGCGTCACCGTAGGGGCAGGGGTCGGTCGGGTGTCCGTTGATCCCCGGCGGGATCAGGTAGCAGTCGGGTAGCAGGGATCCCTTGCCAAGCCGTGCCAGAGCGGGTCGGTCCAGCGCGGTGACGACGGCCCTCCGCGCCAGCTCGCTGTTGAAGGGTGGCTCCGCGGTGTTCATGAAGAAGTAGAGCGTCGAAGGGATGGGAACCATGTCGAAGCGATCCTCGGCCGCGGTCCGGGCCCGCGCCATCGTTCCAACCGGCAGCGGGGTCGCGGGGTCGAAGTTGTCAGCGCGGCCCCGCAACACCTTGTCGACCGCGGAGCGGGCATCGGGCTCGACCTTGACGGTTATCCGCTCGAGACTTCCGGGGGGTATGTCGGGGATGTCCAGCGAGGCGAACCCTGGGTTCTTGACCATCGTCCATCTGCGCCCGGGCGTTATGTCCGTGATCCGGTAGGCCCCGACGCCGGGGGGAGGATGCGCGGTGAGATCCTTCATCGGCGTGCCGCTCGGTACCGGGGCCATGGCCGGCAACGCCAGCAGATTGGCGAATGCACCATTCGGGCGCACGAGCTTGACGCTCAGCTTGCCGTTGGCGTCGTCGGCGCTGATCCCCGAGATCTGGCTGGCCCGACCCCTTTCGTAAGCCTCCGCCCCGACGACGTTGTCCGTGATGAACCGCTTCCCCGGCCAGTTGAGCCGGAGGGCACGCTCAACGGCGTGCTCGAAGTCGCTCGCCTTCACCGCCTGGCCGTTCGAGTAGGTGAGCCCCTTCCGGAGCGTCAGGCGGTATCGCCGACCCTCGGGCGAGATCCGCGGAAGCCGCAGCGCCAGCCCCGGGATCAACTCGGTGCCGTCGGCTCCGCTCTTATGCCTGTAGGTGAGTAGAGGTGTGTAGGCGATCCAATCGGCCTCCGCCGCCTCCGTCGAGTAGGCCAGTTGCGGGTCGAGCGTGTCGGGCGGCGTCGGCATCGCCACGGTGGCGGAGCCGCCGACGGTCTTCTCGGACTTCCCGCAGCCGCCGGCGGCGGCCACGCAGGCGATCGCTGCGACCGCGACGCCCACCCGGACTGAGTGTGGAGCTGAGCGCATCAGGCCGAGAGCTTGGCCTCAATGGTGTCGCGTGCCACGGCGAGCGCCGCATCGAGCTTCGACGGGTCGCGGCCGCCTGCCTGGGCGACGTTTTCGCGCCCTCCCCCACCCCCTCCGACGACCTGCGCGGCTTCGCGGATTACCTCCGATGCCGAGATCCCACGATCCACGACCTCCTTGCTGAAGCTCGCCACCAGCGCCACCTTGTCATCCTCGACCCCGCCCAGCACGACGGCAGCCTCACCCGCTCGCGACTTGATCCTGTCCGCGAGGTCGAGCAGCGAGCGCTGGTCGGCACCGTGTCCGCGGCCGACGAAAACCGTGATCCCCCCGATGCGCTGACCGGTCGCCGCCATCTCCTCCGCCTTCTTGGACAGATCGGCGGAACCCGCCTTCTCGTTCTGCCGCTCGAGGTCCTCCAGGCGCCCCGCGGCGCGGCGGGCGCCGGCGATCGGGTCCTGCTCCGAACCCAGGATCCTCCCGACCTCGCTGAGATCGCGAGACCGCGAGCGGAACCAGTCGATGGCGGCCGGGCCTGTGAGGGCCTCGATGCGGCGGACGTTCGCGGCGCTCGAGCCCTCTGATGCGATCGTGAAGATGCCGATCGCCGCGGTGTTGAGCACGTGGGTCCCACCGCAGAGCTCGCGCGAGACGTCCTCCACCTCGACCATCCGAACCCAATCTCCGTACTTCTCGCCGAACAGGGCCATCGCCCCAAGCCTCTCCGCGTCCATGCGCGACATCTCGAGCGCTCGCACCGAGTGGCTCTCCTTGATCCAGTCGTTGACTCGATCCCCGACGTGCCTGAGCTCCTCGGCCGTGAGGGGCGCGCCGTGGGTGAAGTCGAAGCGGAGCTTGTCGGGGCGGACGGCCGAGCCCGCCTGCCGGACGTGCGTCCCAAGGAGCTCACGCAGCGCCGCGTGCAGTAGATGCGTGGCCGTGTGGTTTCGCATCGTCGCGAAGCGGGCCACGTGGTCCACCTCGGCCTCGACCCGCGCTCCGGTGGCCAGGCCGTCGGAGGGGCTGTCGAGCTCTACCGCCTGGTCGTCCCCGATCCGGTAGACGTCGGCGACGCGGGCGCTGCCGCCCTCCCAGCGCACCTCGCCCGAGTCGGCGACCTGGCCGCCGCCCTCCGGGTAGAAGGGGCTCTCCTCGAGTTTCACCAGCGCACGGCCATCGTCCCCTTGGACCGCGAGCAGGCTGGTCTCGGCGCGGAGCTTCTCGTAGCCGACGAAGCGCGAGGGCGGGGCCTCCGAGGCGAAGTTGAGCACGGCGCCGTGGTGGTCCTCGGAGCCGTGCGCCGTCGCCGTCCCCATCCGGGCGCGAGTGCGCTGCTCCTCCATCAGCTCCTCGAAGCCCTCGTCGTCGACCGAAAGGCCCTGCTCGGCGAGCAGCTCCTTCGTCAGGTCGTACGGGAAGCCATAGGTGTCGTGCAGCTTGAAGGCGTCGTCCGCGTCGATCCACGAGGTTCGGTCCTCGTGGGCGTGGCGGATCAGGTCGGCCAGCATCTGCGTACCCCTCTCCAGCGTGCGGCCGAAGCTCTCCTCCTCGTCGTTGACCCAGCGCATCACGGTGTCCCGCTCGGCGGCCAGCTCCGGGTATGCGGGGGCGAGCAGCTCGAGCGCCCGGTCCGCGAAGCGCTCCATGAAGGGCGACTCGAGCTCGATCGAGCGGCCCTGCTGGATGGCACGCCGCATGATCCGGCGAAGCACGTATCCACGGTCCTCGTTCGACGGCACGACCCCTTCGGCGATCAGCGCCGCGGTCCCGCGCGAGTGGTCAGCGAGGATTCGCATCGCGCGGGTGGTGGCGCCGCCGTCGGCGTAGGAGCGGCCCGAGAGCTCCTCGGCGAGGTCCACCAGCGGGCGGAGCGCGTCGGTGTCGAACACGGAATCGACCCCCTGGAGGATCGCCGCCATCCGCTCCAGGCCCATCCCGGTGTCGATGTTCTTCATCGGCAGCTCGGTCAACGCGCCATCCCCGGCGAGGTCGTAGGTCATGAACACGTGATTCCAGTACTCGATGAATCGATCGGTGTCGTCGCCCGGGCGGTCGTCGGACCCGCCGAACTCCAAGCCGCGGTCCAGGTACATCTCCGAGCAGGGACCGCACGGGCCGGTGGGCCCGGCCTGCCAGAAGTTCTCGGAGCGCGGCAGCTGGACGATGCGCTCGTCGGGCACCCCGACCGTGCGCCAGATCTCGATCGCCTCGGTGTCCGGCCCCAGGCCCAGTTCCTCGTCGCCCTGGAACACGGTCACCCAGATCCGCTCGGGATCGAAGCCGAAGCCCTCTGTGGAGAGCTCCCAGCCCCAGGGGATCGATTGCTCCTTGAAGTAGTCGCCGAAGCTCCAGTTGCCGAGCATCTCGAAGAAGGTCAGGTGACGGGCGGTGTTGCCGACCTCCTCGATGTCGGTGGTGCGAAAGCAGCGCTGGACGTCTGCCAGCCGTGGCGCCGGCGGCTTCTCCTGACCGAGGAAGTAGG
This sequence comes from uncultured Solirubrobacterales bacterium, assembly GCA_963763985.1. GTDB lineage: Bacteria > Actinomycetota > Thermoleophilia > Solirubrobacterales > 70-9 > DASUPK01. The sequence continues at coordinate 167,408 of CAVXQO010000014.1, read as the reverse complement.
GCTTGAAGGGCTGCATGCCCGCGGTGGTCAGGAGGACCGACGGGTCGTGGACGGAAGGGACCAGGGACGCCGAGGGCACGATCCGATGGCCCCGCTCCTCGAAGAACGACAGGTAGGTCTGGCGGATCTCCTCGGTCTTCACGGGCCCAGTCTAAGAAGGCGCGGGCGACCGGAGGGTCATCCCTCCGGTCGCCTGCCTCTCGCAATCTGGATCCGGTCTAGCGAATCACCGATGCGGTGGCCGAGGTCGACCCCGCCAGCTGCTTCGCCTTCACCTTGAACCTGACCTTGGTGCCCTTCTTCAGGCCCTTCAGGTGCACCGTGACGAACCCCTTGCCGCTCTTCTTCCGCGCCTTGATGGAAGCATGGGCGACGGAGCTCGCGGAGGCCTTGTGACCGCCGCTCGTCGAGAAGCCGGTCACCACGAGAACGGCCGTCTGGTCAGTCCACGTCTCCAGGATGTCAGCGGACTTGCCCTTGACCTTGAAGGCATGGCCGAACGACTGACCCTGGTGGGTGAAACTGTCCGTGAACGTCAGCGGCGGCCGCTTGCAGTTCATGTCCGCTGTGATCCCGGCGGCAACTGCAGGCACCTGACTCGAGTCGATGAGATCGAACGCCTTGCCGCCCGTGTCGCTGGCGATCCTGTTCAGGAGCGTGGGATCGATCGTTCCGAAGCCGACGGTGTCGGTCTTGATCGGGGGACTCGCGTGCCCGTTGGCGTAGGCGCCGACGTTGTGCTCGCCGTCGCTCAGGAAAATCCTGCCGTCCGCATTGGGGTTAGCGGTCTTGGCGGTCGCAAAGGCGAGGTTGTAGTCCGTCCCGCCGTTGTCGGCGTTCACGTTCGCGAATGACGCATCCATCGCGGGAATCACGCCCGGAATCGCCGCCGGCGGAAACAGCACGTTCGCCGTGTCGCCGAACTCGACCCCGCCCAGGGTCTTACCCTGGTTCTGCTGCAGTGCCACAAATGCGTCGAGCAATGTCGTGCGGAACTTGCCCGGATCGGTGAGGTCCATCGAGCCCGAGTCGTCGATAATCGCCTCGATGTTCGTCGCCTTCTTGCAGGCCGCGGAATGCGCCTGGGGTGACGCCGATGCGCTGCCGCCCGCGGCCATCGCGGCCAGCAATGCGACCAGCGACGCGCCGCCCGCCAGAGCCTTGATTCGTGAGTCGAGATGCATGCTCTCCCCTTCCAATCCCGGTATTGACGGGTGGCAACCTACTCCGAATTGGGGCGAGACGGAAGGGACTAGACAATCGTCCCGTGGCCCACCACGAGGTCGCCGTCGAGCAGGCAGGCGACCTGTCCTGGCGCGGCGCCATCCACCGGCTCGGCCAGTGCGACGACCGCCTCGCGCGGGTCGCCATCGACCTCCAGGCGGCAGGCGCGCCTGGGCGAGTGGTAGCGGAGCCGCACGCCGTCAACTCGCTCGGCGGCGCGGTGGAGCGTCGCCCCTCGGATCCGCACCCGGCGCGTGGCGAGCTGATCGCGCCCCCCGGCGATCACCCGGTTGGATGAGGCGTCAGTCCCCAGCACGTAGAGCGGCTCGCCGCCGCCGACGCCGAGTCCGCGCCGCTGGCCGACGGTGAAGTTGTGGTGGCCTGGGTGCTGACCGAGGCGGCGGCCCGAGCGATCAACCACGTCCCCGGGGCGGTCCTCGAGGCCTGCGTGGGCGCGCAGGAACTCCCGCTTTCCCTGACCGGCCAGGAAGCAGAGGTCCTGGCTCTCGGCGCGGCCAGCCACCTCCAGCTCCGCCCGGGCGGCGATCTCGCGCACCTCGGGCTTGGTCAACTCCGCGAGCGGAAAGCGCAGGCGCGCCAGGGACGTGGGCCCCAGCGCCGAGAGCATGTAGGTCTGGTCCTTGGCGGCATCGGCGGCGCCGGCCAGAAGCGGCCCCGATCCGTCGTCGGCGATCCGCGCGTAGTGACCGGTGACAAGCCTCGCCGCGCCCAGGCGATCGGCCAGTGCGATCATCGCGTCGATGCGCAGCTCGCCGTTGCAGAGCACGCAGGGGTTGGGCGTGCGCCCCTCCGCATAGCCGCGCAGGAACGGGCCGACGACACCGGCGCGGAACTCCCGCTCGAGGTCGAGCGTCAGGTGCGGGAGGCCGAGCGAGTGGGCCACCCGGCGGGCCCCGAGGACCGCCTCGGGCGAGCAGCAGCTGCGCTCCCCGTCGGTGCGCACATCGGCCCAGAGCTTGAGGGTGACCGCTACCGGATCGTGCCCGGCCTCCCGCTCCCGCAGAGCGGCCACCGCCGAGTCGACTCCGCCGCTGAGCGCGACCAGAACGCGCTCGCGATCGGCCGGCGGATCGGCAAGCCGCAGGCCCGACCCGGCCAGCACCGACAGCGCCCGGTGGAGCGCATCAGCGGCCAGCACGGCGGCGTGACGATGGGTCGGCGCAAGCCCGCCCAGCTCGTCCTCGATCTCGTCCGGTCCGATCCGGGCTGCCTCCAGCACCGAGGCTCCGTCGGCAAGCTCTGCCGTCGCCGCGGCTGCGGCCGCGCTCGCGGCGCATCCTTCGCGATCGAAGCTGACCCGCCCGATCCGGCCGTCCCGCGCGACGAGCGACAGCCGAATCAGGTCGCCGCAGGGCGCCCCGCCCGCGGAGCCGCTGAACGACCCGTCGGGGACGGGCCCGCGCCGCGCGTCGTCCTCGAGGTACTGCTCAAAGAGCTCCCGATTCACGGCGACAAGACTAGAAGGCTCCAGCCTGCCGTTTTCCGCCCCGGCTTGGTAACCCGTGTCGCATAGGTGGTGGTCTACCGGCAACCCCGAGGGACTGCCGGAAATCGACCCCCAAGCCAGTTGTGTTGGGTCAACGTTTGGAGCGGTTCGCGTACAGGCTCGGGCCTGGTTTCAACCCTAGCAGCGGGTCGCCGCTACTCAGGTTCGTCGAGCAGATACCAGGACGAGATCAGTCCGTCCCGGACCCCGAGCTCGATCGCCACGCGCGAGCTGTCCCCCACCTCGCCGCCGTTGCGCCACACGTACTGGAGCTCGGCGTGGACCAGCAGCCCGCCCTCGGTCTCATCGATCTTCACCGGGACGTAGCGGCGGATCAGGTGGTCGAAGACCTTGCCCGACCATTCCATCGCCGCCGTGCGACCGCGATGGACGGTTCGCTCCGTTCGGATCTCGACCTCGGGGTGGACGAGCTCGCCCACCGCCGCCCGGTCGCCCGCGCTGAGCGCGGCCAGGAAGCGGCGAGCGAGCTCTGAAGAGTCCAGTTGTTACTTACCGCGCAGGGTCTCGACCAGGCGCTTCGGCTGGTCGCCGAGGCTTGCCTCTCGGACGGAGCTGAGGCCGATGCCGATCAGTCCCAGCACGAGCAGGACCCACGGCCACACGCCCAGCTTGAACGGATGCGGCGGCGTCGAGTTGAGGTCGAGCCCCGCGATCACGAGGAAGAGGAGCAGCCCGATTCCACCGACGTAGACCGGCCCCCTCACGCCGATCTGGGATCCGATCCCGACCAGGCCCAGGGAGACAACCAGCAGGAGGATGTCCCAGAGGTTGGTCGTCTCGATCGGGGGCGTGCCGGTGCCGAGCGGGTTCAGGTTGCCGAGAGCCGTGATCCCGAGTGAGCAGGCGATCACCGCAGCGATCCCCGCCCCGGTGAGGAGCTCGGAGGCCTTCCACAGACCCAGATCCCCGGTAGGTGCCGTCGGGGTTCCCGCGACCTCGTCGCCGCCGGGATTGCTTCGCCACACATACAGCCCGCCGGCGAGCAACCCGATGGCCATCAGCCCCAGAAGCCCCCGGTAGACGCCCCAGTGGGCGCCGATGCCGCCGGAGAGAATCTTGTCCCAGAGCGCGGTCCACGAGATGATCAGGAGGATCGAGCCGAAGAGCAGCTGGACACGCACACCGGCGACCGCGCCGGCGTAGAAGGCGAGGCCGGCCGTGACCGCGAAGACCCAGAACAGGTTGAGCTGGGCGTTCGGGTCACCGCCGATCATGTCGACGAACTGCAGCAGCGCGAAGGGCACGAAGATCAGGCCGAAGACGCTGTGGACCACCTGCCAGGTCCGCAGCTCGCCCGTCTGGGGCCTGGTCAGGATGCCCCCGTAGAGGTAGACCGCCGGAATCGCGAGGACCAGGAACATCGGAAACGCGGCCCACTGGTCCGGGTTGACGGTCAGGAACGGGCCCTTCCGGATATAGATCATCGCGGCGGCCAGGCCGATCAGAAGCCCGCCGATCTTGCGCAGCGAATCGCGTGTGTCGTCAGGTTCGAAGAGGTCGTTCATCGATTGCTTGCCTCCAAGGAGTGGACGGGAACTCGCGCGGCACCCTATCCCGTGGGGCTGTCCTTCAAGGAGGTGATCCGGTCGTAGGCGGACTGCACCACCGAGCGGTCGAGTTGCCCGCTCTTCACGTCCTTGACGAGCTGGCCGAAGACGTCGTTCGAGGTGTTCGTGTTCTTTGCGTAGAGGAGAAGGTCGTCGCCGGCCTCCAGCGCGCCCTTTCCGGCAATCGCCGGCGGGAGCGTGCCGGAGATGGCCTGGCCCTCGAGGTCGTCGGTGATCACCACCCCGTCGAATCCGAGCTGCCCCCGGAGCATCCCCTTGACGATGGTCGGGGAAAGGGCAGCCGGCTTCTTCGCCCCCAGCGTCGGATAGCTGGCGGTCGAGACCATCACCATCCCGACGCCCGCCTCCACGGCGGCCTTGAAGGGCGTCAGATCGGTCTGGAGCTGATCGGACGTCGCGGCAATGCTGACGGCGTGGTCGTCGGTGTTGACGGTCGCGTACCCGAGGCCGGGGAAGTGCTTTGCGGTGGCCACCACGCCTCCGTCCTGCAGCCCCTGCGCGAACGCGACGCCGACGCTGGCGACCGTATCGGGACTCGAGCCGAAGGTGCGGCTCTTGATCGTGTCGGCGGTGGTCGGCTGGGAGACGTCGAGAACCGGCGCGAGGTCGACGTTGACGCCGAGGCTCTTCAGGAAGGTGCCGGTCTGCTGCCCCTGGTCCTTGGCCTGGCCCTCGTCGCCGCTCTTGCCGAGGTCGGCGGGCGAGGTGTCGGGCGGCCCGGCCTTCAACCGCTTCACGTCGCCGCCCTCCTGGTCGACCATCACCAGCAGCGGCGGGTTGCCGCCGGCGCTGGCCGCCGACTGGAGCTTCTGGACGTCGGCCTTCAGCTGCTGCGGATCGGTCTCGAAGGCGATCAGTCCGCCGACCTGACCCTTCTTGACCCTCTTGACGAGAGCCTGGTCGGGCCCCTTGGAGCCGAGCTTGGCGACGATCGTCTGGCCGACCAGCCGCTTCAGCGGAACCGGCTTCTCGCTGCTGCCGCCGCCACTCGAGATCAGCACGATCAACCCGATGATCACGATCACGACGACACCGCCGACCATGAAGTCCTGACGGCGTCGCACCCGGGCGGGAAGGTCGCGACGGCGCGCGCGCCGGCCCGGCGGTGGGCGCCGCCCGCTGCGCTCGAACTCGCCCGTGTCGCCCCGGATGCGGCGGCGCTCCCCCGTATCCGGCGACGTTGCCGGTGGCCGGGCTCGGTGGCGTCTCGACCGGGGCGCGCTCGCCGGTCGCAGGGCCTCTCGCTTTCGGCCGGTGCCGGCTCGCGCGGCGGGGTGGGTGGCCGCGCGGGGGCGTCCGTCCACTCGAACAGGTCGTCGCCGTCGGGGGGGAGCCGCCCTTCCATCTGTCTAGCCCTTTCCACCCCCGCCGCGAACTGAGATCCCCAGCTCGCGCAGCTGACGATCGTCGACCGGGGCCGGAGCGCCGGTCAGCGGGTCACCACCGGACGCGGTCTTCGGGAAGGCGATCACGTCCCGGATCGAGGTGGTGCCGTGCAGCAGGGCGACGATCCGGTCGAGCCCGTAGGCGATTCCGCCGTGCGGAGGAGCGCCGTAGCGCAGCGCGTCGAGCAGAAAGCCGAAGCGCTCCTCGGCCTCCTCCTCGTCGATTCCGATCGCCTCGAACACCTTTCGCTGCACCTCGGGGTCGCTGATGCGGATCGAGCCACCACCAATTTCCCATCCGTTCCAGACGACGTCGTAGGCCTTGGCCCTGGCGGCGCCCGGATCGCCGGGATCGAACGCTCCATCGGGCGAGGTGAAGGGGTGGTTGTGCGGGTCCCAGCGCTCCTCGTCGTGCGCCCAGCCGAGCAGCGGCCAGTCGACGACCCAGGTGAGCACGTTCGCCTCGTGGTCGATCAGCCCGAGCCGCTCGCCCAGCCTGCGCCGGAGCTCGCCGAGCACCTCGGCCGAGAGCAGCGGCTCATCGGCGACCAGCAGGACGACGTCCCCCTCCGAGGCGCCGAGCGCCTCGTTGGCCGCCGCGATCTCCTCGGCCGAGAGGAACTTGGCGACGGGCGAGCGCCAGCCCTCGCCCTCGACCACCGCCCAGACCAGTCCCTTCGCCCCCAGATCGGTGGCCTCGGCCACCAGCCCGTCGAGGTCCGCGCGCGACATCTCGTGGCCGCCCGCGTTCAGGCCGCGGACGAGCGCCCCGCCCTCGATCGCCTGGCGGAAGGCGTTGAACTCGGAGCCGCGGAAGACCTCGGTGAGATCCTCCAGCTCGAGCCCGAAGCGCAGGTCGGGCTTGTCGGAGCCGTAGCGGGAGATCGCCTCGTCGTAGGGCAGCCGCCGCATCGGCAGCTCGACCTCGACGCCGCAGCGACCCAGAACGTGCGCCAGGAGGCGCTCGTTCAGATCAATCACGTCGTCCGTGTCGACGAAGGACATCTCGATGTCCAGCTGCGTGAAATCCGGTTGCCTGTCAGCGCGCAGATCCTCATCCCTGAAGCAACGCGCTATCTGAAAATACCGCTCGAAGCCGCCGATCATGAGAAGTTGCTTGAAGAGCTGCGGCGATTGGGGCAGCGCGTAGAAGGAGCCCCGCTGGAGGCGGCTCGGGACCAGGAAGTCCCTGGCGCCCTCAGGCGTGGAGCGGGTGAGCACCGGGGTCTCGATCTCGACGAAGCCCTCTCCGGAGAGGAACTCCCTCATCGCGGCGCTGACCCGGTGGCGAAGCTCGATCGCCTCCCTCATCCGGTCGCGGCGGAGATCGAGGTAGCGGTACTTCAGGCGCGTCTCCTCGCTGACCTCCCCGGAGAAGGACTCGATTTCGAACGGCGGCGTGTCCGCGTCCGAGAGGAGCTGGGCGTCGGTCACGCGGATCTCCACCTCGCCGGTGGGCAGCTCCGGGTTGACGGTCTCCGGCGAGCGCTTGACGACCGAGCCGCTCGCGCTGAGCACGTCCTCCGAGCGCAGCTCGTGCCCGAGCTTGAAGGCATCCCCCGCCTCGTCCGGGTTGAAGACGAGCTGCACCAGCCCGGTGCGGTCGCGGAGGTCGATGAAGACGAGGCCACCGTGATCGCGCCGCCGGTGGACCCAGCCCGCGACGCGCACCTCGGAGTCGACCCTGTCCGGCAGGACCTGCCCGCACCAGGCATCGCGGTAGCCGTTGGCCCGCAGCGCTGGGAACCCGTGGCTCATGGCGACGAGAGTGTCTCAACCAGCGTCGCGGGATCGATCTCCCGCTCCTCGCCGGAGCTCATGTCGCGGAGGGTCGCCTTCGCGTCGCCGGCGAGGATCAGCGCGTGGCGCGCGCCAACGCGATCGGCCTGCTTCATCTGGCCCTTGATCGCCCGGCCGGCGAGATCGAGGTCGGCCGGGATCCCGGCGCGGCGAAGCTCCGTGGCCAGTGTCAGGGCCCGCTCGCGGTCGTCATCCTCGGCGACGACGAAGACGCCGTCTCGCCTGCTCCGCGCCCTCGTTGCCGCCGCGCCCTCCTGCTGCTCGAGCGCCAAGCGCGATGCGGTCCACGCCCGAGCGCCCAGCCGCAGCCCGGCGTCGGCGGGCCCCCGAGCTGCTCGATCAGGCCGTCGTAGCGACCTCCGCCGCCGATCCCGGACTGGGCGCCGAGGCGCTCGCACTCGAACTCGAACAGCGTGCGCGTGTAGTAGTCGAGCCCGCGCACCAGGGTCGGGATCGATGTCGTAGGAGACGCCGTTCCCGATCGAGCAGGGCGCGGACCTCGGCGAAGTGCTCCGCGTCGGCGGGATCGAGGCCGTCCAGCAGGGTCGGGGCGTCCGTCCATCGACCTTTCGGGTTCCCTCGTGGTCGGCGTCGAAGGCGCGCAGCGGGTTGGCGTCGATCCGGCCGCGGACCTCGTCGGAGAGCTCGTCCTGACGGGAGCGCAGGTATTCGCGCAGCTCATCGAGGTACGCGGCGCGCGCGGCGGGCGTGCCGAGGCTGCCGAGGCGGAGCCGAACGTCCTCCACCCCGAGCTCGGCGAGGATGTCGCCGGCCAGCAGGATCAGCTCCGCGTCCACCAGCGGGGAGTCCGAGCCGATCGCCTCGGCGTTGACCTGGGTGAACTGCCGGTAGCGGCCCGCCTGCGGGCGCTCGTGCCGGAAGAAGGGCCCCTCGGTCCAGAGCTTCACTGGCTGGGGCCGCGTTCGCATGCCGTGCTCGAGGTAGGCGCGGCAGACGGAGGCGGTCGCCTCCGGACGCAGGGTCAACGAGCGGCCGCCCTGGTCCTCGAAGGTGAACATCTGCTTCTGGACGATGTCCGTGGACTCTCCGACCCCGCGCGCGAACAGGTCGGTCTCCTCGAAGATCGGCGTATCCATGCGGCCGTAGCCGGCCGCCTCGAGGCGCCGTCGCGCGACGTCTCCGATCCGCCGGCGCACGGGCTGCTGCTCGGGCACGACATCGAACGTCCCCCGCGGGGCCTTGAACTTCTCGCTCATTGCGCAGCGACCTTAACCGGGACTTCGGCTAACGCGCCAGCTCCGCGAGAAACGGGTTCGTCGCCCGCTCGGCGCCGAGGGTGGTGACCCCCATGTGCCCCGGATAGACCGTGGTCTCCGGCGGATGGGAATCGACCAGGGTGCGGATCGATTCGAGCAGCGTCCCCCAGTCGCCGCCGGGCAGGTCGGTCCGCCCCACCGAGCCCTGGAAGAGGACGTCGCCGGAGAAGATCGCCGCCTCGTCGGGGACGGAGTAGGTGACGTGGCCGGGGCTGTGGCCGGGGGTGAAGATCACGTCGATCTCCATGCCGGCGAGCTCGAGCTTCTCGCCGCCGCTGACGGTGTGGTCGGCCTCGTAGCTCTCGTACGGGCCGAAGCCGGGCCAGGGCACGTACGAGTTGATGTCGGCGAGCACCGGCGTCTCGCTCTCCGGGCACCAGACCTGCGCGCCCGTCGCCTTCGCGATCGGGGCGACGGCGCCGATGTGGTCGAAGTGGGTGTGGGTGAGCAGGATCGCCGTCGATCGTCACCCCGAGCTCGTCGGCGGCTGCCAGGATCCGCTCCGGCTCATCGCCCGGGTCGACGATCAGCGCCCGGTCGGACCCGTCCTTCCGCAGCAGGAAGCAGTTCTCGGCGATCTGGCCGACGGTGAGCATGCGGACGTCCACCGCTCAGCCCTCCGCTTGACGGGCGCCGGTGCGCTGCGCTTCTTTGGCCGCCCGCTTCTGCGCCTCCTTGCGGACGTAGCGCTGGTACATGAAGCGGTCCAGCAGGAACGCCATCGGGATGTAGAACGCCGAGCATCAGGATCGCCGACCACCAGCGAGGTGCCCGGGGCCTGCCCCATGAACGCGAGCAATCCGACGAAGAGGACCGCGGCGACCGCGCCCTTCTTCAGCGCGCTCGACCAGCTCGGCTCGGCGGGGACGCGAGGGCCGCTCTTCCTTCTTTGGTGCCTCGGCTGCGGGCGCTGCGACTTCGCCTCGGCGCGGCTTCGCGCTCTGCCGCGCGCCGGGCGGGTGTCGATTCGGCCGCCCTGGGTGCCGCGGTGCTTGCGGCGGCGCTTCTTCTTGGTCTGTGCCATCTCACACCAATCTAGCCGAGGACGTTCTCGATCACGTCACGCTTCGGGTCGAAGTCCCGGATCGGCGGCTCGTCGGGGTATCCCTCCAGCGCCGCCTCCGGCGCCAGGCCGACCAGCTCAGCCTCGATCGGCCTGACCCCGTGCGCGCCCGCGAGCCGCGAGACCTCGGCGACGATCTTCGCGAGCGGCACCGCGCGCGGGTCGTGGACGTTGATGGAGACCTGCGTGCGCTCTCCGTCGCGCGGCAGGCCCAGCGCCCGCACGCCGGGCAACCCGTCACCCGCCTCTCGCAGATCGGCGGCGATCTCCCGCGCGATCTCCGGATTCGAGGTGTCGAGCTCGATGTTGAAGGCGACCAGCGGCTCCCGGGCCGTCACCAGGGTCGCCCCCGCGCTCGGGTGGGGCTCGGAGGGGCCCAGGTCGGGCCGGAGCTCGCCGGACGCCATCCGCCGCGCCAGCTCGGCGGGTCCGCCCTGGCGGAAGTAGGCCCGCTCCCGGCGCTCCGGGGAGGTGGCGAGCTCTCCGTATAGGAAGACCGGGATCCCCAGCGCCGCGATGCCCTTGGCCGCCTTGCGGGCGGCGGCCGCCGCGTCGTCGCGGCGGTCCTCGGTCTGCCAGACCACCGGGCAGACGTCGAGGGCGCCGATGTGCGGGTGCACTCCCTGGTGTCCGCGCATGTCGATCAGGTCGAGGGCGTGCTCCGCGCCCGCGAGCAGCGCCTCGACCAGCTTGCCCGCACTCGGCCGCGAGGGTGAAGACGCAGCGGTTGTGCTGGGCGTCGTAGTGGCGGTTGAGGACCCGGGCGTGAGCGCCGAGGGTCGCCTCCAGCGCGCCGATCACCCGGGTGTTGCGGCCCTCGGAGAAGTTGGGCACTCCGACGAGCGGCATCTCGTGCCCGGAGCCTCCGGTCTCGTTCACGGGATCAGCAGCTCGCCGTCGCGGACGATGGCCTCCCCGTCGAGCTCGAGGGTGGGCTTCATCACCACGCAGTCGAGGTGGACCGGGACCTGGACCGTGCCGCCGATGCCGGCCGAGGCGCCGAAGGCGATGTGGCAGGTGCCGAGGATCTTCTCGTCCTCGATGATCTCGCCGCTCAGGGTGGCCTTCTCGTTGGTCCCGACGCCGAGCTCGGCGATGGTCGTGCCGTCGTCCCCGTGCTCGGTGAGCAGTTCCATGAACGCCATGCCCTGGCCGCCGCGCGCCGATGTCAGGTGCCCGCCCTCGACCACCAGCTCGACCGGCTGATCGACCAGCCCGACGCCCGCCATCGACCCGTCGATCACCAGCGTCCCGTTGCCACCGGCGGGTGAGATGAATCCCTCCCCGCAGGGCAGGTTCCCGAAGGCGCCACGCTCGGTCAGCTCGCCGGCGTCGGGGATGGCCTCGCGCCCGGAGAGGTCGAGATGCAGATCGGTGCCGTTCGAGTCGGTGATGCGGGCCTCGGAGGCGCGATCGAGCGCCTCCGCAACGGCGTGTCCCTTGAGGCGGAGTCCCTCCATGTCGGCGCTCATCACGCGCGCCAGGATCTCCTCCGTCACGCCGGGCAGCGTCGCGCAGCGCGCGCCGTTCTCGCTGGCTCGCTTGCGCGCCGCCGTGTGGGAGAGGGACTGGACCGTCGGGGCGAGCAGCACGTCGGCGGCGGCCATCGCCTCCGCCACGGTCCGCGGCGGCTCCGCCGCATGCGAGGCGCGCTCGGAGATCACCGCCAGGACGGCGTCCGCCCCGGCGTCGGCGGCCTCCTCGCGCAGCCGCTCCCCCAGGTGCTGGGTGGCGGGGTTGCAGACGACGAGAACCTCCTCCTCCGGCTTCACCGCGAGGCAGTCCCGTACGACCGCCCGCACCGCTCGATCGAGGTCGCTGGGAGACACGCGGCCAGCTTATGCGCTGCCAGAATCCGGCCGTGGCGAAGACCCAGTACTTCTGCGCGGCGACCCTCGACGGATTCATCGCCGACTCAGACGACCAGATCGACTGGCTCACGGGATTCGAATCCGGCTATCGAGGGCCCGGGCGAGAAGGTGCTCGACGCGATCGACTCCTACATCGAGGGGTTCGGCGCCCTGGTGATGGGCTCCTCGACCTACGAGTACATCCTCGGCCACGACTGGCCCTACGGCGAGCGCCCGACCTGGGTGCTGACCAGCCGCGAACTGCCGGCGGTCGAGGGCGCCGACATCCGCTTCCACTACGGACCCGTCGCCGACATCCATCCCGAGATGGTCGCCGCGGCGGCCGACCTCGACCTCTGGGTCGTGGGAGGTGGCCCGGTCGCCTCGGATCTCGCCGACGCGGGCCTCCTGGACGAGCTCCTCCTGACGGTCGTCCCGATCGTCCTCGGCTCGGGCAAACGGCTGTTCAGCCGTCCGATCAAGAGGGGCATGACGCTGCTCGGAAGCCGGCCCTTCGCCAACGGCATGATCGAGCTTCGCTTCTCGTTGGCGACCTGACCGCCGCTACGCTTTTCGATCCCCGCCGGAGTAGCTCAGTCGGTTAGAGCAGCGGAATCATAATCCGCGTGTCGGGGGTTCGAGTCCCTCCTCCGGCATCTACGAATGCCCCGCTGTGAAGGGGTTTCTCATGTGTGATCGGAGCCGGGAAGGGCCCAGGGTGGCAACAGAGTGGCAACGGAGGACGCCTGTCGCGATCGGCCAGATGTTCGTTTTGAACCTGGGGCCCACTCCTTAGGAGGGCATCGGGCGAGGGTTGGGAGGGTCACCAACGGTCAGGCAGGTCTCTAAACGGACACCTTGCTCGCTCACGGCGTGGTAGCGGTGGTCCCGTAATACGGATCCGTATGTGTCTGTCCTGCGTCCGACCTGGTCGGCGGAGGTTTCGTCCCTGAGCGGTAGCCAGGGGCTTTGCTCTCGGCGAACTCCTTCGGTCCCGCTTCACGCGAAAGCGACATCGCGGCCCGCTGCACCAGAGTGCCGCTTTGCATGGAAAGCAGCATTCCGCCGCGAGATACTGCGTGGGCGATGTCGGAAGAGGCGATGGGTCGGGAGAGCATCGAATCCCTGCGTCGCGCCTACGACGAGTGGGCGCGGGGTGACTTCTCGAGACGTGAGCTCTTCGATCCGAACATCGAGGGAGTGTGGGCGGCCGAGTTGCCCGACGCCCACGTCGATCAGGGCGTCGAAGCATTCTTTGCGTCGTGTCGCGAGTGGCTTTCGACTTGGGAAGGGTTCCGCCTGGAAGCCGAAGCGTTCCTCCCAGCGGAGGACAAGGTCGTGGTGTTGGTCGTCCTTCGCGGTAAGGGCAAGGGCAGCGGCGCCGAAGTCGCGACCCCCGCCGCGCATGTTTGGACCATGAGGCGGGGGAAGGCGATCCGCGTTGCGGCTTACATGGATCGCGCAAAGGCCCTCGAAGCCGCCGGGCTATCGGAGTAGTGCTTTGGACGAAAAGCGGAACTAACGCCCGCGCAGTGCCTAGCGGCCCGAGGTCCCCACCACCAGGGGCGGCAGCGCCAGGCCTGACTAAAGAGGACCAAACACCTGGAAGGCCGGGCACCACTGCTGCTTGGGAGGCAGGAGCGCGAGATATGGCTTGTGCTTCTCCCGCGAAGCGGGCGCGGACTGCTTCCGGCCGAAGGAGTCGTCAGAGGCTAGGAAGGAAGCTCATCGTCGGCGGGTTCCAAGCGAGCGTGTGGAAGGCCCAGGCAGCGTCCACACGATCCGCTCTCGGGCATGAGTTCTTGCGGTCGCGGGCCGGATCAGTAGCGGGCGAAGCGGTCTGTGTCGTCGTCGAAGCGGTCCACGAGCTCTCTCGACAGGGTGGGTCGCGTCTGGGCGATCGCGGCGAGGAACTCATCGGTGGTGGCTCGATGGCTGCCCTCGCCGAAGTGCTCGCGCTCGAAGGCAGCCTGCGCAGCCTTGCGGGCAGCAAACTCGATGTCCGCGGGCGTGAAGAAGTCGCTTGCCTTCACCAGTGCGGACAGATCGATGTGACGGTCGGTTATCTCCTCGCAGTACCGACCCCAGATGGCCTGCCGCGCGGCAGGGTCAGGCGGGCCGACCGGGAGCACGTAGTCGAACCGCCCCGGCCGCAGAAAGGCGGGGTCGAGTCGGCCGACCCAGTTGGTGGCGCACACCAGCAGGTGCTCCGGGGCCTCCCGAAGCCTCGGGATCTGCTTCAGGAACTCGTTGGTCACGCTTGGGCTGACCCGGCGCTCCTCATGACGGTCCGACGCCAGGTCCTCGACCTCGTCGACGAACACGACGGCCGCGCTCAGCTCGAGGATTCGGTCGAAGGCCGCGGCGAGCAGGGTCGCGGTGCGGTCGGCTCCTTCCTCGGCCACCTCACTGGGCTGGATCTCGACGAAGGGCCAGCCGAGCCGTGAGGCGATGCCCTTGGCGAACGTCGTCTTGCCGGTCCCAGGCGGACCGAAGAGGACTATGGCGCGCGGTGGGGCGACCGAGTGCCGGGAGGCGAGCTCCGGCTCCTCGAGCGGGAGAATGACCCGGCGCTCGATGATCTGCTTGGCGTCCTCGAGGCCCTTCAGCTCGCTCCAGAGACCCGGGTTGATCTTCCGGCCCCAGACCGCCGCGAGGTCGGTTGGGACCGATGTTGTCGCGGTGACCGGGCGCTCCAGATAGCCGACGTCGCTGGGCCGGTAGTCCCAGCGCTCGAGGTGCTTGTGGCTTCGTTCGCCCTCGGTCACGAGCGCGCCCAACCGTCGCGCTCCCCGCCCGGCAAGCAACTGCTCGATCCGGGCGAGCAGCCCGTCGGCGATCGCTGTCTCCTCGGAGAGCCCGGGCAGCAGGATGAGGCGATGCACCCAGCCGATTGCCGCGGAGGAACTTCCAATCACGGTGCCCACGATCTCGCCTTCGATTTCCGCGACGACGGTGGCGGAGGGGCCTGAGTTCATCAGATCGACCGCCTGGTCGAGGGTCAGCCCCCCGGCTCCCCCAGACTCGTCGGCACGACCCCACAGATCCAAGACCCGACCGAGGTCGCCCGGCTCGTAGTCCCTAATCGTCGCTTTCGTCACAAGCAGATGGTTGCGCAGCTGATCGAGCAGCGTGCGCTCGTGAGCAGCACCTAGCCACCCGAGGTCCATACCACCAGGGGCGGCAGCGCCAGACCTGTGGAAAATGGGTGGCACTCCTGGAAGGCTGGGCACTACTGCTTTGCATGGAAAGCAGTAGTGCCTGGCCGGGTAGGCACGCCTACGTGTTGTGCACGGACTCCAGACACAGTGGGGACACCGATGGTGAGTGCGAGCGGGAGTGGAAGCCTGAACCGTGGAGACGACCAACTGAGACGCCCACTATCAATCGCCCTCGCCTCGCTCTTCGTTGCGGCCCTGGTCGCTCCCACCGCGCAGGCCGCCAGTCGCAGGTACTGGTTCGACTCGTACCTGGGACCCGGGGCTCCGTCCAGAATTTCCGTTGTTGTCTTGTACAAGAACAAGCAACGGCATGGGCGCTACACGCCGCGCCAAGTCAGTTATGACGCCACGGTCCCGGTTAGCTGCAATCCGCCGGTGGCTCAGGCCAGTGCCAGCACCGGCGGCCTCGTCAAGCTGAGGAAGGGAAAGTTCACCTATTCGGACATCCGCTCGTACCCGGACTCGTTTGCGGTCACCGGCACCGCGACTGGCAAGGTTCTCAAGAAGAAGCCCGGGGTGAGGAAGCAGATGCGGGTGGACGGCTCGGTCTCGGTCCTCGATTACAGCTTTCCCGCCTACGGCGTCCACAACTGCACGAGCGGCGGGCCGGTCCCCTACTCCGCGACCCCCTGTCGCCCCAGCCCATACCACAATCCTCCTTACATCAAGAAGTCGCTGCCGGTCTGCTTTCAGGGATAGCCGCTTTGGACGAGAAGCAGCTATCCGCTTTGCATGGAATGCGCATTGATTGGGCAGGAGGACGCACCCAAGAGTCGCCTGAGGTCAGGCCGTGGGATGCTCCCCAGGTGATGAAGTTGGCGACCATCCACTTCGACGGCGGCGGGCAGAGTCCCGGCCCGGTAACGGCTGCCTGCATTGTCGAGTTGAGCGACGGCTCCTTCGACCAGGCCGTCAAGCGTTTCGACCAGGGAACCCACAACACCGCTGAGTGGCAGGCGCTGATACTCGGCCTGCGCCTGGCGCGCAAGCACGGCGAGCGGCATGTGGTGGTCAAGGGCGACTCGACGCTCGTGGTGAAGCAAGTCAACCGCGAGTGGAAGACGAAGAATCCGGCGCTGCTCCCTCTGCGGACGCAGGCAGAGGAGCTGTTGGCGCAGTTCGAGAGCTGGAGCGTCGAGTGGATTCCGCGCAACGAGAACCGGCGCGCCGACGAACTGGGGCGGGCCTAAGGAGCCTCGGACCCCGTGTGTCCATTGGCGGCGACTAGCGCTTTGGACGAGAAGCAGTAGTGCTTCGCATGGAAAGCAGCACTCCGCCGCGAGATACTGCGTAGGCGATGTCGGAGGAGAACGTCGACCGGATGCGTCAGTCGCAGGCCGCCTTCGAACGCGGCGACAAGGACGCCTGGTGCGCCCTCGTTCACCCCGACGCCGAGGTCGTGCCCATAGGCGACTGGCCGGAAGGGCCTATCCAGGGACGTGAGCAGGTCTGGGACTTCTTCGTGGCCGCCAACGAGCCATGGGAGCACGGCACCTACGAGTTTGATGAGGTGAGTGATGGCGGCGACCGAATAGCTGCTCGCATGCGACGAGAACTGCGTGGCAAATCGAGCGCCGTCGAGGTCGAATACGACTACTGGGTTGTCTTCACGTTCCGCGACGGGTTGCTCGCTCGCGCTGAGTGGTTCGAGGGTCGTCAAGAAGCCCTCGAAGCCGCCGGGCTGTCGGAGTAGGTGATGTCGAAGGAGAACATCGAGATGGTCCGGCGCTTGGTTGACGCCTGGAATCGGCGCGACATTGAAGCGCTGCTGGACCTTGGTGGTCCAGAGATCGCGTTCGTCAACTCGCCCACAGCGGTCGAACCGGGCACAAGGCGCGGCACGGATGAGGTCGTCGCGGCAGTCAGGAAACAGTGGGAAATCCTCGACGCTCGGTGGGAAGTCGATGAGTTCTTCGATCGCGGCGACGAGATCTTCGCCCTAGGTCGCCTTTCACGGGCTATGCCGGGAAGCGATAGGCAACTGGAGGAGCCGCTCCTCGTCTCCTACACCCTTCGCAATCGGAAGCTGATCCGGGCTGAGATCCTCGGCTTTGGCGTCACTGAGGTTGAAACAGCCCTCGAAGCCGCCGGGCTGTCGGAGTAGCGCTTTGGACGAAAAGCAGCACCTCTGCTTTGCATGGAAAGCAGCACTCTGGCTTGCTCCGGGATGCGGGGTGGGCGATGTCGCAGGACATCGCCCCGGGGCCCCGACTAGCTCGGCAGCGCGGCGCATCACCCGGAGAAGGTGAAACCCAGTGGCAGTCCCGCACCCTCCCGACCTCCACCAGCCCTTCATTCGAGGTCCGCTCTGATCGACTATGCTCGCGCGCGTTGAAAGCGGGCTTTCGCATAACGCTGATCGTCCCTGCGGCGCTGGCAGCCGTGGCGTTGGTAGCCGCCGGCTGTGGGAGCAGCAGCAAGCCGGCCTACTGCTCGAACGTCACCGATCTACAGAACTCGGTCAACAGCCTCAAGAACGTCCAGCTCGGGAGCAACACCATCTCGACCTTGCAGACCGACGTGCAGAAGGTGCAGACCAGTGCCAACGCGGTCGTGAGCTCGGCGAAGCAGGACTTCCCGAACCAAACCAGCGCGCTGCAGTCATCCGTCTCGAGCCTCTCC
Source organism: uncultured Solirubrobacterales bacterium (assembly GCA_963763985.1). Taxonomy (GTDB): domain Bacteria; phylum Actinomycetota; class Thermoleophilia; order Solirubrobacterales; family 70-9; genus DASUPK01. Next base: position 149,870 of record CAVXQO010000014.1, on the reverse strand, counting down.
ACCTCGGTCCAGGCGCTGCCCCCGGCCCCGACGGCCCAGCAGCTGGTTCCGATCGCGGCTGAGGTCGCCACCACTGTCTCAGCTGCGGATAGCTTGAAGAGCGCCACCAGCTCGGCCTGCGACTGAGCCCCCTCCGATCGAATGGCGGAGTTTGGTCCGGTGGGACTGACTACCCGTCCGGGACGGGTGCGAGCCTCACAGCACGGTGATCTCGGTTGCCACGATGTTCCGGCGTTTCTTCCATGCGATCAAGTACGCAGCCAAGGAGGAGAGCTTCGCCGCCATCTTCGGAGCCTCGATCCTCCTCATCCTCGTCGGGACCGTCACCTACTCCGTCGGCGAGGGCTGGAACGTGATCGACGGGTTCTATTTCGCCGTCTGCACGCTGACCACGTCGAGCATCGCTGATCCGCACCTCACGCTCACCCATGAGGCCCTCAAGATCTTCACTGCCCTCTATGTGCTGACCGGCATCGGCATCCTGGTCGAGGTGGCCCGTCAACTTGGCGTTGGCTTCGTGAAGGTGCGCGAAGAGCGCCACGAGGCAAGACAGGCCCGGCGTCACAAAGATGATCCGCCAGAGGCACAGTCGGCGGAATAGCCGCGTTTGCGTTCATGGTCGGGCTCTACTGCTTTGGACGAGAAGCGGCGGTCCTGCCGCTCCTATTCCGGCTGAAACAACGCGATCGTGTTCCCTGCAGGATCCTTGAACCAGGCGGAGCGACCGATGCCCGGGCTCGTTGCGATGTGGTCGACCGTCTTGATGTACTCGGTGTCGTACTCCTCAAATACAACGCCACGTCCCTCCAGCTCGGCGACATCCGCCTCGATGTCTTGCGTCCAGAAGCGAACCTGGGTGTGATCGGCGTTGTTGTCGCCGGGCCGAAAGTAGATCAGCAGGGTCGTGCCGTCGCCACACTCAAAGAGCAGATGGTTCTTGATCGTGCGCGGCGAGAGCTCGAGACCGAGCTTGTTCTCGTAGAAGTCCAGGCACTCGTCGAGGTCGGCCGAGATCAGGACAGCGGAGACCGGGTTGTCACGAACCATTGCTCACCCCTCGTCGTTGACGGTCACCTATCCAAACACAGCACGGACGGCGGGGCAAGGGAGCGGCTACTGCTCGATCACCGCACCACCGCTTTGGACGAGAAGCGGCCCTTGCATGGAAAGCGGCACCTTCGGTTGCCCCCGGTCGCGGTCACTACCTTGCGACGAGGTCGAATGCCTCAGGCGCCGAGCTCGGCGGCGCCCACGTGCCTAGGCGGGAGCCGGCTAGGCCGCTTCGCGCTCCAGGGAATCGAGCTCCGGCTCGAACGCCTCGATGATCTTCTCGGGATCCGGTACGAGCCCGGCGTCGCTCATCACCCCCATGGTGACCTCGCCGGCGTAGCTGAAGATCGCGACGCTCATCGAGACGCCTCCGGAGGTCGGCGCCCAGACGAGCACCCCGCGCACCGGCGTCCCCGCCATATAGACCGGCTGGCGCGGTCCCGGAACGTTGGTCATCACCGCGCTGCCCTTCGTGCTGAAGAGGTCCACCAACCGCTTCTCGATCTGCACCGGCGTCCGGCCGATCGCGTCGAGCACCCCGTAGGAGACGGCGCCCTCCGGGGAGCGCTTGATCTGCTCCATGCGGCTGTGGACCTGGTTGAGCCTGTCTCGGCGGTCCTCGATTCCCACCGGCAGCGCCAGGTAGACGAGGCCGAAGCGGTTGCCGAGGTCAGACGGCAGCGGCTGATCGAGCGGCCGCAGGTTGAAGGGGACCACCGCGGTCAGCTCCTCCACGTGCGTCTCGCGGCCGTCCAGGTAGCTGCGCAGCGCTCCGGCGACCGCGGTCAGCAGCACGTCGTTGACGGTCGTGCCGGTCGCGTGGCCGATCGCCTTGACGTCGTCCAGCGGGATCGGTCGCGACCAGGCGACACGCATCGCCACTCCCAGCTCGCCCTTCAAGGCGGTCGGCGGATCGGCGGGCATCGTCAGCATCTTCGCCACCGCGGCAGCGTCCTCCCGCGCCTCGGCGGCCAGGTCGCGGAGGTGGGAGGGGTCCTTTCCCACCTCGATCGCCTCGTGCGCGAGCGCCTCCGCAGCGTCGCGTGCAAGCGAGACGGCCTTCGCCGCCGGGCGGAAGAGCGATTTGAGTGGCCCGCCCGAATCCTCCCGAGCCGCGGAGTCGTCGGCTGGCGCGATCCCGGCGTCGGGCGATTCGTCGGTGAGCGAGAGCAGGACGCGGCCGAGCGCGATCCCATCGGCGATGCAGTGGTGGATTCGGGCGACCATCGCGGCGCCGTCGCCGTATCCGTCGACGAAATGGAAGTGCCAGAGCGGCCTGGAGCGGTCGAGCGGGTTCGCCATCAGGTCGGAAACGTAGGCCTGGAGCGCGGCGGGGTCGCCCGGCGCGGGAAGCGCGACCCGATGGAAGTGGAGATCGAGGTCGAAGTTCGGGTCGTCCTCCCAGTGCGGCCCCGAGAGCGGCGCCCTTCCCTCCGCCACCCGCTGGCGGAAGCGGTCGAAGCGCTCGACCATGCGCTCCTTGATCCTCTCCCTCACGCCATCCCAGTCCGGCGGCTCGTCGAACCAGAGGACGCCGGTGATCACCATCAGGTTGGTCGGCTGGTCCATGTGCAGCCAGGCGGCATCGGCGTGAGACATCCGCTGGGCATTGGCCATGGTCTTCGTCTCCTCTCTTCGCCCAACCTTACGCCGCGTGGCGGGCTCGAGGCCTGAGTGAGGATCGCGGCGCGGTGTACCAGACGCTGCTCACCATCCACGTCTGCGCGGCCTTCGCCGCTGGGGCCTCGGCCGGCGGCCGTCCGCTTCTCGCCAATGGGGCACGGAACCTGAACCAACTCTGAAAGGAGGCCAATCCAGAGCTACGTGCTGGGACAGGGGCTCAATCGATCAGTCCGGCTTCGGAACCAGCCTTCGACGGGCCGTCATGGCTTCATGGCTTCCACTTGATCGTGCAGCCCTCAGCCTCGGTCTCCGACGGGTCGGGCTCCTGTCCGGCCAGCACCGCGTCGAGCGCGGCGCGAAGCCAGGCTGCGTCCTGCGATGGATCGTCGTAGTCGGCGTCCGGAGCGCCTCGGTAGCGCAGCTGCAAACCCGAGTCGAGCACGAATACCTGCGGCGTCCGCTCTGCGCCCCACTCGCGGGCGACCTGCTGCGTCTCGTCATGCAGATAGGGATGCGGCCAGCCGCCCTCTTGCTGGACCCGTTCGGCCATTGCCTCGAACGAGTCGGCCGGGTATCGCTCGGGATCGTTCGAGCTGATCGCCAGCACCCGCACGCCGCGATCCGAATAGTCGCGAGCGACATCGAGGAGGCGCTCGTGCCAGGCGAGGGCATAGGGGCAGTGGTTGCAAGTCCAGTAGACCACCGTCGCCGGGGCGCCTTCCGCGCTCAGCGCGTGGCGCTCGCCGTCGGTGGCCGGGAGCTCGAAGTCGGGGGCCCGTTCCCCAATCGCAGTCGGCATCGGCCGCAGGCTATCCGTCAGCGAAGCGCGGCCGCTCCGAGCGCCTCGCGCAGGTCCTCCGGATCGGGGAGCGGTGAGGTCCGCCCGTCCCGGCGGCGGTATACGCGGCAAGCGAGCCCGGTTGGCTCACCCTCCACGGGCGGCTGAACGTCCACCCCGTTCACTCGGATCGTCGGCGAGCCAACGAACTCATGTCGCCGGGCCGCCGCCTCGGTGTCAACCTCACTCACTTCGATCGCGTCCGGATCGAGTCCCTTGTACGCCATCGCCTCGCGCAACATGTCGAGCGCCCGCTCCCAGGAGGGGCACTCACGCCACCAGAGAAGCTCGACGCGCGGCGCAGAAGCCACGCATCCCAGGCTAGCTACCGAGGATCTTCGCCTTCTACTGCTCAAAGTCAGAGTCGGTGAGCGCGCCGAGGCGGCGAGCTGGAGATGAACCTCCAGAAGCGCGCCCGACAGTATTCGAACCTGTGACCTTCGGTTTCGTAGATGGCGGCTTGCCCAGAGAATGCTTGCAAGGCGCCAGGTGCGGATCATCGGGGAACGTCGGAGGGAACGAAGCACGGGGTCGCCCCTGCGCCGATGCGTTTGTCACCCCCCTCACGCGGGAGGAGTCGTCAGCTCGCCGCGAGGCTTCGCAACTGCTTCTCGTCCAAAGCAGCGGTTTCGACGCCCGAACTGACCGGCGTGGGTTCTGTGTGCCCCCAGAGGCGTGTCGCGTGCTAGCGATAAACCGAATCGTTCCCAAGCTATAGGCAACGGCGCTCGAAGGAGGAGCCCTTGGTGTTGCCGGGGAGTGTTAGCGTCGCCCCACGTCCTCGAGCTTGTTGGCCGCCTGTGAATCCAAAGCAGAGCCGGCGTGAGATGGGTGGTCGCGAGGGCTTGGCTCCCACCGGCTCGACGACAAGGAGGTCGAGATGAAGCGGGTAATCGCCGCCGCGCTCCTGGTGGCCGCGGCTGTGCTCGCGGTCGCGGTCAACTCAAGCGCGGGCAAGGGCAAGGGACACCATGCCGCTGGTAAGGCGATCACGGTGGTCGAACACGCGGACACCGATGCAGTCACCAACGGAGACCCCAACAACGACATCGTCGGCAACGTTCTCACATTCGGGAACGATGTCTTCAACGCGGCCGACACGCACAAGGTCGGTACCGACCAGGGATCCTGTATCCGCATCGTCGTAGGCAGCTCCTGGGAGTGCACGTGGACGACGTTCCTGCCATCCGGTCAGATCACCGTCGAAGGCCCGTTCAGCGACACGGGTAACACGGTGCTTGCGATCACTGGCGGGACGGGCGCGTACCGCAACGCTCGCGGCGAGATGGAGCTCAAGTACCACGATCCGCAAGGTACGAAGTTCGACTTCGTCTTCCACGTGATCGGCTGAGCGTCACAGGGCGCCGGGCTCGCCGACGGGATCGGGCCCGGCGCCCCCGAGTTTCGGCGGTTCCTCGCCATCTCGGGCGGAGTCGTCGACCGCTCCTTTCCATGCAAAGGAGCACCTACTCGGGTGACGCTCCGCCGAGAACTTGTCCCACCGCCGTAGACTCGCCTCGTTCCCGAGGTAAGGAGTGTCCATGCCAGCAGCAAAGAAGACGCCTGAGCGCATGCGTGCGTCGGCAGATGCGACTAAGAGGCGGGCGGAGGCCGCGCTGAAACGTGCAGGCGGTTCGCTCGACGAGGCCCAGAAGGCGCTGGCCGACCTACAGAAGGACCTGGGACGGGGTAGGCACGACATGGTCCGCAACGTGCAGCAGCTCCTGAAGAATCAACGCCGGGATGTGGGCAAGCTGAATCGTGCGCTCTCGGCCGATATGCGAAGGCTGCAGAAGGCGCTGACCGAGGAGGCGCCCGCCCGGACGAAGGGCACTACCCCCGGCACAAGGGGCAAGACCGCTCGCGCAAAGGCTCGGCCGACCCGCGCAAAGACCACCAGGACCCGAGCAAAGAGCGGCTCGTCCCGCGCGAAGGGCACGACCAAACGGCGCTAGCAATCGACGAGGGGCACGTACGCCCTCGTCTTCCGCGCGTCTCCCTTGCTAGACCGCGGCAGCGGTGCAGCCCTCGGCTGGTGTCATGCCGGACCGCTGCTTTGCATGGAAAGCGACACTCCGTCAAGAGATACTGCGCGGGCGATGGCGGAGAACGTGGAACTCGTCAGGCGTTCGCTAGCGGCCTATAGCGGCCGCGATTTCGAGGCGTTGCGGGGAATGAACCACCCCGATGTGGAACTGGATTGGTCCGCGTCTCGCGGGCTGGAGGCCGGGGTCTATCAAGGAGTGGAAGCCGTCATCGGCTTCTACCGGAACTTCCTCGACACATTCGAGAAGATTGCTATCGAGCCGGACCGCTTCATCGAGACCGGTGATTCGGTCGTCGTTCCCAACACGGCTTATCTCCGAGGGCGGGATGGCATCGAAACCGTCGCTAGGAGCACCTTCGTCTTCGAGCTTCGCGGTGACCGCATTGCCCGCATTTGCCTTTACCAGGAAACGCAGGAAGCCCTCGAAGCCGTGGGGCTGACGGAGTACTAAGCGGGGACGGCCGGGACAACACCGCCGCTTTGGACGAGAAGCGGGATAGGGTCGGACTGATGGCCCGTGCCGTTGCGACCCTCGGTCTGTTGATCGGAGCCCTCGCGATCTGGTGGGGTGTCGCTTGGATCAACGATCCACCGGAGAGCTTCGGTCGGCCCTACGGGATCGGGTTAGTGGTTTTCGGAGTGATCGGGCTGTATTCCGGATTTACGGTGATCCGGCGGGGTCGGCTCTGAGCACTTCGGCTACTGCTGCTTTGGACGAGAAGCGGCGGTTTCAGAATCACACCTCTGAGCGAGGAGGGGGGTATTTCTTGGGTTTCTGGACTCACCTACGCGCGCGAGGGTCCCAGGCTCTTACGGAGGCCCCGGCCGAGGCCCCCATTCGGGCCGCCCTGCGCCGAGTACCACTACGTTGGAGCTCCGACTCGCCGCGTACCCTCCGTCTGCTCGTTGTCGAGCTGGATTCACTGTGGCGACGGCCCCCGAGGGGGCCGTCGGCTTTTCCGCCTGGGGGGCCTCCAGACTTGGTGGCCACAGTGATTCGCAGCTACAGGACACGAGCGCATGTCCGGCCCGGGTAATCAGGCTGAGCCGACTCCACCGGCTGACGTCCGCGAAATGGCGGAGATGGTCGGTGGCGTGCCGAGGTATCGGCCCGGACGTTCGGGCTCCAAGGGCTCCTGGTCGGTCGGGTTCGGCGCTAGAGGTGTGAGGCATATTCCGCAGTTGCTCCAACGGGGTCGGGTTGTCCGCAAGCCCTTCACCGTGGCAGGGGCGACACTGCCTCCGCTGGTGATGATCGGATCGAGAACGGCGGGATCCAGGGGAGTAAGCAGCACCCTGAGCTCGTCTTGGCTGTAGGTGACCGCCTGCTGGAGAGGAGCAAGGTCCTTCTCCCTCGGCACCGTGATTTCCCGTCCTTCGCCTGGGCTCATGTTGCGCTCCAAGCCGGCCTTGCGCAGGACGTCATCGCTCAACCGTAGGGCCGCGGTGGTCAGGTCGCGAAATTCGGCCGACAACTCGGCCGGCACTGCAGCGTTGAGGACGAAGGCGTGCAGGTAGAGGCGAAGGACATCAACGGCATCGACGCTCAATCCCGATCCAACGAGACAAGAGCCGGCGTAGGAGGTGATCTCTTCCGTGATCACATCCTCCTGTGGATCCTCGAGGTGCCGTGCGTGCTCGGCGACGGGTCCGCTGGTCAGCATCGATTCAAGCTCGGCGCTATCAGCGCTCTTCCGGTTGGTTCCGGGCAGTTCGCTAACGAGCGACGCGAAGGCGCCAAGCAACCACTGCGACTGCCAGTTCTCCTCAATCAGGGTCAGCCCGCCTGCTGCTGAGGCCAGAACCAAGGGATTGCGCTTTCGCAGCTGCTCGCGCGTGGCGGCGAACTCGCTCGGAGGGAGAGTGATTACGTCAGTCACTTGGGCCCGCTTGTCGCTGACCATCGTTGGCCCGACCTGGGGTAGCGCTTATACCTCTAACCCGTCCACGGCTATTGCGTCCGGCGTCCCTTTGGAATTGCAGGTTCCAAAATAAATTGGACCCCATTTGGACCCCGTCGTGGCAGAGCGCGAGGCCAATTGATGCAAGAAACCCCCGCCTTAGCGGGGGTTTCTTTTAGTCGGGGCGACTGGATTTGAACCAGCGACCTTTCGGCCCCCAGCCGAAAGCGCTACCAGACTGCGCCACGCTGCGATTCACGCAGCGATTCCCCCTTAGGGCAATAGAGCTATCCCCGTGCGTCATTCTCATCGATAGTCGTCGCTCCTCCTACCGAAAGGGAGCGCGACCTTGGGCCACGTCATCATCCTCGGAGTGCCCCTGGCGCGGAAGCCTGCGCTCTGGGGCGGGCGAAGACAGCCTCCCCTGTGGTTCGTCAATCGCGCCACTGATTCAACCACTGGAAGTGAGACTGCGTGATGGGGTTGGGCGGTGTAGCGGTTTCCGTGCGAGCTAAGCCGAGCTGGCCGTCCTGACAGGGGTCAACCCACGGCCGACATCACCCGCTGGGTAGGCCGACCTGGTCCCCCAACGGCGGGAAATGCGGCTCACGCCGGTCGACAAAGCTGTCCACCCCCTCGCGGAAGTCGGGACGCTCGAAGGATTGATCCATGTACTTGTAGGCGTCGTTCGTCGCTGCGGCAAGGGGCTGTTCCAGGTCGTCGTAGACCTGTCGCTTGATCGTCGCCATCGAGGCCGGCGAGCTGAACGTCGCAAGCTCCTTCGCGTAGGCCATCGTCTCGGCGACCGCCTTGCCGGACTCGGTCAGGCGGTCGACCACGCCGAGCTGCGCCGCTTCCTCGGCGAGGAACGTACGCCCAGAGAGCAACAGGTCGAGCGCTCGCGATGGGCCGGCGATGCGTGGCAGCACCCACGCCAGGCCGTACTCGGCGATCAGCCCGCGGCGCGCGAATGCGGTGGTGAGCTTCGCCCCGGCGGAGGCAAAGCGCAGGTCGCACATCATCGCCATCACAAATCCCAGCCCGGCGCAGGGCCCGTTGATGGCGGCGATCACCGGCTTCTGAAGCGAACGGGGAAGGCTCTGCGGCCGCGGGTCGCGGTCTTCCGCGGCGCCGCCCTCGCTGACCTCGGACAGGTAGTCCATGTCGGCACCGGCGCAGAAGCCGCGGCCAGAACCGGTGACGACGATAACCCGGACACCGGGGTCCTCGTCGGCGTCCTGGAGGCGGTCGAAGTAGTTGCGCCCGAGCTCGGGTGTCCAGGCGTTGAGCGAGTCGGGGCGGTTCAGCGTCACCTTGGCGATCCCTTCGCTGATCTCGTAGAGCACGACCTCGTCTTCTGGCATTCAGTCCTCCTTGGTATCCGTTCTCAACGGACCGCCGACGCCGCGTCTACGCGCTCGAGCAAACGCAGCGCGTTACCGCCCAGGTAGGCGGCGCGCGATTCGGGCCGCAGGCCGAGCATCTCGACCTCCGAGAGGGCTCGGTCGTAGCGAATCATCGGCCAATCGGTCCCGAACAGCACCTGATCACGCAGGATTGTGTCCATCAGGTGGGCGATGTCACCCCACCCCCCACCGGCCCCCGGGGCTTGGTAGCGAGGGGCGATGGCACCGAACTCGAGATAGACGTTCTTGTGCTTCCACGCGACGGCCGCGGCCTCGTGCGGCCAGGGCCAGCCCCCGTGGTGGCAGATGATCGTCAGCTCGGGAAAGTCGCGGGCGATGTGATCGATCAGAAACGGTCTCTCATGCTCGAGCGGCCCGTGCGAGGAGAAGTTGATCCCGGTGTGCAGGCCGACCGGCACGCCGAGCTGGGAACAGCGCGCGTAGACCGGATAGCAGCGGCGGTCGACTGGGGAGATCCCCAGAAAGCCGGGCTCGAAGACGATCCCGTGCAGTCGGAGGTCGAGGATCGCCCTGTCCACCTCCCGCACCGCGTCCATCACGTTACGGGGGTCGACGCAGGCAAAGCCCCAGCCCACGCGGTCGGAGTGGTCGTTGACCGCTGCGGCGAGGCGGTCGTTCTGCTGATGGCAGTCGATCCATTCGATCTCCGCCTGCATGACGCTGGTGCCGACGCCGTGGGCGTCGGCCTCGGCGACCCAGTCGTCGAGCGTGACGTCCAGGTTCTCGAGAAATCCCTCGTAGACCTCGTCGTAGTGCAGGTACTCCTGCGGGACATCGGGCTGCGGCTCGTCGCGGCTGTTGCGCGTCGGCAGCTTGACCCTGAAGTCAAGGATCCGCTCCGACATTTCAGGCACCTATTCCTTTCCCTTCCCGGAGCCCGAATCGTCGAACTCGCCGATTCGCCGCAGCTGCTCCTGACTTCCCTCCAATACCTCCATGTAGGAGCGATAGAGGCGCATGCCCTGATCGAGCGGAACCTCAAGTCCCTGAATTGCCAACTCCTTCGTCATCCGGACCGCGTCAGAGGCGTTCGCTGCAATCGTCGCCGCGAGGTCGCCGGCCTCTTCCATCAGCGACGATGGCTCCACGACCTTATTGACAAGGCCAATCCGCAGCGCTTCCTCGGCGTCGATGAACTCGGCGCTGAGGAGCATCATCATCGCGTTGCCCAGCCCGACCACGGCCGGGAGCCGCATCGCCCCAAAGCCGTGCAGCAGATTCCACTTCACCTCCGGGGCGCCGAACTGCGACTGCGGAGTCGCGATGCGGACGTCGCAGAACAGCGCCAATTCGAGTCCCCCGGCGACCGCATATCCGTCGATTGCCGCAATCAGCGGCTTCGAGATCCGCAGCCCGAGGTCCCAGCGGTCGGCCTCCCAGGGGCTCCACGAGTCGGGAGTCTCCTGGTTGCCGTGCATCTCCTTCAGGTCGGCGCCGGCGGAGAAGGCTCTGTCTCCCGAGCCGGTGATGATCCCGACGCTGAGCTTCGGATCGGCGTCGAACTTCTTCAGCGCATCAGTGATCTCGGCGTAGGTAGCGGTGTCCATCGCGTTGAGCGCGCTGGGCCGATCGATCGTGATCGTCGCGATTGACTCGGCTGCCTCCTCGATGATCGCCAATGGGCTGCTCCTTTCGGTCCGATTGTCCGCCCTCGGCCACGATCAGGCCGACGTGGGCCCCGCCCCTTTTTCGACGTGCTCGGGTATGTAGGGCTCAACGTCGGGTCGGACGTCGGCCTCCTCCGGCGTCGCGGACGCGAACAGCTGCCCAGCCTCGACCAGCCGCTGGGGATTGCGCCGCTCCAGGTAATAGGCGACCACGGACGAGACGACGATGGTCGCGACCGTCGCCCAGATGAACCAGCGCAACGGCGACGGCGGCGTCGGGTGGACGTTGCCGTAGGTGACGACGCCGACGCCGACCAACCCCGCGATTGGGATCACCACGTGCCGCCAGAGGGAGAATTCATCGCGATGCTGCTCCCAGTAGTACTTGATCACGCCCACCCCGAGGAGGCCGTAGGCGGCGATGAAGAACAGGGTTGCGATGTAGGCGGCCCAGGCCGCGAGATCGCTCGGGGTGTAGATCGAGCCGAGGATCAGCGTCACCGCGAGCATCACTACCACCACCGCCACCACGGCCCGGTCGGGGGCGCCCCGGCCGTTGACGTGATCGAACCAGCGGGGCAGCATCCGGTCGCGGCCCATCGAGAAGATCATTCGCGAGGCAGCATTCACGGTGACGATGTTCAGTGCGATGAAGCTGGTCATCACCGCCAGGATCGAGAGCGTCCCCAGGAAGGGGCCGGAGAAGGATCTTGCCAGCGTGTCGAAGGGCGTACCGTCGTTTTGCAGGGAGGAGAGACCCTTCGGGGTCAGGCCGAACCCGACCACGCCGCTGTAAAGCAGCAGCGTGTAGAAGATCCCGATTATCAGCGTGGTGACCAGCACCGCGCGCGGAATCGTGCGCCTCGGCTCATGCGCCTCCTCACCCAGGGTAGTCGCCGATTCGAAGCCGACGAAGGCGAAGATCGCGAAGACGAGGCCATAGATGATCCCGGAGAAGCCGAGCAGGCTTTCTGAGGGATTAAACGGCTTCAGCGTCAGCCCGTTGGCGCCGCCGTTGAACAGGATGATGAGGGCTATCAACCCGAAGACGACGAGCTCGAAGGCTAGGAAGACGAGGCCCACCCGTAGCGAGGGCAACAGCCCCGCAACGGTCAGGATCATCGAGAACACCACCAGCGCTGCCGCGAACCACTGCCACCCGATGTGCACCCCTTGCCCGGCCAGATAGTCACTAGTGAATGTGCTGAAGAACGACATCTGGAACGGCAGCAAGAGCACATAGGCACCGAACAGCATCACTCCCGTAACGAAGCCCACCTTGGGCCCAAAGGCGTGAGTCAGGTAGTTGTAGAAGGACCCGGCGGCCGGCAGCTTGCGGGCGAACTCGCCGATGATCACTGCCAGGCAGAGCGAGAAGATCATCCCGACGACCATCGAGAAGGGCGAGGCAAAGCCGCTCTCGCTGGCGATGAATACAAATCCGGCGGTGGCTCCCGCCGCGGGCGCGATCAGGGCGGCGGATTGGACGACCGCTCCTCCCAGTCCGGTTGAACCTCCACGCAGTTCCGAGACACGCGTTGTTCGAGCTTCCATACCGCTCCTCACCTCCGTTGCCATGGGCCGCTCAGTGCGTCCTCACGGTCATTGTTTGCTCCCTTTCTTCTTGTCCCAGTCCGGCAGCTCTGTGTCGCGGTCCCAGGCGCCTGCGAACGGATCGTCGATCTCGGCGATCAGGGCGCTCTTTTTCACCCGCATCGACGGGCGTACGCGGAAATGGGTCCGTGCGGTACTCGATGTAGCGCGGCACCTTGTACTTGGAAAGGCGCTCCCGGCAGAAATCGATTAGCGTCGCCGGGGGGACCGCATCGGCCGAGGTCTCCTCGACCAGGCCGACGTAGGCCTTGACCTCTTCGCCGCGAAGCTCATCGGGCACGGCCACCACCGCCGCCTCCAGCACCTGTGGGTGCGAGCGCAGGACGTTCTCAACCTCTGCGGCGGCGACGTTCTCGCCCGCGCGTCGCACGATGTCCTTCTTGCGCCCGAGGAAGAAGAGAAAGCCGTCGGCGTCGCGCCGCGCGAGATCGCCGCTGTGCAGCCAGCCGTCCGCCATCGTCTCGGCGCTCGCCTCGGGGCGGTTGAGATAGCCGCGCATCATTCCGGGCGCCTGGATCAGAATCTCTCCCGGCTCGTCCACCTTGACATCCGCGCCCTCGTCGTCCACGAGCCGAACGCTGACAGCCGGGGCAAGGCAGCCCGATCGAGCCCGAGCCTGTCATCTTGTCGGCGTACTCGAGCGGCATGCCGACGACCAACCCCGACTCGGTCAATCCGTAACCCTCGATCCAGGGGAAGCCCCAGCGCTTGACGAATTCCTGGTGCAGCGCGGCGGGGATGCCGATGTGAAGTGCGAAGTCGACCTTCTGCTCCCTCTCTTCGGGGCGTGGCTCTCCCTTCAGCAGCAGCGCCGGAATCGCCGCCAGGGCAAAGAGGCGGGTGATGCCGTGCTCAGCGACGACCGGCCAGAAGCGCGAGACGCTGAAGCGCCGCATCGCGACCAACGGCACCCCTGCCCGCAGCGAGGTCAGAAACAGCCAGGGCGGGTCGTTGTAGAAGAACTGCAAACAGCAGAGCAGCCGGTCTTCGGGGCCCAGGCCGTAGAGGCCGAGGTAGAGCTCAACGAAGCGGATCCAGTAGTCGTGGCCGACCATGCACCCCTTTGGCGGCCCGGTGGTTCCCGACGTGTAATAGACGTTGGTGACCGCCTCGGGGTCGACCTTGACGTCTTCGAGCGCGAGGGGACCGGATGCCGAGGTATAGGCATCGAGGCCGTCCGGCTCGCTTCCCCGGACGACCGCGATCTCAGTACCCCCGTGCCCGGTTCGGATGATCAAGTCTTCGTGCTCCTCCCCCACCACCGCGAGCACGGCTTCGGAGTCCCTGACGATGTGGCCGGCGTCATGCTCGCCCGCCGAGGTGTTCATTGAAACGAGGCTGGCACCGCAGGCGTTGACGGCGATCCAGGCGACCATGAACTCGACCCGGTTATCGAGCATGATCAGCACCCGGTCGCCGGGCTTTACGCGCTCCGACAAATACCCGGCGAAATTCTCGACCGCGGTCCGGAACTGCTCGCGGCTGACGACGACGCCGTCCTCGAAGATGAAAACCGGCTTCTCGGGCTCGGCCTTAAGCCCCTCCCGGACCAGGGTGACGATGTCGGTCGGGAGATCCTGCGCGGCATCAGTGAGCGGCGGCCAGGCCGGCTGCACCTCGCTGGTCGGGGCCGCGCTCATTCGTACCACTCGTCCGGAGCGACCTTCGTCGTCTCCGGCCAAGCGAGGTCGTGGGTGAAGATCAGCTCGGCGTCGTGGCGGCCCTGCAACTCGCGGATCCGCTCCCAGCTCTCGACCATCGCGTCAGGGCTCCAGACGATCCCCGGCAGGACGTTGAGCTCGATGTTGCGCGGCAGGTAGGCGGCATCGGCGACCAGAATCACAGCGCGGTCGTCATCGAGGCGCACCAGCATCGACTGGTGTCCCTTCGTGTGCCCTGGGGTCGAGAAGATCAGGACTCTGCCGTCGCCGAAGAGGTCGTAGTCGCCCTCGATCTCGGTCCACTCCACTGGATGGTCGAAGTCGGCCGGCAGATAGATGTCGCGCTGGTAGATCGGGGGCGAGTTTGCGAACTCGATCTCCCTCGCCTGCGCGTAGAACTTGGCGTCCGGGAAGAACTCGATTCCACCGGCGTGGTCGTAGTGCAGGTGGGAGAGGACGACGTGCGGGATGTCGGCGGGACCGAAGCCGGAGGACTCCAGCTGCGGCAATACCCCATCGCTCTCTTCCATCTTTACCTCGAAGGCGTCGGCCGCGTCGCCGAGGCGGTCGCGCGGGTTGCTGGCGAGCGAGGGGTGGCCGCCGGTGTCGAAGAGGACGTTTCCGTCGGGGTGCTGGACGACATAGAAGAAGTACGGGATGTCGACCTTGGTGCCGACGTCGGGGTGGAAGGGGTCGAAGACCGACATGTCGGCAACCTCGCCGCCGCCATGGAAGGCATGGATCCTCATGTCGCCCATCTCATCTCCCCGATCTGGCCTTCCTAGTTGGGCTCTGCTTGGCCGCTAGCTCGGGCTGGTATCCCGCCATCGCTAGCGCGAAGCCGGCGAACTCGTCGGCGATCGCGGCCAGAGAGGTCTTCCCGGCCGGCGAGTACCAGAAGGTGACGCCGTTGCACATCTGGATTACCGCGAGGCGGAAGAGGTGCTGGTCGTCGATCCGGAAGTCGCCGCTCTTCACGCCGCGGGAGATGACGTCACGCCAGAGCTCCTCGTAAGCGTCCCGCAATTTCACGATCCGTGGCCGGTTGGGCGCGTCGAGGGAGCGGATCTCGGAGTCGCTCACATAGCCGTCGAGGATGTGCTGGCCGTTGTAGACGATGTGCGCGCGGGCGAGCGCGGCCAGCTCCTCGGCCGGCCCCTCCGCCTCCCGCATCGCGTCGCGCGCACTCGCGATCAACTCGTGCATTGAGTCGCGCATGATCGTCACGAGCAGGTCCTGCTTGCTGCCCATGTGGTGGTACAGGGCGGCGGTGGTCAGGCCGGCATCCTCGGCTACGTCGCGAATCCCGGTCGCGCCGTAGCCCCTCGCGGCAAAGAGGCGGACAGCGGCGTCGCGGATCCGGGCGCCAGTATCGCCGCGTTTACGATCTCTCTCTCCACCTGATCGATCGATCGGTAGAATCTATCAATCGATCGATAAACTTGCAAGAGCGGCACTAGCTCTCCCGATGGACTTGGATGCTCAGCGGTGGTCCGTTCGAGGTGTCTCCTCTGCGCCAAACGCAGCACTCGGTCGGAGAGACCCGCTATTGCCCGTGATCGCCTGATGTAGGCACGGCAATGGGCTCGAACAAATGACGTTGTGGCCCGGCTCAACAGTGCTTCTGCCACCAGCGTCTGGACCGCCCGCGCGAAGCGTTTGGCACCTCATTGGCACCTTGGCCGCTCGAACCTCGCACGTGCCCGAATCCGGATCATCCGAATTAGCAGGACTTCTACGAGGGGTGAGCGACCGGACTCGAACCGGCGACCACCTGGACCACAACCATGAGCTCAGGCGGCTCCTCCCGAAAGGACAGGGCCATGCGCCCCCTGCATTCCGTTGTCTCACGCGTCCATACAGCAGCTCTCTCGGGAGACATTCGGGAGACGTTTTTTAGATTTGGAGTTCCTAGGTTGCGATTTGCAGGTCTTCTAGTGGGCCGGGGAGGACTCGAACCTCCGACCTACGGATTCTGAGTCCGCAACAAGAATCCGCGTGTTGGGGAGATTCGTCAGCTGAGGTCGCTCAGTTCGGTCGGCGCGCGGCAGGTCCGGTCCGTTGGCGAATGGCGCTCACCCCAAACCGTGCGTCGAACTGTGCGTCGAACTCAGTTGGGTGAAGGACCCCCTCCGGCTGGAAGCCCGCATTCGGCTCTCTTGGAGCGGAAGCCGGGCGGTTCCGAAGAGCTTCAACCGCAGGGCGACGCCTCGGCTCAGCTCGGTATCCCGAGGACCGCTACCACGGCCATCGCCAAGGCGACGCCGGCGAAGAGGGCGACCCAGGCCCATCTCTCGGCCCGCCACGCGAGCCGCCCGGCGATCAGCGCCTGCGACAGGTAGTAAGCGGCGAATACCCGGGAGGCCAGCGCCACTGCCGAGCTGAGCGGGGCGAGCAGCACGATGAGAATCGCCGGGACCAGGAACAGCGGGAAGGTCCACTGCCTGGGCAACCGATCGCCGACCTGCCGGGCCAGCATCTCGGTTCGGGTCTCGGTGTCGTTCACGATCGCGGATAACTGACTGCCGAGTGCCGCGGCCATGATCAGGAACGGCAAAAAGGCGCTGACCTGCTTGGAGACTTCGAAGATCGCCGTCACGTTGTTGGGACCCGTGACGCGGGCAAAGAGGATCAGCGACGAGGCGACGAAGAGGACGTACACCGCCGAGGAGATGTACTGAGCGGAGCGCATCGTCTTGACCCGCCGCTCGGCGGAGAAGTAGGCGCCGATGTAACGGGAGGACTCGAACCCCTGGACGAGCACGAAGAGTCCGAGCAGCTTGCGGAACGCCTCATCGTTGTCGGGAGCGTTGAAGTGGGGCAAGTCGAAGTCGCCGCCGACCAGCCGCTGGACGTTGTAGGCGGCGAATGCGACGAGAACCGCGACGATCGCCGACAGGTTGAAGGCCGTGCTCTTGTTGCCGAGGTCGTTGAGTGCCATCAGGCCCTTCGCGAAGCCGTAGATCGCGAGGATGCCGAGCAGCGCTGCGGCGGTGGCAGTGACGAGGCCGGGCGAGTAGAGGTCGCCCAAGGGCAGCCACACCAGCGTCATCAGCAGCTGGGCGTAGTAGCCGACGTTCACCACCGAGGCGGCGAGCAGCGCCCAGAGCGCGATGGAGTTCCACCTGTGCAGCGGATCGGGCTTGCCGATCAGCGGCTCGTAGTTCTGGATCGTGTAGGAGGTCGCGAAGCCGGTGAGGATCGCCAGCAGGCAGAGCCCGAGCATGGCCCAGGTGGCGTCGTAGCCGAACGAGAGGATAATCACCGGCGAGAAGACGATGAAGCCGACGTCCATGATCTCGGCGAGGGGCACGACCGTCGCCTTGTAGGTTCCGGACTTCTGGATCTTCGGCCGGTAGAGGAGCCAGGCGAGTCCGGCCAGGGTGATCAGCGCGACGATGCTGTTGAGTAGCCCGGCGCTCAACCCATGCCCTCTCAGTGGGGAGTAGAGCCTCGAAAACCGTTAGGGGTCATCAGGTCGCTCGTGGATTCGAGGTCCGCCCCCTCCGCCAGATGTCCCCGAGAAGGACCTGGTCCCATGGAACTCCTGCACAGCCTCGGCGACGATGATCCGGGCGGCGGCCTCGATCAGCGCCAGGTGGGAGAACGCCTGTGGAAAGTTCCCGAGGTGACGGCCGGTCTCGGTGTCGAATTCCTCGGCGTAGAGGCCAAGCGGGGAGGCAACGCGGAGCAGCCGCTCCATCAGGTCCTGGGCGCGCTGCCACTCGCCCACAATCGCGAGCGCCGAGACCAGCCAGAACGAGCAGATCAGGAAGGTCCCCTCCGTGCCGGATAGGCCATCGTCGAGCTCGCCGGTCCGATAGCGGAGCACGAAGCCGTCCTCGGTCAGGCCGTCCTCGATAGCCTCGACGGACTTGCGGAGTCGCTCGTCGTTCCCCGGCAGGAAGCCGAAGAGCGCCGCAAGCAGAGTCGACGCATCCAGCGCCTCGGTGTCGTAGTGCTGACGGAGAACACCGCCTCGGACGCCGTGCTCGAGAATGTCTTCCTTGATCTCATCCGCGGTGGCAGCCCATTCCGACTCGAGCTCGGGATCGCCGCGAATTGCGGCGAGCCTCGACGCACGGTCCAGGGCCACCCAGCACATCAGCTTCGAGGAGACGTAGTGATGAGCCTCGCCGCGGGCCTCCCAGATCCCCTGGTCCGGCTGACTCCACACTGCGCTTGCACACTCGGCCTGTGACCGGACGATCGGCCACAGCCTTCTCGGCAGACGCCCTGAGTGTCGTGTGTGCAGGAGGATCGAGTCGAGGACAGCGCCGAAAACGTCGTTCTGGCGCTGGTCGAAGGCGGCGTTTCCGACCCGCACCGGTCTCGCCCCCGCGTAGCCGGACAGCTCGTCTCGCGTGAACTCGGTGAGGTCGCGTCTGCCGTCGATCCCGTACATGATCTGCAACGCACCGTCCTCGTTCGGCTCCAGATCGGCGACGAATTGCACGAACTCGTCGGCTTCCCAGTCGAGGTTGAGAAACTGGAGCGCCTGCAAGGTGAAGGTCGCGTCACGCATCCAGGTAAAGCGATAGTCCCAGTTGCGCTGCCCGCCAGGCGTCTCGGGCAGGGAGGTGGTGAGCGCCGCGACCGTGGCGCCGGTTGGCATGTAGGTCAACCCCTTGATCGTCAGGGCGGAGCGTTGGACGGGATCCCGGAAGCGGTGGTCGGGCAGGAACGCCCCTCCAAGCCAGGCACGCCAGAAGCGAGTCGTGGCGGCAAGGCGGGCGTTCGCTTCGTCGACGTTCTCGGGCGAGACGAGTTGATCTGCCCATGACAGCGAGCAGTAGGCCTGCTCGCCCTTCGTCAGGGTGTGCCGCGCCCGAGCCGTGTCCCCCTCGATGCCGAGGGCCATATCGGTTCGCAGGCGGACTGTCTGCTCCTCCCCCATCGCATCGGCGATGTGACGGTCGTCTTCGACGAGCGACCACTCCGCTGGGGTTCGTCCGTAGTCGAATGCGGGCTCGCAGATGAGCTCTACCTCGACGCTTCCCTCGAGGCAGAGGACCCTGCGCACCAGCATGTGGTCGGCGTCGTGGTCTGCGGGTGGGCGGGTGTGGGGCGTGACCTCATCCTCGCCGTCCCCCGGACCCATGGTGAGCGCGTCGCGGACCAGAATCCAGCCCGTCGGCGTGTTCCACGTGGTGATCAGCGTGTTGGTCCCGGGCTCGTAGCGCCGGTCGCCGGGGACCTGGATCCCGAACGGCCCCATCCGGAAGGCCCCGGCCTGGCGATCGAGCAGGCTGCCGAAGATGCTCGGCGAGTCGAAGCTCGGCACACAGAGCCAATCGACGGCGCCGTCGGGTGCGACAAGCGCTCCGGTATGGCAGTTCGAGAGGAATGCGTAATTGGCGATCGGGGGGAATGGCGACGGAGCTGCAGCGGACCGTGGCTTCCGCTCCGATGGTGCGCGCGGCGGCAGCTCAGGCCCGTCGGGACCGCTACCTTCAGCGGCTTTTGACCGCGCCCTCGCCCCACTGGCCATACCAGAACCCGCAGACCGGCGATTCATGCACCAACTCCCCCGCAGCTATGGCGAGCCTGAGCCATCCGATCAGGTGGGCGGATGCAGGTTCGATGGCCTGTCAGACAGCCACTCAAGCGGCTTCCCCAGCCGATCCCTCGGCGGCGTAGTTGTAGAAGCCTTCGCCGGATGCGCGGCCCAACTTGCCCTTGTCGATGTAGTGCTCCTTGAGATAGGCGCCGGCGGCGCGGATCTTCTCGTTATCGGACGCGGCGTTGACGTTGTAGATGGTGGTGAGCCCGATGATGTCCATGATCTCGCACGGGCCCTGCTGCATGCCGGTGCCGATGCGCCAGGTCTTGTCGATCATCTCCGGCTCGGCGACGCCATCGAGGAGCAGGTACTCCGCCGCGTCCATCCACGGGGTCAACATCGAGTTGAGGACATAGCCGCGCTGTTCCTTGTGGATCTCGATCGGCTCCATGCCGATTTGCCGAGTGAAGTCGACGACGGCCCGGTAGACGGCCAGGTCGGTGCCGGCGTGACCCATGACCTCGGCGGTGTTGCGTTTCCAGATCTCGTTAGCGAAATGCATGGCCAGGAAACGCTCGGGGCGGCCGGTGGACGCGGCCAGCTCGCTCGGGAGCAACATCGAGGTGTTGGTGGCAACAATCGTCTTCTCGGGCGCCAGCCGTCCAACCGTGGTGTGTACGTCGCGTTTGAGGTCCAGCTTCTCCGGGATGGACTCGATCACGAGGTCGGCCTCGCGCACCGCTTCCGCAACGTCCGTCGAGTAGTGGATCCGTCCCAGGGCGGCCTGCGCCGGTCCACCTGCCGCGCCATCGACTTCCTGCTCATAGAGTGCCGCGAGCCGCTCGAAGCTGTTCTTCGCACTCTCGAGAAGCTCGTCGCTGATGTCGTACGCGGTGACGGGGAATCCGGAGTAGGCGGTCTGGTAGGCGATCTGGGAGCCGAGCACGCCCGTGCCCAACACCGTCACGTTCTCGATGTGGTTGATGGCCATTTCGTGGACCTCCCTCGTGGTCACCTCAATCGTGGGGAGAGTGGCGCCCAGGTGGGTGAATCGGCGTCGTCCAAGCTGGGTGATTCGCGTAATTGATCGTAGGACGCTCGATGAGCCCCCACTGGCGGCGGTAAGAATCGGCAGGGCGCGTTCGAACCGCCCGCGGCGTCGAAGCCCTCAAGGCGGGGCGAAGGCGCTCAATCCTCGTGAACCAGGACGACGGGGCACGAGGCGTGCTTCGTAACTGCGTTTGAGGTACTGCCCTCCAGCCTTGCCCGAAGTCCGCTCAATCCCCTGGAGCCGATGACGATGGCAGCCACATCTCGCGTGCGGGCCAACTCTACAATCGCGTCGGCCGCATTGCCCTCATCGGCCACGGCGAGCGCCTCGGCCTGAAGTCCGAGGGACTTCGCCAGGGCAGCCCCGTCCTCGGCGACGCGATCGGCGTGAGACTGAGACGCGTCGTCAACCTCGTGCGCGGCTGCAGAATCTATTGGTTCGGGCCCCTGGCCCGTCGGGTCCGCTGTCATCGCGCTGACCTCGTATGCAAGGCCGGGCTCCCACACGGTCAGCACCAGTGCTCGGCGGGAGCCGAAGAGCTCGGCGGCTTGGTGGACAGCCCGACGCGCCGTGTCGGAGCCGTCGTAACCGATGAGGATCGGCGCGGCGGTGTTCATCCGTGTGAGCAGCTCGACGTCAAGAATTTCAAGACCAGATGGCACATCATCACCTACGCAGTATCTCGCCACGGAGTGGCTTTTTCATGCGGCGGGTGCCAAGCGAACCACCGAGAACCGTGGCAACCGGAGGATCGCCAGGAGAATGTATGACCGTGGCCCAGGCACCCAGCGAGCACCGGCGGATCACTCGCGGCGCGATCCTGAAGCGCCTGGTGGCGGTCGCCGTCGCCGGGCTGGCGCTCTACGGACTCGCCCCCAAGCTCGGTGAGGTGCTCGGCGGCTGGCCGCGCCTGCGTGACATCGAGCCCGGCTGGTTCGCGGTGATGGCCGTGACCGAGAGCGCGAGCCTCGTCTGCATGTGCGCGGTGCAGCGGATCGCCACGGGGGAGCGTCGCCGGGGGCCATTCCTGCGCTCGTACCTGGTCGGTAACGCGGTGAGCGAGCTCCTGCCTGGAGGTGCCGCCACGTCGGCTGCGCTGCAGTTCGAGATGCTGTCGCAGGAGGGGGTCCCGCCCGCCCGCGCGGTGTCCGGCCTCACCGCCGCCTCGGTGATCGTGTTCGGCACGCTGCTGCTCATCAACGTTCTGGCGTTGCCGCTGGTGGTGCTGGGCGTGGCCGTGCCCGCGAAGCTGCTGGCGGCGGCGTGGGTCTCTGCGGTGCTGCTGCTGGGCATTGTGCTGATCGGCTATTTCGCATTCAGCGGCGACCGCTTCCTGACCGCCGTGGGACGAGGGGCGCAGTGGATCATCAACAAGCTGAGGCGGCGCTCCCAGCCCGTGCAGAATCTTCCCGAGCGACTGCTCGCCCAGCGCACCGCCGTCGCCGAGGCTGTGGGCGGTAACTGGTGGCAGGCGCTGCTCGCCGCAGCCGGCAAATGGCTGTTCGACTATCTCACGCTCGTCTTCGCCCTGGCCGCCGTGGGCGCACACCCCAACGGCGCGCTGGTGCTCGTCGCCTACGCGGCGACATCGCTTCTCGGGCAGCTCCCGCTCACGCCCGGCGGGCTCGGCGTGGTCGAGGCAGGCCTCACCGGCACACTCGCACTGATCGGCGTGAACGGCGGCGATGCCGTGCTGGCCACGCTCGCGTACCGGCTCTTCAACTACTGGCTCTACCTGCCGGCTGGCCTCGTCGCCCGGATCCTCTACAAGCGTTCTCTCCGCTCAGCCCAACCCGCCCCAAGCGGGTGATCCGGGAGCTTTTCGGCTCCACCTACCTGACCGTCAAGCGCGGCGCCTGCAAGCAGCCGGCGACAGAGCCCGCGGAGCTCGAGGCCCGACTCGGATAGGTTCCCCACATGCTCGAGGCCGGAGCTTGGGGCCTGCTCGGAGCCTCCTCCCTGCTCGTTGGGGCGCTGATCGGTACCGGGCGTCGCGCGGTCCCGACCCGGGCTCTCGGGCTGATCCTGGGTTTCGGCGCCGGCACGCTGTTAAGCGCAGTGGCCTTCGAGCTTACCGAGGAGGCCTACACGCTGGGGGGCGCCGATGCGGTCGCCCTCGGTCTCGCCGCCGGCGGCCTTGCCTATTTCGCCGGTGACCAGGCGATCGGAAGGCGAGGGGGCGAAAAGCGGATGAGCCCTCACAGGCGCCGCCGGGAGGGGCCGCCCCAGGGCGACGACTCGGGAGCCGCTCTCCTGCTCGGCGCGGTGCTCGACGGCATCCCTGAGTCGGTGGTGATCGGCATCAGCCTCCTGGGAGGGCAGCGGGTGAGCGTCGCCGTGCTCGCGGCGGTGTTCCTATCCAACCTGCCGGAGGCGATCGGGTCATCGGCCGGGATGCGCAAGGAGGGGATCTCCAGGCGGCAAATCCTGCTGATCTGGTTGGCGGTGGTGCTTGCCTCCGGCGCCGCAGCCGCGCTGGGCTTTGGGCTGCTCAATGGCGCCGGCGACAACACCGTGGCGCTGATCGAGGCCTTCGCCGGGGGGGCAGTGCTGACGATGCTGGTCGATGAGATGATTCCCCAGGCCCGGGCGGACGGCGGCCTGCCGGTCGGCCTCGCCACCGTGCTCGGCTTCGCGCTCGCCTATCTCCTCTCTACGGTGGAATAGCCGAATTTCGCCGCCGCAACTAGAGAAAGGGGCCGCAGATGCGGCCCTTTCCCGTTCCGGCGGAGCAACCTCTTGGGCTCAGGTGCTGTGCCCGGCGGTCGCGTGATCGTGATGGAGCTTCCCCTTGAGGTCCGCGACCTTGGCCTGGACCTTCTCCTTGTGCTCCTCGCGCCGCTCATCGCGGAGCTTCTTGCGTGCCTCCACCTTCGCCGCGTGCTGCGCCTCCTCCGCGGCGGCGATCTCGGCCTCGACCTCGTCGAGGGGCCGCCGGACCACGGTGCCGTCCAGCCGCTCGACTGCGAGGTCGACAATCTCCGGGCTCTGCTCGGAGACCTGCGCCAGCAGGGTGAGCTGGCCGACCTTGACCGATCGCGCCACGTCGGTCAGCACGGACTCGGTCTCGTCCGAATCGGCCAGGTCGAACAGTGATCCGTACAGGAGTCCGGTGGCACCACCCAGCAGGATTCCCAGCGGACCGCCGATCACTCCGATCAGCAGGCCGAGGACCCCGCCGGTGGCTGTCCCCTCCCAGCCGACGTCGCCGACCTGGTCCTTGACGTCGATGGTGCCGTCGTCCTTCCGCTCGACCACCGCGGCTCCGGAAAGCCCAACCCGGTCCTGGTCGTCGAGCTCCTTGAGCTTGGTAAGGGCTTCATAGGCGTTTTGGTTTTCGTCGAACGTTATGGCGAGAATGCTCTCCATAAGACAGACCTCCTCTTGTTGTCGAGCGGAGGGTGAGAGAAGGCCGGGTGAGGGAGCGTCATCCATTCTTGGTGATCTTCGCGGCCCCGGCTCGGACCGGACATGGCTGTTCTCACTGATTTGAACTCGGTCCCCCTGGCGCCGTCCCCGCCGCATCGCTCGTGTGCCCCACCGCACTGGCGACGAGCAGCAGGCCGCCGACTATGCCGACGAAGGGACCGGCGTTGAGCACGGTGGAGGCGCTTGCGCCCACGGCGCCGCCCGGGAGCGGGAGGCTCACCGCGCCGGTCGGTCCGAGATCGGGGAAATCGAAGCACTTCACCACGCAGTACGCCGTGATCCCGAGACCGAGCAGGCCGGCGGCAGCCGCCGCAGTCCGGGCAGAGCTGGACGGAGCGAACAGGAGCAGGGCTGCTCCCAGCGCGGCGCCAATGACGAGCAGAACCGGCGCCAGGGTCGTGAGGTCCCACAGCGTGTACGACTTGCTCGAGCTGTAGGCCACCGGTCCGGCCTGGGTGCCGGCCGAGACATCGTGCGTGTACCAGGTGACGGCGGTGGCGACGAAGACGACGACGGCGCCGACGACGGCGAGGATGTGTGTCGTGCGAAGTGACATGGGAGCTCCTTAATCGCTGGGATGCCGGACGGCAGACTCGTGGCGACCTGGGTGAGTCGTCGTCACGCAATCCCTGTGATTCGCTCGCCTCGGGTCGGCGCAAGATCACTCAAAGCGTGTGATGACGATTCACCCGCTCCGGCTCCAGAGTCCTCGTCCTCATTGACGAAAAATGCCGTGTCTCGCCTCGGTAATCGATAGGAGGAACCGATGTTCGCCACGCCTGCCTCGTTCGACAACTTCGGCAATCAGTTGACTCGTGATGCCGCCGAAAGCCTGTCCAGAAACTGGACGACTCTGCTCCTCAACGGTCTTGTGCTGATCGTCGCCGGTGTCCTCATCTGGAGCATCGACTGGAGCGTCAGGAGTCTGTCGACGTTCCTCGGGGCGCTGTTCATCTTCGAGGGCATCTGGATCATGCTGACCGCCGGAATCTCCGGCCGCGGCGCGAACTACGCCACCGGGCTGCTCTCGATTGCAGCGGGAATCGCCATCATCGCCTGGCCAGGGCCCAGCCTGACGGTGCTCGGGATCTTCCTCGGCTGCTGGCTGATCGTCATCGGCACGATCTCCATCTCGGGAGCGTTCGCGGCACGCCGGGTGCTGCCCGATTGGTGGATGCTGCTCCTCCTCGGCCTGGCGGAGGTGCCCCTCGGCGTCCTCGCTCTCGCTGCCCCCGGCGCGACGCTCGCTGCCCTGGTCACGGTCGCCGGGATCTGGGCCGTAGTGATCGGAGTCATGCGCGTCGTGCTCGCCTTCGAGGTCAGGCGTCTGCCCGAGGATCTGGACGAGGCCCAGGTGGCACGGAGTGGAGGCGGCGCCGCTGGGTGATTGATCGGTCAGGCCGGCTGCCCAGTGGGCAGCGTCGGCGGAGCGACCGCGTGGCTCGCGCTCAGCCAGCGACAACGTTGCGTCATCGCTTGTTCGCTGGTCGGCTCATGCTCAACCGCACCTCCCGCATTTCCCACCACGGAACGCAACTAAAGGAGGAAGCAAATGGAAGCATCCAGATCAACCTCGGAGAGGAAGCCATCAGACTGGGCAATCTTCGCCGGTATCGTCCTGGTGGTCGTCGGCTCACTCGATGCACTGTGGGGACTGGCGGCGATCCTCGAGGATAAGAACGTGATCGTCGGCGGCAACGGGGTGATCATCTCCAATGCCACGACCTGGGGCTGGGTGTATCTGATCCTGGGTTCGCTCGTGGCTCTTACGGGGCTGGGGCTGTTTGCCCGCAGCGACGCGGCGCGCTGGGCCGCGGTCTTCTTCGTCTCCCTGAACGCGATCGCGCAGATCGTCTGGTTCCCCGCCGCACCGCTCTGGGCGTTCCTGATCATCATCCTCG
This sequence comes from uncultured Solirubrobacterales bacterium, assembly GCA_963763985.1. Classification (GTDB taxonomy): domain Bacteria; phylum Actinomycetota; class Thermoleophilia; order Solirubrobacterales; family 70-9; genus DASUPK01. The sequence goes on along the minus strand of CAVXQO010000014.1, from coordinate 124,218 downwards.
ACGTGATGATCATCTACGGGCTGACGGAGGGCTGGAACGAGGACTGGGACTAGGCCCGACAGCTTCCGAGGGGCGGTCCGCACTTCGATGCGGGCCGCCCCGGTGTACTGCTCCACCCGCTAGAGCGAGTGCGGGCCGAAACGCATCGCGGCCACGAAGACAGCGAGGGCCGCCAGCGCGACGTTCAGCGGCAGCCTGTCGAACTCGCGCCGGCGGAGGTGGGTGGCGGCGGCGCCGACCATAAGCAGAACCGCGCCGACAGCCGCGACCGCGGTCAACGTCGGCGCGATGTCGAGGGCGGCGGGCAGGATCAGCCCGATCGCGGTGAGGATCTCGAGAACGCCGATGCTCTTCACCTGGCGGTCGTCGACGTCTTCGACCCAGCCCTGGCCCAGGCTGACCAGCTTCTCCCGCGGTTGTGTGAGTTTCAGTCCGCCAGCGAAAGCGAAGACCGTCGCGAGCACGACCTGAGCGATCCAGATCACCGTCTCCATCGCGCAGTCGCTACCGCTCAGTCTCGACCGGGATGTAGCTGACCGCGGTGACCTTCTCGACGGTGATCGCGAGGATCACGCGATCGATCGACGCAAGTGCGTCGTCGGTCTGAGGCTCGGGGGGCTCGTCCATCCCGGCGATTCGCTGCATGATCCGCGCCGTCGAAGCGGCCGATTTCCTCGGTCAGGATCTCGGCCGGACCGGAGAACGTCGCCGACGGATACGGCTGCTCGTCACCCCGGATGCAGATGGAAGCCCGGCCGGTGCGCATCACGTCCTGCGCCTTGAGCCGCTTGGACTCGGTCGAGATCAGCAGGCGATCCCCGTCCCGGATGTAGTAGACGACCGACTGCCGGGGCCTGCCATCGGCGGCCACAGTGGCGAGCACGCCGACACGGTGCTCGTCCAGAAAGCTGCGCAGCGCGTCGGTCAGCCCGTCCACGCGAGCCCTTCCTCCGCCCCCTCGACGACGAAGCCTTCGGGCTCCTCGACCACGGTGTTCTCGAGCGTGCCGATGCCCTCGATCTCGATGCGAACGGTGTCGCCAACCTTCAGGAGACCCTCGGGGAACGGCTGGCGCACCGCTCCGATCCCGGCCGGGGTGCCCGTTGCAATCACGTCGCCGGGCTCGAGGGTGAACGCCTGCGAGAGATGCGCGACCTGCTGGAAGCAGTCGTAGATCATCTCCCCGGTGTTGCCGTCCTGGCGCAGCTCGTCGTTGACCCAGGTCTTGATCGACAGCGAGTGCGGATCGCCCAGCTCGTCGGCGGTCACGATCCAGGGCCCGAGCGGGCCGTGGGTGTCGAACGACTTGCCCAGCGTCATCGTCGGCGTGCGCAGCTGCCAATCGCGCACCGAGAGATCGTTGGTGATCGTGTAGCCGGCGATCACCTCCGCGCGCCTCCTCTTCAGAGACGTGCCGGCAGCGCCTGCCGATGACGATCGCAAGCTCGCCCTCGTAGTCGAGCAGGCTGGAGACGCGCGGCATGTGGACGTCGTCCCCGGGCCCGACCACGCAGGTCGACTGCTTGTTGAAGAAGACCGGGAACTCCGGCGCCTCCATCCCGCTCTCGGCGATGTGGTCCGCGTAGTTGAGCCCGATGCCGAGGAACTTCCGCGGCTGCACGGGTGCGAGCAGCCGAACCTCGTCCGGTGCGTGGCGGTCCCCACGCTCGGGGTCGATGATGCTCTCCTCGTCCGCGAGCCCTTCCCGGACTCGCCCCTCCAGTTCGAATCTGCAGTGCCTCATGACGCATCCGGGATCTCGACCGGCGCCTGCTCCGGTGCATAGCCACCGGTCATCGCCTTCGCATGGATCTCCTCGAACTCGACCCCCTCGGCGTGGTCCGCTGCAACCTTGTCCGGATCGACGAACTGGCCGATCGGGTTCGCCTTGAACTCCTCCGAAGTGCGCATCCACTCAGTCGACTCGGCCCAATCGCCGAAGTTGTCGACCTGGAGCTCGACGTGGTTGCCGTCGGGGTCCGAGTAGTAGTAGGAGAACGTCATGCCGTGATCGATGCAGAAGGACGGCTCGATCCCGGCCTCCTTCAGACGCAGATAGGTCGAGTTGAGCTCGTCGAAGCCCGCGTACTCGAAGGCCGTGTGATGCAGGCCGGTGCGGCTGTCCTTGTCCGGGTCGTCGCTGAAACCGGGGAAGGCCAGCAGGGCGATCCGGTGGTTAGCCTCGTCGTTGCTGAGCCAGGCGCCAACGTCGTCCTGAAAGTTGACCTCAGCGCCGACGAGGACCGCGTAGAAATCGATCATCTCCTGGAGACGGGTGGTCTTCAGGTTGAAGTGGTGGAACTTGGGATGGATCACTGCCGTCGAGTCGGCCATGTTTCAGCGCTCCTTGATCAGGGGTCGAGTGGTGAGATGAAGTTGGGTCCGCAGATCGCTGACCAGCGACGGCAGGTCGTCCGGCGTGGCGACGCTGCCGAAGACGCAGAAGTCGGGGCGAATCAGCGCGGCACGCGCGTCGTGGCCGCGTAGCCACTCCGTGAGGCGGCCGTCGATGTCGCGGACGCCTCCGGGAGCCTCGGGCTCGAGGGAGGCAACGGTCACGTCGAGGGAGCTGAGCAACGCGCGGTCGTCGTCGTCGAGGTGGCCAACCGGATCCCCGCCGGCGGCGATCAGCGACCAGCCGTGACCGACGACATCGTCGAAGCGGCCCTCTTGCCCGTCCTTCGCCACCACCCCCTGGACGCTGAGCGTCCCTGCCAGTGGATCGGGCATGTCACCAGAGGGGGTGTGGATCGCGCCCTTGCTGAGCGGCGGAAACTCGAGCGGCGGAGGTGCGCCCACCTGGCGCAGCGTCGCGTCGCGTTCGGCCGCGGCCTCCGGGTCGAGCTCGCAGAGGACCTTGCCGAGCTCGACCGCGAAGCCGATCACCCACTCGGTCTGCGGCTGTCGCTCCACCTCGACCGTATCGAGCAGCTCCTCGGACGCGAGTCCACGCAGCACGAGGTCGAGCTTCCAGGCGAGATTCGCAGCGTCCCGCAGGCCGGAGCAGAGGCCCTGCCCCAGGAACGGCGGCGTCAGGTGGGCGGCGTCCCCGACGAGGAGAGCGTGACCCTTCCGCATCTCGTCGGTGAGCATCGAGCGGAACTCGTAGACCGCTGTGCGCGTGAGCGGCCCGTCCTCGGGCTTGAACCAGGGCTCGAGGAGCGACCAGACGCGTCCTGGATCGTCAAAGTCCTCGGGCTTCTCGCCCGGGAGCAGCATGAACTCCCAGCGGCGGTGCCGAGGCCCGCTCTGGACGTGCGTCGTCGGCCGCCGGGGATCGCACCACTGGCAGGCGATCGGCAAGTGGGCCAGAGCGGACATGTCGTTGGGCTCCGCATCCACCACCAGCCAGCGCTCCTGGAAGCCCAGGTCCCGGCGCGCGATCCCGGTCGCCTCCCGGACGAACGAGTTCGCCCCGTCGGCGCCGACGACCCAGCGCGCGCGCACGGTCTCCGTCTCCTCGGTCGGCGAAAGCCGCCCGGGCACCTCCTCGACATGGCGGCGGACCGTGAGGGTTGCGCCGCCCTCGTCATCGCTGATGCGCTCGGCGACCCAGCCGCGATGCACGGCGACGCCGTCGTCCGCACACCTCCCGTCGAGAGCCCTTTCGAGCTCGGGCTGGAAGAACAGGTAGTCCGGCTCCCAGCCCGACTTCGCCGGCATCTCCGGAGTCAGGGTGAGCAGCTCCTCGCCGTCCGCGCCGAACCAGCGGTACTCGCGCAGCGGGACCATCTGCTCGGCGAGGCGGTCGGCCAGGCCGCGGGCCTGCAGCAGACGCATGATCTCGTGGTCGATGTGGACGGCGCGCGGCAGGCGATAGATCTCGTCGAAGCGCTCGAACGCGGCGACGCGGTGACCCGCTCGCCCGAGCATTCCGGCGAGGGTCTGCCCGACGGGCCCGTAGCCGACGACGGCGATGTCGACCTCTCGCTCCATCGCCTCAGGTGGCTGCGGCGACGGCGGTCGGCTTGGCGAGGACGCGAGCAAAGGTGTCGCGGAGCTCCTCGAGCGGCGCCTCCGACGCTCCCGGGCTGCGCCAGGCGACGAATCGGTCGGGGCGGACGAGGATCGCGCCGTCGGGGCGGATCCCGCGGCTCCGCGCCCACATGCAGCGCGGGTCGTACAGGTCGCCGTCGATGTGGCCGATTCGGACGGCGTCCAGGGGCACACCGGTCGAGGCGAGCTCCTCGGCGGCTTTGCACCAGGGCGCACCTTCCTCGCCCGCGATCAGCAGGAAGCGACCCGGCTTGACCATGTCCTTGATTGGCCGGCGCACGCCGTCCGCGTCGTCGATCCATGCATGCGGCAGCGGCGAACCCGGCCGGGTCGAAGGCTCGTAGAGCCGGACCTCGTCGACGGAGGTCACCGGCGGCGTCCCGTCCGGTACGACCGCTGCGGACTCGTACGCATAGCCGAGCTCGACGTTCAGCTCGTTGAACTCCATCGACTGCATGCGGATCGCCCGCATGACCGCCGCGCGGTGGTCCTCGTCCGCGGGATCGCCGCTCCAGATGCGCCGGACGTTGGCCCAGTTCTGCTCGGGCGTGTGCTCGTGGGAGACACCCGCCGTCGCCACGATGGCGAACTGGTTCACGGCGTTCTCGAGCGACCGCTGGGCGTTTCGCTCGTCGGCCGAGCGGCGCTCGGGCCCGTAGGTCTCGAGCAGCTCGGGCGACGCATGACCGTCGAGCACGGCCCCGAGCTTCCAGCAGAGGTTGTGGACGTCGTGGATCGCGCTGGTCAGGCCCAGCCCCCCCGTCGGCGGGTGGCGGTGCGCCGCGTCGCCGACCAGGAAGACGCGACCGACGCTGAACTTCGAGGCCATCACGGCGTCTACCGACCAACGCGTGATCTTGTGGATCGTGATCGGCGTGTCGACCAAGCCGATCGCAGATCGAACGTCTGCCTCCACCTTCTCGTCGGACTGCGCGCGGGGGTCGTCCGCCGGGTAGTTCAGGTGGATCACCCACTCCTCCGAGTCGGGTCCCCAGCGCTCAGGCCCCATCGGGACCATGACGACCATCGTCCCCGTGTCGGGGCAGAGGATCCAGCGGATCAACACGTCCGGATCACGTGCCCAGCGTGAGAACTCAGCGCTCACGTGGAGCGTTGCGGTCTCCGTGACGACCCCGAGGCCCTCGTAGGTGACGCCGATCTGGCCGGCGACCCGGCGGCCGCCGTCGGCGCCGATCAGGTAGTCGCTGCGAACCGAGTAGGACTCGCCGGTCTCGTTGTCCCGGACCACGGCGGTCACGCCGTCGTCGTCCTGCGTCAGCTCCAGCAGCTCGTGGTTGAAGCGGATCCGTCCGGGCGAAAGCCTCTCCGCGCCTGCCTTCAGGATCGGTTCGAGCCGGATCTGCGGCAGGTTGAGCTGATGCCATGGGCTGGCCGCTCGCCAGAGCTCGTTCTCCCCGCCGGCGCCCCAGCTTTCGAGCTTCGCGATCCGCCGGCCGGCATCGGGGTCCGCGCCCACGAAGCCGGCGTAATAGGCCGTCGCGGCCATCTGGCTCGGCGGCGTACTCCGATCCTCGATCTCAGCGGCGACCCCGCAGTCCTCGAGGATCTCCATGGCCCGCTGGTTGAGCACGTGGGCCTTCGGCAGATCGGAGGTGCCGGGACGCGCGCTGATCAGAAGGTGATCGACGCCATGCCGGGCGAGGAGCATGGAAGCGGTGAGGCCTGCGCCTCCCCCGCCGACGATCAAGATGGGTACCTGTTCCTCGGGCACTTCGCTCTCCTCCGTGGGCAATCCGCTGTAATTGGAGCGGACGCTACAGAACTGGTTTTGGAATGTCAACTTCAATTGTTAACCTGAGGAGGATGGCCGCCAAGGTCGAAGAGGTGACACCCAACCGGCGAGGAGTCCGCTCGCGGGAAGCGGTCCTGGACGCCGCTGAGCATCTGATGGCCAAGAAGGGGTATGAGGCCGCGACCGTTGCGGCACTCGTTGACGAGGCCGGCGTCCCCCCCAGCTCGATCTACCACTACTTCGGCTCGAAGGAGGGCGTCCTGCTCGCTGTCATGGAGCGGGGCGCGGAGCGATTCTTCGACGCGCTCCCGGACATCGACCGCCGCGTCGGCTCCCAGACGGACCACCTGCGGGCCCTGGTCGAGACCATCGCGGTCACGCTGGAGCGCCATCCGGACTTCCTCCGCATCCTCGTCGTGATGGCCGCGCAGCCCGTTCATACCGGTGAGAACGAGGTCCATCGAGTCGTCAACCGGGTGCGGGAGATGGCGCTCGACCGGCTGCGGGTCCAGATGCGGCTCGTCTTCGATCTCGATCCGAGGAGCGGCGACGCCGACCATCTGGCGCGGTTCGCCCTCGCTGCGATCGACGGCGCGTTCGTTGCCTATCAATCGCATCCGGAGCTCACTCTCGGTGGGTTGCTCGAACACCTGCCGGCTGCGCTGATCGCCGTCCGCCGAGATCTGTTGCGGTAGCGCTCGTTGCTAACCGCGGCGGGATCTGCTCCAGGGCCTCGAGCTCGAAGCGGAGCAGCTCGACGAGGCGAGACTCCGGCACGACCTCTTCGAGCATCTCGAGCGAGGCGCGGTAGTGACGGAGCTTGCTCTTGGTCTCCGCAGTCGGCGGGCCGGTCGCGAGAAGCGCCCGCAGCTCTCGCACCTTGGAGACCTTGTCGGCGGCGAAGATGAGCGGCGCATAGCCCCCGGCCGTGCGAACGCGTTCACGAAGATCCTTACGGCGTCGCTCCTTGTCGCCAATCGACGGATCGTCGCTGAGGGTGGCGACCAGCTCGGCGACGTCCGGTCCGAAGCGCGCCTCAACTTCGCCGCGTTCGGCATCGGTGTCCTCGAGAACGTCGTGGAGGAGGCCGGCGGCGACCACGTGATCGGGGTAATGCGCTCGCTCGAGGGTCGAGGCGACCTCGACTGGATGCAGGACGAAGTCGGCCCGATCGGCGCCTCTCGTCTGGCCGGCGTGCCGCTTCACCGCGAACTCCAGCGCAGATTGGCTCAGCGGTAGATCACGGGTGAAGGTCAGGTGAATCGGCGCCACCTCGACTCGGGCCGCGGGCTGCGGGGCCGCCGAGTCGGCGGCCCCGCCCCGTGACGACGCTAGGGATGCGGTCGCGTGCATGACGATCAGGCGGTTGCGCCCGGTTGCTCCGACAACTCGTTTGCCTCCATCCGCGCGAGATTCGCGTCGAGCGCCGCGTACTCGGCCTCGGCGATCGCCGAGTAGGCGAAGTCGATCGCGATCTTGGCGTCGTCTTCGGCTCGGTCGGCGCGCCGTTCCGCCTTGTGCTGATCGTGCTCGGCCTTGCGGGCATCGACGTCGTCGCGGACCTTGGCGACGATTTCGTTCCAAGCGGCCTGCAGCTCATTCCAATGGTCCGAGATATCGCCCTTCTTCTCGCTTACCAGCTCACGCAGGACGGCGTTCTGCTTCTCGACCGCCGTGCGGGTGAACTCGACGTCCTCCTCCAGACCCGCCCGCGCCTTCTCGCTGGATGCACTCACGCGGTCTTCCGCTTCCTTCGCGCGGACCGAGAGCTTGCTCAAATCATCCGACACAGTCATTTCAACCTCCATTGTTTGCTTAAGGCGGAGGCTGAGCGACGGGCGGGTGAGGGGTCGTCATCCAATATTGGTGATCATTCAGACAATGGCGCTGAGAAACGACGTCAGAGGCTTGCGGGACGAGCTGGTCCGGCTCGACACCGCCGTGTACTCGGCGATCGCCGCGACACCGACACCCCGCCTCGACCGCATCCTTCGCAGCGTCTCGCGTGCGTCCGATCACTCGAAGTTATGGCTGGCAAGCGCCGCTCTGCTCGCGTCCGCCGGTGGTTCGCGTGGCCGTCGCGCTGCGAGCGACGGTTTGGTGTCCGTCGCGGTCACCTCCGCCATCGTCAACGCGATCCTGAAGCCGCTGGGCCGTCGACGACGGCCGGAGCGCGTGAGATTCCGCGTGCCGACCCGGCGTCAGGTGAGGATGCCGGCGACGCACTCGTTCCCGTCGGGGCATTCAGCGTCCGCTTTCGCCTTCGTGGCCGGAATCGCGGCGGAGGCACCGGAGGTGGCGGCGCCACTCAGCGCGGCCGCGGCCGTAGTCGCATACTCCCGGGTGCACACCGGCGTGCACTACCCCGGGGACGTGATTGTCGGTTCCCTCGTCGGGGCCGCCATCGCCCCGATCGCGGTCACCGTACTGCGTTGGCGTGGGCCCGCGAGATCCGAACGCGAAGCGCCGCCGGCCTGACCGTGAAACGCAGAGGTGGGTCGAGGTCGACCGCCTCGCCGTCGAGACCCGCGCGAACCGGTCCGTGGGCCTGAACCTCGAGATCGGGCGTGGTCCAGAAGGAGCCGGGGCCCCTTGGTCCCGCCCCTGGCGCGTCAATGACGATGATTCCGAGTCGGCCGCCATCGAGTGTCGGACGCGCGCCGCGCCTGGGTGTCCCAATCGCATAGGGATTGTTCGAGACGATCACGACCGCGGGCTCGGGGTGCTCGCGTCCCCGGGCGTCCATGATGCTCAGGGACGCGCGTTCGGTCGTGGCCGTCCTCACCGCATTCGCCGTCTCGATCAGCGTGCGCAGCTTCGCGTCGCGGTAGGCCTGCTCCCCGACCGCGTCGCCGTAGACGCCGAGACAAACGTTGTTGAGGAACATCCTCCCGTTCACCTCCCCGACGTCGATCCGGCGCTCGACGCCGTCCGTGAACGCATCGAGCGAGCCGACGAGGTCGCTGCGGCGAATCCCGAGGTCAGCGGCGAAATGGTTGCGCGTCCCCGCGGGAATGCAGATCAAGGGCAGGTCCTCTCGTCGTGCAGCCTCTGCAATCACCGCGAGCGAGCCATCGCCGCCCGCGATGCCGAGCGCGTCCGCGCCGTCGGCGACTGCATCAGCGACGAGCGCCGACAGGTCCTGGTCAGTGTTCAGTACTACAGCCCCTATGCCGCGCTCCCGAGCGTGCTCGGCGATGCGCTCCCGCTCGGCGCTCCCGCCGCCCGACCGGGGATTCACAAACAGAACAGGCCGACGTGGCGCTGGAACCGACTGCCAGCGACGACGCCTGGTCTGGGAGACCAATCGACTGAAGCGCCCGGATGCAGCCATCTCCAAACCTCCTCCGTTGCCTGACGCCTGGATATTCGTTTCGGCGTGTGTGATCCGTCGTCACCCATTCTTGATTAAGCGGGTCACATCGCTTTAAGGTGGTCCGCGATGAGCCGTAATCGCGACTGCTAGGGGGCGGGGAGCGTGCCGGACCACCAGCAGTCAAGGGTCCAGGATGGACCGAGATCGAATTCACGGCCCTCCGAGGCCGTGCTGGCGCGTGGTCGGCTGGTGCGCCGCGAGGGACTGTTCGCCCGTCTCTCGGCGGTACCAGCGGGTGGCGTCGGACTCGTTTGCGCCCCCGCCGGCAGCGGCAAGACCGTGCTCCTGCGGTCCTGGGCCGAAGAGACGGGGAATCGCGTGGCATGGGTCTCCGTCGAACCCGGGGAGCGCGATGCACAGCACTTCTGGGCTGCCGTGGTGGACGCGCTCGCGGGTGCGGCGGGGCGAAGGCAGCTCGTCGAGCCGGTCGCGCCAACCCCGCGCTTCCGCGGCTCCGCGCTCGTCGAGCGGTTGCTCCCCGCGCTCGATTCGCTCAACGATCCACTGGTCCTGATCATCGACGATCTGCACGAGCTCTCTTCCGATGAGGCGCTCGCATGCTTGGAGCTGCTGCTGGCCAGGCGTCCGCAGCAGCTAAGGACGGTGCTCGGGAGCCGCGAGGAGGCGGACCTCGGCCTCCATCGCATTCGACTTGCGGGCGATCTGACCGAGATCCGCGCCGACAGCCTCAAGTTCTCCCGCGAGGAGACTCGCGAACTGCTCGAGGCGAGCCAGATCGAGCTCTCGGACGAGGGTTTGACCCTCCTGCACGAGCGCACCGAGGGATGGGTCGCCGGGCTGAGGCTGGCCGCACTCTCGCTCACCGGGCATCCGCACCCCGAGCGGTTCGTCGCGGAGTTCTCAGGCAGCGAGAGGACAGTCGCCGGCTACCTGATGGCGGAGGTTCTCGGGCGCCAACCGGCTGAAGTGCGAGAGCTTCTGCTGCGGACATCGATTCTCGACCGGGTCAGCGGCCCCCTCGCCGACTTCCTGACGGGCTCAACCGGATCAGAGACAGTTCTCCAGCGCCTCGAGGAGGCGAACGCCTTCGTCACCTCGCTCGACGTCGCCCGCTCGTGGTTCCGGTACCACCACCTGTTCGCTGACTTCCTGCGGCTCGAGCTCAGGCGCACTGATCCGGCGAGCCTGCCGCTCCTGCACCGGCAGGCCGCCGGCTGGTACGAGGGACACGGCTATCCGGTTGAGGCAGTCCGTCACGCGCAGGCGGCTGAGGATTGGCGAGATGCCGCCAAGATGCTGGCCGACTCCTACGTCGCCCTTGGTCTGGACGGCCGACTCGCAACGGTTCACGGGCTGCTGTCTGCATTTCCGCGCGAGGCCGCGACCGACGACCCCGAGTTCGCCGTCGCGCTTGCCGGTGCCCAGATGTTCGACGGCGACCTGGACGACACGGCCGCCTACATCGACGTCGCTGAGCGGCTCGCCGATGCAGTGGACGAGAACCGCCGTTGGCGCTTCGACCTATGCCTGGCAAGCACGAAGCTGTCGCTCGCGCGCCGGCGTGGCGATCTGGAGGCGACGCTCGACGCAATGCGCTCGCTGCAGGAGGTACTCGCTGCGCAGCCGCCTCACGAAGTGGACCGTGCGACCGACCACCGGGCGACCGCACTGATGAATCTCGGGATCGCCGAGCTCTGGGCCCTCCACCTTTCGGATGCGAGCGACCACCTGGAAGAAGCCATTGCACTCGCTCGCAGGATCGAGCGGCCATACATCGAGGTCGGCAGTCTCGCCCCCCTCGGAGTCGCCGAGGTCGTGGCTGGAAAGCCCGTCCAGGGTGGGATCCGGCTCGCCGACCAGGCAATTGAGGTCGCCGGCGACCACGGCTGGGCGGACGACCCGATCGTCTTTCCCGCCCTCGTCATCCAGGCGTATGAATTCGTCTGGATGGGGGACTTCGAGGCCGCGGAGCGGCGTCTCGACAGCGCGGACCGAGCTCTCCCCGCCGAGGGGGAACCCGTGATCGAGCTGGTGGCCAGGTATTCCCGGGGGCTCCTGCGGTTCGGCCAAGGCCAGCTCGAGGAGGCCCTGGAGGCGCTTTCCGCGGCGGAGAGCGTTCGGCAGCGCCTGAGCAAGAACATCGTCACGGTCGACCCGCGCGTGCAGCTGATCGAGGTTCTGGTGCGGCTGGAGCAGGTAGATGCCGCCGCCGCGGCTCTGGCCGAACTCAGCTCCGACGAGCGTGGCCGTGCGGAAATGCGCATTGCTGCGGCAGCAGTTCAACTCGGCCAAGGCGATCCCGAGCATGCACTGGCCGTACTTCGTCCGACGATCGAGCGGTCTGCACCGACCATCCATCCTCGAGTTCCATCGATGGACGCCCTGCTCTTCGCCGCCGCCGCCCAGGACGCCCTCGGCGATACCCGTGCCGTGGAGGAATCGCTGGAGCGCGCGCTCGACATCGCTGAAGCGGACGGGTTCCTTCTGCCGTTCGCCATGGCGCCAGTGCGCCCCCTTCTCGAGCGCCACCCACGGCACAAGACCGCACACGCGACCCTGCTTTCGGACATCCTCGACCTGATCGCCGGTTCGGGCCTGTCGCGGAAGGAGGCACCCCCACTCCAGGAGGAGCTCAGCGACGCGGAGCTGAGAGTCGTCCGGTTCCTGCCGAGCAACCTGAAGGCGCCGGAGATCGCGGCCGAGCTGTTCGTCTCCCCCAACACGGTCCGCACTCACATGCGACACATCTATTCCAAGCTCGACGCGCACAGCCGGAGGGAAGCGGTCGACCGTGCGCGTGAGCTCGGATTGATCTCGTCCGGGTCTCGCTTGCGCTGACTCCTACGAACTCAGCGTCGACGCGAGGGCCGACTAGAGCTCCTCGTGGACCCGGCGAATCTCGAACGCCCGCACGATGTCGACCGTCCCCTCCATCAACGCCCAGATGCCGGCGAAGACCAGCAGGACGTAGGCCTTGTGAATGAACAGCTGCCCCGAGGTCCAGAAGGCGAGAACCGTCATCAGGATCCCCGAGATCAGCGTCAGCCACCAGGCCGGGTTGATCGGCCGCTCCAGGAAGGCGCGGACCATCCACCAGATGCCCGACGACCAGGAACAGGAAGCCGAGCATGTCGGCAAGTCCGGCGAACGTATCGGCGGGGTTGATGAAGCAGAGCAGCGCCGAGATCGCAAACAGCAGGCTGAATGCGCCGGATACCCAGCGAGCCCCCGTCGGCACCGCGGCGCTGTCGGGCACCGTCGCGATGACGAGGGTCTGAGCGCTCGCCAGCGCGAACATCACGCCGATGAGGATGCCGACCGTCGTGATCGAGGCGTCGTTGAATTGCAGGATCACCAGGGAAATCGTGACCCAGACGATCCCGGCGATCAGCCAGGCCCACCAGTAGCCGGTCAGCTCGCGGGCCGCCGTCCGTACCTCCGGGGGAACCGGCGGCGCCTGAGCCCCGGTCCCTGTCGCATGTGCACTCATTTCGTCCTCCTCATGTCTGAAGCGCCTGACCGCCGCCAGGGCGGTCATCGCCGTGGTCGCCGCGGACCCTCGACCGCGGGTGCATGAGCGGTCGTCACACGCTTTTGGTGATTCGGCGGAGTGGCCTCAATCACACGAATCGCGTGACGACGCCTCACCCGCGTCGACGGCACTCTCGATCGCGTCAAAGGCCGGCGAAAGGAGATGACGATGCCGACGCCCACCGGAGGGAACGCCCCACCCATCGACGCTGCCGGGCTGCGCGATCACGTCGAGGAAGCGCTCGATCACTGGTTCACCGGGACGCGAGGATGGCTTCCCGCGGTCGACTTTCATCGCGGAGGTACGAGGCGCCCTCTGCCACAGCGGGTTGCTGCCTTTCCCCCGAGATCGTCAGCGTGGCCGGAGTCGATCCAAATCAGGCCCAGTCAATGAGCGCCGTCAAGCGGAGCACGAACCGGCTCTCACGTCAGCAGGCCGCGGAGCGCCTGACGGACATCGCATATGCGCTCACCACAGGCGGACTCCTAAAGCTCGGAGACGAGGAGGAGGTCTCGATCCCGGCGGCCGACCGCGTTGCCATGAAGTGCGCAACCAGCTCGGCCGGCGGCCGCGTCGAACTCGACATCGAGCTCAGCTGGGAGGAATGACCTTTGAGATGAGTCGGTCGGACGCGGGCTCGGCAGCCGCAGATACAGATCGTCGCGAAGTCGTGGTCTCGATCTCCATTCGGACCATCCTGATCGTCGCTGCGATCGTCGCCATCGCCTTTGCGCTCGCTTCTATCGGCAACGTCCTGCTGCTGTTCTTCGTCTCGATGTTCAGCATCGCGGTCCTTTCGCCGGTGGTCCAGGCGATGGAGCGTCGGCTGCCGTGGGGCCGGACGCTGTGCGCAACGGTGCTGGTACTGGGGATAGCCATCGTCAGCCTCGTCTTCGTCGCTGTTCTGCTGCAGGCCGTCATCGACGGACTCCGGAACTTCAGCGAGGCCCTGCCGGGCCTAGTTGACCAGGCGCGCCACAGCGATCTCGGCGGCTTGATCAACGGGCCAAGCAATGCGCTTGACGTCCTGAAGGCGCACACCAGCGAGATCACAAGCGGACTCGGCAGGGCGTCGGGCGGACTGGCCCGAGTCGGGGTCTCCGCCTTCGGTGCGGTCACGCTCGTCTTCTCGGTGACCTTCCTGACGCTTTTCGGGCTGATCGACGAACCGCGTGTGAGCAGAGGGATCGGCAGCGTGCTCTACCGCGACAGCCGGGAGCGCTACGAGCGGCTCGCTGACCGGATCATCAAGACCACCTCGCGCTACATGCTCGGCAACCTTGCGATCTCGCTGATCTGCGGGACGGTCTACGGCATCACCGCCGTGATCCTCGGGCTTCCGCATGCGCTCGCCCTGGCGGTGATCGCCGGGATCCTCGACCTCATCCCGAGCATCGGAGCACTGCTTGCGGGGATCATCATCGGCATCGTCGCGCTCTCGGTCAGCCTCGGGGCGCTGATTGCCTTCGTGATCGTGATCGTCGTCTACCAGCAGATCGAGAACTACGTTTTGCAACCAACGATCATCGGCAGGGCGGCGCGCGTCTCCGGCTTCACCGTGATCGTCAGCGTCCTGGTCTTCGGCTCACTGTTCGGCGTGGTAGGGGCGATCATCGGCGTGCCGACCGCGGCCGCGCTGCAGATCATCGCGGAGGAGCTCACTTCCAGCAGAAGGGCGCGTGTTGCCGCTGCGGACGCGGGGGACGCCGCGTGAGCCGCAACGACGCGGCCTGGGAGGCACGACGCAGCGCAAGCGTCCGACGGTCTCCTCACCTGCTTCAGCCCGCCAATCGGGCGCAAACCGTGCGTCGAACTGTGCGTCCAACTCCCGACTTCGACCCGAACTGAGGGCACCTGACTGAATCCGAGCCATGCCTATTCGGCCTTAGCTGACCCCTCCTCGCCGTCATCATAATCCGCGTGTCGGGGGTTCGAGTCCCTCCTCCGGCATGAAGTCCCTGCACACTATCGGGACGTCTTCCGATATTTTCGGCGCCTGGTGGAAGGCACAGAAAAGCCGCGCATCTTCCTGGGCTCTTCAGGAAAGCAGGAGAAGCTTCTCCAGGCACTGACGCGTGGGCTCGAAAGCGTTGCGGATGTGGAGCCCTGGACAACTTCGTTCAATCCGGGGACGACGACATTGCAGCGGCTGATCGACCTTACGCGTGAGGTCGATTTCGCGGCGTTTGTGTTCGCACGCGACGACTGGACGACCGAGAGCGACCCCACCTCCGATCCGGCGGAGCACGGCCAGGCCTCGCCGCGCGACAACGTGGTCTTCGAGGCCGGTCTCTTCGGCAGTGCCCTCGGAATGCGCCGCACGTTCATCCTCCATGCGAGCGGCGCGAAGCTTCCCAGCGACCTCCTCGGCCTCACCAGCGTGCGCTACGACCAGGCAACGACCGCCGCTGAGATGAGAAGCGTCAACGACAAGCTCCGAAAGGCGATCGAGAGCGAGGGCCGCGTCGCCCGGATCGAGGGTGCCTGGTGGCAATTCTCCCTGACGGAGCGCAGCTCGGAGGAACCTTCGGCCGTGAGCCTCTTGCGGATCTCGCGAGAGCTTGACGGGACATTGGGCGTGGCCGGCCGCTCATGGCAAGAGGACGGCACGCTGTCAGCGCGGTATTGGAGCGAAGCGTCCAAAGAGAAGTCAGACCCTGCGGGTGTCTTCTACTACTGGAATGGGGAACGGCCTCGGGACCCCAACGCGCCTCAGCTCGACGGCACCGGGGAGATCCTGATCGAGACGCCGGATCGCGCGGCCGGGTACTGGACAACTCGATCCGAAACTTCGCCCGAACTCAACGCACGAACGTCCGGCGTCTATCTGCGCGCCGATCCTGAGGACGTGAGCATCCTCGACGGGGGCGACGATCGGCAGCGCGCCAAGCTGATCGCGGAACGGCTCACACGCTGGAAGTCGGTCACGAGCTCCTGAATCCGGTGTCCGGTCCAGGAGTAGGATCGGACCGACGTCAAGCGAGGAGGTATCGCAATGGCAGCTAGCACGGTCCGCGACGCCATGCACGAGGGCTGCTGAGTGCATCGGCGAGAACCAAACGTTGCTCGACGCGGCGAAGCGCATGGCGGAGCTCGACGTCGGCGTGTTGCCTATCTGCGGCGATGACGATCGCCTGAAGGGCATGCTCACCGACCGCGACATCGTCGTCAAGGCGCTCGCTCAGAGCCGCGACCCGGCCACCACCGTGTGCGGCGAGTTGGCCCAGGGCACGGTGCGCTGGATCGCCGCCGACGCGTCGTTCGACGAGGCGCTCAGCATGATGCGCGAGCACGCCGTCAAGCGCCTGTGCGTCATGGACGACAAGAAGAAGCTGAGCGGCATCATCACCGAGGCCGACATCGCCACCCACGCCCCCGAGGGCAAGACCGGCGAGCTGGTCGAGGCGATCGCCGCCAAGCCGCCCCAGCACTTCTAACGGACCGAGCGTCCTCGCCGTCACTCGCCAGCTCAGCCATCTCGCTCCGGCGATTCGGGCCGAACACGAGCACAGGGACGGAACGGGGTATCCGGACGGGCTGAAGGGCGAGCAGATCCCCCTGGCCAGCCGCATCACCCTCGTCTGCGATTCCTACCACGCGATGACCAGCGATCGCCCTTATCGAAAGGCGATGAACCAGACTCACGCGCGGGCCGAACTCAGGTCCGGCATCGGGACTCAGTTCTGTCCCATTACTGGACAGGCGTATCTCGAAGTCCTCGGGTGAGAGCTCCGACAAAGCCGCCGGCCTTACTCCTCCACGGCAAGCTCACCATTTGCGCTCCTTTCGCCTGGTTCTGACTGGAGAGCAGATCCTCTCGGCGTGATCAGCACCGGACACGGGGCGGTCCTCATCGCCGCGGACGAGATTGCCCCCAGCAGCGCGCTGCGGACTGGGCCGTAGCCGCGCGATCCCATCACCAGAAGGTCAAGCTCGTTTCCCTGCTCGGCGAGCACCTTCGCCGGATCGCCTTCCCGAAGAACAGCCTCCGCTTCGGTCTTCTGACCGAGCTCCGAGAGTCCTCGTTCCAGGTATCCACGAAACTCTTCCCGAAGGTCCTCCAGCAACTCACCCGCGAGCGCGGCGCTCATCTGCATGGCAATCAGCGTGGGCACAACCGTGATCACCCGCAGCTCAGCATCGAGGGAGCTGGAGATTCGCTGGGCCTGCTTCAGGGCTAGATCCGCCTCCTCGGTTCCGTCATACGCGATCCCGATCAGATGGAAGCCCGCGTGCTCTTGGTGGGCGAAGCCGCGTGGCGCGACTGCTACCGCGCACGGCGCGCCCCGCAGCAGGCTCTCCCCCACGCTGCCGGGAAGTATCCGCCCGATCTTTCCGCGATGTGAGGATCCGACCACGATCAGATCCGCATCCTGGTCCTCCGCGTACTCGTAGAGGGCTCGGGCTGCCGACCGCCCGCCGCCCTCACCATCAAGGCTCGCGCGAATGAACTCCGCCTTCCCCAACCGGCGCTGCGCGGACTCACAGAGGCGCTCCTCCAGCTGGGCGGAGACCTGTCCGCCCGCGACCGCCTGCTCGAACGGGATCCGGGTCCGCGGCAGGACGATCGCGACGTGAAGCTCGGCGCGGTACACCTCTGCGAGTACCTGGCCGAGCACCAACGCGTCATCGGACTGCTCGCTCGCGTCGAAGCCGACAATCACCTTGCTCATATGGCGAACCAAACCACCACCGTCGCGACGACATATCCGTGCTCAAGTCGGGACTCCTATCCGCGCTGACCACCTAGGTCGCCTGGCTTTGCAGTCGTAGGCTTCTTGAATGTCCGAGACCGTCAGCCTGTCCGACCTGCCTCCGGTGTCGTGTTCGCTCGCTGTCTTCGCCCCGTCGCCGGCATTGACCATCACGCTCGAGCCGAGCCCCGGCGAGGAGCCCGATATCCACCTTCATGCCGGTGGCCAGGGCTTCTGGGTTGCGCGCATGGCGGCACGACTCGGCGCCAGGGTGAGTCTCTGCGTCCCCCTGGGGGGCGAGATCGGCGCCGTGCTCGAGTCGCTGCTGACGGTTGACGGGATCTCCGTCCTCTCGGTCGAAACCGAGGGCGCCAACGGCGCCTACATACACGACCGGCGGGGCGGTGAGCGCGAGGTCATCGCCGAGACCTCGAGTCCCACCCTGGCGAGGCATGAGCTGGATGACCTCTATGGCGTCACCCTCACCGCGGGCCTGGATTCGGTCGCCGTCCTGGTAACCGGGCCGCGCAACGAAGGCGTCCTCCCACCGGAAGTGTTCGAGCGTCTCTGCCGGGATCTGCGAGGCAACGGCCGCCTCCTGCTGGCTGACCTAAGCGGCGAGCCGCTTACCGCCGCGCTTCGAGGCGGCATCGACTTCCTCAAGGTGAGCGATTCGGATCTGGTTGACGATCGGCGCATGGACGACCAGCGGCTGTCGTCAGCGGTCGAGGCAGCCAGCAGTCTTATCGCCGAGGGTGCGGCGAACGTGCTCGTCACCCGCTCGGCGGAGCCGGCCCTGCTCCTCGGACGAGAGCGCTCGTTCACGATCCACAGCCCGCATTTCGCACCGGTCGACGAGCGCGGCGCTGGGGATTCGGTGTTCGCCGGAGTCGGCGTGGCGCTCGGGGCGGGACTGCCAGTCGAGGTCGCGGTCAAGCTGGGGGTCGCGGCGGGAGCGCTCAACGTCGCCCGTCACGGGCTCGGGACGGGCCACATGCGCGAGGTGTCGAGACTTGCCCAGGAGGTTCAGGTCGATCCGCTGCGGCTCGATCAGTTCGGGGCCGACGGCGAGACGTCCGCCGCTTCGACCGCCTCCTGAACCAGCGGCAACAGCTCGTCCACGAGGCCGGGCGTGCAGCAGATGGTGAACTCCGAATGCGGCGTCCATGGCTCGCCACCGTGATCGAACGCCTCTGCCCCCGCCTCGCGGGCAATCAGCACACCGGCGGTCACATCCCAGGGAAGGCTGGAGAGCATCACCGAGACGTCGAGACGCCCGGCGGCCAGCCAGGCCAGGTCGAGGCACTCGGAGCCATGGACCCGGACCCGCAGGCAGCGCGGCACCAGGAGCTCCATCAGCTCACGGTGGACGTCGTTCTCGATCTTCGCTCGTGGCCCGACGGCGAAGTCGGAGAACCCGACCATCGCGTCATGCAGGCCGGACGGCTCGAGCACGTTGATCCGCCGGCCGTTCAGCCATGCGCCTCCGCCCCGGTGCGCCACGTAGCGCTCGCCGATCAGGGGCAGGTCGATGATCCCGAGCACCGGCTCGCCGAGCTCGATCAGCGCGAGCGAAATCGCGCACAGCGGGCTGCCGTTCGCGAAGTTGACGGTGCCGTCGATCGGATCGAGCACCCACATCGCCTCGCGCGTGCCGCCCGACTGCCCCTCCTCCTCTCCAAGGAAGCCGATTCCCGGGGCGATCTCCCGAAGGGCCGCGCGGATGGTCTCCTCGATGCTGAAGTCCACCTCGGTTGCGTAGTCGCGGTCGCCCTTGCCAACCACCGAGCCGATGTCGCGCCGGCCCCGGCGCAGGAGCGCCGCGCCGGAGTCCACGGCCCTCTCGGCGGCCAAGAGCAGAGCCGGGTCGAGCGTCACGCGTGGGCCTCGTCGGCTTTGCGGCGGCGCAGCAGCCAGCGACGCAGCTCGTCGGCGCCCCAGACGATGAACGGGAAGGGCAGCGTGAAGAGCAGCATGTGGGGCGCGAGCGCGGCCGTGTCGAGCAGCGACTGCAGCGGCGGCGCGTAGATGATCAGCGCCGAGAGGGCGAGCTCGAACAGAATGCCCCAGAGCAGCAGCCGGTTGGAGAGCACGCCGATCGAGCGCAGGGAGGCGCGCTCGGTGCGAGCCGCGAAGGCGGTTCCGATCTGTCCCATCACCATGCCCAGGAAGGTCATGGTCGTCGCCTGCTCATACGCATGGTGCAGGGGATGTCCCGCTCCGGTGGGATCGCCGGGGGACCACCCGGCGCCGCCGAGGACGTAGAAGAAGCCGGCCATCGCGAGCGCGGCGCAGATCACGCCGAGGAAGAGCCAGGCGCGGACCAGCATCGCTCGGCCGGATCACTCCCTCGGACCGCTCTCGGGGCGGGCGCTCCATCAGGCCCGGCTCCGCGGGCTCGCGGCCCAGGGCAAGCGCGGGCAGCGTCTCGGTCCCGACGTCGAAGGAGAGCAGCTGGAGGACGGTGAGGGGAAGCGGAATCGCCCCGCCACCGAGCGCGAACACGACGAACGGCGTCACCTCCGGCGTGGCGTGGGCGAAGAGGTAGAAGATGAACTTGCGGACGTTGTCGTAGACCCGCCTGCCGCCCTCGATCGCCGCGACGATCGTCGCGAAGTTGTCGTCCGTGAGGACCATCGTCGAGGCCTCCCTGGCCACGTCGGTGCCCGATTGCCCCATCGCCACTCCGATGTCGGCGCGCCGCAGGGCCGGCGCGTCATTGACCCCGTCGCCGGTCATCGCGACGATGCGCCCCTCCTCGCGCAGTGACTCCGCGATCCGCAGCTTGGTCTCAGGAGAGCTGCGCGCGAAGATCAGCTCGTCGCCCTCTCGCAGGAGCGAGTCCAGCTCGTTGTCGGTCATCTCGTCGACGTCGCTCCCGACGACCACCTTCGACTCGCCCGTCCCGATCCCGACGCGCTTCGCGATCGCCGCCGCGGTCAGGCCATGGTCCCCGGTGATGACGATCACCCGAAGGCCGGCCCGGTGGCAGCTCTCCACCGCGGCCGCGACCTCGGGCCGGGGAGGATCGAGCATCGAAACCAGGCCGAGGAAGGTGAGGTCGGTCTCCGCCTCTTCGCGCGCGTCGGGGATGCCGTTGGCGAGCGGTCCGCGCTGAGCGACGGCGAGGACCCTCAGCCCCTGGCTCGCGTACCCGTCGACGATCGACTGAACCCGGTCGCGCTCCTCCGCACCCAGGGGGCGGACCTCGCCGTCCGCGGCGATCGAGCTGCACCGTGGAAGCACCGCCTCGGGCGCCCCCTTCGTGTCCACCCAGAGCCCGCCCCCGCGCTCGTCGACCGTCGACATCAGCCGCAGCGACGGGTCGAAGTGGAAGAGGGCACGCCGGTCGCGCTCACGCCGGGCGGCGTCGAGCTCGACGCCGAGACGCGCGGCGGCCTCCAGGATCGCCACCTCGGTCGGGTCGCCGACTGGCTCCCCCGTCCCCGTGTCGGGATGCGCGTTGTTGCACGCGACCATCGCCGCCGCAAGCGCCCGAAACCGGGCCGGGTCTGCGCCGCCGTTGGCCCTCGGCTCTCCGTCCTCCAGGCTC
Organism: uncultured Solirubrobacterales bacterium; assembly: GCA_963763985.1. Taxonomy (GTDB): domain Bacteria; phylum Actinomycetota; class Thermoleophilia; order Solirubrobacterales; family 70-9; genus DASUPK01. The sequence continues at coordinate 103,353 of CAVXQO010000014.1, read as the reverse complement.
AGGGTCCCCGATTCGGTCCAGATCGACGTGGCCCTCATCCGGTTCTCGGTCAGCGTCCCCGTCTTGTCCGTGCAGATCACGTTGGTCGAGCCGAGGGTCTCGACCGCGCTCAGCCGCTTGACCACGGCTCCGCGCCGCACCAGGTCCCTGGCGCCGACCGCGAGAGCAAGGGTGATCACCGGCAGCAGTCCCTCGGGGACCAGGCCCACCAGCAGCCCGACCGCGAAGACGACCGCGTCGGATACCGAGAGCCCCGCCACCAGCGTCGCGACCGGGATGAACGCGATGGCCCCCCCGACCGCGATCAAGGCGATCAGCCAGGCCACCTTCCGGACCTGGTTCTCGAGCGGGGATGCCTCGGTCGTGACGCGCTGGGAGAGCGTGGCGATCCGGCCGAGCTCGGTGTGCATCCCGGTCGCGTAGACCAGGGCGCGGGCCTCGCCCTCGACGCAGCTCGTCCCGGAGAAGACCAGATCCCTGGCTTCGAGCCGCGGGACGCCCGTATCGGCGAATGCGGCGTCGCGATCGACAGGCGCGGACTCCCCGGTGAGGGTCGACATGTCGATCTCGAGAGCCCCCTCCAGAAGGCGCGCGTCGGCCGAGATCCGCTCTCCCTCCTCGATCAGGAGCACATCGCCCGGGACGAGCTCGGTCGTGGGGATGCCGAGCTCCTCGCCGTCGCGGATGACCCGCGCCTCGGACGGGAGGTACGCGGCGAGGGCCTCAACCGCGCGTTCGGCCTGGAGCTCCTGGACGAAGGCGAAGATCGCGTTGACGAAGATCACGACGACGATCGCGATCGCCACCGGGACGATCCCTGCGATCCAGGCGAGAGCCGCCGCGGCCCAGAGCAGCAGCGCCAGCGGATGCGTGAACTGGCGCGCCAGGTCCCGCAGATGGCTGCGCTCCTCCCGCCGGCGAATCTCATTGGGCCCGTACTGCTGGAGCCGGCGCTCGGCCTGGCGCCTGCCGAGGCCGGTCGTGCGCGCCCCCAGATGCTGGAGCAGCAGGTCCAGCCGCTCCTCCGGGTTCACCTGTGGCTCGTCAGGCATAGGCCGCAGGGACCTCGGGCTTGGACTGCGCTGCGCCGCTCATTTCACCGAAACGATGACCGCTGCAGGCGCCTCCTGGCTAGGTGTTGAGCACGGGTGGGCGATCCGTGGCGGCGGGCGATGCCACGCACGAGGCGCGGGATTACCTTGGTGTGCATGTTCGGCGGTGGTCTCAAGATCGGTCGGCTCGCGGGCATTCCGATCAGCATTCATCCGCTCTGGCTGGTGATCGTCGCGCTGATCACCTGGTCGCTGGGAAGCACCTATTACCCGGACCAGGCTTCTGGCATCGCGCCCGTCGCCGCCTATGCGCTCGGGCTGGCGAGCGCTCTGCTGCTGTTCGCGAGCATCCTCCTCCACGAGCTCGGCCACGCGCTCGTGGCGCGCCGATACGGGGTTGAGATCGAGGGCATCGAGCTCTGGCTGCTGGGTGGCGTCGCGAAGATGAAGGGGACCGCCCATGCGGCCGGCGAGGAGCTCCGCTTCGCCCTGGCGGGACCTGGCGTCACCGTGGTGATCGCGCTGCTCTTCTGGGTCGCCGTTCTGGCCCTTCCCTCCTCCACGCCGGATGCCGTAACCGCCCTGCTCGCCTATCAGGCCCTGATCAACACCGTGATCCTCGTCTTCAACATGTTGCCCGCGTTCCCGCTGGATGGCGGCCGAGTGCTGCGCGGCATCCTCTGGCAGCGAACGGGCGACTTCGAGCGGGCGACGGCACGGGCTGCTCGGGTAGGGCGTGGCTTTGGCTACGGCATGGTTGGGATCGGAGTTCTCGGCGTCTTCGCCGGAGCGCCAGGGCTCCTCTGGCTCGGCCTGATCGGCGTCTTCCTGATCTTGGCGGGGAAGGCAGAGGAGACCAGCGTCGCGCTGCAGTCGACGTTCAAAGGCCTTGGGTTGCGGCGAGTGATGGCAGTGCCGGCTGCGACGCTCGATGCGAACACCCTGGTCGCGGACGCGCTGCGCGACTCGTTTGCCCGGCTCGGTTATCACGCCTTCCCCGTCGTCGAGGGGCGAGTACCCGTTGGCCTACTCGACATCGACCAGGTCGAGGCGCTTCCCGCCGGCAAGCGGGCAACGACCCGCGTCGGCGACCTCGCCGACCGGGATTCCTCGGTCTTCGTCGACGACGACGTCACCATCGACGGGCTGCTCGCCAACCCCGCCTTCCAGCGGCACGGGCGCGCGATCGTTCGCGGTCACGATGGCGAAATCGGGATGCTCTCGGTGACGGCGATCGAGCGCGCCGTCCGGGCGAGGCGCATGCTCGACGACAACGAGGCCGCCGGGCCGATCCGAGCGAAACGGGCGGCTTGAGCTCATGGGCCTCGGTTACGACGGCAAGCTCTACGTCCTCGCGTTCGACCACCGCGGATCCTTCGTCAAGCGCTTCGGCGTCGAAGGCGATCCAACTGCCCAGGACCTGAAGCGCTTCGCCGATGGCAAGCACCTGATCTTCGAGGGCATCGAGGCCGCGCTGGCGCGGGGCGCCGATCCCTCTGTGACCGGGGCGCTCGTCGACGAGCAGTTCGGGGGCCCGACGCAGGTGCCCGAGGAAGCCAAGGCCCGGGGCATCAAGCTGGCGATGCCGGTCGAGAAGAGCGGCCAGAACGAATTCGACTTCGAGTACGGCGACGAATTCGGCGCGCACATCGAGCGCTACGACCCCGACTTCTCGAAGGTGCTGGTCCGCTACAACCCAGCTGGAGACGCCGAGATGAACCAGAGGCAGGCCGGGCGCTTGCGACGTCTCTCGGACTGGCTCCATGAGCACGATCGCAAGCTTCTCTTCGAGCTTCTGGTCCCCGCCGAGGAAGCTCAGCTCGCGGGCGTCGATGGAGATACGGACCGCTATGACGCCGAGCTCCGTCCAGACTTGATGATCCGCGCGATCGCCGAGCTCCAGGACGCCGGCATCGAGTCCGACATCTGGAAGATCGAGGGCGTGGACGAACGGGCGGACTGCGAGCGAATAGCCGCTCAGTGCCGAGAAGGGGGACGGGACGGAGTCGTCTGCGTGGTCCTGGGGCGAGGAGCCGACAACGACAAGGTCGACCACTGGTTGCGCCAGGGAGCTCCGGTGGACGGATACGTCGGCTTCGCAATCGGTCGGTCGATCTGGGGTGATCCCCTCGAAGGCTGGATCGACGGCAGCGCCTCCCGGGAGGATGCAGCCTCCCGGATCGCTGAGAACTACCTCCGATTCATTCGCGTCTACGACGAAGCTGGATCTGCCTAGCTATTCGCGACGCGGCAGATCAAGACGGGAGCATCGGCGTGATGGGCCACCGCGGTGGCGACGCTGCCCATCGCGACGTAGCTGACTCCGCTTCGCCCATGCGAGCCGATCACGATCACCCCGGCTCCACGGTCCTTCGCCACCTCGATGATCCGCTTCCAAACCGGGCTGCCTTCGATCACGAAAGCCTCGGCCTCAAAGCCGGCCTCCTTGGCCAAGGCTGCGCCTTCGGCGGCGATCTCGCTTGCCTGCTGCTTCGCCTCCTCGGCGAAGCCGGCGGGCACCCTCGCGTATGCGACTCCCCAGAAGGGGAGCGCCTCCAAGGGCTCGAAGACCGAGAGGACGATTGCGGCTCGCGGCATGTGGAGCTGCCGACCGGCCTGCGCTATCGCCGCCTTGGCGTAATCGGAGCCGTCATAGGCAATCAGGACCGGTGCGTCGGATCTGGCTTCTTGGGCCATGAGTCCCTTCTAGACCTAGCTCCTAGGCCGCGTTGGCCCCCGTCCTGCCCGTCGGACCGGAGCATCTGCTCGATCAGCTGCATGTACTGGGCCAGATGCCGGGTGCCGAGGAACGATCGGCGAACGCGCTCGTGCGCGCTCTCGCCGATCGCCTGGGCCCGGTCCGGATCGTCGAGGAGCCGATTGATCGCCTCCCCCGTCGCGGCCAGGTCCGCGGGATCGTCGATCAGCACTCCGGACTCTCCGTCGACGATCTGGTCCTGGATCCCGCCTACGCGGGTCGCGACGACCGGCTTCGACTTCCACATCGCCTCCGCCACCGTCAGGCCGAAGCCCTCGGCGAGGCTCTTCTGCACGATGACGTCCGCGCGCCGCTGGATCGCGTTGACCATGGCCGCGTTCTCCTGCACGTCGTCCATCGGCAGGCAGGCGAGGTGGACCCTGCCCCGCACCTCGGCGGGAATTGCTCGAGAACCCCGCGAACCTCGGCCAGCACCTCGGCCCCCTCCGGATCGTCCGCCACCCCGGACACCGACGGCCCGGCGAGGAGCAGATGCGCCGCCGGGTTGGCCACGTGCTCCGCGAAGCAGCGGAGCACTCCGACCGGATCCTTGAGCCGGTCCCAGCGGGAGACCTGGACGATCAGCGGAGCATCCTCGGGGATCGGTCCCTCCTGGTCGAGCTCGGCGGCGCGATCGACGCGCGCCGTGCTGCCGTCCTCGCGCTCGAAGACCGCCTGCTTGAAGTGGTCGCCCTGACCCAGCCCGATCACGTTGAGGATCGAGCGCGCCGCCTGCGGGTCGAGCTCCTCGTTCTTGGGAGAGAAGGCGTCGATCGAGGGCGGCACCAGCCAGAGCCGCTCCGATTCGAGGCCCTCCCAGACGAACTCCCGGCGGGAGAACACCAGGGCGTCGGCCTCGTCGACGTAGGGCCGCAGGAAGTCCCAGGCCTCTCGCGCCAGCCCGTTGGGGTGGTCGACGCCGACGTGACAGCGCCAGACGATCTTGGTGCCCGCGCTCTTCACGTGCGGGATCAGGCCGGCGGGCTGGGGGTCGTGGATGTAGACGATGTCCCCGTCGCGGACCAGCTCGACCAGCTCGTCGGCGGCCTCGAGCAGCGTGTGGTCGTAGATCTCGCGCTCCGCGGGCCCGAGCCCGCCGCCGTCGCCATCGGAGGCATGCAGCTGGTTGTGGATCCGCTTGGTGACCCGGAAGAAATCCGGGTTGCCCCCGATTGTGAGCCAGCGCACGTCGACCCCGGCCCCTCGCGCGTAGGCGAGCAGCGACTGCAGCAACTCGGCCACCCCTCCTCCGCGGGCGGTCGAGTTGATATGCCAGATCACCCGGCCCGCGAGCACCTGCTCGGCGGTTTTCACCGCCTGATCGACGGCGGCGTAGTCCTCTCCCACGAGCGCCCGGAACCGCTCGGGCGACGCGGGTGCAACGGGAACCTGGGTGAGGGCGGGCACCGCTCGCCAGACACTAGAGGCTGGGATCATCCCCGCCGATGCTCACCGTGGTCGCGCTCGGGACTGCGACGGCGCTGGCCACCGGCCTCGGCGCGATTCCCGTGTTCCTGCTGCGACCTCGGACCACGGGCTGGGAGCCGGCTCTGTGGGGCGTGACCGCGGGCGTGATGAGCGTCGCCTCGATCGTTGGCCTGCTGCTGCCCGCGATCCACCGAGGCTCCGCCGCCGCCGTGGTGGGCGGGCTGGTCGCCGGCGTGGCCTTCCTCGCCGCCACCCACGTCCTCCTCGGGAGGCGCGACGTCCACGTCGGACAGCTCAGGGGAGTAGACGTCCGGACGGCGGTCCTCGTCTTCGCCGTCCTCTTCGCGCACAGCCTGCCCGAGGGGCTCGCGGTCGGCACGGCCTATGCGTCCGGCACCGCGGCACTCGGGACGTTCGTCATCCTGGCGATCGCCCTCCAGAACATCCCCGAGGGCACCAGCGTGGCGATCCCGATGGCGGAGGCCGGATTCAGCCGGACGCAGCAGTTCTGGGCCGCCGTCCTGACCAGCTCCCCTCAGCCCGTCGGGGCGGCGATCGCCTACGCGCTGGTGGAGACGGTCGAATCGCTCCTCCCCGTCTCGTTCGCGTTCGCCGCAGGGGCGATGCTGGCGCTCGTGGCCTGGGATCTTCTGCCGCGAACGTTCTCGCCGCTCGGCTGGATCGGCCCGGTGGGCCTGGTCGCCGGCGGCCTCGTGATGCTCGCGCTGAGCGCCGCGCTCGGCGTCAGCTGACGTTCGGGGGCTCCAGGGGGTCGATCGCCATCGGCTCCTCGTGCCACTCCTGGGGCAGCGCCACCTCTACGTCGAGGGAGCGGCGCGGCGGCTCCGGGTCCTCGCGCGCCTGGCCGTGGTAGAGGAGTGGCGCGAGATAGCGCGCGCTGATCTTCTGCGGCGGCCACCAGAGGGCGTCCAGCGAGGCCTCCCCCTCGCCACCCCCGCCGGCCACCTCGGCCTTCAGGCTGACCGACTCGTCGCCCGCCAGGACCTTGCCGCGCAGGACCGGCCGGAACGGCTCCGGCGCCGGGCCGGCGCCGAGTCGGTGCGCGATGTCCTCGGCGGCGGCGTCCGCCTGCTGCGTCGCCAGGCCACCCTGCTTGATCGGGAAGGTCGTCCCGTCCCCGGCCGCGTAGACGCCGTCGAGCTCCTTGACCCGGGAGTAGTCATCGATCGGGATGAAGCCGCCCGAATCGGCGGGCAGGCCCTCGATCGCGGGACCCTCCATCACCGGCAACGCGACTGCTTCCGCCGGGCCAAGCGCGCGGTCACCGGGGGTCAGCCGGATTCCGTCCTCGCCGACCTCGCGCACGCTCGAGCTCGCGATCACCTCGATCCCCCTCCCGCGGAGCAGATCGCCGATCGCCGCGCTCGCGTTGGGGCCGAAGATCGCCAGCGGGCCGGATTCCGGCGTGATGATCGCGATCTTCACGTCTCCGCCCCTCTCCACGGCGCGGCGCTGGGTCATCAGCGCGATCTCGTAGAGCGGCAGCGACCAGGTCACGCCCGAGGGGACGATGAAGACCACGCGGCGATACGTGCTCTCGGCGCGGTCGAGGAGCGCATCGGGGTCGAAGGGCTCCCTGCCGGAGGGAAAGGTGATCGCACCCTCCACGGCTGGGACGAAGCGGCCGCCGGCGCAGACGACGAGGTAGTCGTAGTCGAGCGCCGAGCCATCGTCGAGGTCGACGGCGTGATCCTGCGGCCGCACGGCCTTGACCGCGCGCTGAACGAAGGCGGCGCCCCTCTCCCGCGCCAGGGGCTCGAGCTCGTAGCGGGCCGCCGGGCCGAGGTCGAACGGCTCCTCGACCAGCAGCGGCTTGTAGAGGAAGTCCGGCTCGGGGGCGACCAGCGTCAGCGCGGCCCGATCGCCGGCGAGGTCGGAGAGGGCGAGAAGCGCCTCGACGCCCGCCACGCCGCCACCGACGATCACCACGCGAGCTCCGTTGCCCGTCGCGTCGTTGTTCACGCCGGGGAACCTACCCACTCAGGCGTAAGACCCATCGGTGCTCCGCACCGGACCGAGTACGTAGTTCGCCACACCCGCAAGACCGGTGTGCCGCGCGGATGGAACAGGCACGCGCCGGGCGTAGATTCGACGCAACGAACCCGACCACGGAGGAGATCCGCAAATGGCCGTCGCAACCGCTCTGCTTCGCCGCTTCGAGGACCTGTCCAAGGAAGACGTCGACTACGCCGGCGGCAAGGGCGCCAACCTCGGCGAGATGACCGCGGCCGGCCTCCCGGTCCCCCCCGGCTTCGTGGTGGGCGCCTCCTCCTACGCGCTGTTCTGCGACACAGGCGGGCTGCGCGACCGGATCGAGGAGCAGCTCTCCGCCGTGGACGTCGACGACACCGCGGCGCTCGACAGTCGCCACCAAGGAGGTCCGCAAGATGGTCGAGGCGGAGCCCGTCCCCGACGAGGTCGCCAGCGAGATCCGCACCGCCTACCTCGAGCTCGCGGGCGACCGCGACAACCCGCCTGTGGCCGTCCGCTCCTCCGCGACCGCGGAGGACACCGAGGCCGCCTCCTTCGCCGGCATGAACGAGACCTTCCTCAATGTCCGCGGCCCCGACGAGGTCGTCGACGCCGTCCGCCGCTGCTGGTCCTCGCTGTTCGGCGCCCGGACCGTCTTCTATCGCGCCAAGCAGGGCTTCGGCCAGGCCGATATGGACATCGCCGTCGTCGTCCAGATCCAAATCCTCTCCACTCGCGCGGGCGTCATGTTCACCATCGACCCGGCCTCAGGCGACCGGGATCACCTCGTGATCGAGGGCTCCCTCGGGCTCGGCGAGTCGGTCGTCTCGGGCCAGGTCTCCCCCGACCGCTACGTGGTCGAGAAGGAGTCCCTCCACATCGTCAAGCGCGACGTGAAGCGCAAGGAGCTGGTGATCGAGCCGCTCCCGGACGGGGGCACCCGCACTCGCGAGCTCTCCGGCGACGAGTCGACGAAGCCTGTGCTGAGTGACGAGGAAGTCCTCCAAGTGGCCAAGCTCGGCATCCGCGACGAGGAGCACTACGGCACCCCGCAGGACACCGAGTGGGCTTTCGACGAGGAGGGCCTCGCCTGGATGCTCCAGTCCCGGCCCGTGACCGCATCCGGCGGCGACGCCGGCGCGGCGACTCGCCGAGCCGCAGGGCGAGGCGCTGGTGCGCGGCCTCGGCGCCGCCCCAGGCGTCGGCCATGGCGAGGTGAAGATCATCTCCGAGCTGAGCCAGGGCAACGACCTGAAGGAGGGCGACGTCCTGGTCACCCACATGACGGCACCCGACTGGGTCCCCCTGATGCGCCGCTCCGCCGCGATCATCACCGACTCGGGCGGAATGACCTGCCACGCCTCGATCGTCTCGCGCGAGCTGGGCATCCCCTGCGTCGTCGGCGCCGCTGACGCCACCTCGAAGCTGCGTGACGGCGAGCTCGTCACCGTGGACGCCACTCACGGGTCGGTGTACGAGGGCGATGTTGCCGTCAGCGCCCAGGGCGCCGGGTCCGGTGACGGACCCGCCTCCGTAGGGGGTGGGGCACCCGTCACCGCGACCCAGCTCCTGGTCAACCTCTCCGAGCCCTCCCAGATCGAGCGGGCGGCGAGCCTGCCGGTCGAGGGCTGCGGCCTGCTGCGCGCCGAGCTGATGGTGATCGAGGCGCTCGAGGGCCGTCACCCCCGCCTGCTGATCGAGCAGGGCAAGGGCGACGAGTTCGTCGACCGGATGGGCGAGGCGCTGACGAAGTTCGCCGAGGGGTTCGCCCCGCGGCCGATCACCTACCGGACGATCGACTTCCGCTCCAACGAGTTCAAGGGGCTCGAGGGCGGCGACCGCTTCGAGCCGGAGGAGTCGAACCCGATGATCGGCTACCGCGGTGCGCTCCGCTACATGCGGGAGCCCGACCTGTTCGCGCTCGAGCTGGCGGCGATCCGCCGGGTCTGGGACGCGGGCCACACGAACTTCCACGTGATGCTGCCCTTCGTCCGCACCCCGCGCGAGCTGACCGCCTGCCGCAACGTGATGCGCGACGAGGGCCTGCTCGACCTCCCGGGCTTCGAGCTCTGGGTGATGGCCGAGGTTCCCTCGGTCTACTTCCACCTCGAGCGCTACGCGAAGCTCGGAGTCAAGGGCATCTCGATCGGCTCCAACGACCTGACCCAGCTGATGCTGGGCGCGGACCGCGACTCGGAGGCCGTCGCCGAGCTCTTCGACGAGCGCGACCCGGCGGTCGAGGATTACCTGCGGCTGCTCATCCCCCGCGCCAAGGAGCTCGGGCTCGCCACCTCGATCTGCGGTCAGGCGCCCTCTGTGCACCGCGAGTACGCCCAGCTGCTGGTCGAGGCCGGCATCGACGCGATCTCGGTCAACATCGACGCGGTCGACAAGGCGAGGCGGCTGATCGCCTCGGCAGAGCGGGGCGTGCTGCTCGACGCCGCTCGATCGGGGAGCTGACGGACAGGCCATGGAGGAGCAGCTCAACGCCCTCGACGCGACCTTCCTCGAGCTCGAGGAGTGCGACGACAGCGCCCATATGCACATCGGCGGCGTCATGCTGCTGGAGCCTCAGCCCGGGGGCGGGGCGCCTCCGATCGACCTGATCCGCCAGGACGTGATCGATCGCCTCCCGGACCTGCCGCGCTACACACAGCGGCTCTCGACCCCGCGCACCGGAGGCCTGCACTGGCCCAGCTGGGAGACCGACAGGCGATTTCGCATCGATCGGCACGTCAAGGTCGCCGGGCTCTCCGCTCCGGGCGGCGTCGACGAGCTCATGGAGTGGGCCGGCGAGTACTACTCGCACAGGCTCGACCGCTCCAACCCCCTCTGGGAGATGGTCATCCTCGAGCTCGCCGACGGGCGCTGGGCGATCGTCACCAAGACCCATCACTGCATGATCGACGGGGTCGGCTCCGTGGACATGGCGACCACCCTGCTCGACACCGAGCCCGAGCGCCGGCCGGCGCGGAACGGATCTTCGAACGGCTCGCCCATCGAGCACCACGCGAACATGGACGTGACGCCGATTCGGGGCTGGCGGCACACTGCCTCGCTGCTCGCGAAGCCCTACCTGGCCGTCGGCCACGCCGCTCTGCGGACCGCCCAGGCCGGGCTCCACGCCGCCGAGTCGGCCGTGGGCGTCGCGACCCATCCGAGCCGCGCCCGCGACGCGGCGCGGCGCTCGAGGGCGCTCGCCGAGCTGATCGTTCGCGACGAGCTGATCTCGGCGCCGGAGTGCAGCCTCAACCGGCCGATCGGGGCGGGCCGCCAGCTCGCGGTGATCACCGTGCAGCTCGACGAGCTCAAGGCCATCAAGAACGCGCTCGGCGGGACGCTCAACGACGTCGTCCTGGCCGCAACCGCGGGCGGGCTGCGCCGGCTCCTCACCGGGCGCGGCGAGGTGATCCCTGAGCCCGGCCTGCGCGCCATGGTCCCGGTCAACATCCGCACCGCGGCCGACCACCTGTCGATGGGCAACCGGATCTCCTCCCTCTTCGTCCACCTGCCGGTCGCCGCCGCCGATGCGGCCGAGCGCTACCGGCTGCAGGTCGAGGAGGCAGAGACCCTGAAGGCAGGGACGCAGGGAGAGGGCTCGAGCGTGCTCCTCAACCTGGGAAACCACATGCCGCCCGTCCTGCACAGCTTCGTCGCGCGCTCGCTGTTCGCCACGCGGCTCTTCAACGTCACGATCACCAACGTCCCCGGGCCGCAGACGCCGCTCTACTACTTCGGTTCGAAGGTCCAGGAGATCTGGCCCCTCGTGCCGATCGCGGCCTCGCACGCCATCGGTCTGGCCGTCTTCAGCTACGACGGGAAGCTCTTCTTCTGCATCAACGCCGATCGCGACACCGTCCCCGACCTCGAGGTGCTCAACGTCGGGATCGCCAAGTCGCTCGCGGAGCTCGGCGAGCTCGCCGCCAAGACGGCCTCCCCCGCCTGAGATGTTCCAGGTACGGATCCACGGACGAGGCGGCCAGGGAGTCGTGACCGCGGCGGAGATGCTCTCGATCGCGGCCTTCGAGGACGGCGATCACGCGCAGGCCTTCCCGACCTTCGGCTCGGAGCGGACCGGCGCCCCCGTCACCTCCTACTGCAGGATCGACGACAAGGAGATCCGTGTGCGCGAGCCGATCTCGGAGCCGGACGCCCTGATCATCCAGGACCCCACGCTGCTCCATCAGGTGAAGGTCTTCAGCGGCCTCAGCGAGGGCGGCTACGTGCTGATCAACACCTCGCGGAGCTTCGAGGATCTCGGGCTGGGCGAGTTCGCCTCCAGCTTCGCGCCCGGGCGGCTGCTCACCGTGCCGGCGAGCGAGATCGCCGGCAAGCAGCTCGGTCGCCCGATGCCGAACACCGCGCTGCTCGGCGGGTTCGCCGCGATGACCGGAGCGGTCACGCTGCAGGCCGTGGTCCGGGCGATCGCCCAGAAGTTCTCGGGCGAGATCGCCGACCGCAACATGCTCGCCGCGGATGTCGCCTACGAGCTCGTGCAGCACGAGATCAGGGAGCTCACCCGTGCTTAGGCAGGAGGAGGGCTCCCGGGCCGTCGCCGAGGCGGTGGCGCTCTGCCGCCCCGAGGTGATCAGCGCCTATCCCATCTCGCCACAGACCCACATCGTCGAGCACCTCTCCGACCTGGTCAGGACCGGCGACCTTTCGCCGTGCGAGTACCTGATGGTCGAGTCCGAGTTCGGCGCCATGTCCGCCGCGATCGGGGCATCCGCCACCGGGGCCCGCACCTACACCGCGACGGCATCCCAGGGCATCCTCTTCATGGCCGAGGCGCTGTACAACGCGTCGGGCCTGGGGCTGCCGATCGTGATGACGATCGCGAACAGGGCAATCGGCGCCCCGATCAACATCTGGAACGACCACTCCGACTCCATGTCGATGCGCGACTCGGGCTGGATCCAGATCTATGCCGAGTCCAATCAGGAGGCGCTCGACATGCACATCCAGGCCTTCCGGATCGCCGAGCAGCTCTCGCTGCCGGTGATGGTCTGCATGGACGGCTTCATCCTCACCCACGCCTACGACGAGGTCGACATCCCCGACCAGGAGAAGGTCGATGCGTTCGTGCCGCCATTCGAGCCCCAGCAGCTACTCGACCCCGCCGACCCCATGACGATCGGGGCGATGGTCGGTCCCGAGGCCTTCTTCGAGGTCAAGTACCTCGCCCACCACAAGCAGATGCAGGCCCTCGACGTGATCCCCGAGGTCGCCCAGCGCGTTCGCGCTCGACTTCGGGCGACCCTCCGGCGGCCTGGTGCGCCGATACCGAACCGAGGGCGCCGAGACGATCATCGTCGCGCTCGGCTCCGTGCTGGGGACGATCGAGGAGGTCGTCGACGAGATGCGCGACGCGGGCGTCAGGGTGGGCGCGCTCGGCATCAAGTCCTTCCGGCCGTTCCCCCTCGAGGAGGTCCGCGACGCGCTGTCCGGCGCCTGCCGCGTGGTCGTTCTCGAGAAGGCCCTGGCCCCCGGTCGCGGCGGGATCGTCTCCACCGACGTCCACGAGGCGATGGTGGGCGGCCACGCGCGCTGCAGCACCGTGATCGCCGGCCTCGGCGGAAGGGCGATCACCCGCGAGTCGCTGCAGAGACTTCTCGAGCAGGCCGGGCGCGACGAGCTCGAGCCGCTCAACTTCCTCGACCTGGACATCGAACTGGTCCAGCGCGAGCTGGCCCGCGAGCGCAACGGCCGGCCCCCTGGCCCACACGCCGAGAACATGCTCCGCGACGTCGGCGTCGTCGCGGCGGAGCCGCACTGATGCCCTACCAGGACGTCAAGCTCTACCAGACGGGCACCTACGCGGTCGGAGGTCGGCTGCTCGATCCGGAGAAGCGCTCGGTGCAGGCGCGGATGGAGCGCTCCAACACCCTCACCTGCGGGCACCGCGCCTGTCAGGGATGCGGCGAGGCCCTGGGAGCTCGATTCGCCCTCGACTCCGCGATGCGGGCGACGAAGGGCAAGCTGATCGCGGCCAACGCCACGGGCTGCCTCGAGGTCTTCTCCACCCCCTATCCGGAGAGCTCCTGGCAGCTGCCCTGGATCCATTCGCTGTTCGGCAACGCGCCGGCGGTCAGCACCGGGATCGCCGCGGCGCTGAAGGCGAAGGGCCGCGAGGACATCCGCGTCGTCGGGCAGGGCGGCGACGGCGGCACCCTCGACATCGGCTTCGGCTGCCTGTCGGGGATGTTCGAGCGAAACGACGACGTGCTGTTCATCTGTTACGACAACGAGGCCTACATGAACACCGGCGTGCAGCGCTCGGGCGCCACCCCGCCCGCCGCGCGCACGGCCAACACCAAGCCCGTCGGCGACGAGCCGGGCAACGTCTTCGGCCAGGGAAAGAACGCGCCGCTGATCGCGATGGCGCACGAGATCCCGTACGTGGCGACGGCGACCGTGGCCGAGCTGCGCGACCTCGAGTACAAGGTCGAGAAGGCGATGGAGTTCAGGGGCGCCCGCTACCTGCACGTCTTCGTCCCCTGCCCGCTCGGCTGGGGCTCCGCCTCCGCCGACACGGTCAAGATCGCGCGCCTCGCCAAGGAGACCGGGATCTTCCCCGTCTTCGAGGCCGAGGACGGCGAGGTCGTCGGCGTCTCGAAGATCCGCAAGCAGGTGCCGGTCACCGAGTACCTGAAGCTGCAGAAGCGCTACGCGCACCTCTTCAAGGACCCGCCCCGCACCGACGTGATCGACGCGATCCAGGCCCGCGCCGACGCCAACATCAGGCGCTTCGGCCTGAACGGCGGCTACGGCTCGCTGCCCGACCTGCTCCACGAGGGCAAATCCGATCTGCTCGCCGACACACCGCACGGACCGCAGTGATGGCCTCGCATCCCTACGCCATCACGCTCGACGTCGGCTCCAGCCTCGCCAACAAGACCGGCAGCTGGCGGACCGAGCGCGCCCAGTACGTCGACCGGCTGCCCCCGTGCAACCACGCCTGCCCCGCCGGCGAGAACTGCCAGGCCTGGCTCTATGAGGCCGAGGACGGCGGCGAGGGCTACGAGCGCGCCTGGCAGAAGATCGTCGAGGACAACCCCTTCCCCGCGATCATGGGGCGCGTCTGTTACCACCCGTGCGAGACCTCCTGCAACCGCGGAGAGCTCGACGAGGCCGTCGGCATCCACTCGGTCGAGCGCTTCATCGGCGACGAGGCGATCAAGCAGGGCTGGTCGTTCGATCCCCCCGCCGAGTCCTCCGGCAAGCGGGTGCTGGTCGTCGGCGCCGGGCCCTCCGGGCTATCCGCCGCTTACCACCTGCGCCGCCTCGGCCACGAGGTGACGATCCACGAGGCCGGCCCGATGGCCGGCGGCATGATGCGCTTCGGCATTCCGACCTACCGGCTGCCGCGTGACGTCCTCGACGCCGAGGTCGATCGGATCCTGGCGATGGGCGTGGAGCTGGAGCTCAACCGCAAGGTCACCAACATCGAGGAGTCGATGAAGGAGGGCGGCTTCGACGCGGCCTTCCTCGCCGTCGGCGCCCACATCGGCAAGCACGCCGACATCCCCGCCGGCGAGGCCGCGCGCATCCTCGACGCCGTGTCCGTCCTCGAGTCGATGGAGTCCGACGAGAAGCCGCTGCTGGGCCGCAGGGTCGTCGTCTACGGCGGCGGCAACACCGCGATGGACGCGGCCCGCACCGCCAAGCGCCTCGGCGCCACCGACGCGGTCGTCGTCTACCGGCGCAACCGCGACAAGATGCCCGCCCACGAGTTCGAGGTCACCGAGGCCGAGGAGGAGGGCGTGATGATGCGCTGGCTCGAGACCATCAAGCAGGTCGACGGCCACAAGATCACGGTGGAGAAGATGGAGCTCGACGAGACCGGCTTCCCACAGCCGACCGGCGAGCTCGACGAGCTGGAGGCGGACTCGGTGATCCTGGCGCTCGGCCAGGAGGCGGACCTCTCGCTGCTCGAGGGCGTCTCCGGCATCGAGGTGGAGGACGGCGTCGTCCAGGTCGGGCCGAACATGGAGACCGGACACCGCGGCGTCTTCGCCGGCGGCGACATGGTCCCCGCCGAGCGCACCGTCACCGTCGGCGTCGGCCACGGCAAGAAGGCCGCCCGCAACATCGACGGGTGGCTGCGCGGCCAGAGCTACGAGCCGCCGCCGAAGCACGAGGTCATCACCTTCGACCAGCTCAACACCTGGTACTACGCCGACGCTCCCCGCGCCCTCCAGCCGGAGCTCGAGGTCGCGCGCCGGCAGCTCAACCTTCGACGAGGTCGTCGGCGGACTCGACGACTCGAACGCGCTCTACGAGGCGCGCCGCTGCATGTCATGCGGCAACTGCTTCACCTGCGACAACTGCTACGGCGTTTGCCCTGACAACGCCGTGATCAAGCTCGGCCAGCCCGGCGAGCTCTACGAGATCGATCTGGACTTCTGCAAGGGCTGCGGCCTCTGCGTCAAGGAGTGCCCCTGCGGGGCGATCGAGATGATTCCTGAGAAGATCTGACGAGAGGAGACGAAATGGCTATGAGGCAGGCATTCGCGAAATTCCGAGTGGGGTTCTGGGTGTTCAGCGCGGGCATCATCTGCCTCTACCTCTACGGGCTGTTCTTCCAGGCGTACAGCCCGCTCGAGCTCGGCCTGATCAGCGTCGTCTGCCTGACCCTGCTGGGCCTCTTCGCGGTCCACGAGGTCCTGCTGAGGCGAGAGCTCCACAACCACCCCCGCGAGGCCGACCACACCGACAAGGAGCGCCGCGGCTTCTGATGTGACCTAGGGGTAGACCGTCTCGCCGGTCTCCGAATCGATCACCTCGATCGCGAGGGCGGGACAGGCCTTCGCGGCCTTCAGGATCTCCTTGTCTGACCCCTCGCCGATCACCTCCGCCGTATCGCCCAACGCGAAGACTCCGGGGGCGATGTCGACGCAATCGCCGTGCGCGCTGCAGGCGCTCCGGTCAACCTTTGGGATGTAGCTCATCGTTTCTCCTTTTCACTGGATTCGCTGGCAAAAGTGGTTTCGATCTCCTTCCGCAGTCGCGCGAAGGCGCGCGGCTCGTCGACCGTGAGGGCGCCGACGGGGCTCCCCCGGCGGGTGTAGGCGACGGCGAAACGGCGGTCGGCGGGTCGGCCCTCGACGGTGATCTCGTCGGCGAGATCGGCGTGTCCGAAGTATTGGATGCGGATCCCGTGCTGGTCGCTCCAGAAGCTCGGCAGTGGACCCGGCTCCGGTCGCTCACCGACGATGGCCCGGGCGACGGCCCCGCCCTGCCGTGCGGCAGCGTCCCAGTGCTCGCTGCGCCGATGCGTGCCGAGGCGATGATCGAAGCTGATGGCGACGTCGCCCGCCGCGAAGACGTGTGGAACCCGCGTTCGTCCTGCACCGTCGGTGATCACCCCGTCCGTTCCGAGTGGGCTTCCCTTCAGCCAGCCCGAGTCGGGGGCGACCCCGATGCCGACCACGGCCGCATCGCAGGCGAGCGTCCCGCCGCCGCTCAGCTGAAGCTCCTCCACCGAGCCGTTTCCCCGAGCTCCCTCGAGCTTCGTCGACAGCCTGACGTCGACCCCCTGGTCGGCGTGCATCCCCATCAGGGTCCGGCCGATCCGCTCGCCCAGCACCGCCCCGAGCGGGGCCGGGAGCGCCTCGACGATCGTCACCTCGGCGCCGGCCGCGCGAGCGGTCGACGCGACCTCCTGGCCGATGAAACCCGCCCCGACGATGGCGAGCCTGACCCCCTTGCGGAGCTCGGACCGCAGCCTCCGCGCGTCGGCGATGGTCCGCAGGTAGTGCACGTTCGAGTAGCCCTCGAGCTGGGGAAGGATGCGCGGTGCGCTGCCCGTGGCGATCACCAGGTCCTCATAGGCCAGCTCGCCGCCGTCGTCGAGCCGCACTCGGCGGCGCTTGGCATTGAGCCCCACCGCGCGGCGAAAGATCAGATCCACCTGCTGGTCCGCGTACCAGCGTGCCGGGCGGAATCCGACCTCGGACTCGTCCAGCTCGCCGGCGAGCAGCTCCTTGGAGAGCGGCGGCCGGTCATACGGCAGCTCGGCCTCGCCGCACACCATCGCGACCCGGCCCTCGTAGCCGCGCGCCCGCAGCGTCTCCAAGCAGCGCTGGGAGGCCAGGCCGCCGCCGACGATCACGACGCCGTCGCCCCTCATGCGACCGCCGGCTCCTCGATCTCGCGGCGGCGATGCCGCGGCGGGATCTCGACGTCGGGCGGAAGCTCGCGGCCGCTGCCCTCGATCGCCCCGCGGCGAGCGCCGGCCTTCCTCGCGCGGGCTCGTCCCCGCCGGATCCCCTGGACGACGCGCGCCGCGAAGAGGACGGCGACGATCGGGATGCTGGCCGCCACGGGCCAGAAGAGCCAGGGGCTCGAGGCGTCCGTTCCGGCGCCCAGCGTGTGCATGACCCCGAGGGCGTAGACGACGATCGTCGCCTTGTGGGCACGCCGCCAGAGACGGGGGCCGATGCGCCGGCGCGCGTAGAAGCTCAGTCCGAGCAGCGCGGCGAGCCAGCCGGCCGTGACCCCGAAACCGACCCAGAGCGTCTTGTAGGCCATCATGAAGGGGATCGCGATCCCCGCGGGACCGGGGTTGAGCCAGGGGTCGCCGAGAAGCGTGAGCCCGTGCACCGCGATCGCCACCAGCCCGGTGACCGCGGTCTGTTCGTGGATCGCGCTCAGCACGCGCCCGGCGCCCGGCCTGCGGGAGAGCTTGCCGGCCATCGTCAGGCCCAGGACGACCGAGATCGTCACCAGCCCGAGCGCGACCACCCCCGAGGCTCTGCTGGCAAGCCACCAGACATGCTGGGTCAGAGCCTGGCTCATTGCCGGCACACCCGCGGTCGCCGGGACGGCGCGAAGTCCGAGGCTGCGCCGGCCGACGAGCTTGGCGCTCACCGGCCCCACGAGCTCGACTTCGCCGGTCTCGTCCACGAGCATCCCGCCGCGTTCGGCGAGCAGCTCGCGAGCGGCATTCGGGCCGCTCAGCAACGCCGCCTTGGAGAGCGTCTCGGCCTCTAGGGCGTCCGCCCCGAGGGCGGTCACGCCGACGAGGCCAGTCCAGGCGGGCTCGCCGGTGCTCGGGTCGAGAAGGTGATGGGCGAAGGAGCCGTCGTCGCGGCGCCAGACGCGGGTGTCGATGCCGGAGCTCGCGATTCCGCCCGTGGACACGTAGAAGATCGCCGCTGCCTCGCCATCGACCGGATGGCGGGCGTGGATTGGAAACGGGTCGAGCTGGAGGGCGAAGCCCCCGACGCGCACGTCGCCGCCGCAGTCGACCACGTAGCGGGAATAGCCCCTCAGTCGCTCGGCGAGGAGATCGGCCGCCAGCCCCTTTCCGCTGCCGCCCGTGTCGAAGCCGACCCCGGGCGGGCGACGGATGGTGCCCGCCTCGTCGTCGACCTCGATCAGCCGCCACTCCGCCGTGCGACGCGGGCGCGCGGGACGGCGCTCCGGGGCGAGCGCCAGGGCGTCCGCGAGCGGAACCGGCTCCTCGCCGGCTCGCGACTGCGAGTAGCCCGCGGCGACGATTGCGTCGAGCAGGGTCGGATCGACCAGGCCGCCCGTCCTCTCCGCCGCCCACAGGCCCGCCCGGACCGCGTCGCGAAGAAGCGGCGAGGCGGCGACCTCGGGCCGCGGATCCTCGTTCAGCGAGGTCAACTCGCTGTCGGCGCGGAAGCGCGACAGGGCAGCCTCGAAGTCCGCGATGAACGACCGGCTGCGCTCGGCCGCGTCGCTGGCCGGCGGTGAGCCCGGCAGGGGCTCGCCGACGAGCACCCGCACCTCGCAGCCCATCGCGTCGAAGCTGAGGTCGTGGAGGGTCATGACGAGGAGGTCGCCACCGGTGCCGGCGCGGCGACCGATCCGGACGACGAGTTGCTGGAGGTGGAGCCGCCGACGGCGCCGCCGCTCGCCGGGATCACCTTGGTGATGATCAGCTTCTTCGCGGGCCTCGTCTTGGTTTGTTGCGCGCCGGCCGCCACGCCGGACCCGACGGCCGGGTCCCTTCCCGAGCTCAGCTGGAAGGCCAGGAACTCGAAGGCGACGCCGAAGACGGCGAGCGCCGCCAGCACCGTCGGCAGCGGACGCGGCTTGCGCGGGCGGGTGCCCGCCTCTTGGCGCTCAGTCATCCTGGCCGCCCTGGCCGACCTTGGTGCTGCGCGGCAGCGCCTGCGAGGCCGGCGCGTTGATTACCGGCGCGCTCGTGGCTCCGCTGGCGCCAGTGGTCACCCGGGGCGCGCCCTGCGCGCCCTGGGTGTGCGCCGCGGCCGGAGCCACCGTGACCGGCCCTTGGCCGGCGGGGTTCGAGGCCATCGCATAGCCACCGAGTCCGCCGAGGCCGAAGACGACCGCTGCGACCGCAAGCTTGGTTCTGAAGTCCTTCACCGCATCTGCTCCTTTGATCGTGCTGTTACGGGAATTGTGCGGAGCACCCGTCAAGCGGCAGTGGAACTCCGGGTTAGGGCTTGGGAAGGATTGGGGGGACGCGCTCAGTCGTCCCCGCCCTCCTTCTCGCCGCCGTCGTTGCCCTCCGCGCCGCCTGCGCCGCCCGCGCCGCCGGAGGCGCCGCTCGATCCGGTCGAGACGGGTGGCTGGCTGGAGCCGCCGCCAGATGAGCCGCTGCTGCCGGTGTTGACCGGCTTGTGGCTGTTGTTGCCGCCGGAGTGGCCTGACGATCCGCTGCTACCGGTGTGCACAGGCCGGCTGCTGCTCGATCCCGAGGACGTGGAGCCGCTCGAGCCGGTGGAGACCGGCTCAGATGCGAGAGCCTGATTCCTGGCCGCCCGTGCCTGTCGGACGTCCATCGGCTTCGGCTTCGGCTTCTTCGCGTGAATGGTCCGCCGGACGACCTTGGTGCCCTCCGCGAGCACCCCGTTGCTGTCCTGCGAGTTCTTGCTCTGGCTCATCGCGTAGCCGCCGAGACCACCGAGGCCCAGGGCTAGCGCGAAGGTGGCGATCTTGATCCTCAGGTTGCGCACTTGCACTCCTAACGTCCGTTGACGGGAAACCGGATTCTCAGAAGCGCGGGGCAAGGGCCCGGGGAGCGGCAGGTAAAGAGAAGGGAAGGGATGCCACCGGAGAGCCGTCGGCGGTGCGGTACGGCGCTACATTGGCCGGCATGCCCGGCTCACAGGCCTCGCGGCGGATTCTGTTCGTCGAGGACGAGGCCGCCATCTACGAGCCTTTCTCCAAGGCCCTGCGCCGCAACGGATTCGAGCCGGTGATCGCGCGCACCGCCGCCGAGGCCGTGGACTCGGCCGGGCAGATCGATCCCGATTTGGTCCTGCTCGACCTCAACCTGCCGGACGGGGATGGGTCCGACGTCTGCCGGACGCTGCGCAAGAACTCCGACGTGCCGATCGTCATGCTGACCGCGCGGGGCACGGAGATGGACCGCGTCCTGGGCCTCGAGCTCGGCGCGGACGACTACGTGGTGAAGCCGTTCAGCTCACGCGAGCTGATCTCGAGGATTCGCGCCGTCCTGCGGCGAGCACGCTCCGACTCCCAGGCCCCTGCGGAGCCGATCGAGGTCGGCCCGCTGCGCATCGACCCGGGCGCCCGCTCGGTGCTGCTCTCCGGCGAGCCCGTGAAGCTCGCGCGCAGGGAGTTCGACCTGCTGGCCGAGCTGGCGCGGAACGCCGGCCAGGTGGTCACCCGCGAGGACCTGATGTCGCGCGTCTGGGACGTCAACTGGTTCGGCTCCACCAAGACGCTCGACGTCCACATCCGAACGCTCCGCCGCAAGCTGGGAGACGACAGCGCGAATCCACGCTTCATCGAGACGCTGCGCGGGGTCGGCTTCCGCCTGCTTACGCCCGAGGATGGTTCGCCGTAAGCCTTCGGCTCGGATTGACGATCGCGGTGGCGTACCTGCTGCTGCTCGCGCTGGTCGCCTTCGGCGTGCCGCTTGGCGTCAGCCTCGGCAAGCGGGTCGACTCGGAGGTGCGGTCACAGGCCAGGAGCCAGGCGGAGGTCGTCGCGGCGAGCGCTCCCGAACTGGTGGAGCACTCCCAGAAAGCCACTCTCCAGCGCCTGGTGTTCCGCTCCGCCGAGGCGCAGCGCGGCCGCGTGATCGTGGTCAACGCCAAGGGGACGGTCATCGCCGACAGCGGCATCCCCGCCGAGATCGGCATCGACTACTCCTCCCGCCCCGAGGTCGCGAAGGCGCTCAATGGGGAGACCTCCCAGGAGGTCCGTCGGAGCAACACGCTCGGCGAGGACCTGCTCGCGACCGCCGTGCCCATCCTGCAGAGAGGCCGGCCGATCGGCGCCGTTCGGGTGACCCAGAGCAACTCGGCGGTCAGCGACGCCACCCGCTCGGCGATAGTCCGCCTGGTCGGTCTCGGAGCAATCGTGCTCCTGCTCGGAGGGCTCGCCGGAGCCCTGATCGCCCGGGAGACGTCCCGGCCGATCGGGCGCCTCGAGCGAGCCGCCCAGCAGGTCGAGGGCGGCGACCTGGGCACCCGGGCGCAGGTCGAGGGGAGCAGCGAGCAGCGCGCCCTGGCCCGCTCCTTCAACAGCATGACCGAGCGGCTCGAGCGCCTGCTGGGAAGCCAGCGAGAATTCGTGGCGGATGCCTCGCACCAGCTCAGGACACCGCTGACGGGCATTCGCCTGCAGCTCGAGGAGCTCCGCGATGAGGTCTCGTCCGGCGATCCGCGGGCCGCGGAGCTTGACGCCGCACTCAAGGAGGTCGACCGGCTGGCCAGCATCGTCAACGAGCTGCTCATCCTGAGCCGGGCGGGCGAGCGAGAGATGCCCGCCGAGGTGATCAACGTCGATGCGGGTGTGGACCAGGCGGTGTCCCGCTGGCGAAAGGCCGCGGGCGATGCGGGCATCGAGCTGACCCACACCCGGAATGGCGGCGCCCCGAGCTGTGTCTGCGCCCGGTCGGACTTCGATCGCGTCCTCGACTCGGTGATCGAGAACGCCGTGCTCTACTCGCCGCCGGACTCCGAGGTCCGCGTGGTGACGACGCCCGAGCGGATCGAGGTCCTCGACCGCGGGCCCGGGCTCGAACCCGGTGAGGAGGAGATGGTCTTCGAGCGGTTCCATCGCGGCCGGGCAGGCCGCCACGGCCGAGCGGGGACCGGGTTGGGCCTCTCGATCGCACGCGAGCTCGCCGCATCCTGGGGC
Organism: uncultured Solirubrobacterales bacterium; assembly: GCA_963763985.1. Classification (GTDB taxonomy): domain Bacteria; phylum Actinomycetota; class Thermoleophilia; order Solirubrobacterales; family 70-9; genus DASUPK01. The sequence goes on along the minus strand of CAVXQO010000014.1, from coordinate 81,012 downwards.
GGCGAGGTCACGATCGCCAATCGGGAGGGCGGCGGTGCCCGGGCGGTGATCGCCCTCCCGCGCCACCGGGATGCCGGCGATTCCGGAGGTGCGTCGGCATGACCGCCTCAACGCTGCGCTGGCCCCTGTTCGCCCTGATCGGCCTGCTGATCGCGGTGGCCATCGCGCTGCTCGCGAACCGGTTGGTGAGCGAGAGCATCGGGATCAGCTCCGAGCCGGTCACGGCGGGCGAATCGCTGTCGCCGAAGCAGGCTCATCGAGAGCATCGCCCACATCGGCAGAGCGAGGCGCCGGCGCAGACCACCTCGACGGGGTCGGGCTACACCGGAACGGTCTCGGGCAGCACCGGCTCGGAGGACTCGGGCTCGAATCAGCCTCAGGCTGACGATTCGAAGCCGAAGGGCAACCTGCACCCCGTCACGCCCGCCGCACCGAGCCCGGCGCCGGCGCCGTCCACCGGCGGGGGCTCTGACACCTCGACGGAGGCCGAGCCGGGCGACGACTGACCCTCGGACCGCTAGCGGGATACTTGGGCGGTGGACGCCGAGGTCCAGACGGTCGAGAGACGGCGGATCGTCGTCCGCGGGGTCGTGCAGGGCGTCGGCTTCCGGCCCTTCGTCCACCGGCTCGCGACACGCTGGGGCCTCGGCGGCTTCGCGCTCAATGACGGGCGCGGCGTGATCGTCGAGGTCGAGGGCGATCCGGTGGTGCTCGGCCTGTTCACGGGCGAGCTTGTCGACGACGCCCCGCCGCACGCCTCTGTCGAGGAGCTCGCCACCTCCCGGGTGCCGCTGCGCGGAGAGCGCGAGTTCCGGATCGAGGCGAGCGCCGAGGGCCCGGCGGGCGCGCTCGTCCCACCCGACATCGCCACCTGCGAGGAGTGCCTGCGGGAGCTCTGGGACCCGGCCGATCGCCGCCACCGCTACCCATTCGTCAACTGCACCTATTGCGGGCCGCGCTTCACGATCGTCCGGCGCCCTCCCTACGACCGCGCCAACACGACGATGGCCGGCTTCGAGATGTGCGACGCGTGCCGGGCCGAGTACGAGGACCCCGCGGACCGCCGCTTCCATGCCGAGCCGATCGCCTGCCCGGATTGCGGGCCGCGGCTCTCGATGCCGCTGGAGGAGGCCGTCGAGCTGCTGCTCGAGGGAGCGATCGTCGCCGTCAAGGGGCTGGGCGGCTATCACCTCGCCTGCGACGCCACCGACGAGCGGGCGGTGAGCAGGCTGCGCGCCCTGAAGCGCCGCGAGGAGAAGCCGTTCGCCGTGATGACCGCCGCCCCGGAGGAGATCACGCACCTCGACGAGCGCGAGCAGGAGCTGCTCGCGGGCTCCGCGGCGCCCATCGTCCTCTCCAGGCGGCGCCACCGCACCGCGATCGCGCCGTCGGTGGCCCCCGGCACCGAGTGGCTCGGGGTGATGGTCCCCTACACCCCGCTCCATCATCTGCTCTGCGCCGACGTCGGTCGCCCGCTGGTGATGACCTCGGGCAACCGCTCCGACGAGCCGATCGCGACCGGCGACGACGAGGCCCGCGAGCGCCTCGGCGACATCGCCGACGCCTTCCTCTCCCACGACCGCCCGATCCACCGCCGCTGCGAGGACTCGGTGGTGCGCGCTGCCTTCCCGGTCCGCCGCTCTCGGGGGATGACCCCGGAGCCGCTGGCGATCGCTCGTGCGGGAACGCAGCCGATCCTCGCCACCGGCGCGGAGCTGAAGAGCACCTTCTGCGTGCTCCGCGGCGAGCGCGCTTTCCTCTCCCCCCACCTCGGCGACCTCGACTCGCCGCTCGCCTATGAGGCCTTCCGCTCCGACCTCGCCCTCTACCTGGAGATGCTCGACGTCACACCCGAGGTGATCGCGCACGACCTCCACCCGGACTACCTCTCCACCCGCTGGGCACTGGAGCAGGACGCCGAGACGATCGCCGTCCAGCACCACCACGCCCACGCCGCGGCCTGCCTGGCGGAGCACGGCGAGCAGGCGCCCGCGCTGGCGCTCGTCCTCGACGGCACGGGCTACGGGCCCGACGGCACGATCTGGGGAGGCGAGCTGCTCTGGGCCTCGCTCGATCGCTACGAGCGCCTCGCCCACCTCGACCCGGTCCCGCTCCCCGGCGGCGAGGCGGCGATCCGCGAGCCGTGGCGGACGGCCGCCGCCTACCTCGAGGCCGCGGAGCGCCCGGTCCCGTTCGAGCGCTGGCCGGAGGTGCGCCAGAGCCTGCGGGTGAACGCGCCGCTCTCCTCCGGCATGGGCCGGCTCTTCGACGCCGCTGCCGCGCTGCTCGGCGTCCGCGAGCAGGTCGGCTACGAGGGCCAGGCCGCGATCGAGCTCGAGCTGCTGGCGGGCGACACCTACGCCGAGCCCTACCCGTGCCGGATCGAGGAGGGGCGCATCATCGGAGCGGACCTGATCGCCGCGGCGCACGACGACCTGGCGGCCGGCCGCCCTCGAGACCGGATCGCGGCGGCGTTCCACGAGGGCGTGGCAGCCGTCGCCGCGCAGGCCTGCGCCCAGGCGGCGGAGGCCCGGATGCCGGAGGGATTGCTCCCCAAGGTCGTCCTCTCCGGCGGCAGCTTCCAGAACCTGCGGTTGCTCTGGTCGGTCCGCCGCAGACTCGATACCTTGGGCTTCGGTGTGCTGACCCACCGCCTCGTTCCCCCGAACGACGGCGGCATCAGCTTCGGCCAGGCCGCGATCGCGGCGAGGAGAGTCGATTAGCGATGTGCCTAGGGATCCCCGGCCAGATCGTCGAGATCGTCGACACGGAGAACCGCGTCGCCAAGGTCGACGTCTCCGGCGTGCGGCGGAACTGCGACGTCGGACTGCTCTGGGAGGGGCCGGAGGCGGTCGGCGTCGGCGACTGGGTGCTGATCCACGTCGGCTTCGCGATCTCCCGGATCGACGAGGGCGAGGCGCGTCAGACGCTCAGGGCACTCGAGGCCCTGGGACAGACCTACGAGGAGGAGCTCGCCGATCTCAAGACCAGCGCGATCGACTGAGCAGCCGCGGATCGGCTGCGCCTCCCTGGACGAGGCGATCGCCGAGCGCTCGCGCGTCGTCGGCGAGTTCTTCCAGCGCGAGGCCGCCGAGCTCGCGCGCGCCTGCCACGCGATGGCCCGCGCGTTCGCGCGCGGCGGCACCCTGATCCCCTTCGGCGCCGGCCCCGCCGCGACCGACGCGGCCCACGCCGCCGTCGAGTTCATGCACCCGGTGATCGTCGGCAAGCGGGCGCTTCCCGCGATCGCGCCAAGCAACGACCCCACCGGCGCCACCACCCTCTCCTCGGTCGCGGGCCCGGACGACATCGCCCTGGCGATCTCGCACGGTGCAACCGATCCGCAGACCTCGCGCTTCATCGAGGCGGCCCGCGCCAGGGGGTTGCTGACCATCGAGATGCGGACGGGCGATCCCGCGCCGGACAACATCTTCGCCGTTCCCAGCGACGATCCCGTGATCGTCCAGGAGGCCCAGGAGACCGCCTACCACGTGCTCTGGGAGCTGGTCCACGTCTTCTTCGAGCAGCCGGGACTGCTCGAAGAGCCCGCGCCTGCGGCAACGGCGGCCGACGATCCCGAGGCCTGCATCACCTGCGGTGACGTCGCGGTGACCGCCAGGGTCGTCGAAGTGCAGGGGCCCACCGCCGTGATCGAGAAGGAAGGCGCCTTCGAGCAGGTTGCGATCGACCTGGTCGAGGGCGTGCAGCGAGGGGACATGGTCCTCTGCCACGCCGGGGTCGCGCTGGAAATCGTGCCCGACGAGCCGACGGACTTCCTCTACCCCTTCCAGGGATCCGGCGCGACCGATCTCGACTCGGTGCTCGATGACGTCCAGGCCTCCACCCTCGAGAAAGCCGGCGAGGTGACCGCGCTGCGCGCCGTGATCGACACCGGCGCGATCGCCCGCGCGGCCGATCAGCTCCGGCAGCGCCTCGACGCGGGCGCCCGCCTGCTCGCCTTCGGCAATGGCGGCTCGGCCACCGACGCCCAGGACCTCGCCACCGACGCCCTCGCCCGCGGCTGGCCCGCGATCGCCCTCAACAACGACGCCGCAACCGTCACCGCGGTCGCCAACGACATCGGCACGGAGCAGATCTTCGCCCGCCAGCTGATCGCGCTCGCCCGGCCCGGCGACGTCGCGATCGCCATCTCCACCAGCGGCGGCTCCCCGAACGTGGTCCAGGCGATCGATCAGGCCCACCGCCAGGGCATGACCACAGTGGCGCTGACCGGCTACGAGGGCGGGCAGCTCGCAGCCCTCGATGCGCTCGACCACCTCTTCGTCGTCCCCTCGGACCACATCCCCCGCATCCAGGAGGCCCAGGCGACGATCTACCACCTGCTGCTGGACGCGATCGGCGAGCGCGGCGGCCCGCCCGGCGTATGAGGTTCGTCGACGAGTACCGCGACCCGGCCCTCGCCAAGCGCCTCGCCAAGGAGATCGCCGAGCTGGCCGAGCCCGGCCGCACCTACAAGCTGATGGAGGTCTGCGGCGGCCACACCCACGCCATCTACAAGCACGGCGTCGAGGACCTCCTGCCCGACAACGTCGAGCTGGTCCACGGCCCCGGCTGCCCGGTCTGCGTGATCCCGATGGGCCGCCAGGACGACGCGATCGCGATCGCCGAGCGCCCCGAGGTGATCTTCACCACCTTCGGCGACATGATGCGGGTGCCGTCGTCGAACGGCTCGCTGCTGGACGCCAAGGCGCGCGGCGCCGACGTGCGGATGGTCTACTCCCCGCTCGACGCGCTGAAGATCGCCCGCGAGAACCCCGACCGCGAGGTCGTCTTCTTCGCGATCGGCTTCGAGACCACCGCCCCCTCCACCGCGATCACACTGAAGCGCGCCCGCGCCGAGGGCGTCAAGAACTTCTCGGCCTTCTGCAATCACGTCACGATCGTCCCCGCGATCCGGGCGATCCTCGACTCGCCCGACCTGCGCCTGGACGGCTTCATCGGCCCCGGTCACGTCTCCACGGTGATCGGCCTGCGTCCCTACCGCTTCATCGCCGAGGAGCACGGCAAGCCGGTCGTCGTGTCCGGCTTCGAGCCACTCGACGTCCTCCAGGGAGTCCACATGCTGCTCCGCCAGCTCGCCGAGGGCCGGTGCGAGGTCGAGAACCAGTACCAGCGCGTGGTCCGCGACGAGGGCAACCCGCTGGCGCTCGCGGCGATCGCCGAGACGATGGAGCTCCGCACCACCTTCGAGTGGCGCGGCCTCGGCTTCATCTCCCAGAGCGCGCTGAAGGTCCGCCCCGAGTTCGCCGACTGGGACGCCGAGGTCCGCTACGAGGTCCCCGGCGTCCGCGTCGCCGACCCCAAGGCCTGCCAGTGCGGCGAGGTGCTGAAGGGCGTGATCCGCCCCTGGGAGTGCAAGGTCTTCGGCACCGCCTGCACGCCCGAGCACCCGATCGGCACCTGCATGGTCTCGAGCGAGGGCGCCTGCGCCGCCTACTTCAACTACGGCCGCCACGCGGGCCGACGGAAGGGCGAGAGTGTCGCGGTCTGAGGAGGAGGTCCTCGAGGCGATCGAGGCGCCGCCGGCGCCGGCCGCGCCGCAAGGTCCTCGACGAGCGCATCACCCTGAGCCACGGCGCCGGCGGCAAGGCCTCCCACGACCTGATCGAGGGGATCTTCGTCCGCGAGTTCTCCAACGAGCTGCTCAACCCGCTCGGCGACAGCGCCCTGGTCGGCACCGGCAAGGACCAGCTCGCCTTCACCACCGACTCCTTCGTCGTCCGCCCCCTCTTCTTCCCCGGCGGCGACATCGGCGAGCTCGCCGTCAACGGCACGATCAACGACCTGGCGATGACCGGCGCGACCCCGCTCGCCCTCTCGTGCGGCTTCATCGTCGAGGAGGGCCTGCCGGTCGCCGACCTGGAGCGGATCGCCGCCTCCATGGCGCGCGCCGCCGAGACCGCCGACGTCCGGATCGCGACCGGCGACACCAAGGTCGTCGAGCGAGGCAAGGCCGACGGCCTCTACATCAACACCTCGGGCGTCGGCGTCGTCGAGCACGAGCACATCCTCGGCCCCCGAGCGATCCGCCCCGGCGACAAGGTCCTCGTCTCCGGCCCGATCGGCGACCACGGCATGGCCGTGATGATCGCCCGCGGCGAGCTGGAGCTGGAGGTCGAGCTCGAGTCCGACACGGCCCCCCTCAACGGCCTGGTCGACGTCCTCCTCAACGACGTGGTCGGCGTCCGCTGCCTGCGCGACCCGACCCGCGGAGGCCTCGCCACGGTCCTCGCCGAGCTCGCGCTCACCGCTGAGGTCGGCATGACGATCACCGAGTCCGAGATCCCGATCCGCCCCGAGGTCACCGGCGCCTGCGAGATCCTCGGCATCGATCCGATCTACGTCGCGAACGAGGGCAAGCTGATCGCGATCGTGGCGCCGGACTCAGCCAACGCGGCGCTCGCCGCGCTCCGCTCGCACCCACTAGGGCCGGGAGGCGGCGATCATCGCGGACGTCACCGAGGAACCACCCGGGCCTGGTCGTGCTGGAGACGGCCTTCGGCGGCTCCCGGGTCGTGGACATGCTCGCGGGTGACCCTCTGCCTCGGATTTGCTGACGGTCGGATGGAAGCTGCTCCTGCTTCTCGCGCAGTGCGACAGCGGCCAGCCGTCGAGCCCGACGCTTCGAGGCCGTGTACGCGAGCACGACCGTCACCAGCCAGCCACACTACGCGCGGAGGGTCCGACTGGCTCCTTCCCACCGATCGCTTCCCCGGAGGTAGTTATGAGAGTGCTGGTTGTCTACGCCCACCACAACCCGGCGTCCTTCACCCACGCCATCCTCGATGAGGTCACCCAAGGGCTCGAGGAAGGCGGGCACGAGTACAAGGTGAACGACCTCAATGCGAGCGGCTTCGACCCGGTCTTCCGACCCCAGGACGGAGTCCAGTTCGCTCACCAGTCGGTTCCCGAGGAGCTGCTCGAGGAGATGGATCCGGCCGAGGCGATCATGGAGCTCGCCGGAGGGCCTGTTCGCCGCTGGATGGCGAAGCGGTGGCTCCGGGGCAAGAGCATCCAAGAGATCGTCGAGGAGATCGGAAAGCACAAGCCGAAGGACGTCGTGGAGCAGCAGGCGCTCGTCGCAGAGGCTGAAGGGCTGATCTTCGTCGCGCCGGTGTTCTGGATGGGCTTCCCGGCGTTGCTCAAGGGCTGGCTCGAGCGAGTCTTCACCTATGGATTCGCCTACACGCTGACACCGGAGGGCTGGAAGGGCGATCTGGACGGGCGGGTCCCGCTGCTCACGCAGGAGAAGGGGCTGATCATCACCCCGACCTTCTTCACCGAAGAGGAGTACGACAAGGGCTGGCGAGACGCAATGGACACGGTGCTCTGCGAATGGGGTCTGAAGATGGCCGGCGTCAAGGAGGCCCACCACGCCTACTTCTATGCCGCGCCCGCAGTCGGCGACGAGGCTCGGCGCGCCTACCTTCAAGAGGCGTATCGATTGGGAAGAGACTTCTAGAACTCACGGTGAGAGCGCTGCTGTTCGAGCTGCTCCTTTCCGCGTGAAAGCGGGCGCTCTTGTCTACAACGATCCGAAGTCGATGTTCTGAGCGTCTCGGCCCAATGCCCTGGTCTCGCTGATCGGCACGACCTCGCGCCCAAACGGCGCCAGCGACACCATCACCAGCTTCAGGTTCGCCAGCGCCAGGGGGATTCCGATGATCGTAATCGCCAGGGTGACTGTCGTGATCAGGTGGGCGATCGCCAGCCAGATGCCGGCCAGGGGGATCCAGATGATGTTGCCGATCAGCGAGGGGGCTCCGGCGTCGGGGCGCTTCACCAGGGTGCGGCCGAAGGGCCAGATGGTGAAGCTCGCGATCTTGAAGGCCTGGAGGCCGAACGGGATCGTGATGATCAGGACGCACATGATGATCCCGGCCAGGCACCAGAGGATCGTGGCCCAGAGGCCGGCGAAGACGAGCCAGATGATGTTGAGGAGGATTCGCACGCTCGGGTCCGGTCCGGCTCAACCCTAACCGCGAAACGCGGCAAACCCTTCGGAACCGTCGCCCGTAGCTCTTTTGGGGAGACCGGCAATCACAGGAGGAACGAATGCGAATCTCGAAGCGGATTCCGACCGCCGTATTCGTCGCCGCGCTCGCCGCGCTCCTGACCGCGCTCGCGGTCGGGGCATTGAGCGCGCTCGGCAACGGCGGACACGGCAAGAATCACGGCGGGCAACTGATCAGGGAATCGCTCGCACCGTCGGTGCCCACCGATCCGATGTTCCACGGCGTCGCCGCGGGCGGAGCGCCGTGGGTGCTCGACGAAGGGCAGGTGCGGCTCAGCACCGACGGCAGGCTGGACCTGCGGGTCAGGGGCCTGGTGATCCCGGTCGCGCCCGGCAACGGCACGCCCGGTCCGGTGAACACGATCAGCGCCTCGCTCTACTGCGGCGCCGATTCGGACACCATGGCCGCGGCCACGACCGGGCAGGTCCCGATCGCGCGCGATGGTGATGCGCGGATCATCGACCACGTCACCCTGCCGGCGACCTGCCTGTCACCGGTGATCCTGGTCAACCCGAACGGGAATCCGGCTGCCTACATCGCCGTCGACGGCTGGCGGATGTAGGAGCTGCGAGCGGGGGCGGCCGTAGCCGGGACAGCCGGGATCAGTCGCCCCCGACGCCTCGTCACACTTGGGCAAGGTGACCCATACGTGACAGGAGGCAAGGATGGACGCAAAGGAGACGATCGATGCGGCACGCGAGTCGCTCACGGTGCGGCGCGTCTACGGCGAGCCCTACGAGCGCAACGGGGTGACGGTGATCCCGGCCGCCTCGGTCCAGGGCGGCGCCGGCGGAGGCAGCGGCGAGGAGGAGGGCAAGACCGGCGGCGGAGGGGGCTTCGGCCTGCGCGCCCGGCCCGTCGGGGCCTACGTGATCCGCGGCGAGGACGTGCACTGGGAGTCCGCGCTCGATCTGAACCGGGTGATCCTCGGCGGGCAGATCGTCGCCGTGGTGGCGCTGCTCGTCTGGCGGTCGATTAAGCGCTCCCAGGGGATAGCGCTCCTGCTCAAGTAGCGATCACCCAGAGGATTCGAGTCGCTTACCGCAGGACCTCGAGCAAATCCCCCACGTCGCGCTCCTCGGCGAGGGGGTGGGGCAACGGCAGCTTGGACTTGACCTGGTAGTGGTTGCGGCGGCCCTGCCGCTCGCGGACCACGTAGCCCTCGTCGACAAGCTCGGACAGGATCCGGTGGGCGGCGCGTTCGGTGATGCCGACGGCGGTGGCGATGTCGCGCAGGCGGATGCCGGGGTCGCGAGCCACGCAGACCAGGACGTGTGCGTGGTTCGTCAGAAAGTCCCAGCGGGGAGCGGTTTGCTTCGAGTGTTGCTCCATTTCGCTAGAAAAGTATTTCATGAATCAGTGGTAGGGTGTCTACATGGCCACGGAACTCACACCGATTCCTCCAGCGTCTCCGATTCCAGCTGCATCGCCGATGCCGGCCGCCACACCGATCCCGCCCCCCTCAATCGTCCCGGCGGGGGCCCCAGGAATGGAGACACGATGACCACTGCCACGATGAACGAGCCGTTTGCCGGCTACGACAAGCTCAAGGACAAGGAAGTGGTCGCGTCGCTCTCAGACCATTCCCAGGTCGAGCTGGCGGAGGTGGAGAGCTACGAGCGCTCTCACCAGGACCGCCGCGTGGTGTTCGACAAGCTCCGCTGGATGCGCCAGGATGAGCCACTTCCGGGCTACGACGCACTCGACGTGGACGGGGTCATCGCAGCGCTCGACAAGGCCGACGTAGACACGATCAAGCGGGTGCGTGGGTACGAGCGCAAGTTCGGCACTCGCCGTGACGTTCTGGACGAGGTCGCCCGGCTCCATCGGGAGCGCCGGGTCCCACATGTCTCACGCGACGTAAACCGCTAGCCGAAGCCGGAGCGGCGCGCAAGCTGTCCAACTCGATTGGAAGGAACGAACTTATGCCCACAATCATCGTCAGCAGCAACGGAAGCGACGACCAAGAATCTGCCGTGACGCTCGCTGAGAATGTTCAACCGGAGCACCTGGCCAGCGACCACCACGCCGCGCAGCTGATCGAGCGCGTCGGTTGGGCGGTCACCGACGCCAAGGACGCCGAGGACGTCTCGTCCGGCTAGTCCGCGACGCCGAGCACTCGGAATCCGACCGCCAGCTCGTCGCTGCTGCCCTGGCCGTTGGAGGCGACGGCGCGCAGTCGGTAGCGGCCAGGCGGCAGGGGACGCCGATCGATGCGGCCCGTGAAGTGGCGCTTGTTCATGCCCGCGTGGCCTGCGAGCTCGAAGTCGCCGACCGGTTGCCCGCCCTTGGCGCTCGACCGGCCGACGCGAAGCACCCGGAAGTCGACCGTTGCCGCCGAGTCGAGGAGGAAGCGCAGCTTGGCGACCCCGTGGCGGGCGATGCTCCGGCCTCGGCCGAGCGCGGCCTCGAAGCGGCGCGGGCGGAGCCGCAGCTTGCTCAGCAGGGGCCCACGACCGACGGCGACCGCCGCCTCGGGCACGTGCGGCTTGGCCTGGTCGAAGCCGATGTTCGCCGCGAGCGAGGGATCGATCGGGTTGCCGAAGTAGTCGGCCGCGACGCCGGCGGGGATCGCGGCGCCGGCGCCGAGCGCGGGCGAGCCGGCGAGAAGCTGGAAGCCCTGAGGGGTGTCGGGAGTGCCGCGGCGACTCGGGTCCAGGAAGTGGGGAGCGCCGGTGACGTTGTTCGTGCCGACCGGCGGCACGCGCCAGAACAGGTTGTGATGGCAGGCGGGCGCGCACTTGAAGCCCGAGGCTGTGCCGGTGGCGTCGACCACGTTGTTGAAGAAGGTCAGGCTCGCGGGACCGTAGAGCTGGGGGGACGGGATGCCGAGCTTTGCGAAGCCAGGATTGGGGGCGACAACGGTGTTGTTGAAGATCGAGACGCCCGCGTAGGAGCCGGTCGAGCTGGCGCACGGCACGCTGTGGAGCATGAACCGGTCGTCGATGCTGAGGTTGAAGCGGACCTTGGCGGTGCGCGGCTCGTCCTCCGTGCAGAGCAGCAGGAAGCCCCCGCCGTTGTTGTGGCTGTAGTTGTATTGGACGACGGTCCCGTCCTGGAAGCGGTCGATGTCGAACCCCGTGCCGTCGCAGGTGTTGAGCTTCATCGCGAAGACCTCGTTGTGCTCGATCCTCGTCCCGTTCGCGCTGTAGGCCCAGATTCCGGCGTCGCAGATCCCGCCCGAGAGGTCCCCGGCCTGGTTTCCGTCGCTGACCAGGTTGCGGGAGACGACGGCGCCGTTGGTGCCGGTGGTGACGATGCCGTCGCCGGCGATGTGAGCGATCCGGTTGCCCGTGATCCGCACGCCCACCGACGCCTCCGGCCACGGGTCGCCGGCGTGAAGAGGCCGGTCGCCGGCGCTGGCGCCGACCACGAAGATGCCGCTCCTGCTCACCCGCTGGATGGTGTTCGACTCGATCGAGAGGCCGTAGAACCGCCCGAAGCCGTCGACGGGGTCGCTGTTGCTGTCGCTGGCGTCCACCTGGATGCCGCCGCTGCCAGCGCGGTTCTTGGCGAGCTCTCCGTCGACATCGTGGACATTCAGGTCCCGCGCCGTCAGTCCGATCACCGTCTCATCAGTGGCCATCAGGTGGACCCCCCGCCGCGGGTCCGAGTTGTCACTGGGATTGGTGATCTCGAGGTCCTCCAGCACGGTGTGGCTGGTGTTCTCGAGTCGCACCGCGTCATCCCCGTCGCCGACGATCCGCGGCAGCGCCCCGCTCCCGTACGCCCCGATCCGCGCCGGGGCGGCGGCGCTCCCCGAGCCGGCGGGCGCGAGCGTTCCGTCGCAGGAGGTGCCCCGCTTCAGCAGCAGCGCCGAGCCGGCGCTGAGCGGCACACCGGAGGCGTCAGACAGGTTGTTCGAGCGGATCAGCCTGAGTGCCGGTCCCTCCGGCCGGCGCCGTGCAGTCGACGTACTCGGTGCCCGCGGCGAGCGCCGCGGGGACCGAGACGAAGGCGCCCGCGAGCAGCAGGCAGGCGCCTAGCCCGAGGCGCCGAGCAGCAGCTCTCGCCACTCATCCAATCCCTCTCCCCCTCTAGCGCTCACCTGAAGCGTCTCGGCCGACGGGTTCACCTGATCGAGGTTCTCCAGGAAGCGCTCCATCGAGAAGTCGACGTGCGGGAGCAGGTCGATCTTGTTGATCACGACCAGCTCGCAGGTGCGGAACATCAGCGGGTACTTGAGGGGCTTGTCCTCTCCCTCGGTGACCGAGGAGATCATCCAGCGGTGGTGCTCGCCGATCGTGAACTCGGCCGGGCAGACGAGGTTGCCGACGTTCTCGATCACCAGCAGGTCGATCTGATCCAGCGGGACCTGATCGAGCGCCGAGCGGACCATGTTGGCGTCGAGGTGGCACTCGCCGCCGAAGGCCGGGTCGGTGTTGATCTGGGTGACCGGGACGTGGAGGTGAGCGAGCCGGTCGGCGTCGAGGCTGCCGCGGACGTCGCCCTCCAGGACGCCGACCCGGACGTCGCCGGTGTCCTGGAGCGCCCGCTCCAGCAGCGAGGTCTTGCCGGCGCCGGGGGCGCTCATCAGGTTGATGACGGTGACGCCGGCGGCGTCGAAGTCGGCGCGGTTGGCCTCGGCGATCGTCTGGTTGGCGTCGAGCGCGCCCTCGGCGACGCGGACGGTGGTCTGATGCATGTCAGCAGGCTCGCACTTCGGCGCTGCTCACGCCACCCCGGCCCTCAGCCCGAGAGCACGGGCCGCATCTCCTCGGGGAAGACGGCGACGACGTCGTCGATCTCGCCCGCTGAGACGTGGTTGCGCAACACCCGGGCGGCCGCCGCGCAGGCGTACGAGGCCTCGGTCTCGCCCGGCAGCTGGGCCTCGTCGGTAACCCGGCGGAGAAACTCGTCGACGGTGCGGTACTTGAGCGGCGTCCGGGCAGGGACCCAGTCCTCGTAGTAGATGCCGCGGATCAACTCGGGGAGCTGAGCGGCGAGTTGGGCCGCCTCGTTGACCATCAGCCGGTCGCGGACGGCGTGCAGGTAGGCGCGCAGCACCCGATAGGCGGCCTGCCGGTCGTCAGAGCCCAACTCCTCCGCGAGCTCGTTGAGCCAGATGTGCGTCTTCTCCACGCTGCGGTCGATGATGTCCACGTCACTCATCCGTCTCTTCTCCGTCCCCGTTCAAGTGCTGGATGAAGATGTCCGAGCCGGGGAAGACCTCCGCCTCGTGGCCGTCCTCCCACCGCACCCGGTAGGGAGGCTTGCCGTTCTCGCCGAGCACCTCGAGAACCTCGGCATCCCGAGGGGCCTCGCCCTGGTGATGACCGCGGACGACGAGGTGGTCGCCGGGCTTCGCGTGCAACGGGGATTCGCTGGACGCCATCGTTCCTTCCTTTCGCCTTTGCGAAGCCCATCGTCACACCCGGCCGCGGGGCCGGCATCCGTGCTCCACCCGGATCACGGGCAGGCGGAGGACCCGGATGCACGCACGCCGAGAGAGGCTTACCTTCGCCGCATGCTCCACCGTCTGGCGCTCTTTGGCGACCGACGAGAGGCCGGCAGGAAGCTGGCCGAGGCATTGGCTCCCCTCCGAGATGAGCAGCCGATTGTGCTGGCCCTGCCGCGAGGCGGCGTGCCGGTCGGCTACGAGGTCGCCGGGGCGCTCGACGTGCCGCTGGACGTCGTCCTGGTCCGCAAGATCGGCGCGCCGACCCAGCCGGAATACGGAATCGGTGCGATCGCCGAGGGCGGGGTGCGCGTCGTCCGACCTCGCGACGTCGAGGCAACGGGCACCTCGGAGGAGGAGCTGGAGGAGATCATCGCGCGGGAGCAAGCGGAGCTCGAGCGCCGCGCGCGCGCCTACCGCGGCGAGCGCCCGCCCCTTCCGGTCGAGGGGCGGACCGTGATCCTCGTCGACGATGGGATCGCGACAGGCGGCACCGCCGTCGCCGCCGCTCGGACCCTGAAGGCGCGCGGGGCCGGGAGGGTCGTGCTCGCGGTTCCGGTCGCCCCGCCGCGGTCGGAGGTCCGGCTGGCGGACGAGTTCGACGAGGTCATCTGCCTGGAGGAGCCACAGGCCTTCTACGCCATCGGGCAGTTCTACGTCGACTTCGACGAGGTGAGCGATGAGGAGGTGGTCGAGCTGCTCAGCGCCGGGCCGTCACCGGCGGCGGCCGCGGCGGCCGACGATCCACCGACAGCCGTGCGAGGGCTCGAGATCGAGGCCGAACCCGGGCTCCTGTTGCCCGGAGAGCTTCGCCTCCCCGACCCGGTCGGCGGCCTGGTGATCTTCGCCCACGGCAGCGGCTCCAGCCGGCTCAGCCCCCGCAATCGCCGGGTGGCGGAGGCCCTGAACGACCGCGGCCTCGCGACCCTGCTCTTCGATCTGCTCTCCGAGGAGGAGGCGGGCGACCGGGCCAAGGTCTTCGACATCGAGCTGCTCGCCGAGCGCCTGATCGCCGCCACCCGGTGGGCGCAGACGCACGAGCTCGTTGCAGAAATTCCCCTCGGGTACTTCGGTGCCTCAACCGGAGCCGCCGCCGCGCTCTGCGCCGCCGCCGAGTTGAGCGACGACATCGGCGCGGTGGTCTCCCGAGGGGGACGCCCCGACCTCGCCAACGGCGAGTTGGCCGAGGTCGGGGCACCCACTCTCCTGATCGTGGGCGGCGCCGACTGGCAGGTGCTGGAGCTGAACGAGCTGGCCGCGCGTCAGCTCCGCTGCGAGCACGAGCTGGCGATCGTCCCGCACGCGACGCACCTGTTCGAGGAGCCGGGAGCGCTGGAGCGCGTGAGCGAGCTCGCCTCCCGTTGGTTCCTCGCCCACCTGGCGCGGGACGCCTCGGGATCGGAGCGCGGGGCCGAGGTCCTCAGACCAGCCCTCTAACGTCGATCGACTCGACCACCAGCTCCAGACTGCGAGTTAGCCTTGCAGGCTTGACCGAGCAAACGCAGGGATCAGCCGCAGCGAGCGCCTACCCGGCACACCGGGAAGCGGATGTGGCGCTTCGCGACGGCTCGACGGTCCACATCCGCCCGGTCCGGCCCGGCGACGAGGAGGCGCTGCTCAAGTTCCTCGAGGAGCTGGATCCCCAGTCGCGGACGTTCCGGTTCTTCTCGGGTGGCACCGACCTGGAAGCGGCGGTCGGCATGATGATGGACGTCGACTACTCGCAGCGCTATGGGCTGGTCGCCGTACGCGGGGCCGGCGACGACGTGGTGGCGCACGGGCTCTACATCGGTGAGGCGGCGGGGCAGGCCGAGGTCGCGTTCGCGATCGCCCACCGCCTGCAGGGGCTCGGCGTCGGGACCATCCTGCTCGCCCATCTGGCCGAGGTCGCGCAGGAGAACGAGATCTCGATCTTCACCGCGGAGGTGCTGTCCCAGAACCACCGCATGATCGAGGTCTTCCGCGAGAGCGGCTTCCCCGTCGAGATGTCGTCGGAGCCGGGCACGATCCATGTGGAGCTGCCGACCTCGTTCTCGGATCAGGCCGTCTCCCGCTTCGAGGACCGGGACCGGCTCGCCGCGCAGGCCGCGATTCGCCCGATCCTCGAGCCGCGGGCGGTCGCAGTGATCGGCGCCTCGCGCGAGCACGGGACTGTCGGCGGCCAGCTCTTCCACAACGCGCTGGAGGCGGGCTTCGAGGGCGTCGTCTACCCGGTCAATCCCTCGGCCGACGTGGTGCAGTCGGTGCGGGCCTACCCGAGCGTCGCCGAGGTGCCAGACGACGTCGACCTCGCCGTGATCGCGGTCCCCGCGCCCGCGGTGATCGATGTCGCGCGCGAGTGCGCGAACAAGGGGGTTCCCGCGCTCGTGGTGATCTCGGCCGGGTTCGCCGAGACGGGGCCCGAGGGCACAGAGCTCCAGCGCGAGCTGGTCGAGGTCTGCCGGGCCGCGGGGATGCGGCTGGTCGGCCCCAACTGCCTCGGGGTCCTGAACACGGCCGAGCACGCCCGCCTGAACGTGACCTTCGCCCCCGGCACTCCTCCGCCAGGGGGCATCGGCTTCGCCACCCAGAGCGGGGCGCTCGGCCTGGCGCTGATCGACCTCGCGAGCGATCGCGGCATCGGCGTCTCCTCATTCGCCTCGATCGGCAACCGCGCCGACATCACCGCGAACGACTTCCTCGAGTACTGGGAGGACGACGACGCCACCCAGGTGGCGCTGCTGTACATCGAGTCGTTCAGCGACGCCCGCCGCTTCTCGCGAGTCGCCAGGAGGCTGGGGCGTGAGATGCCGATCGTGGTCGTCAAGAGCGGCCGCTCGGCGGCCGGTCAGCGCGCCACCACCTCCCACACCGGCGCGCTGCTGGCGGCCTCCGACGTGACGGTCGATGCCCTCTTCGAGCAGGCGGGCGTGATCCGCACCGACAGCCTCGCGGAGCTGCTCGACGTCGCCTCGCTGCTCGAGAACCAGCCGCTGCCGGCCGGGAGCAGGGTCGGGATCATCACCAACGCGGGTGGGCCCGGGATCATGTGCGCGGACGCCTGCGAGGCGAGCGGCCTGGAGGTCCCCGAGCTCTCGGAGGAGGTCCGGGCGCCGCTCCGCGAGCTTCTGGCGCCCGAGGCCTCGCTGCTCAATCCGGTCGACATGATCGCCACAGCGACCGCGGAGCACTACCGCGGCACGATCCACGCCCTCGCCGAGTGGGACGGGATCGATGCCCTGATCGTGATCTTCATCCGCCCGCTGCTCACCCGGGCCGAGGAGGTCGCTGACGCCATCCGGGAGGCGATCGACGAGATGCCGCGAGAGATCCCGGTCCAGGCCGTGTTCATGTCGGTCCAGGACCAGGCGGCGATGGCCGGCGGGCGGGTCCCCACCTACCTGTATCCCGAGGACGCCGCGCGAACGCTCGGCCGGGTCATGCGTCACGTCGACTGGCGCGGGCAGCCGGCGGAGGAGCCACCGGACTTTGACGACGTGCGCGCCGACGAGGCCGCCGCGGTGATCGCGGATGCGCTCGAGAGCGGCAACGAGTGGATGGAGATCGAGGAGACCGCGCGCCTCCTCGATTGCTACGGGATCGGGATCCCGCACTGGAAGGTCGCCTCCGATCCCGCCGAGGCCGGCCAGGCCGCGGAGGAGCTCGGAGGTCGAGTTGCCCTGAAGGCACAGGGACCCGGGCTTCTCCACAAGACGGAGATGGGCGCCGTCCGCATCGGGCTTGCCGGATCCGCGGAGGTGACTGCCGCGGCCGAGGAGATGGACACGGCGATCGCCGGCGCCGGAGCGAAGCGCGAGAAGTTCATCGTGCAGGCGATGGTCGAGGGCGGAGTCGAGCTCCTCGTCGGCGTCGTCGACGACGCCACCTTCGGCCCGGTGCTCGCCTGCGGGGCCGGGGGCACGCAGGCCGAGTTGCTCAAGGATGTCGCCGTCCGGATCTGCCCGATCACCCGCGACGATGCCCGGAGAATGCTCCACTCCCTGGCGACCTTCCCGCTCCTGACCGGGTTTCGCGGCGGCCCCGAGGCGGACCTCGACGCGATTCAGGAGCTGCTGCTCCGCGTGAACGCGATGGTCGAGGCACGTCACGAGATCGCAGAGCTCGATCTCAATCCCGTGCTGGCCGGGCCCGAGGGCGCGGTCGCGGTCGACTTTCGAATCCGGCTGACGAGCGCGCCGCCCCGCCGTCCCTGGCCCGCGACCTGGAGGTAGCCGGCCGGTGGGCTAGCCGGCGATCGAGACGCCCAGCCAGACGATCGCCAGCGAGAGCACGAAGATCGCAGCCTCCAGCACGTGCTGCTGGGGACGGCGCATGTGCCAGACGATGAGTGCGGCGACGACCGCCACGAGGGCCAGCTTCACGTGCAGCTCGGAGTCGCCCCACTTGCCGAGATGACCCGCCATGGCCGCGCCCGTTGCGATCAAGACGGCGAGCGCCGCAAGGCTCCCCCAGCCGAAGCGCCGCGCGATAGCCCGCAACCGCTCGCGATCCGGAGCGCTCCGCTCGGCGGGGACAACCGCGACCACGAGCATGAGCTGCCCGCCGACGAAGAAAGCCATCGCCAGAAGATGAAGCGCCAGCACCAGGTTCCAGCCGGTGCCCAATCTCAGGACCCGCGCACGGCCGGCTCGGTGACGTCAATTGACTCAACCACCAGCTCGTCGCCGCTGACGACGCGGTGGTCGGCCGACTCGCACTCCGGGCAGCGGAAGCGGACGATCAGCTGATCCTGCTCGCGGGCGGGCGGCGGCGCCGGGTCCCACTCGGCGCCGCAGGCCGAGCAGCGCAGCAGCGAGGGGACCCGCTCCCACTCGAGGGCGGCGTCCTCGCAGACCGTCTCTTTCGAGGCGACGTCGAAGTAGAAGCTCAGGTACTCCGGGACGACCTGGCGCAGGCGGCCGACCCGGACGCGAACGACCGACACCAGGCGGCCCTCGGCGTGGCGCTCGGCCGCGGCGACGATCGCCTGGGCGACGGCGAGCTCGTGCATCAGGGCGCTGCCTGGTCCTGCCTCGGGAGCCCTGCCGCCTCGAGGGCCTCCTTCCTGTCCCAGAAGAGCTGGGCCCTCGAGACCTTGCCCCCGCGGAGCCAGAAGACATACCAGGCTCGGGCCTTGAACTCGGGCTGCACGCCCGTTGGCCCCCTGAACGTCCCCATGACGCCGAGCAAGACCCGAGAGCCGCTCGCCAGCGAAAGGCTCTCGATCTTGACGTCGACGACCTCTCCACCGACGCGCGTGAACGCATCCCACCACTTGCGCACACCGTCGTGGCCGTGATACATCCGCCGCACCCCGGGCCATCCCTCGCGATCGTCCCATTCAACGTCCGGGGTGAGGCACGCCACGAACTCATCCCTGTCCCCGCGGGCGACGGCATCGAGCATCAGCCGGATAACGGCGATGTCGCGCGGTGCGTCCCCGGCCATCAGGGTCGCCCCCGCCGAGTTCCTCGTGGAGCTCGCGTGACAAGCACATCCACCGTGGCCTGTACGGCCGGGCTGAGGCCCTCTCCCGCCTCGAAGCTCTCGCCCTCGATCCCGTAGACGGCGATGCGGTCAGGTAGGCGATCGAGCGCACGCGCCAGCTCGATCGCATCGCCGACGCCCAAGGCGTGGCTCGAGGAACGAAACGTCTCTGCCGGCAGCGGCTCGTCGGTGACATCGAAGCGGTAGAGGTCACCCGGTTTGCCACCGGTGCTGACCGCGTCGATGATCAGCACCTCCTTCATCAACTCGAATGACTGGATCAGCGAACCCGGCTCGCCCTCCTCCTCGACGACCCGGATGCCGGGCGGATGCGTCTCGCGGAGACGCCTCGCGACCTCGAGGCCGGCCGCGTCGTCGCGGCGGAACCGGTTGCCGACTCCGATCAGCGCCAGCCAGGCCCGATAGCCGGACTCGGGCGCGTGGGCGAGCGAGATGCCGAGGCCGTGCGCTCGACGCCGCGCGGCCTCGATGTCCCGCTGCAGTTGCTCGCGCTCGCGCTCCATCAAGTGCAGCAACTCCCCCTGCTCGTTCAGGAACCTGCGCTCCTCGCGCAGGAAGGCCGGATCGCTCGGCTTGTTCTCGCGGTGGATGAAGTGCTTGACCACGGGCTCACCCTCGGTCGACGTTCAGCTTGAGGAAGTGGGTCGAGCAGCTGATGCAGGGGTCGTAGTTGCGGATCGCCTGCTCGCACTCCCACTGCAGGCGATCGTCGGGGAGCTCGACGCGCGGCCGGACGAACTCGAGCAGGTCCTGCTCGATCCGGGCCTGGTTCTGGGAGGTCGGCGGGACGATCCGCGCCTCGGCGATCGAGCCGTCGCCCTCCAGCCGGTAACGGTGCCAGAGCATTCCTCGCGGCGCCTCGCTCCAGCCGGTGCCGGTCGCGGCCTTCCCCTCGACCTCGACTTGCCGGCGGGGCCGGCGGCTCGTAGGCCTCGATCAGCCGCAGCGCCTCGTCGAAGGCGTAGAGGATCTCCACGGCCCGGACGACGATCGACTTGAACGGGTTGCGGCAGTCCTCCCCCAGCCCCGCCTGCTCGGCCGCCTCCCTCGCCACGTCGGAGAGCTGCGAGGAGTTAAGCGAGTACCGCGCCATCGGACCGAGGAAGTAGGTGCCGCCGTCGACATCCGGGACTGCAGAGCGGTCGAGTGGCGGACGTGCTGCTCGGAGAAGTGCTCCTCGTACTCGCCGGGCCCGATGTCGAGGCCCGAGCCGGAGACCAGGCGGCCGTCCTCGATCGCGTAGCGGTCGGGATGGCGCAGGGCGACGAACTCGTAGTCCTGCTCGAAGTCCGGGAAATCGAGGCCGGCGACCCAGGCGACCGAGCTCCGCGCCAGCTCGCGTGCCTCCTCCAGCCCGGGGATGAGCTTCTGCAGGTCTCGGCCTTGCTCGGAGCCTTGTAGAAACCGCCCACCCGCACGTTGATCGGGTGGATCGCGCGGCCGCCGATCGTCCGCAGCAGCTCGTTGCCCATCGCCTTGATCCGCAGGCCGCCCTCGACCACCTCGCGGTGGTCGCGCGCCATCGCCCATGCCGACTCGAAGCCGAGGAAGTCCGGCGCGTGGAGCAGGAAGACGTGGAGCGCGTGGGACTCGATCCACTCGCCGCAGTACATGATGCGGCGCAGGGTCCGGATCCCGTCCGAGACCTCGACCCCGAGCGCGTCCTCCATCGCGTTGAAGGCGCTGGTCATGTAGGCGACCGGGCAGATCCCGCAGATCCGCGCGGTGATGTCCGGGCGCCTCCTTGAAGTCCCGGCCGCGCAAGAACGCCTCGAAGAAGCGCGGCGGCTCGTAGATCTGGAGCTCGACGTTCTCGACCTCGCCGCCGCGGATCTTCACCTGCATCGCGCCCTCGCCCTCGACGCGGGCCAGCGCCTCGGTCCGGATCGTCCGGGTCTCGCCGTTCTCAGCCATCGCCGGCCAGCCTCTCGCTCTCCTCCTTGAACTCCTCGCGCGCGGTGTGGAAGGTCCGGTAGACGCGGATCACGTCGACCTCCTCCATGCCGAGCCCCTCGAACCAGCCCGAGAGCGACGGCGCGTTCGGCGACTCCATCGGCCCGAAGCAGCCGTAGCAGCCGCGGTCGTAGCTCGGGCAGAGCGCGCCGCAGCCGGCGTGGGTGACCGGCCCGAGGCAGGGCGTGCCATGGGCGACCATCACGCAGACGTTCCCGGCGCGCTTGCACTCGATGCAGACCGAGTGGTTGGCGACCGCCGGCTTGCGCTCGTTGACGAATGCGCTGATCACCTCGAGCAGCTGGTGGCGGTTGACCGGGCAGCCCTGGAGCTCGAAGTCGACGTGGACGTTGGCCGAGATCGGGGTCGAGGTCTCCAGCGTCGAGATGTAGTCGGGCGTGGCGTAGACGACCGACATGAAGTCCTCGACGTCGGCGAAGTTCCTGCAGCGCCTGGATCCCGCCCGAGGTGGCGCAGGCCCCGATCGTCACCAGGCGGCGCGACTTGGCCCGGACCTCCTTGATCCGCTCGGCGTCGTGCGGCGTGGTGATCGAGCCCTCGACCAGGGAGAGGTCGTACGGGCCCTCGACCTCGCCACGGGTCGCCTCCAGGAAGTAGGCGACCTCGATCTGGTCGGGCAGCGAGACCAGCTCGGCCTCGAAGTCGAGCAACGACAGCTGGCACCCGTCGCAGGAGGCGAACTTCCAGACCGCGAGCTTGGGGCGCTCCGCGCTCACAGCTCCCTCACCCCGAGGAGCGTGCCGATCCGCCCGACCGGGAAGACCGGCCCGTCCTTGCAGACGAAGCGGTGGGCGAGCTGGCAGTGGCCGCAGTGGCCGATCGCGCACTTCATGTTCCGCTCCAGCGAGACGTGGATGTTGTCCGTGGGAACGCCGCGCTCCTGGAGCGCCTGGGTGACGAAGCGCATCATCACCTCCGGGCCACAGACCATCGCCGTGGTTCGAGCGCCCTCGAAGCCGGCGATCGGGATCAGCTTCGTGACCAGCCCCACGCGGGCGTCCCAATCCCCAGAGGCGGCGTCGACCGTGTACTTGATGTCGATCCCGGACTCCCGCCAGGCTTGAAGCTC
Source organism: uncultured Solirubrobacterales bacterium (assembly GCA_963763985.1). GTDB lineage: Bacteria > Actinomycetota > Thermoleophilia > Solirubrobacterales > 70-9 > DASUPK01. The sequence goes on along the minus strand of CAVXQO010000014.1, from coordinate 59,048 downwards.
GCCGAAGAACAGCATCTCGTCGGGTGAGCGGGCGCCGTAGAGGAGCGACACCGCCCTGTAGGAGTCGCGGTTCGCGATCAGGTGCTTGATCGCAAGGCGGAGCGGCGCCAACCCGATCCCACCCGCGACGACGACCACGTCACCACCCTCCGCATCGGCGAGCGGCCAGCTGTTGCCGAACGGGCCGCGGACGCCGACCTGGGCGCCGGGCTCGATCGCGCAGAGAGCGCTGGTGGCCGCGCCGACGGCGCGCACGGTGTGACCGAGCCTCTTGCCGGCTCCGCCACCGCCGCTGACGGAGATCGGCACCTCGCCGGCGCCGAAGGCGTAGAGCATCGAGAACTGGCCGGGACGGAACTCGCCGACGCCGTCGCCGGCGGCGGGCTCCAGCTCGAGCGTCCACGTATCGGGTAGGTCCTGGCGCTTGTCCGCGACGACGTAGGAGACCGGCAGCATCGGATCCGCGACCATCGCTCAGCCCGCGCCGACGTGCCCGTAGACGTCGAGAAGGCGGACCCGCGTGGCCTGCAGGCGCTCGACCATCACCGGGATGAAGCGGCGCATCAGCTCGTAGCCGAGCACGGGTCGTCGTCGGACTTGCCGCGCAGGCACGCCGCGTCGAAGGCGACCGTATGGACGTTGCCAATCGCACGGCAATCGAAGTCCACACGGAATGGGGGCACAAGCCAGGACCAGCCGAGCAGGTCACCGTCGTCGATCGTTTCGATCGTCAGGGCTCCTCGCTGCGGGACGAAGACCTCGAGGGCCACGCGGCCATAGCGGATCACGTAGAACGTGTCGGCCGAATCCCCCTCGCGCAGCAGGTACTGGCCGTCCTCGAATGTCCTGTTCTGCGCGCAGCCGGCGATCAGCTCCAGATGCTCCTGTGACATCCCGTTGAACGCCGGGGCCTCCGCGAGCAGCTGCTCAATGGTCTGCACTGATCCCCCTCTCACCCTCGGGCGTGGGACCCAGGTCGGTGGCGCGGATCGCCGCCGCCTCCTCGGTGATGTCGATCGCCACCGGGCACCAGGTGATGCAGCGCCCGCAGCCGACGCAGCCCGAGGTGCCGAACTGGTCGATCCAGGTGGCGAGCTTGTGGGTCATCCACTGGCGGTAGCGCGAGGGCGGCGAGTTGCGGACGCTGCCGCCGTGGATGTAGGAGTGATCGAGCGTGAAGCAGGAGTCCCACTCGCGGGTTCGCTCGGCCTCCTCGCCCGCGAGGTCGCTGGTGTCCTCGACCGTGTGGCAGAAGCAGGTCGGGCAGACGAGCGTGCAGTTGCCGCAGGTGAGGCAGCGCTCGGAGACCTCGTCCCAGCGCGGGTGCTCCATGTTCCGGTAGAGCAGCTCCTTGATCCCGTCGGTGTCGAGCTCTCGGCCCATCTGCGAGGCGCATTCCTCGGAGACCGACTGCGCGGCCGCCTCGTCGCTCTGCTCGGCCTCCGCCGCCCCGATCTCCGCCAGGACCTCCTCCCCTCGGTCCGAGCCGGCCTCGACCAGGAACCGATGCTCCCCCTCGAGCAGCTCGGTCAGCGCCAGGTCATAGCCGGACTTCGCGCGCGGCCCGGTCTCCATCGAGACGCAGAAGCAGGTGTTGCCCGCCTTCGAGCAGTTGATCGCGACGATGAAGGCGTCGCGCCGGCGAGCCTCGTAGTCGGAGTCCGTGTAGGAGTCGCCGATGAAGACCTTGTCCTGGACGCCGATCGCGGCCAGGTCGCAGGAGCGGACCCCGAGGAACGCGTAGCGCGGGCGCTCCTCGTCCTGCGGCTGCCAGGAGATCTCGCCGCCCTCGGCACGGCGCGCCTTCCAGAGCGTCAGGTTGGGCGGGAAGAGGTGATGCTTCCAGGAGTTGGGCCCGTTGTTGAAGCCGAAGAGCGCGCCGTCGTCGCGCTCCCGCAACCGGTAGGTGCCGCCCTCCTGCTCATCGGTGATGCCGGCGGGAAGGTCCGCGGCCGAGGAGACCTCCTCGTAGAGGATCGCCCCGTCGCGGACCCGCGGCCCGATCACCGTGTAACCCCGCTTTGCCAGCGCCGCGATCAGGTCGTCGAGCGCAGCGCTTCGGATCACGGACGCGGTCTCGGAGCTCACTCCGGCCAAGACTATGCCTCTGCTCGTGCCGTCGCACGAATCCTGCAGTCAGTACGGTTCCCGCCATGGAGAGGAGCTACTTCGGCCCCGCTTTCGCGGATGCCCAGGTCCATCACGTCATGCGCGTCGGGGTCGTCACCTGCCGCCGGGAGACGAAGCTGGCGGACGTCGCCCGCATGATGGTCGGCTACGACGTTCACTCGATCGTCGTGGAGGAGGCCGGTGAGAGGCAGCCGTGGGGGATCGTCACCAGCCTGGACCTCGCCCGCTCGCCGGACAAGCTCGACTCGCTGACGGCCGGGGACGTCGCCAGCACCGACCTGGTCACCATCAAGTCGAACGAGCCGCTCGAGAAGGCGGCGAAGCTGATGGCCGAGCATGGGATCTCGCACCTGATCGCGGTCCAACCCGACATGGACGCTCCGGCCGGGATGATCTCCGCTCGCGACCTCGCAGCGGCGGTCGCGTACGGTCGCTCCTGAAGACGTGCGTGTAAAGCGCGTCGCTCCGCGGTGATCGACCTGCACATTCACATCCTCCCCGCGATCGACGACGGGGCGATCGACCTGGCGGACTCGCTCGCCATGGCGCGGCTCGCGGCCCGCGACGGCACTGATGTCATCGCGGCGACGCCCCACATCCGCCACGACCACGACGTTCGCATCCCCGAGCTCGCCGGGCGCGTGGAGAAGCTCAACGACGCTCTGGCGAGTGAGGGGGTCGCAGTTGACGTGGTCGCCGGCGGCGAGGTGGCTGAGACGGCCCTCGAGGGCCTGGAGAAGCCCGAGTTGCGCGCGGTCTCCCTGGCCGGTGGCGGGTGGATCCTGCTCGAGCCGAAGCCGGGGCCGCTCGGCGACAGCCTGCTCGATGCGGTCGAGCGACTGCACGAGCTGGGGTTCGGGGCCCTGATCGCGCACCCGGAGCGCCACCAATCGGAGGATCTCCCGGCCCGGATCGCGGAGCTGATCCGGCACGGCGCCCTGATCCAGGCCACCGCGGCCCATCTGGCCGGAGGTGCGACCCAGGCGGGGATGGTGGCGCTCGCCGAACGCGGCCTGATCCATGTGCTCGGGAGCGACGCCCACTCGTCTCATGGAGGCAGGCCGCCGCAGCTCTCCGAGGGGATCGCGGCGCTGGGGGACGTGGAGGCGCTCCGGCCCCATCTCGCCTGGATCGCCGAGGAGGCGCCGCGCGCGATCCTGCGGGGCGAGGCGCCGACGCCGCCGTTCGAGCCTGTCGGCTAGAGCCGCCGCAGCTCGACCTCTGGCCTGAGCTCCTCGACCTCTCGGCGGGAACCGGTGCCGAGCCCGTGACGAAGGAAGTTGACCGCCCCAGCGGCGGCCCCGAGCACGAGGGCGTCCGGGAGCTCCCGGCCGGCAGCAAGCGCAGCCGAGATGGCGCCCATCATCGTGTCGCCACAGCCCTCGCGCGAGCCCGCGTCGAACTTGGGCGGGACCAGCTCCCAGGCTTCGTCGCCGAGCAGTGCGAGGGCGGGGTCGCCGGCGCGGGTGACGAGCACGTTCCGCGCGCCGAGCTCGCGGAGCCTCTCCGCCGCACCGCGCAGTCTCTGCGGCGTATCGACAGGTCCATTCACGTAGGCGGCCAGCTCCCAGTCGTTGAGCTTCACCAACTCGGGCCCGGCCGCCGCGGCCGCCTCGAGCCGCGGGCTCGAGAGGTCGGCGACGACCTGGACCCCGGCACCCCGCGCGTTCGCGACGAGATCCCGGTAGACGTCGAGGGGGAGGGCCTCCCCCGGGTATGGGTTGCAGATGGCGAGCACATCGCTGTCCACGGCCATTGCCGTCGTCGCCGCGACCAGCTCATCCGCCTCGTGCCTCGAGGGTGGGCCCGCGCGAGCGTGTGCGAGGACCTGCCGGTCCCCGTTGCGCCTATCGGTGACGTAGCAGCCGGTGGCGCAGGTCGATCGGACGAGGCGAAGATCTCCCGGCAGTTGCTCGAGCAGCGGCTCGAGCACAGCTCCAGTCTCGCCGCCGATGAACGAGCAGAGCACCGGGCGGGCGCCGAGCTCGGCGGCCATCCTGCTGAGCCACACTCCCTGTCCCGCCGGATGGCAGTGCACATCGTCGTTCCCCGCGCCTCGCCTTTCGATGGTCACGCTCAGCATCGGACTGGGACCGAAGACGGCGATTCGCCCGTGCTGCTCGGTCATGTCCCGTCAGTAAAGATCGGCTGCGAGCTCTCGCGTCGCGTCCGCGCGGGTGACGAAATGGACCTCCTCCAGCCCCTCGAGCGCGAGGCTCCCGGCGGCGCCGGGAGCGACGTCGAGCAGATAGGTCGGACGCCCCGAGCGCGCGTAGCGCTCGGCGTTCACGTAGAACGGCGCGCCAGCGATCTCGCCGAGCTTGGTGTCTTCGTCGTTCGGCAGCAGCTCCGCCCGCGTCAGGCACGTCGCCACGGCGCCCTCATTGCAATCCCCGGACTGGAAGAACGCAACGGGACCGTGCTTCTCAACGAGTCGCTCGACCAACTCGAGCGCCTCGGGAGTCGCTCTGACTCTGCGGATCGCGAACCTGGTCATAGGCTTGGTCATGGTCTTCGTGGGTCTCCAACGTGCCCATGAAGCGAATCAGCGTGCCGGCGGCAATAGAACCGTGTCCCGCCCCGGCATGCGATACGTGTTCCCCACGGATATGCGCGAGGGGAGCGGGCTCGACACTTCGTCCTCCGAGACAACCTACGAAAACGGAGGACGATGATGACCACGAAGACCAGTGAAAGCGAAGCTCGGCGCGGCCGAGCATCTGGAGGATGCGCTGGAGGACCTGAACACGGCCCGCCAGAGCGCCCAGGAGGAGCTTCGCTCCTCAATCGATTCGGCGATCAGCCGGGCTCGCGAAGCCTTGGAAGATCTCCGCGCCGACACCGAGGAGCGCGCCGAGAACCTGCGGACGCGGGCGAAGAACCAGGCCGCCGACTGGCAACGGGCCCTCGAGGACGCGACCGAGGATGCCCGGCGCGAGCTCGGAGTCCGCGCCGTCCACGCGCAGCGCACCAAGGACGCGCTGGACGCGATGGCCCATGAGATCAAGCAGCAGAAGAAGGAAGTCGACGGCTGAGGTGACTACCGTGCCGGGTACCGACCTGATGTCCTCTGAGCAGAACGCCCCCAGCGAGGCCGGCACGATCACGATCATCCTCGCCGACGATCACGAGATCGTCCGCGATGGCCTCCGGCGAATCGTCGAGGCGGAGGGAGACATGGAGGTCGTCGCGGAGGCGGGCGACGCCGAGGCCGCGCGCAGGCGCACCTCGGGCCTGAAGCCGGCCGTGCTGGTGCTGGACCTGAACATGCCGGGCGAACCGAGCCTCGCCACGATCCCTTCGATCCTGGAGGGGGCGCCCGAGACCGCGGTCGTCGTTCTGACGATGCAGGACGACCCTGCGTTCGCCCGTGAGGCCTTCCGCCTCGGGGCCAGGGCGTTCGTCGTCAAGCATGCGGCCGGCGCCGAGCTGGTCGACGCGATCCGGGCGGCGTCGCGCGGCGAGACCTACATCAACCCGCTTCTCGGGGCCCGTCTGGCGGCGGCGCCCGAGGGCCCGCCCGGTGGGCTCACCCCACGCGAGATCGAGGTGCTCCGCATGGTCGCGGCCGGATACACGAACCCCGAGATCGCCGAGAAGCTCGTGATCAGCATCCGCACGGTCGAGACACACCGGGCGGCGATCCACCGCAAGTTGAACACGAGCAGCCGGGCGGAGGTCGTCGCGTTCGCCCGCGATCACGGGCTGATCGAGAACCAGTAGGCCCGCCTAAGGACGCGGCGAGGACTCGGCCGACTCGGTGGCCGGGCCGCCCGTCCCGGCGGGATCGGAGAGCGACAGCTGGGCCCGGACCTCGGTCCCCCGTCCCGGAGCCGACTCGATCTCCAGCAGGCCGCCCGATAGCGTCACCCGCTCCTCCATCCCCACCAGCCCGAAGCTCCGCTCCGCCGCATCGGGATCGAATCCCTGTGCCGTCGTCCGCGATCACCACGTCGACGCTTCGCCCCCTCCCGGCTCACAGTCACGGAGATGCGATCCGGCTCGGCATGCTTGATCGCGTTGTTGGTCGCCTCCTGGACCAATCGGTAGATCGTCGCCTCCAGCTCGGCGGGAAGGCGGGCGGGCCCCTCGCCGCCCTCGGCGGCCAGGTCGACGTCGACGTCGATCTCCACCCCGAACCTGAGGCTCGACTGGCGCGCCAGCGCCTCGACGGCGGCGCCGACGCCAAGCTCGTCCAGGGACGCGGGGCGCAATTCCGTGATCAGTCCCTGGAGGTTCTGGATGCCGCGGTCGACGTGCTCGATCGCCAGCGCGCGGGACTCGGCGGAGAGCTCCGACCCCTCCGATGCCTCCAGCAGGACCCGCAGTGCACCGAGCTCCTGCAGGGTCTCGTCGTGCAGCTCGCGCGCCCAGCGGTGGCGCTCGCGCTCCGAGGCCTCGAGCGAGAGCTGCAGCTTCTCGGCCTCGACCGCCTGCATGGTGACGATGGTGGTCGCCGCGCTGGCCGCGAAGGAGCCTGAAGACGCGTTCATCGTCCGCGTCGAAATCGCCGTTGCGCGATCCCGATCGCCACCAGCAGTCCGCGCGGCCGGCCACGGAGCTCGAGCGGCGACACCAACGTCGGCAGGCCGCGCAGGTCGGGCACCTCGGCCTGAAGGTCGTTGAGCCACGCCTCTCCATCCGGCACCCGACGGCCGATGACCGATTCAGGGTCCTCGCCCGCCGCCGCGGCTACCTCGAGCTCCGACCCATCCGAGAGGAGCACCATCGAGCTGCTGGCCGCGACCACGCCCCGCCCGCGCTTTGCGATCAGCTCGAGCAGCCCCTCCAGCTCGATCGTGCTCGAGACCGTGCGGGCGATGTCCGAGGCCGCCTCCAGCCCGCCCAGCGCCTTCTCGAGCTCCGCGGCCCGCCGGTCGAGCCCCTCATACAGGCGGGCGTTCTCGATCGCCACACCGGACCAGGCCGCGAGCACGATGACGACCTGCTCGTCCGTCTCGTCGAACTCCGACGCCCCCCTTCTTCTCGGTCAGGTACAGGTTGCCCCAGGCTTCGCCGCGCACCAGCACGGGGGTCCCGAGGAATGTCTGCATCGGGGGGTGGTTCGGCGGAAAGCCGTAGGAGCGCTGGTGGGCTCCCACATCCTGGAGACGCAGCGGGCGGGGGCTGCGGATCAGCTCGCCGAGCACGCCGCGGCCCCTGGGCAGCGGGCCGATCTCGCGGCGAGTCTGCTCGTCGATGCCGGAGTGCAGGAAGCGCTCGAGCCCGCTCTTCTCCCGGTCCAGGATCCCCAGTGCCGCGTATTCGGCGCCGGTCAGGTCGCGAGCGGCATCGAGGACCCGGCGAAGCAGGGTCTCCAGGTCCAGCTCGGAGACGATCGCTCGCCCGACCTCGAGCAGCTGCCCGAGTCGCTCATCCGTGAGTCGACGCTCGTTCAACGGATTTAGGGTAGCTACGCGGACCGACTCGGATGCGAAAACCCGTTAACCGGGGCGGCCGCCCGCTCCAGCAGGCCCTCGAGGTCTGCCTCGATGCCGGCGGTGAGGACGTCGACGTCGGACGCGTGGTCCCTGTCGCCGGTGACGCCGAAGTAGAGCTCGCCGTTGTAGGAGAAGATCGCGACGACGATGCGGATCGTGCCCACGATCGGGACGTAGGGATACGAGGCCAGCAGCGTGCGGTCGAGCGTGCGCAGGGGGAGCTGCGGGCCGGGGACGTTGGTCGTCGCCGTGTCCATGTTGAGGCGCGCCGAGCGGGTCGCTACGCGGCTGCCCAGCGCCAGGAGCAGCGGGGGAGCGAAGCCAGACAGCTGGGCCAGCGCGTCGCCGGCGACCGCCTGCTTCGATGACTTGATCCCGTCCATCTGCTCGCGGAGGTTCGCGAGCCGCTCCGCCGGATCCTCGATCCCGACCGGCAGCTTGGCGAACACCGCGGAGACGCGGTTGTTGTACTCGCCGCGCTCCCCCGGCGCCCGGACCGAGACGGGGACCATCGTGCGCACGACGCCGTCCGAGGCGATCGCCTCGCCGCGCTCCTCCAGCAGCTTGCGGTAGCCGCCGGCGATCAGGGTCAGCACCACGTCGTTGACGGTTCCCCCGAGCCCCGACCTGACCTCCTTGACCTTGGCGAGCGGGACATTCGCCCAGCTCCAGACGCGGTGAGGGCCAATCGCGCCGGTCAGCGAGGAGGTCGCGGGGCGCATCGCCGGCGCGGCGGCGGCGAGAGCGCGCGCGCCGCCGGCCAGGGCTTGCAGGACCTCGGACGGCGCTCGCAGGGCGAAGCGGAGCTGGGCCGCCGGGTCGCGCACCCGGTGGCGGGCGCTGTAGGCGATCAGCTCGAGCCCCGAGGGCTCCGGCTCGGGCAGCCAGACCTCCCCGTTCGAGGGCTCTGGGCTCTCGCCGAACATCAGGGACATCATGTCCGTGGCGGCAACGCCGTCGACCATGCAGTGGTGAACCTTGGAGAGCAGCGCCCAGCGCTCGTCCTCGAGCCCCTCCACCATCCAGATCTCCCAGAGCGGCTTCGAGCGATCCAGGTGCTGGGAGAAGACGCGAGCGGCGGTCGCCCGCAGCTGATTCTCCGTGCCCGGCGACGGAACCGCGCTGTGCCGCAAGTGGTAGTCGATGTTGAAGTGGGGATCGTCGACCCAGACGGGCTCGCCCAGGCCGAGGGGAACGAAGCGAACCTTCTGCCGGTAGCGCGGCGTCAGATGGAGCTTGCGCTCGACCATCGCCCGCAGATCCTCGAACGGCGGCGGCGGTCCCTCGAAGATGCTGACGCCGCCGATGTGCATCGGGGTCACGTCGTTCTCGACGTGCAGGAACATCGCGTCCTGCGGGCTCATCGACTGGATGTCGCGACCTCCGTCCGGTCGAGCAGGCTCTCGAGCTCTCGGTAGACCGACGGGTTCACGGCCATGCCGATGTGACTTCCGTCGACCTCCACGCAATCGGCGTGCGGATCGAGGCACGCACGCCAGTCCACGATCCCGTCGCTGCGCGAGTGCACCGCGAGCGCCGGGATGCCCGGTTCGAGCGGGGCGACGAGCGACGTCCGGAAGTCCGCGCAGCAGACGCCGTCCATGCAGTCGCTCGAGAACACCCCTGGCAGGCCGAGGTCTCCGAGACGGGCCACCGAGCGAACGGTGCGCATGACGGAAGGCGACACCGCCAGCGGGTCGCGAACCGGCGAGCCGAGCGTCACCAGAGCCGCGACGGACTCCGGGTTTCGGGCGGCCAGCGCGCGCGCCAGGGTCCCGCCCCGGCTCTGCCCGATGACGATCGCCGGACCGTCGAGCTCCCCCAGCTTGTCCTCGAGCCGGCTGAGCTCGCGGCCCGCGCAGCGGACGTTGATCAGCATGTCGCTGCCGCGCACCCGGTGGCCCCGTCGCCGCAGCCACCCCGCGAGCACCGTCAGCGAGGCGTCCCCGGCCATGAAGCCCGGAATCAGCAGGACGGGCTGCGGCTCGACCGCGCGCTCCACGCCATAGAACCGGCGATCCGCCAGCAGCCTCGCCAGCTCCAGCCAGTACCGCAGCTCACCGCGAACCGCCGCCACCCTTGAGGAGGTTAGTCCTCCCGGATTCCGTTCTTCGACTCCCAGAACGCGACCTCGCTGCCATCGGGTGTCGCGACCACGCTGCGGAAGCCATCCGGGCCCTCACGAGGCCCCAGCAGCACCTGGCCGCCGAGGTCGCGAGCGCGATCGGTCGTCGGCGCCGACGTCCGGAACCTCGACGTAGGGCAGCCAGAGCGACCGCTCCGCGGCGCACTCCACCACCCCTCCCCCAACCCGGTCGCCCATTCCGAGGGCGAGGTAGGAGCCGGTCCCGGCATGGATGCGCTCCGGCCGCCAGCCGAAGAGCTCGCGGTAAAACGAGACCGCCCCCGCCAGATCGCCGGTGTGGAGCTCGAGGTGAATCACAGGGTTGGCTGAGCGCGAATTCATTCCCTGCCAGATAGACCGAGCCGCGTGCGCGGAAATTCATCGGTTGGTGCGAGGTGCTCCGCAGGGAAGAGTTCCAGATCGAAGGTTGCGTCCGTCTACTCTCCATGAGACGGGATGAACCCCACACCGACAGAGTCGACTGTGGAGCAGAGAGAGCTGCTCGAGACCGCCCGGAAGGGCAGCGAGGACGCCTACGCCCGGCTGATCGAGCCCCACCGCTCCGAGCTCCATGCGCACTGCTACCGGATGCTCGGCTCCGTGCAGGACGCCGAGGACGCCCTCCAGGAGGCGCTGGTCCGCGCCTGGCGCAGCCTCGACAAGTTCGAGGGCCGCAGCTCGCTGCGCTCCTGGCTCTACCGGATCGCCACCAACACCTCCCTGGATGCCATCGAGCGCCGGCCGAAGCGGATCCTGCCGATCGACTACGGGCCCCCCGCCGACCCGCATGGCGGCGTCGGCGAGCCGCTCGTGGAGTCGGTCTGGATCGAGCCATTCCCCGACGAGACGCTCGGGATCGAGGATGGCTACGCGTCGCCCGACGCCCGCTACGAGCAGCGGGAGTCTGTGGAGCTCGCCTTCGTCGCCGCCCTCCAGCTGCTGCCGGCCAATCAGCGCGCGGTGCTGATCCTGCGCGAGGTGCTCGGCTTCTCAGCCCAGGAGACGGCGGACACGCTCGATACCAGCGTCGCCTCGGTGAACAGCGCTCTGCAGCGGGCCCGGGCCACGATCGAGAAGAGGCTTCCCGAGCAGAGCCAGCAGGAGACGCTGCGCTCGCTCGGCGACGAGAAGCTGCGCGAGCTGGTCGAGCAGTACGCGGACGCCTGGGAGCGCAACGACGTCGACACCGTCGTCTCGATGCTCGCCGAGGACGCGGCCTTCACGATGCCGCCGATGAGCCCGCTGGTTCCAGGGCCACGACGGCATCCGCGGGTTCCTCGAGCAGTGGTCGATGCTCCCCGACTGGGGCTGGAAGTCGATCCCGACGACGGCCAATGGGCAGCCGGCACTCGCCTTCTACAGCTGGGACGAGGAGAAGCAGGCGCGCGTGCCGTTCGCGGTCAACGTGCTCACCTTCGAGGGCGAGAAGATCAAGGAGGTCGACGCCTTCATCCTCCGCGGCTCGCAGGACCCGGACCCCGAGGTCCAGGCCCGCACGCCCGAGCAGCCGGCCGACTACGAGAAGCTGGCCAAGGCCTATGGCCGGTTCGGGCTGCCTGCTACGTTTGGATTGAGGTCAACTTCGGCCGCTTCTTGACTTCGAGCGCGGTCGAACTTGTACAAAGAAGCGATGAGTTTCGGGGGGGTCCCCGGTCGTATTGGGAAACGACCCCTTTGGTGGCAGAGGAGGCCAATCCAGATGACGCAGGCACAGGGTGGAACCCAGACACGAAACTGAAGCCGATGAGCGACCGGTCCCGTTGGATCGCGCTCTACGTCCTCTGCGCGGGGATGCTGATGATCGTTCTCGACATCACCGTCGTGAACGTCGCGCTGCCCTCGATCAAGGACGATCTCGGCTTCGATCAGTCGAGCCTGGCCTGGGTCGTCAACGCCTACCTGATCACCTTCGGCGGCCTGCTGCTGCTGGCCGGCCGGCTCGGCGACCTGATCGGCCGCCGGACGATCTTCCTCTACGGGCCTTGCCGTCTTCGTCGCTGCCTCGATCCTCTGCGGCGCCTCCCAGAGCGAGGGCATGCTGATCGGCGCACGCCTGCTGCAGGGGATCGGCGGCGCGATGACCTCCGCGGTCATCCTCGGCATGATCGTGACGATGTTCCCCGAGCAGGCCGAGCAGGCGAAGGCGGTCGGCATCTATGCCTTCGTCGCCTCCGCCGGCGGCGCGGTCGGACTGCTGATCGGCGGCGTGATCACTCAGCTGATCAGCTGGCACTGGATCTTCTTCGTCAACGCGCCGATCGGCGCTCGCCACGGCGATCTGGTCCCGGCGCCTGCTCGAAAACGACAAGGGCATCGGCTTCCGCGAGGGCGCCGACCTGCTCGGCGCCGTGCTGATCACCGCTTCGCTCATGCTCGGCGTCTACACGATCGTCGAGCCGGCCGCCAAGGACGGCTGGGGCGCCGCCACGACGCTGCGGCCTGGGCGCCGGCTCGCTGGTCCTGGGCGCGCTCTTCATCGCCCGCGAGGCGACCGCGAAGACCCCGCTGATTCCCGCTGCGGATCTTCCGCTCCCGCAACGTGACCGGCGCCAACACCGTCCAGATCCTGACCGTGGCCGGGATGTTCGGCATGTTCTTCATGGGCTCGCTCTACCTGCAGCTGGTGCAGGGCTATGACGCCCTCCAGATCGGGCTGGCCTTCCTGCCGATCTGCATCATCATGGGCGTCCTCACCGGCCGCTACTCGGAGCCGCTGATCATGCGCTTCGGCGCCAGGACGCTGCTCTTCCCGGGCCTTGGCCTGGTAGCCGCCGGGCTGGTGCTGTTCACGCGCGCGCCGGTCGACGCGAACTATTGGACCGACGTGTTCCCGGTTCTGGTCCTGATGGGCACCGGCATCGGCGTCTGCTTCCCGGCGCTGATGACGATCGCGATGTCCGGCGCGACCCGCGCGGACGCGGGCCTCGCCTCCGGCCTGGTCAACACCTCGGCCCAGGTCGGCGGCGCCCTGGGCCTCGCGGTGCTGGCGACCCTGTCGACGTCGCGGAGCAACAGCCTCGAGGACGCCGGGCACTCGACCGCCTCCGCGCTGACCAGCGGCTATCACCTCGCCTTCTGGATCGCCGCCGGCCTGGTGATCGCCGCGATCGGCGTCGCCGCGGTCGTGATCCAGCCCGAGGAGAAGGCCGCCGAGCAGTTCGCGGGCGACGAGATGCCCGACGAGCTGCGCGCAGGCCGACGAGGCCGCGTACTCCGAGGCCGCATAGTTGGACGAGGCGGTCCAGCGCGCCCTCGAGAACGATCGAACGATCGACATCACCACCACGGGGCGCCGCAGCGGGGAGCCGCGGCGCCTCGAGATCTGGCGCTACCGCCACGACGGCCGCACGTTCCTGAGCGGGTCGCCGGGAAGGCGAGACTGGTACGCCAACCTCGTGGAGCACCCGGAGTTCACGTTCCACCTGAAGGGCAGCGCCCAGGCGGACCTGGCCGCCGTCGCCCGTCCGATCACCGACGAGGGCGAACGCCGCGAGGTGATCGCCGGAATCCTCGAGGACCTGGGACGCGGATCCGGGAGCCTCGAGGAGTGGGTTGAGAGCAGCCCGCTGGCTGAGGTCGAGTTTCCCGAGCAGCCACCGGGATAAGGTTGGGCCGTGAGGTCCGTACCCGAGGCGGGAAAGCGGCGGCCGCTGCCGCTGTTGCTGGCAACGGCGGCGCTGGCTGCGCTGGCGGCCGCCGGATGCGGCGAGAAGTCGGAGCCGGCGGTCCACCCGCCGACCACGGCGGCCACAACGACGACCGCGCCGACCGCCCCCGCGCCGCCCACGACGACGAAGCCCACCCCCACTCCCACCGCCCCGGTCCCGAAGACGACTCCCTAGTTCAGCGCGACTGCGCGCGGAGGAAGTCGGCGAGCTCCCTCGCCTGCTACCGCCGGGTCGGAGGAGCGAGGCACCGACGCGGCGGGCGCCGGGCGCCGGGCGGCGCTGTCCGGCCTTCGTCGGCGACCCCGAGTCGCCCGAGCTCAAGAGGGCGATCACTCCCGCGGCCACGATGAGCACGAGCGCGAGGGCGGCGGCTATCCGAGCGGAGCGGCTCCAGGGGACCCTCTCCCTGGGTGCGGGCCAGTTCGCGGTGACCCCGCCAGTGGCCGGCAGCCGCTTCGTCGGCCGGGCCTGCGACTTGATCCGCCGGACGACCCCGGCGTCTCCATCGCCGTCCACCGTCTCGAGCGCCTCGCCGAGAGAGTGGGCGTCGCTGAACCTCTGTCCGGGGTCCTCGCGGAGGCAGCGCTCGATGATCTCGCGGAGCTCCGGCGCCCGGGCCTGGGGCAGGAGCTCGTCCGCGACCACGCCGCAGGCGTAGACGTCGGCGGCTGGCGTGATCTTGCCGTCGGCCAGCTGCTCGGGGGCCATGTAGCGCTCGGTTCCGATCACCTTGCCGGGCCTCGTCAGCCGCGTTGTCTCCTCCGCCGCCCGGGCGATCCCGAAGTCGGTGATCTTCAGGCAGCCATCGGACTCGCGCAGCAGCAGGTTCTGGGGCTTGATGTCCCGGTGCACGAGCTTCCTCGCGTGCGCATGGCCCAGCCCATCGCAGAGCTGGCAGAGCAGGCGCAGTGCCTCGCTCCTGGCGATGGATCTCTTCCTGCCGTCCAGCCTGTCCCCCAGGGTGCCGCCCTCGACGTGCTCCATGACGATGAAGGGGCGGCCATCCTCCTCGCCGACGTCGTACACCTGGACTACGTTCGGGTGATCGAGCTTGGCGGCGACGCGGGCCTCGCGCGAGAAGCGCTTGCGAACCTCGTCGTCCCCGGCGTAGTTGTCCGCGAGGAGCTTGATCGCGACCAGCCGGTCGAGCTTCAGGTCGCGGGCGCTGTAGACCGTCGCCATCCCGCCATGGCCCAGCCGGTGCTCCAGCTCGTATCGCTCAGCGCCCAGGTGGCGGGTCATCCGGGCTCACCCTTGAGCTTGGCCTGCCCCGGAGGGAGCTTGCCGCCGTGGCCCGGGGGATTGGGGCCGTGGTCGCCGCCGTGGTGGTCGCCCCCGGTGCTGATCCTTGTTCTCGTCGGGCTTCTTCTTCTCCTCCGGAGGCGGGGGCGGCGGCGGGCAGTTGACCTGATCGACGAGGCCGGCGGCAACCTCGTCCACGCCGGGGCGGAAGTTCGCCGGCAGGTCCGAATCCTCGACGGCCGATCGCAGGTCATCGGCCGCATGGGCCGCGTGGCAGGTGTCTCCCGAGTCCAGATCGGAGGCGATCCGGTCGCTCAGCTTGGCGAGCCGGTCGGCGGTGGCTGCCGAGACCGCTGGCCCTTGTGCGACGGTCGAGTCGCTCCCGCCCGAGCCGCATGCGCCCAGGCCGATGGCCGCCAAAGCGAGCAGAACCGCCAGCCCGGCGGCCTTCAGATTCCCCGTGCGCATCTCTCGAAGCTCCTGGTCAGCCATTACCCCTGCCTCCTTCCTGGAAACCGCGGCAGCTGGTGACCGGCAGCCGCGGATATCGAGGAAAGTCCGGATCCGTCTTGGAGCGCTCGCAGAGCGAGAACTCCGACCCCCGAGTGTTGCGGATCAGGCGCTGGTGCCGGCAGCGATCACAGAGGCCGGCGCTCGGACGAGTCACCGCTCCGCTTCGGCCTCCGCGTCAAGCGCCGTTTCCTCGGCGTCCACCGCGGCCTCCTCGGCGTCCAATGCCTTCTCCTCCGCGTCGAGCGCAGCCTGCTCCTCGCCGAAGATGGCCCGCTTGAGCGCGCCGGCCGCATACTCGCCGCCGCGCTGCGCGCGCTCCAGCGGCTCGGTCAGCCTGACCACGCGGGCGAGGAGCTCGTTCATCTTCTCCGCCTGCTCCAGAGCCTCGTCGGCCTGGCGGCGCATGACCTCGAGCTGCTCGCGCGAGACCTCCATCAGGTCGTTGGCCTCGCGGATGCTCCGCTCCATGCTGCGCGGCAGGTCGATGGCCGCGCGGGCCATCGAGATCGGCCAGGTGACGAGCTCCCGGAGCACGGCCTCCAGGGTAATGAAGCGTGACGCGAGCCCGCCGGCGCTCGTCACTTCACTTTGTATAGTCGGTGCATGCCCACGTTCCGGCGCCTACTCGGCTTCCTGCGTCCCTACCGCCGCCAGCTGATCTTCTCCCTCGTGCTCGCCTGGCTGGCGATGGGCATGACGGTGCTGATCCCACTGCTCAGCGGTGCGGCTGTGAACGCGATCGAGTCCGAGCATCGGGACGACATCATGCCGCTGGTCCTGGCGCTGCTCGGGGCCGGGATCCTTCGCCTGGCGCTCACCGTGGGCCGCAGGCTGATCGCGGGCAAGGTGTCGCTGGCCGTCGAGTTCGACCTGCGCCAGGTCTTCTACGAGCATCTGCAGAAGCTCGAGCTTGCGTTCTTCGACAACCAGCAGACCGGACAGCTGATGTCGCGCGCGACCGTCGACCTGCAATCGATCCGGTTCTTCCTCGGCTATGGCCTGATCTGGGTGAGCCAGAGCGCGCTGACGATCCTGTTCGCGGCCGCCGCGATGTTCGTGCTCGACCCGGTGCTCGCGCTGCTCGCCCTGGCTCCGGTGCCGTTCCTGGTGGCGACCGCGACCCGCTACAGCCGGCGCAACCGACCGGCCGAGCAGGAGGTCCAGCAGCGGATCGGGGAGGTGACAGCGAGCGCCGAGGAGAACATCTCGGGAATCCGGATCGTCAAGGCCTTCGCCCGCGAGCGGCACGTGCTCGGTCGCTTCACCCACTCGGTGAATCGCGTCTTCGAGCAGAGCATGGTCTCGACCCGCCTGCAGGCGTTCTACACGCCGTTGATGGGCTTCCTGCCGAACCTCGGGCTCGCGGCCGTGCTCCTGGTGGGCGGGCTCCAGGTCATCCACGGCCACACCAACATCGGCCACCTGACCGCCTTCTACCTCTATGTGGTGATGCTCTCCGGCCCCGTGCGCTGGCTCGGTATGTCCCTGAGCATGGCCCAGCGCGCCGTCGCGTCGGGAAACCGGATGTTCGAGATCCTCGACCGCGAGCCGTCGATGGAGAGCGCCCCGGACGCGCCGCCGCTGCCCGACGGGCGCGGGCGGGTCTCGCTCCAGCGGGTGACGCTGCGCTACGACGGCGCGGAACCGGCCCTGACGGGCATCGACCTGGACGTGGAGCCGGGCAGAACCGTTGCGCTGGTCGGGCCCACCGCCGCCGGGAAGACGAGCCTGGTTGGGCTGCTGGCGCGCCTCTATGACCCCAGCGAGGGCCGGGTGGTGATCGACGGGGCCGACATCCGCGACGTCGATCTCGCCTCCCTGCGGGCCGAGATCGCGTTCGTGGCCGATGACAGCTTCCTGTTCTCCGACACGGTCGCCGGCAACATCGCCTACGCGCGTCCCGACGCGACGGCCGAGCAGATCGAGTCCGCGGCGACGCCGGGCACAGGCGCACGACTTCATCTCGCGGCTGCCCGACGGCTACGACACGGTGATCGGCGAGCGCGGGCTGACCCTTTCCGGCGGGCAGCGCCAGCGGGTGGCGATCGCCCGGGCGCTCCTCGCGGAGCCGCGCATCCTGATCCTGGACGACGCGACCTCCTCCGTCGACGCCCGCACCGAGGCGCAGATCAAGGTTGGGCTGCGCGAGGCGATGGAGGGCCGGACGACGTTCATCGTCGCGCACCGCCTCTCCACGATCTCGCTCGCCGACGAGATCGTGGTGTTGGACCGCGGCCGGATCGTGGACCGGGGCACGCATGACGAACTGCTCGAGCGGTGTCCCCTCTACGAGGAGATCGCCGAGAAGGGCCTGGAGGACTCGGTGTACCTGCAGCGGGATCTCGAGGAGCGCGAGGAGCTGGCGAAGCTGTGAACGAGACGAACGCCGCTCAGAACGTGCTGCTGCTCTTCCGCTCTCTCTGGCGCCTGGTGCGCGGCGAGGACCAGCGTTGGAGGAAGGTGCAAATGGCTGTTCTCGCTGCTGCGGCCCTACCGGCGCCAGGTGCTGATGATGCTCGGCGCACTGATCCTCGCCACGGGGGCAACCCTGGCCCCTCCCTACCTGGTCGGACAGGCGGTCCACGTCGGCTTGAACGGAGACACCACCGCCCTGTACCTGATCGTCGCGGGCTTCCTCGGGGCCGCCCTGATCGGCTGGGGCACCAGCTACCTGCAGACCTACCTGGTGGGCTGGGTCGGGGAGCGGGCGCTGCAGGACCTGCGAATCAGGATCTTCACCCACCTCCAGCAGATGTCGATCGGGTTCTTCACCCGCAACCGGCCGGGGGTGCTGATCTCGCGGATCACCAACGACGTCGACGCGCTCGACCAGCTGATCAGCTCGGGGGTGGTCACGCTCTTCTCGAGCACGCTGACCCTGGTCGGCGTGGTCGTGATCATGCTGGTCGCCGACGTCCAGCTGGCACTGGTGGTGTTCCTCACCCTGCCGCTGCTCGCGATCGCCAGCCTTGTCTTCCGCATCGTCGCCGCGAGCGCCTACCGGATCACGCGTGAGCGGATCGCGGAGGTGACGGCCTACCTGCAGGAGAGCCTCAGCGGCGTGCGGGTGGTGCGGAGCTTCGCGCAGGAGCGCCGCCATGTCGAGCGGATGGCCGAGCTCAACGAGCTGAACCGCCAGGCCAACCTGAAGACCGTCTACCTGAACGCGTCGTACTTCCCGGCGGTCGAGCTGCTCTCGGCGATCGGGACGGCGGTGATCCTGCTCTACGGCGGCTACCAGGCGCTCGACCTGGCCACCGAGTCGGCCCGGAACGCCCAGATCGGGATCGTCGTCGCGTTCGTCGGCTACCTCTCCACCTTCTTCGACCCGATCCAGCAGCTCTCGAACCTCTACACGACCTACCAGCAGGGCATGGCGGCGCTGGACAAGATCTTCGACCTGCTCGACACCGAACCCGACATGGTCGACAAGCCCGACGCCCTCGACCCCGGGACCCTCCGCGGCGAGATCGAGATGGAGGGGGTCTGGTTCTCGTACGGGCTGGACAAGACCGCGGGATTGAAGCGCTCGAGCGGCTTGATCGAGACGGGCCCTGACGACGAGGAGGACGACGCGGCGTGGGCGCTCGAGGACATCTCGATCCACGTCCCGGCCGGTCAGACGCTGGCGCTGGTCGGCGAGACGGGCGCGGGGAAGTCCACCTTCGCGAAGCTGGTCTCTCGCTTCTACGACCCCCAACGGGGAAGGGTGCTGGTCGATGGGAACGACCTGCGGGATCTGAGCTCCACCTGCCTGCGGAGCCAGCTCGGGATCGTGCCTCAGGAGGGGTTCCTCTTCTCGGGAACGGTGCGGGAGAACATCGCGTTCGGGCGGCCCGACGCATCCGATGAGGAGATCGAGGCGGCGGCCGACGCCATCGGCGCCGGGGAGTTCATCCGGCGCATGCCGGGGGGCTTCGAGACGGAGGTCGGCGAGCGCGGAGTGTCCCTCTCCGCGGGCCAGCGCCAGCTGATCGCATTCGCCAGGGCGCTGCTGGCGGAGCCGCGGATCCTGATCCTCGACGAGGCGACCTCGAACGTGGACGTGCGGACGGAGCGCGCGATCGAGTTGGGGCTGGAACGGCTGCTCCAGGGACGAACGGCGATCGTGATCGCCCACCGGCTCTCGACGATTCGCGGCGCGGGGCGAATCGCCGTGCTAGAGAACGGGCGAATCGCGGAGAGCGGCACGCATGACGAGCTGATCGCGGCCGGCGGCCGGTACGCGGAGCTCTACGGGACCTGGGCGGACCTGGCCTCAGCGGCGTAGGCGCTCTGGCTTCGCCACCAGTCGCGGCCACTGGCGCCCGCCCAAGTCAAGTCGCTACGGGCTTCGCCCTTCGCTCCAAAGAGAGCGGCCTGGTGGCCGCTAGCCCGGGCCGATGCCGCCGGAGCCGCCGGACCCGGATCCGCCCGAGGATCCGGAGGTGCCGCTGCTGCCGCTGGTCCCTGAACTGCCGGACGTGCCGCCGGCGGTGCCGCCCGAGGAGCTCGGGGCGCTCGGGGTGACGGTGCCGCCGCTGCTCGCGCTCGAGCTGCTGCTGCTGGAGCTCGAGCTCGTGCTGGAGGAGCTGATCGCGGCGCCGCACTGCTTGAAGCCGTAGGCAGAGGCGGCCGATTCGGCCTGGGACTTGGCGCTGTCGAGCTGGGTTTCGAACGCGGTCGGGTCCTCGCCACGCTGAACGGCCAGCCCGATCTTCTGCCCGGCGGAGACCTCGTCTGACATCGCCGTCAGGAACGCGTCGAGATTGGTGTCGCTCGGGGGATTGAGCTGCTTGATCGTGTCGATGACGCCCTGCCGCAGCTGCGCGATCTGGGCGGCCTCGCTCTCGCCCTGGCCGGCGGCCGCGAACTGCTCGATCGAGGCGTTCGCCTCGGCACACGCGGAGTCGGCCTGAGCGATGAAGTCGGCCTGGCCCGTTGAGGCCTGGGACGTCTCGGTCGGGACCACGATCGGGGTCTCGGGTGAGCTGTCACCGCCGCAGGCCGAGAGCACGATCCCCGCGCTCACTGCCCCGGCGAGAACGACAAGGTGCCGCGCGCGCCACATACGGCCGCGCAAGGTAGCAAGGATCCGGGGAAACGCCTTCAGAGCTGCGGGCCAGGGACTTGAACCCCGAATTTGCGCTCCAGAGGCGCACGTGTTGCCAATTACACCAGCCCGCAACGGCCCCGAAAGCCTAGCTTGACGTGAGCTCAGCGAGGTCGCTGTCGGGGTCCCCGAGCAGGGCCTTCGCCTTATCGCCGGCCACGTCCACGCCCGCCGCCAACAGCGTCCGCGCGTGGGCCAGTTCCTCCGATTTCTCCACGGTAAGGGCTCCCGCGACCTTCCCGTCCTTGAGATAGAAGACCGCGAACTCGCCCGCGTCCCGGTCGCCGCGCCAGACCACCTCGTCCCAGTCGGTCGCCGGACCGACGTACTCGAGCCCCGCCCAGTCGGCGAGGTCGCTGAAGAAGTACGGCACCACCTCATAAGGCTCGGCCTCCCCGAGCATCGACCGCGCCGCGTGCTGTCCCTGCTGCATCGCCACGTCCCAGTGCTCGACGCGCAGCCGCCTGCCGTGCACGCGGCTCTCGTAGGAGCAGACGTCACCCGCGGCGTAGATCCCCTCCACCGAGGTCTGCAGCGTCTCGTCGCAGACGATCCCGTTCTCGACCTCCAGCCCCGCCTTCTGGGCCAGCATCACGTCGGGCTTCACCCCCGCGCCCACCACGACCACATCACCCTCGATCACCTTGCCGCTCTCTGTCACCACACCCTTGACGTCCCCGTCCCCCTCGAACGCCTCGAGCGTCTCACCGCCGTGGATCTCGATCCCCTTCGACTCGAGCAGCTCGTGGAACCAGCGCCCCGCCTCGTCCCCGAAGGTCCGGGACAGCGCCACGTCCTCCATCATCACGATCGCGCAGTCGGTCCCCTTCGACTTCAGCGAGGCCGCCACCTCGCAGCCGATGTAGCTGCCGCCGATCAGCACGACGCGCTCGGCGCCCTCCGCCGCCTCTCGGATCCCGTCCGAGTTGCCGAACGCCCGCAGGTAGTGAATCCCCTCCTGCGCCGCGCCCTCGACGCGCAGGATGTTCACGTTCGCGCCGGTGGCCAGCAGCGCCTTCTCGAAGCCGACCTCCTCCCCGCCCTGCAGCTTCGCCGTGCGCGCCTCGAGGTCCAGGGACATGACGTTGGTCCCGCTGCTCAGCTCGACCCCGTTCTCCTCATACCAGGAGACCGGGTTGACGTAGGCGTCCTCTCGCTTCGACTCCCCGCGCAGGTACTCCTTGGAGAGCGGCGGCCGCTCGTACGGCGGCTCCGGCTCCCTCCCTACCAACAGGATGTCTCCATCCGCACCGCGCTTCCGCAGCTCGGCGGCGCAGTAGCCGGAGGCAAAGCCCCCGATCAGCAGATACTCAACCTGCCGCGGCACCGTCCGAGCCGAAGAACACCTTCAGCTCCTCCTCCAGCCCCGGATCGAGCACCGCCAGCACCTCGTCGCCCGCCTCGAGGACGGTGTCCGGCGTCGGCACGAACCCGCCCTGCCCCTCGCGCAGGATCGAGATCAGCAGGCTCCCCTCGGGCATGTTGAGGTCCCCGACCCGCTGCCCCGCCACCCTGCTGTCGTCGGCGAGCAGCATCTCGATGATCTCCAGCCGCTCCTCCGGCAGGTCGAGCAGGTGCACCAGGCCGTACTCGGGAACCTCGTGCTCCAGCAGCCGCAGGATCAGGTCGGTCGCCGACACGTAGGGCTTGATGCCCAGCAGCTCGAAATGCGGTCGATTTCGCGGGTTGTTGACGCGGGCGATGATCCGGTCGACCAGGTACTTCTCCTTCGCCACCTGGCAGATCAGCATGTTGTCCTCGTCGTCGCCCGTTACCGCGATCACCATGTCGGCTCGGGATATACCCGCTCGCTCCAGAACCCAAAGCTCCGAGGCGTCCCCGAACTGGATGTTGTGCTCGAGCTCCTGCTCGACCGTCGTGTACCGGTTCCGGTTGTCCTCGATCACGGTGACCTCGTTGCCCTTGTCGAGCAGCTCCCGGGCGAGGTTCCAACCCACCTTTCCGGCCCCGGCGATGATGATGTACTTGCCCCCGCCCATCAGCGACCCGGACCCGGCGGCCTCCAGGACCTCCTTCTCCAGCATCTCGATCGCGACCCGGGTCGGGCAGACCGTGTTGACGCCCTGCTTCTCGTACCACTCGGCGCGCAGCGGATCGAGAATCCGCGCGATCACCGTCGGGACGTTGAACTTCCGCTTCGCGATCTGGGCGATGACGATGTTCGTGTTGTCGCCGTCGGTCGAGGCGATGAAGGCATCGGCTCGCTCGATTCCGGCGGAGGTGAGCGCCTCCTCCTCGAGGCCCGTGCCGACGGTGAACTGGCCGCCGGAGTCCTCCCAGGAGCGGTCGAGGTTGACCTCCAGGCGCGCGTGCGCCTCCGGATCCTCGTCCAGGCACGAGACCTCATGACCCTCACGGAGCATGGTCCGTGCAACGGATGACCCAACCCTCCCGCAGCCAACGATGAGAACGAACATTCGGTTCGGATCTTAGTCCTGTGTTCTGCGGCGCCGACGCCCGGGCGATCCGGGACAACTACTGACTTCAGGTGGTAGTTCGACCCCTTGTAGAAAAGTGGGGTCAGATCCACACTTCATGAACGGTTCACGCGCGCCGGTGCGCGCGGCGAGCTCAAGGGGGATCGCCGACGAACCAGCATGACTTCGATCCCAACTCAAAACGGCAAGGCCGAGCGGTCTGATACCGATATCGCGCGCGCCCTGAGCCAGCAGGAGATCCAGGCCTATTTCCAGCCGAAGGTGGACCTCCGCACCGCCCGCGTCGTCGGAGTCGAGGCGCTGGCCCGATGGGCCCATCCGAATCTGGGGCTGATCTCCGCGCGGGATTTCCTCGATCGGGTCGAGGCCGGCGGCCACATGCGCGCGCTGACCGAGTGCGTGATCGAGTTCTCGACGCGCGCGGCCGGCGATTGGTGGCGGTCAGGCCTGGGCATGCAGCTCTCCCTGAACCTCCCGCTCGGGCACATTTCAAGCTCTGACTGGAACCTCCCCGAGTTCGTCGCCGGCGCCCTGGCGGCGTCCGGCCTGCCCGGCGAGGCCGTCCAATTCGAGGTCACCGAGGAAGGGCTGCTCGGCGATGCCCGCGTCGCCGCGGAGCTGCTCGATCAGCTGAGCGAGCTGGGCGCGACCGTTTCCATCGACGATTTCGGGACCGGTCATTTCTCCCTCCGGCAGCTGCAAAGCCTTCCGATCGAGGAGCTGAAGCTCGACCGCTCGCTGGTCGCCGCCCTGAACGAGGACGAGGACCGGACCATCATCCGCTCGACGATTCACCTCGCTCACCAGATGGGCCTGGCGGTGGTGGCCGAGGGCGTCGAGACGAAGGAGGCCTGGCGGCAGCTGCGCAGCATGGGCTGTGAGCGCGCCCAGGGATTCCTGATTGCCAAGCCGCTGCCGGCGCGCGAGGTTCCTGCCTGGCTTGCAACCTGGAACCAACGCGCTCGCGAGCTCACCGCCACCAAGCCGGTGCGTCGCCGCAGCGTCAAGGCGGATGGGCGGCAACCCTCCGCGAGCGCCACGGCTCCGGCGTAATCACCCCTCTTCGGGCGGGGCCGTCAACAGGACGCGGCAGGGCGCCCTCTTCAGCACGTATTCCGTCACCTCGCCGATCTCCTCGGGGCGGGCGCCCCCGATACCCCCGAGGACAGCGCCGCCCCTGACCCTGGTTGGCGGCTCGGCTCCCATGACGATCACCTCCGCGCCCTTGTCGCGCGCCTCCTGGATGATCCCCGACCCCATCGACCGGGCGGGGAGGAGGTTCGTGGTCACCTCGACGTTCTCGTACTCGTCGCCAACCTCGCGGGCGCGCTCGAGCGCACGTTCCCCATGCTCCTTTACCGACCTCGGCAGCGGGGAATCGAGCGGGACCGTGAGCGGCATCTGCGCCACGTAGACCACGTCCAGCCGCGGCGGGCGCTCGCCCTTCTCGACCTCGGCGTCGGCGAGCCTGCCCGCCGTGCTGACGATGTCGTCGTCGAGCTGCGTGCCGAACACCGGCACGAGGATCGTCGAGTACTCCACCTCCGCCGGCTGCTTCTTCAGCGACGCCTCGGGCACCTGAACGCGCCGGGTCAGGGGCGTTCCCTCCACGTAGCGGCGATAGATCACATAGAAGACGAGCCCGAAGAGCATCCAGCCGCCGCCGACGAAGACGGCGGTCCGGTGCAGGAGGAAGACGCTGATCCAGGCGAGCCCGCTGATCAGCGCCCCCGCGATCGCGGGCAGCGGCAGCCGGTGCGAGCCGAACCGGACGTTCCACGGCACGCTGTACGGCCGCTCGAGGTCGGGCTCGACGACCCGTAATCGGACGATCGAGATCTGGGCGATCGTCACCGCCAGCAGGGCCCCGAACGCGTAGACGCGGGCGAGGAACCGGATGTCGCCCGGTATCGCCAGGGCAAGCGCGAGAACGGCGGCGATCAAGATCGCGACATAGGGGGTCGAGTAATTGCGCTCGAGCTTCCCCGCCCAGCTCGGGATCTGCCGGTTGGTGGCGAGGACGTAGACGTGCCGCGAGAGGCCGAGCATCGCGGTGTTCGCCGCCCAGAACAGCACCGGCACGGCCACCAGCATCACCGCCCACTTCATGAAGTCGGCGACCCAGCTCGGGTCGTAGTTCGCCACCACCCCCAGCACCGGCTCCTCGATGTACTGGCCGGCGAGCGCCGTCTCGGGTCCATGCGGCCCCGCCACGACCGGCACCGCCATCAGGGCAACCGCCGCGATCCCGGCGTAGATCAACGGGATTGCGAGTGCGCCAACACCGAGCACCCGTTTCAGGTCGCCCGGCTCGAACTCGAGGTCCGGTGCCAGGTCGCTCGCCGCCTCGATGCCCGCGTAGGCGATCGTCGCGATCACCAGCGAGTAGACGATGTCCTTGACGCTCGGCGAGGTGAAGAGGTCGAGCTGATCCGTGAGGCGGTCCGGATGGAGGACCACGATCAGGCCGACGATGATCACCAGCAGCTGCAGCCCGAGCTCCGCCAGCGCGAGCACCACCAGACGCGCCTGGCGATTGCGGCCGGTGACGTTCGCAATGTTGAGGATCGCGGCGAGCCCGATCACCACAATGGCCACGGCCAGCTCCACATCACCCCCGCCGAACCTGCCCGAGATCGGGGTGAGGTAATGGGAAACGGTGATCGCCGCCGCCGCGATCACGATCAGGTAGTCGATCAGGATCGCCCAACCGGCGATGAAGCTGATCAGCTCGTTGAAGGCATGGCGCGCGAACGTCGCCGATCCGCCCCGCTCGCGGAGCATCGCGCCGCCCTCCACATAGGACAGCGAGGTGAGCGCGAACATCAACCCCGCCACCAGGAAGATCAGCGGCGTCAACCCAAGCCCGCGGTCGGCGACCACGCCGATCGAGAAGTAGATCGAGAACCCGACAGCGGCCGAAGCGGCCGAATACAGGAACGGCACGCCGAGTAGACGCTTGGCTCTCATCCGCGCATCGAGAGGTACAGCCGGCCGGAACCGAGGGCGATGAAGAGCAGGCCGAAGAGGAATCCGACCGCGAGCGGCCCCCCGCCGCGCGCCAGCGTGAGGACCAGCATCAGCAGCCCGAAGCCGATGATCACCACCGAGAAGACCCGGACGGCGAGCTGATAGCCCTCATCGGGCGAGGGGCGTTTGTTGTTGATCGGCTTCGCCATATAGCCGCGACCGCAGGCGGCCGCCCAGCATAAATCGAGCGGCCTGGCGGTCGCTACAGGGCGATTATGGGGATGATCAGGATGGCAACGATGTTGGCCACCTTGATCATCGGGTTGATCGCCGGGCCGGCCGTGTCCTTGTAGGGATCTCCGACCGTGTCACCGGTGATCGCGGCCGCATGGGCGTCCGAGCCCTTGCCGCCGTATTCCCCGTCCTCGATCAGCTTCTTTGCGTTGTCCCACGCGCCGCCTCCGGCGGTCATCGAGATCGCCGAGAAGATGCCGACCACGATCACGCCGATCAGCAGGCCTCCGAGCGCCTGGTAGGAGATCAGGCCGACGATCAGCGGCACCAGGATCGGGATCAGCGAGGGAAGGATCATCTCCTTCTGGGCGGCTGCCGTCACCAGTCTCACCGCGTGCCCGTACTCGGGCTTGTCCGTGCCCTTCATGATCCCCGGCTTCTCCCGGAACTGGCGGCGCACCTCTTCCACCACCTGACCGCCGGCGCGGCCGACGGCCTCGATTGCAAGCGACGAGAACAGGTAGACCATGATCCCGCCGATCAGCAGGCCGATCAGCACGGGCGGATCCGAGATCTGGAAGCTGAGCGCCTTGTTACCCGCCTCTGTCTGCAGTTCGTGGGTGAAGGCGTTGAACAGCACCAGCGCAGCGAGCGCGGCCGAGCCGATTGCGTATCCCTTGGTGACGGCCTTGGTCGTGTTGCCCACCGCGTCCAGGGGATCGGTGATGTCGCGCACCTCCTGCGGCAGATCGGCCATCTCGGCGATACCGCCTGCGTTGTCCGTGATCGGACCGAAGGCGTCCAGGGCCACGATCAGGCCGGTCAGGGAGAGCTGCGCCATCACGGCGACGCCGATGCCGTAGATGCCATCGCTGCCACCGCCGGCGAGCTTCCACGAGCCGAGGATCGCCATGGCGATCACGAGCACAGGCAGGGCGGTCGACTGGAGGCCCTGCGCGAGTCCCTGGATGATGTTCGTCGCGTGACCCGTCTGCGAGGCGCGGGAGATGGTCCTCACCGGCCGGAAGCGAGTTGATGTGTAGTAGTCGGTGAGGACGAAGAGCAGGGCGGTGACGCCGACGCCGATCAGGCCGCAGAGCCAGAGGTCGGTGGCGGTGGTGTTGCCCAGCGAGCCGCCACTCAGCGGATCGTCCATCAGCCACTTGGTGATCGGATAGAAGGCGGCGGCGGAGAGCACGGCCGAGACGGCCAGCCCGCGGTAGAGCGCTGCCTCGACGTTCCCCGTCCGGGTGCGCACGGAGAGAGCGCCGATGATCGACGCGATTATCGCCACGGCGCCGATCGCGAGCGGGTAGATCGCGACCTCGCGGGTGAACCCGGTGAAGGTGATGACGCCGAGCAGCATCACCGCGACTGCGGTGACGGCGTAGGTCTCGAAGAGGTCCGCGGCCATGCCGGCGCAGTCGCCGACGTTGTCGCCGACGTTGTCCGCGATCACGGCCGGGTTGCGCGGGTCGTCTTCCGGGATCCCCGCCTCGATCTTGCCGACCAGGTCCGCCCCGACGTCGGCGGCCTTGGTGAAGATGCCGCCACCCAGTCGCGCGAAGACCGAGATCAGCGAGCCACCGAAGCCGAGCCCGACGAGGGCGTCGACGCACTCCTTGTCGCTCAGGTCGGTGAAGATCAGCAGCGCGCCGAAGTAGCCGGCCACGCCCAGCAGAGCCAGGCCGACGACCAGCAATCCGGTCACGGATCCCCCCTTGAAGGCGATGTCGAGCGCCGGCGGGATGCCTCCCCGCGCCGCCTCGGCCACGCGTGCGTTGGCGCGGACCGACAGGTTCATGCCGATGAACCCGGCGGAGCCGGAGAGGATGCCACCAACCACGAAGCCGATCGCCGTCTCCACGTTCTGCAGCGGGATCAGAAGGATCGCGACAACCACGCCGACCCCGGCGATGATCATGTACTGGCGCTTCAGGTAGGCGCTGGCGCCTTCCTGCACGGCGCCCGAGATCTCCTGCATCTGCTCGTTTCCGGGCGACTTGGCGAGCAGGCGCTGGGTGACCAGCAGGCCGTACACCACCGCCGCGGCCGCGCAGCCGAGCGCGACGACGACTCCGTAATCGGTCAAGAACTTAGTCAACTGAGGCTCCCGTCAGGTTCGTGTGAAAGCGGCGCGGCAGTCTACCCGTCAATCAGATGTCGGGGGCGTCCAGAGCCCCGAGTCGCCCTTCGGCTGCTCGGAAGATCCCTGCTCCGGAGCAGTTTCCGCCGCTTCCTCCTCGGTCTCCTCACCCGCGTGCTTGGCGTAGAGCACCTGCAGCTCGGAGATCGCCTGGCGCAGCTGCGGCTGCGCCTCCGGGCTGACCAGGTCGACCAGCGCCCGCCCTGCGTCGATCCCGACCTTGGCCTGGTCCAGGTCGCGCTCGTCGTCCTTCGCGATCCGCCTGGCGGACAGGTTGAGGATGCTGACCACGCTCTGCAGGACGACGTCCTCGACCCGCACCTTTCGGATCTCCTCCTCGAGCTGGGCGCGCATCTCCTCCTCGGTCGGCTCACTACCTGAATCGGGTGGCTCCTCGGCTTCGCCTGCGGAGCCCCCTCTCATCTCCTGCTCTTCATCGGCCACTGACGGCTCCTTCCGGTGCATAGGTTTTCCGGGTCTCCTCGACTGCTCGCCGGTAGATCTCCTCGATCGGGGCTCCCTCCGCGAAGCGCGCGTACGCCCGCTGGGCGCCGTTGTCCTCGGGTATCTCCACCTCCAGCGCGAGGGCCTGCCGGGCAGGCTCCGTCCACCCCAGCAGCTCCTCGAGCACCGCTCGGGTGGGCTTTACCCGCCCCTCACGGAAGTCGATCATCTCTCCATCCATGCCGAAGCGGATCGCGCGCCAGAGGTTCTCCTCGATCTCGCGCTGTCGCAGCGGCTCCGAGGCACGCCCCTCGTCAATGTCGATCGCCGCCTGGGCGACGCAGGCGGCCATCAGGGCCGCCAGGTTCAGTGACTCGTCGCCGCGGGTCTGCGCGTCGCAGATCCTCACCTCGACCGTGCCGAACGAGTGGTGGGGGCGCACGCTCCACCAGAGCTGGGTCGCCTCGACGATCGAGTCGGTCTCGTGCAGGAGGCGGACGAAGTCCGAGTAGGTGCGCCAGTCCCGGAAGGGCTCGTGGACGCCGCAGCGCGGGAAGGTGCGCGTGAAGATCTCGGTGCGCACCGAGTGCAGGCCGGTGTCGCGATGATCGAGGAACGGGGAGTTCGCGGAGAGGGCGAGCAGGGGTGGCAGGACCTCGCGCATCCGGTCGGACACGGCGACCGCGCGATCCGGGCCCTGGATCCCGACGTGGATGTGGAGGCTCCAGGTGTTGTTGCGCTGAGCGACCCAGCGCAGGTCCCCCTCGAGACGGCGGTAGTGCTCGGTCTGGATGATGTGCTGGTCCAGGTAGTTGGCCCACGGGTGAGTCCCCATCGCCGCGAGGGCCACCCCCATCTCATCCGCGATCCCGAAGAGCCGCTCGCGCCGAGCCCGCTGCCGTTCGGCGGCATCGGCAAACGTCTCGCCGCGGCCAGAGCGGATCTCGATCTCCGTGTCGATCAGCTCGCCCTTGACCGCGGGAGCCAGCAGCTCGTCCCGCAGGCAGGCAGCCTGCATCTCCTCGAAGCGGTGCTCGAGGTCGAGGACCGCCGGATCGAGGATCGCGAACTCCTCCTCGATCCCGATGGTGAAGTCGGCCGCCGACTCGAAGGTCTCTCTGACCTCGTCGAGGTTCAGCCCGTCGTGGTGTGGATCCGGATCGGTTGTCACCGTCTCGGGGGGGCCGACCTAGGTCAAATAGAAGTAGAGGGCGTAGAGCAGGTCCACCGCCGGGCTCGAGGTGTGAACCGTGACGTCCGGCGGGACCTGCAGGAGGCGCTCGGAGTAGTTGAAGATGATCTTCACCCCGGCCTTGACGAGACGGTCGGCGACCTCCTGGGCCGCATCGGCCGGGACAGCGAGGACGCCGACGACCACCTGCTCCCCCTCGACCACCGAGTCGATGTCGTCGAAGGAGCGAACCTCGAGCCCGCCGACCCGGCGACCGATCACGGTCGGGTCGACGTCGAACATCGCCACGATCCTGAAACCGTGGTCGGCGAAGATGTCCGAGCTCGCGATCGCCTGCCCCAGGTGGCCCGCGCCGAACAGGGCAATGTTGTGCTGGCCCGCGGTCCGCAGGATCTTGCGGATCTCCCGGACCAGCGAATCGACCTTGTAGCCGACCCCGCGCTTGCCGAACTTGCCGAAGCCCGAGAGGTCTCGCCGGATCTGCGTCGAGTTGATGTGGGTGTAGTCCGAGAGCTCCTGCGAGGAGATCGTTTCCTTCCCCATCTTCCGCGCCTGGGTCAGCACTTGGAGATAGCGGGAGAGCCTCGCGGCGACCCCGAGTGAGAGGCGGTCCCCATCCGTGAGCTCCGAGGCCTGCTCGGCGGTCTCGGCCGCCACGTCCTCGATCATGCGGACAAGGTATCGAGCCGGGCCCTCAGGCTGTCCGCGTCCAGCCAGAGCTCGCAGACGATCTCGCCATCCAGCTCCACCACCGGGATCCGCTCGAGGTAGCGCTTGAGGAGTTCGTCATCGGAGTCGATGTCGACCTCCTCGAGCTCGAAGGAGGCGCCGTCGGCCAACAGCCTCTCTAGGCCGGCCCGAGCCTCGTCGCAGAGGTGGCAGTCAGGCCGCGCGTACAGAACCAGTCGCTTCATAAGGCGACCGCGCCTCGGTCGACGCGCCCCATCATCTACACAGCGAGGCGCGTCGATTCGGCGCTCGCATCAAAGCCCAGGTATTCGGGATATGGAATCGACTCGGTGAAGCGGGCGGCCGATGCGATCATCGCCGCGTTGTCGGTGCAGAGCGAGATCGGCACCAGCTTCAGCCGCAGGCCGAGCTCGTCGCAGAGCGTCTGCGTGCGACCGCGGAGCTCGGCGTTCGCCGCCACACCGCCGCCGAGTGCGATCGCCGGCCAGTCGCCCGAGCCGGCGGCGCGCTTGAGCTTGGCCATGAGCTGATCGACGATCGCGCGCTGGTATGAGGCGGCAAGGTCGGCTCGCCGGCGCTTGGTCTCCTCCGCGCCCAGATCGCGGGCCCGGTAGACGAGCGAGGTCTTCAGCCCGCTGAAGCTGAAGTCCAGGCCGCGCTCGCTCATCGCCACCGGGAACTCGAAGGCCTCGGGATCGCCGGCCTCCGCGGCGCTCTGGATCGCGGGCCCTCCCGGGTATCCGAGGCCGAGCAGGCGAGCGCCCTTGTCGAAGGCCTCGCCGGCGGCGTCATCCACCGTCGAGCCAAGGGTCTCGAACGAGCCATGCTCACGGACGCCGGCAAGCAGCGTGTGACCGCCGCTCGCAATCAGGCAGAGGAAGGGTGGCTCCAGCGCATCGGGCTCCAGGAAGTTGGCGGCGACGTGGCCGTGCAGGTGGTCGACCGGGACGAGCGGCCTGCGATGGGCCGCGGCGAGTGCCTTGGCGGAGCTCAGCCCGACCAGCAGCGCACCGATCAGGCCGGGGCCCTGGGTGACGGCGATGGCCTCGGCATCGGCGAGGGTGGCACCCGCGTCCTCCAGAGCGGCCGCCACAACTGCGTTGACCAGCTCGAGATGGTGGCGTGACGCGACCTCCGGGACGACCCCGCCGTAGCGCTCGTGGAACTCCGCCTGTGAGGAGACGACGTTGGAGAGGATCCGTGCCCCGTCGACGGCGGCGGCGCAGGTGTCGTCGCAGGACGTCTCGACAGCGAGGATCAAGCCACGGAGGCGCCCTCGGCGGCCTCCAGCCACATGATCAGTGCGTCTTCGCCGTTGTCGTGGTAGTAGCGGCGACGGCGGCCCGCCGAGCGGAACCCGAAGCGGCGGTACATCTCGATCGCCGGGGCGTTGGAGACGCGAACCTCCAGGGTGAAGCGGGAACCGTCGCCGGCTTCCTCGAAGAGCCGCTCGATCAGATCGGTCGCGACACCACGCCGGCGCCGCTCGGGGTGGACGGCGACGTTCATCAGGTGCCAGACGTCGTCGTAGCGCGCGCAGACCAGGTAGCCGATCAGGCCGTCGGCATCCTCGGCCGCGAGGCAGATGCCGGAGGGCTTGGACAGCTCCAGCACGAACATGGCGAGGGACCACGGCGTCGGGAACGACCGGCGCTCGATCGAGATCACCGAGGGCAGGTCCCCGTATCCCAGCTTCCGCAGCCTCAGATCGCCCCGCTCATCCCCCGGGGACTCCACCATCTCGCTCAAGCCATTTCTTTGCATCGGGCGGTCTCAGGTACAGGGGTCGGATCTGGTCCGGTGGCGCCTCCGATGCCGCCTCCCCCACCGCACAAACGTCGATTGCCGCAAGTCGGTGGATTGGGTCCTCGGGCGGGGCAACCGTGGCGCCGGCGGCCTCCAACTCTGCGGCGAATCGTAGCGCCCCGTCTCCGCCCGCCAGGCAGGGTCGATCGAGGCCTCGCAAGCGATCGGCCAGCTCGCCGGGGGGCGCGACGAAGGGTGGCCAGCGTTCGCCGCCGCCGGACTCGATCAGGGCCGCGAATACCTCGCCACGGCGGGCGTCGATCACAGGCAGGGCGAGCGGCTTGCCGTCGCCTCCTCCAGCGGAAATCCCGCGTCCCAGGGCGACCAGGGAGCCCACCGGGACGATCGGGATCTCCCTCGCCTGGGCAAGCCCGCGGGCGGTGGCGATCCCGATCCGCAGGCCGGTGAACGAACCCGGGCCGATCCCCACTGCGATCCTCTCAATCGCCTCCCAGCCCCCGGCGGCGTCGACGCTGCGCTCGATCTCGGGCAGGAGGACCTGGGAATGGCGCGGACGGCCATCGGGCCCCGGGTCCACGCGCGCCTCGCGGATGGCCTCGCCGTCCGCGGTCACCCCCACCACGGCGTCGGCGGTCGCCGTATCCAAACCCAGGACGACCACCACTAGACGATCGGTTCTGAATCCGCGTGCGACCGGGGGCGCGGCTGGCCGAGCAGCTCAAGGACGCAGGGCGAAGCCCTTGGTGGTGCCAAGGGCGAGCCCGAGGACGCAGAGATGCGAAGCGCCAGGCGCGTCATCCGGGCGTGCTGGGATTTGAAATCGGTCATCTAGAGTGCGGGAGGAAGCGGTTCGGCGTCCATCGACCCCGGGAGAAGGAGAGACTCCATGTCCGAGCAGTCCAGCAGGTTCCCAGGCGCACGGCGCGCAGGTGCCGCCGCAGCGGCGCTCGCAATCGTCGCCGTCGGCGCAGCGGGTTGCGGCAGCGACAGCAACAGCGACAGCGTCAACAACGCGATCGACAGCGTCCAGTCACAGGCCTCGAGCGTTCAGAGCCAGGTTTCGACCGCCATCACAAACGCGCAGCAGCAGGCGCAGAGCGTTCAGAGCCAGGTGCAGAGCGTCCAGACACAGATCCAGCAGAACCAGAACCAGGACCAGAATCAGAACCAGAACAATCAGAATCAGAAGGCGGCAGCGGCCAGTACGGCTACTAAAGGACGATCTGGCGCTCGTCCCCGCCGGCATGGCGAATCTCGACGCGGCGAGTGACGTTCTCCAGCCACGGCTCGGCGACGCCTGGCCACTCGATGAAGGCGACCGCCTCGGGCGTCACATAGTCCTCGAGCAGCGCCGGATCCTCCTGGTCCAGCTCGGCGAGCCGGTAGAGATCGAGGTGAGAGACCGGCAGGCGCCCTCTGTAGGTGTGCCCGATCGTGAACGTCGGCGAGGTGACCGGCTCGGTCACGCCCAGCGCCCGAGCGGCCCCCCGGATCAGCGTCGTCTTTCCCGCCCCCAGCTCACCGCTGACCAGGACGACGTCGCCCGGCCCCGAGATCGGCGGCGAGGCGCTCTCCGACCGCCTCGGTCTCGGCGGCGCTGCCGGTCTTCAACCGCCGAACAGGCCCATCTGATCCGGCTCGACCTCTCGCTCGGGGACCAGCGGCTCAGGTTCCGGAAGCGGCTGCGCCAGCAGATCTGGGATCTGGCGGAAGTCCTCTCGCAGCTGCTCGGCCACGCGCGGCGTCCGCAGACCGGCGGCAGGGTGGAAGAGCGGCAGCAGGAACAGGTGTCGCCCGCCGATCAGGTGCTGCTGCGGAATGCCGCGGACCTTGGTGATGCCGGTCTGATTGGCGGTGAGCAGCTTCGTCGAGAAGTTGCCGAGGGTGCAGATCACCCGCGGCTGGATCAGGCCCACCTGTTGCTCCAGGTAGGGACGGCAGGAATCGATCTCCTCGGGCTGAGGGTCGCGGTTGCCGGGAGGCCGGCATTTCAAGACGTTCGCGATGAAGACGTCCTCGCGCTTCATCCCGATTCCCTCGAGCAGCTCCGTGAGGAAGCCGCCGGCGCGACCGACGAAGGGCAGGCCCTGCCGGTCCTCCTCGGCGCCGGGCGCCTCGCCGACGAACATCAGGTCCGCGTCCGCGTTGCCCGCTCCGAAGACGACCCGGTTGCGCGTCTCGGACAGGGGACAGCGCTCGCAGACGGAGGCCTCGTTGTAGACCTCGACCAGCGCCTGGCGGCGGGGCTCGGCGTCGCTCAAGAGCTCCCTCCGCTGCGCCGCGCGGCGGCGCGCTTCTCGGCCGCGCGCTGCTGCTTGAAGCGCTCCTTCGCGCCGCCGCGGTCGGTCCCGCGCTTGTCCTCTGCGCGGCGACGCTGGTTCGGCGTCATCTGCCGGTGCACCGGCGCATACGAGCTCGATATCAGGCGCTCGACCTCCGCCGATCCGCACTCCGGACAGACAACGTCTGCGGCCTCCACGCCCACATGCGACCCGACCAGCTCCTCGAATCGGTGACCGCACGACTGACAGGCGAACTCGTAGATCGGCACCTCGTTGATGGTAGTTCCGGGAGACGACCACCCGGGCCGGATTTCGGGACCGCAAATTGGGCCGATTCGGCTGATCGCCAGACTGGCTGGTTGGCCAGTGCCGCTCTCTATACTCCGCCACGGGCCGTGACTCGAAAGGGCGCGGACCCGATCAACTTCAAGCACCGAACCCAAACTCGTCCCTCTAAAGACAACCGTCTGGTATCTCCAATGCGGGAACTGGAACGGGATTCACTCCCCTCCCCCCTGAGCGCCGCGCCCGCTGGTCGTCGTTGGCCGTGGCCGCGTGGGCGGTTCGCTGGCGCAGGCCGCCGAGCTGGCCGGGATCGAGGTGCGACCCGCCGCCGGCGACGAGGCGACCCCCGTCGAGGGCGGCGCGATCCTGATCTGCGTCCCGGACGATGTGATCGCTGAGGTCTGCGACCGCATCGCCGGGGCCAGCCTTCCCCTCGTCGGCCACGTCAGCGGAGCAAGCACCCTGGACGCACTTGCATCCGCCCGCGAGCGCGGCGCGTCGACGTTCTCCCTGCATCCGCTGCAGACCTTCGCCGACGGCGAGACTCCGGTCGAGGGCACCCCGGCCGCGATCGCCGGCTCCGACGAAGAGGCGACTCTCCTTCGCGCGCTCGCTGGCCGAGTCCCTCGGCATGAGGCCCTTCGCAATCCCCGAGGAGAGCCGCGCCGCGTACCACGCCGCCGCAGCCATGGCGTCGAACCTGCTGATCGCGCTCGAGGAGTCCGCCGCCGAGCTCGTCGAGCGGCTGGGGGTCGAGAACGCACGCGAGCTGCTCGCCCCGCTGGTCCTACGCACGGCCGCGAATTGGGCCGAGCGCGGACCGGCCGCGCTGACCGGCCCGATCGCCCGCGGCGACCGCGCCACGGTGGAGAACCACCGGGCTGCCCTGGCTGAGACCGCTCCCGAGCTGCTTCCCCTCTACGAGGCGCTCGCCGCGCGCGCGGAGGCCGTCGCGGCATCTACCAGTGAGATATCGGCATGAAGATCGTCCGCACCCGGAGCGAGCTGCGCGAAGCCCTGGCTGGGCCCCGGCGCGAGAGGAAGCGCATCGGGCTCGTCCCGACGATGGGCTACTTCCACGACGGCCACCTCTCCTTGATGCGGGGCGCGCGCCGGGAGTGCGATGTCGTCGTGGTCAGCCTGTTCGTCAACCCGACCCAGTTCGGCCCCGGGGAGGACCTCGACTCCTACCCCAGGGACGAGGACAGGGACGCCGAGCTCGCTGCCCTGGAGGGCGTCGACCTTCTCTGGACGCCGGACGCCGACCAGATGTACCCGGAGGGATTCGCCACCTCGGTCGAGGTGGCCAACTCTCTGGCCGGGATGCTCGAGGGCGACCCGGAGCACCGCGGCCCGTCCCATTTCCGCGGAGTCACCACCGTCGTCGCCAAGCTCTTCAACTCGGTCCAGCCCGACGTCGCCTACTTCGGCCGCAAGGACGCCCAGCAGGCGCTGGTGATCGAGCGGATGACCAAGGACCTGGACTTCCCGGTCGAGATCTCCGTGCTGCCGACCGTCCGCGAGGAGGACGGTCTGGCGCTGAGCTCCCGCAACGCCTACCTGACGGCGGACCAGCGGGAGCGGGCGGCCGCCATCTCCCGCGCTCTGAGCGCCGCGGAGGAAGCGGCCCGCGAGGGCGAGACCTCCACGCGTGCTCTGGTGGAGGCGGCGGAGCAAGAGCTTCGTAACTCCGGGATCGAGCCGGAGTACGTGGAGGCGCGCGCGGCGGATGACCTCTCCCCGATCGCCGAGCTGAACGGGCGGCCCGTGCTGGTGGCGGTCGCGGCCCGGGTCGGCAAGGCCCGCCTCATCGACAACGTCCTGATCAATCCGAAAACGGAGGCCTGATGCAGCGTCAGATGCTCAAGTCGAAGATCCATCGCGCGACGATCACGGACTGTGACGTCGACTACGTCGGCAGCATCACCCTCGACCCCGAGCTGATGAGGCAGGCAGACCTGCTGGTCAACGAGCAGGTGCACGTCTGGGACATCGACAACGGCGCCCGCTTCGTCACCTACGCGATCGAGGGCGAGCAGGGCTCGGGCACGGTGCAGGTGAACGGCGCCGCCGCCCGCCTCGTCCGGACCGGCGACAAGGTGATCATCGCCAGCTTCGGCGCCTTCGACGAGACGGACCTCGAGCGCTACTCACCGGTGGTCGTCCACGTCGACGACGAGAATGAGGTGACGGCCGTTGACAGCGACCCCACCGTCTTGCTCGGCGGAGTCAGCCCCGACCAGGAGGCGATGCTTTGAGCGCCGACAAGATCACGCTGCCGCGCATCGCCGAGATGAAGGGCGCCGGCGAGCCGATCGTCATGGTCACCGCCTACGACTACCCCTCCGCCCAGATCGTCGACGAGGCGGGGGTCGACATCGTCCTGGTGGGCGACACCGCGGCGATGGTCGTGCTCGGCCACGACGCCACCACGCCCGTCGGAATGGACGAGATGCTGATGATGGCGAGCGCGGTTCGCCGCGGCCTGGAGCACCCGCTGTTGATCGGCGACATGCCCTTCGGGTCATACGAGGGATCGAACGAGCTGGCGGTCGAGAACGCGCAGCGATTCGTCAAGGAGGCGGGTTGCGACGCGGTCAAGCTCGAGCGCGGCGGGCCCTCGGTGGACCGCGCGCGCGCGATCGTACGCTCGGGAATCCCGGTGATGGGTCACGTCGGGCTCACGCCGCAGACCGCGACCGCGCTTGGCGGCTTCAAGGCGCAGGGGCGGACGGCCGAGGCCGCGGCGAAACTCTGCGAGGAGGCACTGGCCCTGCAGGCGGTCGGCTGCTTCGCGATCGTCTTCGAGGCGATCCCCTCTGCCGTCACCGAGGCTCTGATGCCCAAGCTGGAGATCCCGGTGATCGGCATCGGCGCCGGCCCAGCGACCGACGGGCAGGTGCTCGTGCTGCACGACCTCCTGGGCGTCTACGCCGGCCACAAGCCGAAGTTCGTCAAGCGCTTCGCGGACGTCCGCGGTGAGTCGCTGAAGGGGGTTCGCGCGTATACCGAGGAGGTCCGCGCCGGCACCTTCCCCAACGACGAGCAGCACACGTACTCGATTCCGCAGGAGGAGCTCGAGGAGTTCGCCCGCTACCTCGAGGAGGAGTCGCTGGTGGGCACCGACACCCCCTGGGACTGGTAGGCCGGCGACGCCCGTTACGGGCGCGGCGTTGGGCCAGGAGCTGTTGAGGCGTTGGGAAACTCTCGTGCCGTCTGGCGGCGCAGGATCTCGACGCCCACCACCGCCAGCGCGGCGAGAATGAGGATTATGAGCACCTGACCGAGGTTGTTGATCGTCGGAAGAAGTGTCAGCCAGAGCAGGAAGATGAAGGCCAGGACCCCATAGACGACAACCGGCTGCTCGCGCAGGTACGGCGCCAGGAAGCGCCGCACGGCGACCTCATGCCGGCCGGGCCCCGCGAGGAGCCCCCCGCCGATGAACCCCACCCCGATCACGAGCACGAACACCGCCCGCTCGCGCAGCCCGGCGGAAATGATGTTCCAGACGGCGGTGATGGCCGGCTTGACGGCGTCAGAGCTCGCCACCGAGTCGGTGACTGCACTTCCGATCAGGCGCCTCGTCAGCAGGACGAGCAGCGTGGCACCCAGGATCCCGCCCCCGACTGCGATCAGTGCCTCCCGCCGCCAGCCCTTCGCCAGGTAGATGGCCGCCAGGTACAGCACTAGCGCCAGCAGCGGCAGCACGAAGCCGAGGTTCCGCAGCGCCCTGACGAGGTCCTGAAGCCCGCTAAGCCCGCTGGACTTCATCACGACGACCTCGCCGGGGTGCTGAATCGCCTGACGGTTGAGCAGGGTGGTGACGCGCGTCTGGAGCGAGGCGAGCGTGGGGTCGAGTTTGAGGATGTTCGCCTGGCTCGGATCCTTGAGTACCGCGGCGGCTTGTCGCTGCACTGTGGCCAGCCGCTTGTCGAGCTTGACCAGGCGGCCCTGGAGGTCGGACAACCGGGTCTGGAGCTGGGCGGGGGCCTTCGGCTGGATGCCCGCGATCTTCTGCTCGAGGCTCGCGATGGTCACATGGAGCTGGGCGGCGTCCGTTTCGAGAGTCGTGAGGTTCTGTTGCGCCTGCGGGCTGAGCGTGCCCCCCTGCGCCTGGGAGAGGGTTGCTCGCGTGGACTCGATCCTGCTCTGCATCGTCGTCAGGCGCTGCTTGAGCTCGGTGGAGTACTGCTGGATGAAGCCCTGGATCTGGGAGATCGTCGAAGGGTCAACACCCAGGCGAGTGGCAAGGTCGGCGACGAAGCTCCCGTATTCGAGGGTGACGTCGCCGCCCTGCGTCGAGACGAATTGGCCCTTGTTCTCGATCAGGCTGACGAACCGCTGCTGCGCCCCATTGATCGCGGTGGCGACGAGTTGCTGAACTCGAGGCGAGGCGAGCGCCGTCTCCGCCACGTTCGTGGCGAGTTGTCTGGTCGCTGCCGTGATCGGAGCGGCGAGCGGCTGGGCGGGACTGGGCAGCTTCTGCTGGATCTGGGCCTGCACGTCGACGTTGGCGTAGAGCTGGTCGACCGCAAAGATGCTGAGCTGCTGCTGGACGTCCTGGTTCTGGAGGATCTCTTCGGTGCTATTGGCGAATTGGTTGCTGTCGAGGACCTCGGTCTGAACCCAGTTCGCGATCATCGAAACGAGCAGCACCACCGACGCGAACACGACGAGGGCCCACACGAGGGCGCGGTGACGATGCTTCGGCTCGGCAGGCTTGGTGGGGGCGTCGTTCACTGGCTCCGTCCCGGCATCGGGCGCGATTGTTTCAGGCGTCCCGGCGCCCGCATCGCCCGAATGGGGTGATATCGCGTTCGTTACCGTGCGCGGCATGGCCGTCCACAGAGGAGAGCTGACCTACTCGGCGCGCGGCGACGCCGACGTCATCGACATCACGGGCGATATCCAGCAGGTCGTCGCCGACGGACCGGTTGCCGATGGCCTCGTCACCGCCTTCGTGCGAGGGTCGACGGCGGCGATCACGACGATGGAGTTCGAGCCGGGCGGTGTGGCAGATCTGCGGGATCTGCTCGACCGGTTGATCCCGGTGGAGGGCGACTACGAGCACAACCGCCTCAACCACGACACCAACTCCCATGCCCATCAGCGCGCGTCGCTGATCGGCGCCTCCGAGCAGGTACCGGTGGTCGGCGGGCGCCTCGCCCTCGGAACCTGGCAGCAGCTCGTCCTGATCGACTTCGACGACCGGCCGCGCGACCGGACGGTGGTCGTGCAGGTGGTCTCCTGATGCGCCGCGCTCCTACGTCCTGACAGGCCGGCCCGACCTGGCCACCAGCCATCGCTGCACAGCCAGCGTGGCGGTTCCCGAGAGCAGGAGCAGGGTGACGTTGACCGCCAGCACCGCGGCGGCGCCCCAGTTGACGCCGACCTCGCCGAGGCCGAGCGAGACCCCGAAGAGGGCCGACGCGGGGATCGTGGTGACCGAGATGGCGACTCCGACCGCGGCCGCGGCTCGGGTCTCGAAGGAGAGCATTGCGGCGACCCCCGCTGCGAGCGCCACGAGCACAGTCGAGTAGTCGACGTGTGTGAGACCGTGAAGCGAGCTGTCGTGGATCTGGAAGCCTGAGCTGAGGATGTCCACGGCCTGGAGAGACCAGGCGAGCGCCGCGGCAACCGCCCAGGTGAGGACGATGCCCAGCAGCAGAGTCACGGTTGCGCGCCAGGCCAATCTGACCCGGCCTGCGACCAGTCCGACGCAGGCTGCGCAGATGGGCAGGATGTCGGGGCTGACGGCCATAGCCCCGACGACCAGGATCGGGTTGTCCGTGATCACCCCGAGTGCGCCGAGAACGCCGGCAACCGACATCAGTGCCAGGTAGCGGCCGAGTGGGCGCGAGTGCGTCCTGGCCTCCCCCATCACCTCGATCCAGGCGAACTCGTCGCCCCCCGAGAGCCTTCCGTGTGGTGGGTACGGCGCCACCACCTCCTGCCGCGTGAGCAGGTAGTCGGCATCCGATACCTCCCACTCGCGAATCAGCTGCATCACCCGGTCGGCCACGGACGGCATCACGTCCGCCGCGAGCACCACGCCGGTTCCCGTCCGCTCAGGATTGAGCGCGACGATCCGGTGGACCCCGCCGGTCTCCTCGAGCGCCTCGGTGACGAGGTCGGCGCGGCTGTCCTCGATCGCGAGGCGGAGTCGGAGCACGCGGCGAGTCTAGAAACGCCGCGGGACGCAAACGCTATTTACGCCTGAACTCGATCTCCCGGATCACCTTCGCGGGGGCCCCGGCAGCGATCACACCGGCCGGCAGGTCGCGTGTGACCACCGAGTTGGCTCCGATCACGCAGCGCTCGCCGATCTCGACTCCCCCAGTGACCACGCAGCCGACGCCGAACCAGCAATTCGAGCCGATCCGCACCGGGCCCTGGGGCTCGAATCCCTGCCAGGTGATCGGCTTGGTCGGATCGTCGTAGCGATGGTGCGAGTCGCCGACGAAGCAGTTGTTGGCGAACATGACGTGGTCGCCGATCTCGATCAGCTCGAGCGCGGCGAGCATCGTGTTGCGGTTGAGGAAGCACCCCTCCCCTATCCGGATCCGGGCGTCGCCGGAGAGCGTCAGCCAGCAGCCCGGCTCGAGCAGCGTCCCGTCGCCGATCTCCAGGTGACCGGAGTCGAGCGCTTCGAGCACCTCGCCCTCGACCGGATAGCGGATGAAGAAACCACCCTCCGCGGCGTGCCGGTTGATCCGCCGCCGCCGGCGCCGCCGATTGTTGCGCTCGTACCAGCGCCGCTTCACCCGCCAAGTGCGCCGTTGCTTCCAGGAGGCCACGGCTGGAGCTTCGCAAAAGACCCGGTTGGCGCCGGATATGGTCTGCGCCGTGAGCCCCGACTCGAAGCAGGCTGCGCGCGGTGGGATCGACCTGGGCGGGACGAAGATCCAGACGGTCGTCGTCGACGCGGACAACAAGGTCCTCGGCCAGTCGCGGCGGCCGACACCCGCCACGGGCGGCCCGGAGGACGTTGCGCGTGAGGTGGCCGCGGCGATGCGAGAGGCGGCTGCCGAGGCCGGGCTCGGCACCCGCGACCTGAAGGGGATCGGCATGGGCTCGCCTGGCGACGCGGATGAGGAGACGGGCGTGGTCTCGGACGCCCGGAATCTGCCGGGCTGGACCGGCTCGTTCCCACTCGGCGAGACCCTCTCGAAGGATCTCGGGGTGCCGGTCCGGATCGGAAATGACGTCTCGGTCGCCGTCCAGGGGGAGTTCGAGCTCGGAGCCGGAAAGCCGTTCAAGACCGTCCTCGGCGTCTGGTGGGGAACCGGCGTCGGCGGCGGCCTGATCCTCGACGGCGAAGCAATGGCTCGGCCGTGGAGCGGCGGGTGAGATCGGGCACGTCGTCGTCAAGCGCGGCGGCGCGCGCTGCACCTGCGGGCGCAAGGGCTGCATGGAGGCCTACGCGGGCCGGCTGGCGATGGAGATCGAAGCGCGCAAGCGGGCCAAGAAGGGGACCAAGACCGACCTCTTCAAGATCATGGAGGAGAACAACCGTGATCGCCTCACCAGCGGCATCTGGGAGCGTGCGCTCAAACACGGCGACGATCTGGCCACGACGCTGATCGACCGCGCGGTGAAGGCGCTCGGCGTCGGGATCGCCTCGTCGGTCAACCTGCTCGATCCGGAGGCCGTGATCATCGGCGGCGGCCTCGGGGAGCGGCTCGGGAACAAGTACGTCCACCGGATCGCGCAGCGCATGCATCCTCATCTGTTCGTCGACGATCGCCCGCCGGAGATGCGCCTCGCCGCGCTCGGCGACCTCGGCGGAGCGATCGGCGCGGCCCTGCTCGCCGAGACGTAGGACTCTCGCGGGAGCCCGGCCGCCGGCCGGGCTCCCGCGGAGCTCACTCAGACTCCGGTTGCTCGCTCGTCCTCGCCGAAGACGACGATGCCGTGAACCACCCAGACGCAGAGGAAGAAGATGCCTAGCTCCCAGAATGGGTGATGGTCGCCCATCGACAGAAGCGCGCCGATTGCCCCCAGGCTGCCTCCGATGATCCCGATCACGCGGCCGTACGCGTTACCCGCCATCAGCGAGAACCCGCCGGTCAGCTGGATCACCCCGAGGATGATCAGCACCCAGCCCATCGTATGGAGGTTCGTGAAGATGTACCGGGTGTCGTTCACATAGAAGCTGGCATCGCTGACTGCTCCGATGCCATAGATGATGTTGAGCACCCCGATCATCAGCAGCAGGATCGCCGCAAACACAACTCGACCCGCACCTCTCATGTGGGTCTCCTCTCCATTTGC
The DNA here is from genome assembly GCA_963763985.1 of uncultured Solirubrobacterales bacterium. Classification (GTDB taxonomy): domain Bacteria; phylum Actinomycetota; class Thermoleophilia; order Solirubrobacterales; family 70-9; genus DASUPK01. The sequence continues at coordinate 16,094 of CAVXQO010000014.1, read as the reverse complement.
CGACCGTCCCCGAAGACGGTCGTATGGGCGCGAGGCTACTCCTCAGAGCGGCCAGAGCCGGGTGTGCGCGTGCTGGGCAGGGACGGCGCCCCGCCGATCAGGTCCTGGAAGCGCTTCACGCGCCCGTCGTGGCGCGCTTTCCGCCCCTCGGCCTTGACGAGCTTGCCGCTCCCGGGCTTGTAGCGGTGCCTAGCCCACCAGGAACCGGGCCGCGCCAACCGGATCGCGCCGACCCACGCCACCGGCGGGATGAACATCCCGATCACGGCAGTGCTCAGCTTGCCCTTCAGCGCCACGACGGCGCAGATGCTCAGGTCGATGACAACGGTGGTGACGATCGCGAGGGTGGATCCCCCGTCACCGGCGTCGAGCGGGACGAAGCCGACGATGATGCCGCCGCCGATGATCGCCGCGAAGATGACGGCGTCCACCGAGCTGCGCCCCTCCTCCGCCCAGTACACGTCCTCCAGGTAGAGCCAGAGCGCGAACTCGTCCAGGGTCAGACCCATGCCGATGCCGAACAGGCCGGCGAGCACCTCGAACCACGGGCTCGCGGGCGAGAGCACGAAGCTCAGGAAGCCCGCGATCATCATGCCGACGATCCCGAAGACCAGATGGTGGATGTGAACGCCGCCCGGGCTCACGTTGCCCGGCCACCAGGAGACCTCAGCCCTGATCATCCGGGTGCTGAAGCGGATGAAGCCGAAGGAGAGGAGCATCGAGCCGAGCAGGATCAGGCCCGCACGCTGATCTGCAGTGTCGAGCGCGGCACCGCTGTGAATCTGGAGGCTGATGTTGCCGACGAGGCCCTCTCCCACCCGGCCAGTATCGCGCCTGGCGGATCAGACGACGGGGTTGTACGTGACGGTCTTGATGGCCGGGGTGGGATCGACGTTGCCGGCCGCGTCGCGAGCCCGAACTCGGAAGATGCGACGCCCCGGGCGGATGTGCCACGTGCGCCGCCCAGGGAGGCAGCGGCCCCAGCGGGTCCAGCTGCACTCGAAGGTCGTGTAGGGCTCGTCACCGCTGAACACCGGGGTCACCGTCCCCTTGGCCCGATTGAAATGGAGCCGCTTGATGAAGGTGTGCGGCGGGCGCGAGTCCTCCACGAAGCTGATCGGGGCGGAGCAAGCCGAGACGTTGCTCGAGGCGTCCTCAGCGGTCGCGCTGAAGGTCGTCGTCGAATCGTCCGGCACCTGGACCTGGAGGCCCGGCGACGCGAAGCTCGCCGCGGAGCCGGGCGGATACGGGGGACCTGAGCAGTTCGCATCGGGGTACACGCTGACCGTCGATCCGGCCTCGGCGGTGCCGAAGACGAAGACGCTGTTGGCGTTGGCGGGCGAGGCCGGATTGGTTCCGCTCAGCACCGGCGGCGGCGTTGCTGCGACCGCGGGTGTCGCGAGCACCGAGCTCAGCGCGCAGGCGGATACGAGGGCAAGCAACGCCCTTCGCATCCGCTTGTTGCCCCATGGAGAAGCCATCCGTGGCCTGCCGCGCACACGCGGTCTCACCTCTCTTCGGCTGAATCGGGGTAAACCCTTAGCTGAAGGCGTCTTCAGGCGGCGATCGGCGCTTTGCGCCGACCTGTGCGCCTGACCTTCACCTGCGGCTCGACCAGGCCGGCGAGGAACTCACCCGTGTAGGAGCCGGGCGTCGCCGCCACCTCCTCGGGAGTACCGATGGCGAGCACGTTGCCGCCCTCCTCCCCGCCCTCGGGACCGAGGTCGATGATCCGGTCGGCGGTCTTGATCACGTCGAGGTTGTGCTCGATCACGATCACCGTGTTGCCCGCCTCGACCAGGCGGTCGAGCACGTCGAGGAGCCGCTGGACGTCGGCGAAGTGCAGACCGGTGGTGGGCTCGTCGAGGATGTAGAGGGTGTCGCCGGTGGCGACCTTTGAGAGCTCGGTGGCGAGCTTCACCCGCTGCGCCTCGCCGCCGGAGAGCTGCGTCGCGGGCTGGCCGAGGCGGATGTAGTCGAGCCCGACGTCGTGCAGCGTGTCCAGGCGCCGCGCGATCTTCGGGATGTCCTTGAAGAAGGCGCAGGCGTCGGCCACTGACATCTCGAGCACGTCGGCGATCGACTTGCCCTTGAAGCGAACCTCGAGCGTCTCCCGGTTGTAGCGCTTGCCGTGACACTGCTCGCAGGGCACGTAGACGTCGGGCAGGAAGTGCATCTCGATCTTGATCTGGCCGTCGCCGCGACAGACCTCGCAGCGCCCGCCCTTGACGTTGAAGCTGAACCGCCCGGGCTTGTAGCCGCGGGCCCGCGCCTCGCGCGTCTGCGCGTAGAGCTGGCGGATGTGGTCGAAGACGTTGGTGTACGTCGCCGGGTTCGATCGAGGGGTCCGCCCGATCGGCGACTGGTCGATGTTGATGATCTTGTCGACTTGGTCGATGCCGTCGATCCGGTCGTGCGAGCCGGGGCGCAGCTTCGCCTGGTGCAGCCGGTTGGCGACCGCCGGGTAGAGCGTCTCGTTGATCAAGGTGGACTTGCCGGATCCCGAGACCCCGGTGACGCAGCAGAAGACGCCCAGGGGGATCGGCACTTCGATCTTCTTCAGGTTGTGCTGCCGGGCTCCCTTGACGACCAGCTCGCCGCGGGGCTTTCGGCGCTTCTCCGGAATCGCGATCTCTCGCTCACCCTTCAGGAACTGACCGGTCATCGACGCCGGATCGGCCTCGATCTCCTCCGGGGTTCCCTCGGAGATCACGTGGCCGCCGTGCTCGCCCGCGCCGGGGCCGAGGTCGACGATGTGGTCCGCCGAGCGCATGGTCCCCTCGTCGTGCTCGACCACGATCACCGTGTTGCCCAGGTCGCGCAGGCGCTCCAGGGTCTGGATCAGCTTGGCGTTGTCGCGCTGGTGCAGGCCGATCGAGGGCTCGTCGAGGATGTAGAGGACGCCGACCAGGCTGGAGCCGATCTGGGTCGCGAGGCGAATCCGCTGCGCCTCGCCGCCCGAAAGGGTCCTGGCGGAGCGAGCCAGGTTCAGATAGCCGACGCCGACGTTGTCGAGGAAGGCGAGGCGCTCGTTGATCTCGCGGACCAGCAGCCGGGCGATCGCCTGCTCGGTGTCGGTCATCTCGAGCTCGTTGATCCACTCCAGCGCGGCCCGGGCCGAGAGCTCGCAGTATTCGGAGATCGAGATCCCACCGACCTGGACCGCGAGGCTCTCCGGCCGCAGACGAGCGCCCTTGCAGTCGGGGCAGGGCTGCTCGGCCATGTAGCCCTCGACCCGCTCGCGCACGCCGTCGGAGTCCGTCTCCTCGTATCGGCGCTCCAGGTTGTTGACGATTCCCTCGAAGCGGACGCTGTAGGACCGCCGCCTGCCGAAGCGGTTCGTGTAGTTGACCTTGTGCCGCTCGCCGCCGGTGCCGTAGAGGAAGATCTCGCGGTCCTCGTCGGACAGCTCCTGCCAGGGGGCGTCCGAGTCGATCCCGTAGTCCTCGGCGACCGCCTCGACCAGCCGCTTCCAGTACCGGGAGTGCCCGACCCGCCAGGGCTGCAGCGCGCCCTCGGACAGGGACAGCGTCGGGTCCGGCACGACCAGCTCGGGGTCGACGACGCGCTGGAAGCCGAGGCCGTGACAGCGCTCGCAGGCGCCATGGGGTGAGTTGAAGGAGAAGATCCGCGGCTCCAGCTCCGGGATCGATGTGCCGCAGTTGAGGCAGGCGAAGCGCTCGCTGAAGGTGAGGCGGTCCTTGACACCCGGCGGGAGCTCTCCCGCGCCCTTGGCGCCCTTGACGCCGCCTTCCTGAGGCTCGGAGCCACCCTCATCCCTGCTCTCCGCGTCACCGGAGCTTCCCTCCGCCAGCACGTCGACCTCGACCACGCCGCCGGCGAGCGCGGCGGCGGCCTCCACCGACTCTGACAGCCGCCGGCGCAGATCGCCCTTCATCACCAGCCGGTCGACGACGACGGAGATGTCGTGGTTGAACTTCTTGTCGAGCTTGATCTCCTCGTCCAGGCGGCGCAACTCGTTGTCGACCCGGACTCGGCTGTATCCCTCCAGCCGGAACTGTTCGAAGAGCTTCTCGAACTCCCCCTTTCTGCCCCGGACGACCGGCGCCATCACCATGAAGCGCGTGCCCTCGTCCAGGGTCATGACCCGGTCGGTGATCTGCTCGACCGACTGGCCCTCGATCGGCTCGCCGCACTCCGGGCAGTGGGGCTTTCCGATCCGGGCCCAGAGCAGCCGCAGGTAGTCGTAGACCTCGGTCACGGTTCCGACCGTGGATCGCGGGTTGCGCGAGGTCGTCTTCTGGTCGATCGAGATCGCCGGGGAGAGGCCGTCGATCGAGTCGACGTCCGGCTTCTCCATCAGGCCGAGGAACTGCCGCGCGTAGGCGGACAGCGACTCGACGTAGCGCCGCTGCCCCTCGGCGTAGATCGTGTCGAAGGCAAGGCTCGACTTGCCGGACCCGGAGAGGCCCGTCATGACGATCAGCGAGTTCCGCGGCAGCTCGAGGTCGATTTCCTTGAGGTTGTGCTCACGCGCCCCGCGGATGACTATGCGCTCGGATGGAGCCACTACGTCGATGATAGGAGCCGAACAGGCGTTCCCCGCTTGGGCGCGCTCAGATGGTGCCGGCCGAGCCAGGTCGCGCCCAGCGTGACAAGCCCGCCGGCAAGGGCCACGGCCAGACCCGCATGGGGACTCGCTTCGGTCACGGCGACGCCCGCCAGCGCGTTCCCGAGCGCGGCGCCGCCGACGATCGCCGTCAACACCCACCCGGTGGCCTCCGCGGCCGTGCCGACGGGCGCCAGCGAGTCGAGCAGGAGATAGATCAGGGAGATCGCGGGGGCCAGCGCCAGGCCACTGAGAGCCATCAGCGGAAAGGCGGCCACCAGCGTCGGGACCGCGACGAGCGGTGCAAGGCAGAGCGCGAAGACGATGGCGACCGCCGGCAGCCGCTCTCCGGGCGAGCTCCGCCAGCTCCTCGCGCCGTACCAGAGACCCCCGGCGGTGCTGGCCAGGGCCTGCGCGGCGATCAGCGTTCCACCCAGCTCTGCCGCCCCATTCGCGGATGCGAACGCCGTGATCGCCAGCTCGGCGGCGCCCACCGCGATCCCAACGCCAAGGGCCGCACCCATCAGCACCCAGACGCCTGCCGATCGCAGCGGCCCGATCCGCCGGTGTTCGGCCTGCGCGCCCCGCCACGTCCGAGACGCACGTGACGACGCGAAGACTGCTGACCCCAGCAGCGTCAGAAAGATGCAGACCGACAGCGACGCCGTCGGTGACGCCAGCGCGATCACGGCGGCGGCGATCAGCGGCCCCACGATGAACGCGACGTCGATCGCGACCGCGTCCAGCGCGAACGCCGCCTGACGGAGGTCGCTCTGCGGGACGAGCTTCGACCAGAGCGTCCGCATGGCGGTGCCCGTTGGGACGGTGCCGAGTCCGGCGAAGGCAGCAGCGGCACAGAGCGCCGCTACGGACGCCCCACCGTGTGCGAGCAGGATCAGGCCGATGAAACCCGCCGCGGTGATCGCCGTCGTCGTCAGGATCACTCGCGTCTGCCCGATCCGGTCCATCACCCTCCCCTGGACCGGCAGAGAGAGCGCGGCGGCGATCGAGTAGGCCGCCATCACAGCGCCCGCTGCGGCAAACGAGCCGGTCGCACCGTGCACGAGCAGCACCGTCGAGAGCGGCTCGGCCGCGATCGAGAGACGGCCGATCACAACGCCGGTGAGTGGCTGCCTGACGCCGGGGGCGCCGAGTATGCGCTTGTAGGCCTCGGGGAACATGTGAGGCCAGGTTAAGCTCGGCCCTGATGAACGGGAGGCCGCCAGTCAGCGGGATCTCGGAGCTGGTCCTCGAGGTGGAGGACCTCGACGCCGCGCGGCGCTTCTACCGGGATGTGCTCGGCTTCGAGGAGACCCTCTACGGCGAGGGCGCGGACGGTCGCTACTGGTACCTGGTCGGCGAGACGGCCAGACTCGGGCTCTGGACCGAGCAGGTCGGGCTCGCGGGTGGACGGGGCGGCGCCCACGTTCATTTCGCGTTCAGCGTCGCCGACCGGGAGATCGACCCTCTCAAGGAACGGATCGAGCGGACCGGCGCGGAGGTCGAGGGGCCGATTCAGCTCGGTCCCGGCCGGGCGATCTACGTCACGGACCCGGACGGCAACGTCGTCGAGTTCTGGAGCCAGGATCTGGCCGAGTACACAAAGGGTGCCCGCGCCGGCGGCGGCCCGGGGACCTTCCGCCGCGGATGAACGAAGCACCCAGAGGCTTAACGAGGAAGCAGCTGCTGATCGGCCTGGCCTTCGCGGCGGTGTCCCTCGGCGCGCTCTACATCGTCCTGCCGAACATCGCCGGTCTCGGCGATACCTGGAGGCGGCTCGATCGGGGCGAACCCGGGTGGCTGACGGCCGGTCTGATCCTGGAGATCGCCTCCTTCTTCTGTTACGTCGCGCTCTTCCGGGGGGTGATCGGAAATGAGGCCGGGATCGGCTGGGCGCAGAGCTACCGCATCACCCTGGCGAGCCTGGCCGCGACCAGGCTGCTCGCGGCCGGCGGGATCGGCGGCATCGCGCTGACGGCATGGGCACTGCGACGCGACGGGCTGTCCGCCGCGCTGGTGGCGCTCCGCATGGCCACGTTGCTGGTGCTCCTCTACACCGTCTACATGGGGGCGGTCCTGCTGACCGGCCTCGGGCTGCGCAGCGGGATCCTCTCGGGGCCGAGCCCGGTGGCGTTCACCCTGATCCCCGCCATCGTCGCCGGGCTGATCATCGTCGCCGCGCTCCTGATCGGGTACTTCGGTGGGGAGCTGCGCGAGACCACCAAGCGGCTGCGCCACCCGAGCCGGCGCGAGCGCTGGCGGGCGGCGCTGGCGACGGTGCCGAACACGCTGGCGGGGGGCGTGCGCGGCGCGATCGCGATCCTCAGTGAGCGCCCCGTCAACGGGCTCTGGGCGGTCGGCTGGTGGGGGTTCGACATCGCGGTCCTCTGGGCCTGCCTGCACGCCTTCGGCTCGCCCCCGCCGGCGGGCGTGATCGTCGCCTCTTACTTCATCGGCATGACCGCGAACCTGCTGCCGCTGCCGGGCGGCATCGGCGGCGTAGAGGGAGGAATGATCGGCTCGCTGATCGCCTTCGGCGTTCCCGGGGGCCTGGCGATCGTCGCGGTCCTCTCCTACCGCGCCTTCTCGTTCTGGCTGCCGACGATCCCGGGGGCGATCGCCTACATCAGCATCCTCCGGCAGGTGCCCGCCGGCGATCGGGCGCTGGAGTCCGCCTCCGCGTAGACCGACCTTTCGCCGGGGGCGTGAGAGGATCGTGGCCTCGGCTATGCGGAAGTGGATCCCAATCATCATTCTCGCCTCGGGTCAGTTCGTCATGACGCTCGACACCAGCGTCATGAACGTCTCGATCTCCCAGATCACCGCCGACCTCAACACCTCGATCCAGGGAGTGCAGGCGGCGATCACCCTCTACGCGCTGGTGATGGCCGCCCTGATGCTCACCGGCGCCAAGCTCGGCGACATCTACGGGCGCAACCGGATGTTCGCCATCGGGCTAGGGGTCTACGGCGTGGGTTCCCTGACCACGGCCCTGAGCCCCAATCTCACCGTTCTGCTCGTGGGCTGGTCCGGGATCGAGGGTTTCGGAGCCATCATGGTTATTCCCGGAATCGCCGCGCTGACCGCCGCCAACTACCAGGGCAAGGACCGGGCACTCGCCTACGCGTTGATCGGCGGCATCACGGCGGTCGCCGTCGCGGCGGGCCCGCTGATCGGCGGCTGGGTGACGACCAACGCCAGTTGGCGCTACGTGTTCGCGGGAGAGACGGTGATCGTGATCGGGATCATCCTGCTGCGGGGACAGATCGCGCAGGCTCCGAAAGCGGAGCGGCGGCCGAAGATGGACTACGTCGGATCGGCACTCTCCGTCGCCGGCCTGGGACTGGCGGTCTTCGGGATCCTGATGGGCAGCAAGTGGGGATTCGTGAAGCCGCTCGGCGCGCTGACGATCAACGGAAACGAGATCACCCCTCTCGGCTTCTCGGTGGTGCCCTTCATGGTCCTGGCCGGGCTGGGAATACTCGCCGGATTCGTCCACTGGGAGGAGCGCAGGCACCGCCTGGGCCTCGACCGCCTCCTTGACACAGCCCTCCTGAAGATCACGCAGCTTCGCGCCGGGCTCACGACGCTGATGGGCCAGCAGCTGGTGCTGATGGGGCTCTTCTTCGTCGTTCCGGTCTATCTGCAGGTCGTGGTCGGGTTGGACGCGTTCGAGACCGGTAAGCGGCTGCTTCCCCTCTCCGTGGCGATGCTGATCGCCGCGATGGCCGGGCCCAAGGTCGCGGCGAGGCGGTCGCCGAGGACGGTTGCGCAGGCGGGCCTCGTCCTGATCAGCGCTGGCGCCGTCGTGATGCTCGCAACACTCGACGTGAACCTCAACGACACCGGATTCAAGATCGCCATGGTCCTGGTCGGGGCCGGCGGGGGGCTACTCGCCTCTCAGCTCGGCAACGTGATCATGTCGTCGACCGACCCCTCCAAGGCCAGCGAGACCGGAGGCTTGCAGGGAACAGCCCTCAACCTCGGGGCCTCGATCGGCACCGCCCTGATCGGCGCGATCCTGATCCTCAACCTGATCAACGGGTTCAACGACAACGTCGCCGACAACCCGCAGGTGCCCGCCCAGGCGCGCGAGACGATCGCCACCAACACGGAGGAGGGCATCGACATCGTGCCGGCCGCCCAGGTCGAGCAGCAGGCGCTCTCGAAGGGCGTCTCAGAGGACCAGGCGAAAGCGGTGGCCAGCGACTACGGCGATGCCCAGCTCGACGCGCTCCGCATCTCCGTCGGCGCCGTCGCGGCCATCGCGCTGCTCTCCCTCTGGTTCACCAGGAAGCTGCCGACCTCTTCCGTCGAGCCCGCCTGACCCGTTCGGCCCAGCGGCAGGAAAGCCGCCCAGCGGCCCGAACCGACGGAAGTGGCCAGAGATCCCCGCGAGGGGCGAGACAGGAGGCCGTCGCTCGGACTGTCGAGGCAGCCGGGCGAGCGCTGGGGACAGTTCGCCGAACGGGTGGCGAACGCCTTCGGACTTGTCCTGCTCCTGGTGCTTGCCACCTACGCCCTTGGCTCACTGACCGCGTTCCATGGCTGGACCGCGGTGCTCACCACCCTGGTCGCCTCGCTGGCAGGCGTCGTGGGACTCGCCGGATCGGGCGTGCGCCCAACCGTCGTCCGCGGGGCCGGGATCCTCGGGCTGACGGCGGTCATTCTCGCCGTGCTGGCCGAGCTTGTCGACAACATCCACCTGCTCGGTGCCAGCTCGTTTGTGATCGTCAGCCTTCTGCTGCTCGCGGCGGGGGCGATCCTGCGTGCCGTCCTGATGGAGACGGAGGTCGGCTTTCGCACGATCCTGGGCGCGATCAGCGTCTACACGATCCTGGGACTGCTGTTCAGCTTCCTCTATGCGGCGATGGACCGCGTGGAATCCACTCCGTTCTTCGGCACGGGCGTCTCCGTCAAGGGCGGCGACTTCCTCTTCTTCAGCTTCACCACGCTGACCACCACCGGCTACGGGAACCTGGTCCCGGCGGGGCAGCCGGGCAAGATGTTCGCCGGGCTCGAGATGCTGATGGGCCAGATCTTCCTGGTCACGCTGGTCGCCGGGCTGGTCAGCCTCTGGCGCCCGGGCCTGCTGGCGCGCGGGCGCAAGCCCTCCAGCTAGCCGCCGACGCGGCTGAGGACGTCGTCGAGCAGGGCTGAGCGGTCGGCCGGGCCGAAGCGATCGGCGAGTTCCGCCTCGATCGCTGCCCGGTCCTGTCCATCGACAGCAAGCTTCATCGCGACCAGTCGCGCGGCCGCATCGTCGCCGTTGCCGGCCGGAGGCGAGATCGGGACCTCCGGGGCGTCCGGGGCCTCCGGCTCGGGCTGCGGTTCGGGCTCCGGCTGGGGCTCGGGCTGGGGCTCCGATTCCGAGCTGGGGATCGCCTCGGAGGCCGCCGCCACCAGCGTCCCTCCCAACTCGTCCAGCGCCCTCTTGGCCGCCTCGATCTGCCCGTGCGCGTCCGCCTCGGCGCGCTCCCGAATCTTCGCCGCCTCGGCCTCGGCCTCGCGGATGATCTCGGCGGCGCGTTGCTCCGCCTCCGCGATCACCTGGCGGACGGAGTCCGCCGCCCTGGCAGCAATCTCGTCTGCGCGTCCGTCGCTCATTCCCTGCAAGAGTAATGGCGCGCGGTGGCGCCCTGCGCCACCGCGATGACCCGGTGGACGCCCGACTCCACATCCTCCCGCTGGCCCTGATCATGGTGATGGGGCCGCAGATCCTCACCTCGATCTTCCTCGTCACCAGCCGCGAGCCGGTGAAGAACTCCCTGGCGATGCTGGTCGGGGCGGCGCTGGCCGTCTGCACCTCGGTCCTGATCTGGTACGGCCTCGTCAATGTCCTCAACATCAAGGGCCGCGAGGGGAGCGGCCCCTCCACCGCCGACTACGTCGTCGCCGGCCTGCTGGTGCTGCTGGCGATCCACGTCTTCCGGGGACGGGGAACGGCGAAGGTGCCGAAATGGATGACGGCTCTCCAGGAGGCGGAACCCAGGCGGGCCTTCACCCTCGGCTACCTCCTGATCCTGCTGATGCCGACCGACATCATCGCCGTGATCGCGACGGTCAACTATCTGCACGACCACGACTTCGGCCAGGTCCACGCCTGGACGCTGGTGGCGGCGACCGTCGGGCTGCTCGCGATTCCGCTCATCGCATATCTGCTGCTTGGCCGCCGTGCCCGTGAGGCGATGCCGGGCGTCCGCGAGTGGCTGACGAGCCACGCCTGGCTCGTCAACCTGATCGTGATCGTCTACTTCACCTACCAGACACTTCACTAGCCGCCGTAGCTGGGAGCTGGAGGGATCTCCTCCCCAGCCCTGACCGCCTCGACGACTCTCTCGGCGTCGGGCAGTCGGTACTCCTCGCCGTAGACGGCGCCGGGCCGGCGCGGCGCCTCCATCACGGCTGCATCGGCGTTGCCGCCGACGTCGACGGAGGCGTAGCCGGCATCCGAGACCAGCCCCATCACCACCTGCTTCGCCTCATCGTCGTCGCCGCAAACCCACTGGACGACGCGATCGGCCTCGGGCCGGAAGGCCGCCTCCGCCTGGAAGGCCGAGGTGAGCGTGTTGAAGCTCTTCGTGTAGCGGGCGCCGGGCACGCGGGCGGCATGGAAGCTCGCGCCGGTCTCGCCTTCGGCGGGCATCTCGGAGCTGCCGTACTGGTTCGTCGTGTCGATCACGATCTTCCCGTCGAGGGAGCCCGCCGCCGACACCGCGTCGTCGAACCCGTCCCAGGGAACCGCGAAGACCACGACCTCGCCGAACTCGGCCGCCTCGGCGGGCGTTCCAACGCTGGCGGCGTCCCCGATCTCGGCTGCGAGCGGCTCGAGCTTCGCCGGGTCGCGCCCGCTCAGCCTGACCTCATGACCGCCCCTGGCGAACTGCGTCGCGCAATTGCCGCCGATACGGCCCGCCCCAACGATTCCGATCCTCATCCCGAGCCCCCTTCGTGCGAAATGGACAACTCGTTGGATCGTAGGAAACGGCCGACCTCGGCCTTGTGCGATTCGCCGCTAGGCGCGGATGGCGTCGAGGTCCGCCTTCAGCTCCTTGAGCTCGTCGCGGATCCGCGCGGCCTCCTCGAAGCGGAGGTCGTCGGCCGCGGCGAGCATCTCCTCCTCCAGCTCGATCACCAGCTTCTCCAGCTCCTCGGGTGTCTTGGTGGCCGTCTCATCCCGGCGGCGGCGTCGGCGCCGGGGCGCATTCGACTCCATCGCCAGGAACTCGGCCATGTCGGAGATCCCCTTGGTGACGGTCGCGGCGGTGATGCCGTGCTCCTCGTTGTAGGCGAGCTGGATGGCGCGGCGGCGATCGGTCTCGGAGATCGCCTTGCGCATCGCGTCGGTCTCCTTGTCCGCGTACATCAGGACCCGGCCGTCGACGTTTCGGGCGGCCCGGCCAATGGTCTGGATCAGGCTGGTCTCACCGCGGAGGAAGCCCTCCTTGTCGGCGTCGAGGATCGCCACCAGTGAAACCTCGGGCAGGTCAAGCCCCTCCCGAAGCAGGTTGACGCCGACGAGCACGTCGTATTCGCCCAGCCGCAGCTCGCGGATGATCTGGATCCGCTCCAGGGTGTCAACCTCGGAGTGGAGGTATCGGACCCGGAAGCCGTGCTCGAGCAGGTACTCGGTGAGGTCCTCGGCCATCTTCTTGGTGAGTGTCGTGACCAGGACGCGCTCGTCCTTCTCCGCGCGCACGCGGACCTCGTTCATCAGATCGTCGATCTGGTTCCTCGTCTCCCGCACCTCGACTTCGGGGTCGACGATCCCCGTCGGGCGGACGATCTGCTCGACGACGTTGGAGGACTCGGCCCGTTCCCACGGCCCCGGCGTCGCCGAGACAAGCACCATCTGGCCGATCCGGTCGAGGAACTCATCGAACTTGAGCGGCCGGTTGTCGACGGCGCTCGGCAGCCGGAAGCCGAAGTCGACCAGGGTCGACTTGCGCGAGTAGTCGCCCTCGTACATGCCCCCGAGCTGGGGGATCGTCTGGTGCGATTCGTCGACGAAGAGGACGAAGTCGTCCGGGAAGTAGTCGATCAGCGTGTACGGCGGGCTGCCGGGCGGGCGGCCATCGAGGATGCGCGAGTAGTTCTCGATCCCCGGGCAGAAGCCGAGCTCGCGCATCATCTCCATGTCGTAGCGGGTGCGCTGCTGGAGCCGGTGGGCCTCCAGCTGCTTGCCGTGCTCCTCGAAGTAGGCGACCTGGTTGCGAAGCTCGCGCTCGATCTCGTCGACCGCGCGTTCCATCGTCTCCTCCTTGACCACGTAATGGCTCGCCGGCCAGACCGAGACGTGGTCGATCACGTCGAGGATCTCGCCGGTGAGCGGGTCGAAGTGCTGGATCGCCTCGATCTCGTCCCCGAAGAGCTGGATCCGGTAGGCGGACTCGGCGTAGGCCGGGAAGATCTCGAGCACCTCACCCCGGGCGCGGAAGGCGCCGCGGGCGAGGTTCTGGTCGTTGCGGCGGTACTGCATGCCGACCAGCTTGCGGAAGACGTCCTGGCGGTCGATCCAGTCACCAACCTTGAAGAGCTGCATCTGCTCGCGGTAGAGGTCCGGTGAGCCGATCCCGTAGATGCAGGAGACCGAGGCCACGATGATCACGTCGTCGCGAGCGAAGAGCGAGGCCGTGGCCGCGTGGCGCAGGCGGTCGATCTCGTCGTTGATCGAGGAGTCCTTCTCGATGTAGAGGTCCTGCGCCGGGACGTAGGCCTCGGGCTGGTAGTAGTCGTAGTAGCTGACGAAGTACTCGACGGCGTTGTCCGGAAAGAACTCCCGGAACTCATTGCAGAGCTGGGCGGCCAGCGTCTTGTTGTGGGCGATCACCAGGGCGGGGCGCTGAACCCGCTCGATCGTCGCGGCCATCGTGAAGGTCTTGCCGGTGCCGGTGGCCCCGAGCAGCGTCTGGAACCGCTCCTTCGACTCGATGCCCTCGGCGAGCCCCTCGATCGCCTTCGGCTGGTCGGCGGTCGGCGTGTAGGCCGGATTGAGCTTGAACTTGGGCACGGCTCCAGCGTACTGGGGACCGCAGGCGTGCCCGCGACCTACTCAGCCGCCGCGATCCCCTCGGCCGTCGCGCCGAGCGCCTTCACGAGCATCTCCACAAGCGCGTCGCGATCCGGGTCGCCCTCCTCGAGCCAGGTCAGCATCGCCGCCTCTACATAGGACGTCCACGCGCGCAGGCCCACGCGGACCGCCGGCCGCTGCGGATCCAGCCCCATCCCCTCGGCGAGCCGGGTGACACGCCACCATCGGGCCCGCTCCAGGGCGTCCCGCACCTCGGTGAATCCCGTAGCCCGGGTCATCAGGTTGCGGTAGCCCGCCGGGTGCTCGCTGATCGCGTCGGCGAAGTTGCGGAGACCCTCGCGCAGCCTCTCCACAGGAGGCAGCTCGGGATCGGGCTCCACCCGGGAGCGAAAACCCTCGATCAGCGGCTCGAGGCAGGCGACGTACAGGCCCTTCTTGCTGCCGAAGTACTGGAAGACCAATCCATGCGAGACGCCGGCGGCCTCCGCGACCTCATCGACCGAGACGTCGTCGTAATCGCGATCGCCGAATACCTCCAGGGCGGCAGCGAGGAGCTGGGAGCGGCGCTCGCCGGCCCGCTCGGTTGTCAGGGGACGTGAGGCGATGGGCCAGGATAGTCCGGGTCGATGCGAGGGCACGCCATCTGGCGTAACCCGTTTTAGGTAGGCAACACCCACTAGTTGGTGACCGGGCGCCCAGGGCCGCTGGTAATGTCCGACGCGGTCGTTGACTCCGAGTCAGACCCGGGGTCGCTAGGAGGAGATTGTGGGAAGCTCGCGCATGGAAGCGCGGACTCGAACAAGGGCTGCCACGAGGCCGGCCGCATTCGCAGTGTTCCTGGGCGCACTCGTCGCGCTGGCGCTGCTCGCGCCCGCCGGTGCGGCCGCCGCAGGCAGCTGCAGCGCCACCGCCCACCCGAGCGCCACCGCCACCACGTACGCCTGCAACGTCCCCACCGGGACGATCGGTGGGTACGAGGTTCGGCAGTGGGTCGCACCCGTCCCCAATCCCACTCCGGCCAGCGGCGGCTCCATCACCCACATGGAGACCGACGTCGTCGACGTCGACACCGGTGCGCAGGTGCCCATCCAGAGGCTGATGCTGCACCACATCGTCTTCACCAACCTGAACCGCCAGGACGCCACCTGTAAGGGCCAGGGCTACACGGGCTTCGACGGCCGCAAGGACTTCGGCAGCACCTTCGCCCCCCAGCGCTTCTACGCCGCCGGTGAGGAGCGGGCGAAGATGTCGCTGCCGGCCGGCTACGGCTACCAGACGCGCGACAGCGACAACTGGGGAATCGTGGCGATGGTGATGAACCACCGCTCGACCTCCGATCACGCGTACATCCATTACGAGGTCACGATCGACACCGCCCCGGGCCTCCACGCCGTCACGCCCTACTGGTTCGACGTCCGCGACTGCAACGCCGACCCGATCTACAACATCCCGAGCATCGCCCAGAAGGCCAAGAAGGCGAAGAAGGGCAAGGGCAGCAAGGCCTCGGCCGCAGGCAACCACAAGAAGAGCAAGAACAAGAAGGGCAAGAAGAAGCACAAGAAGGCCAGGGTGGCGCCAACCACCGATGCCACCCACGACATCACCTTCGCGGAGAGCGGTTACATGATCGCCGGGGCCGGGCACGTGCACGGCGGTGCGATCAAGGAGACCCTCACGCAGCCCGACTGCGGCAACCGCCAGGTGGCCGAGTCGGATCCCACCTGGGGATTGGCAGATCACCCCTTCTACAACGTCAGACCGGTCCTGCACGAGCCCGGGCCGATCAACATGAGCGGCTTCCGGAGCACCACCGGCCTGCCCATCCACGCCGGTGAGACGCTGCGTCTCAACTCGATCTACGACGATTCACAGCCGCATGTCCGGGTCATGGGGATCCTGGTCGCCTACTTCGCTCAAGACTCGTCGGTGACGCAGAACTGCGGGCCGATTCCCAACTGGGAGGTCCTGAAGACCGACCAGCCGGGCCGCAGCGGACCGATTCCGTTCACGATCCCGCTCACCGGGCTCGACGCCAACGGCCAGGCCATCCCCATCAATGCCCCACCCGGGCAATTCCAAAATGCGCCCTCCGGCACGGTGGTCCCAGTGGGCGATCGCTTCTTCGGGGGTCCCAACCTCAGGGTGAGGCGGGGCTCCTCCGTCACCTGGCAGTTCGGCGGGCAGGAGCTCCACAACCTGACGCTCGCCAACGGCCCGCTGGGCATCGGCTCCGACAACCTCGACGGCAATCGGACCTACACCCAGAAGTTCAGCCGCCCGGGGACCTACCGGTTCTTCTGCGCCCTACATCCGGTGCAGATGCAGGAGCGGGTCGTGGTCACCGACAAGAAGAAGCACAAGAAGAAGCACCACAAGAAGCGGTAGACGGCTTCGCCATCAAGTCGCGGCCACGAGCGGCCGCCCCACATAAGTCGCTACGGGCTACGCCCTCCGCTCCCAAGTGGAGCGACCTGGTGGCCGCTAGGGCGTTTC
>CAVXQO010000013.1:0-85107 GCA_963763985.1 uncultured Solirubrobacterales bacterium | reverse complement strand
TTCCGGCCCCTATGTCCTCGGCATCTTCACCTTCATCCGCACCGTCGAGAACGGGGTCGAGGACCTGATGATGGGGCGGGCGATCAACCGGATCCGCAACTACTACCTGCAGATCGCCAACGAGGAGGCGCGCTACTTCATGCTCTCCGCCCACGACGACGCCGTCGGCGTGATCCGAAACATGGGTGTCAGCCTCGAGCGCCGTGGGCAGTTCTTCACCACCGGCTCGATGATCGCCGTGATCAACAGCGTCGTCGGCGGCGCAGCCGTGCGATCGCGATCGGCGCCTCTCCGCGGCTCCGCTCGGGATTTGCGCCGGTCTCGGTGGAGTCGTCGCGATCGTCTCGCTGATCTGGCTGTTGCGGATGGAGAACCGCCTCTATCACCAGCTCGGCGGTTTCGAAGAGGTCCTCTTCCCCTCGCCGGAGAGCGAGTCCACCGGGGGCGAGTAGGCCGCGCTCCTCGCTTAGTCCTAGGTGGACGAGCGCGTCCGCCGCAGGCACCTGGATGAGCTGGCCGCCGAGCTGCGGCGGCGCCTGGTCGAGCGCCGCCGCGCGCAGGCGGCGTCGGGAGCCTCGGCGATGGGCCCGCTTCCGGACGCGGTCCGTGAGCTCGTCGACGAGGACGCGGCGATCCTCGAGGAGCCGACCCGGGAGCGCCTCCGCGAGCTGATCCTCAGGGAGGCCGTCGGCCTCGGCCCGCTGGAGGAGTTGCTGGCCGACCCGGCGGTCGAGGAGGTGATGGTCAACGGCCACGATCGCATCTACGTCGAGAGGGCAGGTCGGATCGAGCGGACCGAGGTCTCCTTCCCCTCGGAGCAGTCGCTGCGCGACGCGATCGAGAGGATCCTGACGCCGCTCGGGCGCCGGGTCGACGAGCTCAGCCCGATGGTCGACGCGCGGCTGGAGGACGGCTCGCGCGTCCACGTGGTGATCCCGCCGCTCTCGGTCGACGGCCCGTCGATGTCGATCCGCCGCTTCTCCGCTGTCCGTCCCGGCCCGCGGGAGCTGGTCGAGCTCGGCACCATCACCTCGGAGCTGCACGACGAGCTCGCCGCGGCCGTCGGGGCGCGGCGAAGCATCCTGGTCAGCGGCGGGACCGGCTCCGGCAAGACCACGCTGCTCAACGCCCTGTCGGCCTTCATCGACCAGGACGAGCGGGTGATCACCATCGAGGACGCGGCCGAGCTGCGTCTGCGCCAGCCCCACGTCGTCCGGCTCGAGAGCCGTCCCGCGAACGTCGAGGGGCGCGGCCGGGTCACGATCCGCGACCTTCTGCGCGGCGCCCTGCGGATGCGTCCCGACCGAATCGTGATCGGGGAGGTGCGCGGCGGTGAGGCGCTCGATCTGCTGATGGCGCTCAACACGGGCCACGAGGGCGCGCTCTCGACCGTGCACGCGAACTCGCCCGAGGACGCGCTGCGGCGGATCGAGACGCTGGCGCTGATGGCCGGAGTCGGGCTGCCGCACGAAGCGATCCGCGAGCAGCTCGGGCGCGGGCTCGACCTCGTCATCCACCTCGCTCGGCTCAGCGACGGGTCGCGGCGCGTGGTGGAGGTCGCGGAGGTGGTGCGGACGGCCGGCTCCGTCGGCGTCCGCGAGCTCTACAGGCTGGGAACCGAGACGGAGGGCCGCCCATGGGCGAGCCGGCGCTGATCGCGCTCGCCGCGCTGGCGGGAGGCCTGGCGGCGGTCGCGGTCCGCGAGGCGCTGATCTCGGCGCCCCGGGTGGCGAGCTGGCTGCGCGCGTCGGTAGCGCCGCTGCGGCGGCGCCTCGCGGAGGGCTACGCGCCGAGCGCCGAGGAGCAGCGGCGCCTCGCCCTGCTCGGGCAGTGCCGCGATCGCCGCGACGGCGATCCTGCTCGCGGGCCCGGGCCCGCTGGCGGTGGCCGCGGCGGCGGGACCGTGGTGCGTCGGGGCACTGGTCGCCGGACGCCGCGAGCGCTATCGGCGGGCGGTGGAGCGCTCGGTCCCAGACGTGGCGGCGGCGATCGCAGACGCGATCTCGGGCGGCCACTCCGTCAGGGGAGCGCTGGCGGCGGCCGCAGGATCACTCGAGGGTCCGTCCTCCGCGGAGCTCGCCCGGGTCGCCGCCGATCTGGAGCTCGGCGCCTCGACCGGCGAAGCGCTCGCGGCGATGCGCGCTCGGGTGCGCTCGGACCGGGTCGACTCCCTGGCGACGGCGCTGCTCAGCCAGCAGGTCGCGGGCGGGGATGTGGCGGCCCTGATGCGCCGCCTCGCCGCCGCCGCGGCGGACCGCGACCGGGTCGCGGACGAGGCTCGCGCCGCCACCACCCAGGCGCGCTTCACCGGGCTGCTCGTGGTCGCCCTGCCCGCGGGGGCCGCGCTCTTCGCCGAGCTCCTTCAGCCGGGATTCGTCTCCCGGGTCGCTCTCCGAGCCCGCCTCGGCAGCGATGCTGGTCGCGGCCGGCGGCCTGCAGGTGCTCGGGTTCGCACTGATTCGCCGTCTGGGGAGGCCCGCGGAATGACCGCGGCCCTGCTGCTGGCGCCGGCGCGCTCATCCTCGGCCTCGCCGCGGCCGCGGAGCTGCTTCCCGCCAGGGCCGGCCGGGCACGCCCGCTGATCCCGACCCCGCCGTGCGAGCGCCGCTTGCCTGGTCGCGCATCGCAGCCATCGACGCGCGGCTCGGTCTCACCGCCGGCTCGCCAGGGCTGGACTCGCGGATCGGATCTCCGCCGCAGGCTCTGCTCGCCGCCAAGCTCGGCGGCGCGCTGGCCGGGGCTCCTCTGGGCGATGATCGTGGCGCCCGCGGCGCCGAGCAGGCTCGGCTGGATCGTGGCGATCGGGCTCCCTGCGGCGGGATTCCTGGGGCCCGATGCCTGGCTCGAGCGGCGCGCGCCGCCAGCGCCTGCGGGCCCTGCGGGCCGGGCTCCCCGACGCGCTCGACCTGCTCGCCGTCGGGACCGCCGCCGGTCGCAGCCCGCTGGCGGGCCTGAGCGAGCTCGGCGCGGGGGAGGGGCCGCTGGCGCGGGAGCTGGCGATGCTCTCGGCCGAGAGCTCCTGCGGCCTGCCACAGAGCGAGGCGCTCGAGTCGCTGCGGCGGCGTGCCCCGGTGCGCGAGGTCTCGGCGATGTGCGGCGTGATCGAGCGCTCCCGCCGCTACGGCTCGCCGCTCGCCGACCAGCTGCGCGAGCAGGCGACGGCCCTGCGCGGAGTCCAGCGGCGCCGCATCGAGGAGCAGGCCGCCCGCGCCGCGCCGAAGATCCAGCTGGCCGTCGCGCTGCTCCTCGTGCCCTCGGTGCTGCTGATGATCGCGGCCGGCCTCCTGGCCAACGTCGACCGCTTCATGGCCGGGTTCTGAGCCGCTCTCAGACGAAATCGTCCGGGTGACAGCGCAGGCAGGCGCGAAATCCGTCGCTCCGCGCCGCCGCGGCCGTCCGGTAGAAGCGGACGTTCTCGCGCTTCGGCGTCCGCGCCGGCACAGCCCGGGCGGCAGTAGATCCCGGTCGAGGTGACCGCCGCGAAGAACTCGCCCGGCGTAGCTCTCGTCCCTCGTCTCCATCGCTGTGTAGCGCTGCTCGAAGTCCATCTGGCCTCCTTCGTCTTCGACCGCTGATGGAACGCGCGTCGTAGCCCGCCGTGAGATGAGTCGCGACAATGCGTCAGTGAGCGCGAGCCGAGTCAGGTATCTTCAGGCCTGCGGGGATCTCCTACCTGCGGATCCCGTCGGCCGACCCGCAGCGAGCGCGGCCTTCTACGAGGCCGTCTTCGGCTGGAAGGTCGATGCCGACCGCGAGACCCGAGCTTCGAGGACGGCACGGGCCACGTGATCGGCCACATCCACGCGACATGGAGGTGGCCGGCGAGGCCGGGATCCGCCCTACGTCTTCGTTGAGAGCGTCGAGGACGCGCTCGAGAAGATCACCGCGAACGGTGGGAGCGTGGTCACGCCGCCCTACCCGGAGGGAGACCTGACGGCGGCGGTCTTCCGCGACCCCGCCGGCAACGTGCTGGGCGTCTGGCAGCGCGGCTAGCGGGTGAAGCGGATCGGCTCGAACTCGTAGCCGCAGTGCCCGCAGACCCGCTTGGCCAGCGGGACGCGACGGCCGCAGCGATGACAGGGGCGCGTCGGCCCTCGGTAGAGCACGCTGACCACGACGAGCAGGACGACCAGGCCCAAGGCCGTCAGGCCGAAGCTGGTCAGGTTGAGCAGGACGGCGGGGGTCAAAGTGGGGGAGGCTCCGAGGCGGTCCTCTTCGCTGCAACCAGAGTTGCAGGATCGGGCGCTCCGAGCGCCGCCATCGGCTCGGGTCGGTGACCGCGCAAACCGCATGGGAATGCGGAATTCAGCGCTGTCCGGACCCGGGTAGCAATTCCGTCCGACGGATCGGGTGCAATGCGCCCGCCCAATCTGTGTTGCAAAGTGGGACAGAGTGGGTTAGCGTGGCGAACAGAGTTGGTCAATAGGGCCGGGGTGATGAGGCTCCTCCCACCTCACCACCCCGGCCCGCTCCGAACTTCAAGGGACCCCACTTTGTCGTTTCTCGGTCAGTACGAGCACAATCTCGACGCTAAGGACCGCCTCACGGTCCCGTCGAGGTTCCGCGCGGCGCTGGCTGATGGAGTCGTTCTCGCCAAAGGGCTCGACCCCTCCGTCTGGGTGTTCGCGCCCGGCGGCTACGAGAACTTCACGAAGTCCTTCCTCGGCGAGACCAACCCGCTGGGCAAGCGCGGCCGCATGCTCCGCCGCCACTTCCACGGCGGCGCCTTCGACGACTCCCTGGACTCCGCGGGCCGGATCCGCCTGCCGAAGAAGCTGATCGAGCACGCCGGGCCTGGGCGAGGGCCCCTGCATGATCGTGGGCTCCGACGACTGGTTCGAGATCTGGAGCGCCGAGCGCTGGGCCGCCTACGAGAAGGAAATGGATGCAGAGGTCTCGGATGTCGCGGAGAACCTCTCCGAGAGCGAAGGAGGCTGAGATGGCCACCGCAACACACCGGGTAGTGGGATCGCTCGGCCGACGTCAGCGAACCTTACGCTACGTGCCCCAGGAACACGAGCCCGTACTGGCCACCGAGCTGATCGACGTCCTCGACCCCCGACCGGGCGAGACCTTCGTCGACTGCACGTTCGGCGGCGGCGGCCATGCCCGCCTGATCGCCGAGCGCATCGGGCCGAAGGGCGAGCTGATCGCGGTGGACCGCGATCCCGCCTCCGAGGAGCGCTGGAGCGAGTTCGCCACGGTCGTGCCCTCGCGGTCCCGCTTCCTGCGCGCCGACTTCGTCGCCGCGCTGGAGGGCCTGCGCGGCGAGGGCGTCCGTCCGGACGGCATCGTCTTCGACCTCGGCATGTCCTCGATGCAGGTCGACGCCTGGGAGCGCGGCTTCTCCTACTCCTACGACGCGCCGCTCGACATGCGGATGGACCCGACACAGAGCCTCTCGGCCGCGACCGTCGTCAACGAGTGGCCCCAGGACCGCCTGGCGAAGGTGATCCGCGAGCTCGGCGAGGAGCGCCGCGCCGGCTCGATCGCGCGCGAGATCGTCAAGCGCCGCCCGATCGAGACGACCTCGCAGCTGGTCACGGCGATCAAGGCCGCGATTCCGCCCTCCGAGCGCTTCGGCAGGGGGCATCCGGCCAAGCGCACCTTCCAGGCGATTCGCATCGCCGTCAACGGCGAGCTCGACGCGCTCGACCATGCCCTGCCGCTCGCCTGGGCGATCCTGCCGACAGGCGGGCGCCTCGGCGCGATCTCCTTTCACTCGCTGGAGGACCGTCGCGTCAAGCGCTTCCTCGCCGACCGCGCGCGCGGCTGCGTCTGCCCGCCGGAGCTGCCGGTCTGCGTCTGCGGGCGCGAGCCCGAGGCCGACCTGCTCACCAAGCGGGCTATCGCTCCCGGCCCCGAGGAGCTGGAGCGGAACCCCCGCGCCTCGTCCGCGCACCTGCGCGCCGCGCTCAAGATCCGCGAGGCGGAGGACGCCGGCTGATGGCCGCCGCCGCGACCGCCCGCCGTGCTTCGGCGCCCGCTGCCCGACCTGCGCCTCGCCGTAAGCCGCGGGCGCGCCGGGCCCCGGCCCGGGCGTCGCGCCAGGCCCCGGCGCGTGTGATGCGACCCGCCGTGGCGGGCGCGGCCCTGCTCCCGCAGGCAGCCGTCCGCAGCGTCGGCGCGGTCCGCGACTTCTCCGATTCGAGCCTGATCATGCGGCTCACCCGCGGCCGCGGCTGGATCGCCGTCCTCTGCGCGCTGCTCGGCGGGATCGTCGCCCTCAACGTGGCCAGCCTCAGCCTGAACGCGGGCGCCGGGGCGACGTCGCTCCGGATCGACGAGCTCAAGACCCAGATCTCCTCCCTGAACGCCCAGATCGACGAGCGCCTCTCCGCCAGCAGGGTCGAGGCCGAGGCATCCCGCCTCGGCCTCGCGGTGCCCGATCCCAAGGCGATCACCTACCTGAGCGCGAGCAACGGCAGCGCCGAGCGCCTCGCCCACCTGCTGGGCACGGACAGCTTCCTGATGGCGCCGAGCCTGCCCTCGAGCTATCCGGCGAACGGCGAGTCCTACGCGCCGGTGTCGACGTCCTCGACCCCCACCACGACGACGACCGCCTCGCCGAGCCCGACCACGAGCGCGACCTCGACCGGCACGGCACCGAGCTCAAGCAGCGGATCGTCGAGCGGGGCGTCCGCCGGCAGCGGAAGCTCGAGCGGATCCTCGGGCAGCTCGACCGGAGGCGTCGGCCTCTAGGGGCATCCGGCGATGCGACTGATAGATCGCCGGCTCGGGCTTCTCTTCTGCGTCTTCTGCCTGATCTTCTCCTTCGCGATCGTCCGCTCGTTCTGGCTTCAGGGCGTGAAGGGCGGCAGCCTGCGGGCGGAGGCCCGCAGCCAGCAGGTGACCAGGGTGACCATTCCGGGCGAGCGCGGGCGGGTCCTCGACCGCAACGGCAAGGTGCTGGCGGCATCCGAGGACGCCGCGGACGTGGTCGCCACGCCGTACCAGGTCAACAACCCCGGCCAGACCGCCTTGCGCCTGCATGACGTCCTCGATGTGCCCACCGCGGACCTGCTCAACGCGCTCTCCGATCGCACCTCCGGCTTCGCCTACCTCGCCAGGAAGGTGGATCCCGACACGGCCGCCGAGGTCAAGAAGCTCGACATCACCGGCATCTCCACAGTCCCGACCAGCAAGCGCCTCTATCCGCAGGGCGAGCTCGCCTCGCAGGTGATCGGGGCGGTGGGCACCGACAACCAGGGCCTGACCGGCCTCGAGCACTCCGAGAACGACGTGCTCGGCGGCGAGAACGGCGAGGAGGACATCGTCCATGACGCCGTCGGACGGCCGCTGCGGATGGAGACGGTCACTCCGGCCAGCGTGGGTGAGGATGTCCAGACCACCCTCGACGCCGCGATCCAGGGCAAGACCGAGGATGCGCTCAACGAGGCCGTGGACCACTACGGCGCGAAGGGTGGGACCGCGATCGTCATGAACCCGAATACGGGGGAGGTGCTGGCGATGGCGAACACTCCCGGCTTTGATCCCGCGGACCTCTCCAACGCGACATCGGAGGAGCTCGAGAACCGTGCCACCGGCTTCACCTACGAGCCGGGCTCGACCTTCAAGGCCTTCACCGTCGCGTCGGCGCTCCAGGACCACGTTGTCACGCCAAGCTCGAGCTTCTACCTGCCGTCGGAGATCCACGTCTATGACCGGACGATCGGCGAGGCCGAGGCGCGCCCGCCGGTGACGCTGACAACCGCCCAGATCCTCGCCCAGTCCTCCAACGTCGGTGCGGTGACGATCGGCCTGAAGGAGGGCGCCGACCGCTTCTCACAATGGATCAACCGCTTCGGCTTCGGGCGGCCGACCGACGTGGGCTATCCGGGTGAGGAGCGCGGGATTGTCCCGGCCCGGGACAACTACTCGGGCTCCACGATGGGCAACCTGCCGATCGGGCAGGGCCTCTCCGTCACCCCGATGCAGATGGCGACCGCCTATTCGGCGATTGCCGACGGTGGGATCCTGCGCCGCCCGACCCTGGTAGAGAGCGTCGGTGGACAGCCTTCAGACCAGAACACCGACCCGCATCGGGTGATCACCTCGAGAACAGCGGCCCAGCTGCGCCAGATGCTGGAGGGGGTGCTGGCGCCGGGAGGCACAGCGTCCGAGGTGAGCGTCCCCGGCTACACGCTGGCGGGCAAGACAGGTACGGCTCAGAAGGTCGAGAACGGCACCTACTCCGACAGCCGCTACGTCGCCTCGTTCGTCGGCTTCGCGCCGGCCCAGCATCCGAAGCTGCTGGTCGCGGTGGTCGTCGACGAGCCCCAGTACGTGCACGTCGGCGGCATGGTGGCAGCGCCCGTCTTCGGGCAGATCGCCGAGTTCGCGCTGCCCTACCTGGGCATCTCGCCGCGCTAGGCCTCGATCCCTACTCCTAGAATCGCGTCGGGATGGAGCTGGGCGAGCTGCTGAGAGCGTCGGGCGTCGCTGCGCAGGTGCGCGGCGACTCCTCCGTGGAGATTCGCGACCTGGCCTACGACAGCCGCCGGGTGAGCGACGGGACCCTGTTCTTCTGCTTCGCAGGGGAGAAGACGGATGGGCACGATTTCGCCTCCAGGGCCATCGAGGCGGGCGCCGCCGGGCTGGTCGTCGAGCGTCCGCTCGAGCTGGACGTGCCGCAGGCGCAGGTCGAGGACGCCAGGGCGGCGATGGCGCCGATCGCGGCGACCTTCAACGGCGACCCCACCTCGGAGCTGGCGGTGA
This sequence comes from uncultured Solirubrobacterales bacterium, assembly GCA_963763985.1. GTDB lineage: Bacteria > Actinomycetota > Thermoleophilia > Solirubrobacterales > 70-9 > DASUPK01. The sequence continues at coordinate 76,389 of CAVXQO010000013.1, read as the reverse complement.
TCGGGATCACCGGCACCAACGGCAAGACCACCACGGCGTTCCTGGTCAGGCACCTGCTCGAGGCCGCGGGACGGCGCTGTGGCCTGCTGGGGACCGTCCGGCAGGTCGTCGGCGGCGAGATCGAGGAGGTCGAGCGGACCACGCCTGAGGCGATCGACCTGCAGCGGACGTTCAACCGGATGCTCAAGGCGGGCGACAGCGCCTGCGCGATGGAGGTCTCCTCGCACGCGCTCGTCCTGCACCGCGCCGACTCGATCGACTTCGCCGTCAAGGTCTTCACCAACCTGAGCCAGGACCACCTCGACTTCCACGCCGACATGGAGGACTACTTCGCGGCCAAGCGGCTGCTCTTCTCGGGCGAGGGGGGCGTTCCCGATGATCGAGCTCGAGGGCGGCATCTCCGTGATCAACCTCGACGACCCCTACGGCCAGCGGCTGGCCGAGGAGCTCGCCACCGGGGAGGGCGGCGACTGCATCACGTACTCCGCGGCGGGCGGCGCGGCCGATCTGAGCGCGCGCGGCGTCACCTTCGATCCGAGCGGCTCCCGCTTTCTCTGCATCTCCCCGGAGGGCGAGCTCGACGTCGAGACCCCTCTCCCGGGCGATTTCAACGTCTCCAACGCGCTCGCGGCCCTCTCGGTGGCGCATGCCCTGGGGCTGGACCTTCAGGACTCGGCGCGGGCGCTCGCCTCGGCAGAGCAGGTCCCGGGCCGGTTCGAGTCGATCGACGAGGGTCAGCCGTTCGGGGTGATCGTGGACTACGCCCACACGCCGGACTCTCTGGAGAACGTGCTGGCCGCGGCGCGGCGGCTGACCGGCAGCCGGCTGATCTCGGTCTTCGGCTGCGGCGGCGACCGCGACACCGAGAAGCGGCCGCTGATGGGCAGGGCCGGGGCGGAGCTCTCCGACGTCGCCGTGGTCACCTCGGACAACCCGCGCTCCGAGGACCCGGACGCGATCATCGACCAGATCCGGAGCGGAATCCCCGCCGATCCGCACGCCGAGGTGCTCGTGGAGGCCGACCGCCGCGCCGCGATCGCGCTGGCGCTCGGCCGCGCGGGCGAGGGCGACTCGGTCGTGATCGCCGGCAAGGGGCACGAGCAGGGCCAGGAGTTCGAGGACGGGCGGAAGATCCCGTTCGATGACCGCGACGTGGCGCGGGATGAGCTCCGCAAGCTCAAGACGGGCTCCGCAAGTTGATCGCCTTCGACGGTGACCGTCTCGCCTCGGCGGCCGGGGCGGAGGTTCTCGCGAGCGGCGGCGCTGATGGGCCGGAGCGAGTCGTGATCGACTCGCGGGAGGTCCGGAAGGGCGACCTGTTCGTGGGCCTGCCGGGGGAGCGCGCGGACGGCGGCGAGTTCGGCGCCGCCGCCCTGCAGGCGGGAGCCTGGGGGATCCTGGTGGGGGCGCAATGGGGGCGCGAGCTGGCCGCGCAGCGCCGGGTCGGCGCGGCTGAGGGGGAGAGCTGGATCCTCGGTGCGGCCGATCCCCTGGCAGCGCTCCAGTCGCTGGCCCGGGCCTGGCGAGAGGAGCTGGACGCACGCGTGGTCGGGATCACCGGTTCGACCGGCAAGACGTCGGTCAAGGACGTCTGCCGCGCGATCCTCCCCGCGGAGGTCCGGGCCAGCCCGGAGAACTTCAACACCGAGATCGGCCTGCCGCTTGCCGTGCTCGCGGCGCCCGCGGGCACCGAGGTGCTCGTGCTGGAGATGGCCATGCGGGGCGCTGGCCAGATCGCGGAGCTCTGCGCGATCGCGGCACCCGACGTGGCCGTGATCACCAATGTCGGCCCGGTGCACGTCGAGCTCCTCGGCTCCGTCGAGGCGATCGCCGCCGCCAAGGCGGAGATCATCGACGGCCTCCGCCCGGCAGGGACCGCGGTGGTGCCGGCGGAGGCCGGGCCGCTCGAGCCGCATCTGGATCGGGCGCCGAAGCTGCTCCGGTTCGGGGCCGGGGGCGATGTCGAGGCGACCTGGGTCCTGGCAGAGGAGGGCGAGACCGACGCCCTGGTGCGCACCCCCGCCGGCGAGCAGGCCTTCAAGCTGCCCTTCGTCGAGGCCCACAACCTCGATAACGCCCTGGCGGCGATCGCCGCGGGGGTGGCGCTTGGCTTTCCGCCCGCCGAAATGGCCGATCGGGCGCCCGGGATAGTCTTCTCGCGCCTTCGTGGGGAGCTGGTGGAGCTCCCGGAGAACGCCATCCTGATCAACGACTCCTACAACGCCAACCCGATCTCGATGCGGGCGGCGCTGGACTATCTCGCCACGCTCAGGGCGGGGGGCCGGCGACTCGCGGTGCTCGGCGAAATGCGCGAGCTGGGCCCCGGGGCGGCGGCCTACCACCGCGAGATCGGAGCGCACGCGCGCGAGCGGGGCGTCGAGCTGATCATCGGAGTGGGGGATCTGGCGTCGGAGTACGGGCCCGACGAGCAGGTCAACGACGCGGAGGCGGCCGCGGACGCACTCGCGGCGGCGCTCGGCCCTGGGGACGCGGTCCTGGTCAAGGGCTCGAGGGCTGTCGGGCTGGAGCGGGTCGCCGAGAAGCTGGCGGGGAGCTAGGTGCTCGGAGAGATCCTCATCGCCGGCATGGCCACGATGCTGCTCTGCATCTTCCTGGGCCCGAAGTTCATCGAATACCTGCGGCTGCGGGAGTTCGGCCAGCAGATCCGCGAGGAGGGACCCGAGGAGCATCACGAGAAGGCCGGCACCCCGACCATGGGCGGGCTGCTGATCTTCACCGCGGTCGCGGTCCCATATCTGGTGCTCTCCGACCGCGACACGCAGAGCCTGGCGGTCTTCGGCGTCGCGGTCGGCTGCGCCGCGATCGGCTTCATCGACGATTACCTGAAGATCACGCGGCGCCGCTCGCTGGGCCTGTCCGCTCGCTACAAGCTGCTGCTGCAGCTCGGCCTTGCGGTCGGGCTCTGGTACGTAGCCCGACACTCGGTCGGGCTCGACTCGAGCCTCGAGCTGCGGATCTCACACGCCTCTCTCGACATCCCGGACGGCCTCTACCCGCTGGTGATCTTCCTGGTGATCGCGGGCTCGAGCAACGCGGTCAACCTCACGGACGGCCTCGACGGACTGGCCGCCGGCTGCTGCGCGATCGTCCTGCTCGCCTACACGGCGATCACCTTCATCACCACAGGCGAGCACAGCCTCTCGCTGCTCTCCGCTTGCCTGGTCGGCGGCTGCATCGGATTCCTGTGGTTCAACGCATTCCCGGCGTCGATCTTCATGGGGGACACGGGATCCCTTGGCTTAGGCGGCGCGATCGGCGCCCTCGCGGTGATGACGCAGACCGAGATCCTGCTGATCATCACCGGCGGCATCTTCGTGATCGAGGCCCTCTCGGTCGCCCTGCAGGTGGCCACCTTCAAGATGCTCCGCCGCCGCGTCCTGCTGATGGCCCCGGTCCACCACCACTTCGAGCTGATGGCCTGGTCGGAGACCAAGATCATGCTCCGCTTCTGGATCATCGCCGCGGTCTGCTCGGGGATCGGCTTCACGCTCTACCAGCAGTCGATCGGGACGTAGGCGACTGCTCAATCCGCCGCCTCGCATGGAAAGCGGTACCTGCTGGCTGACCGCGGCGAGTCACTCAGGTCGGACCCCAGCCAGGCTGGGCACCATAGGATTGCGGCCGTGCCGTTCACGCTCAAGAACCTCAAGGAGGACCTGGAGGATGTCGGGTCCAATTTCGACGGCGCGCCGGATCTGGAGTTCCGCTTGGCGACCGAGGCGCTCGAGCTCGAGCAATCCGGCCTGAGCTACCAGCGCGTCCCGCCGGACTACCGGTTTCCGTACGGACACACGCACGAGAAGCAGGAGGAGATGTACGTGGTCGTGCGCGGGAGCGGGCGGATGAAGCTCGACGACGAGATCGTCGAGCTCAAGGAGTGGGACGTGGTGCGCGTCCCCCCCGGTACGTGGCGAGGCTACGAGGCCGGGCCGAAGGGTCTCGAGATCATCGTCATCGGCGCGCCCAGTCTCGGTGACGCTCGGCGTGAAGACGTCGAGGGCCAACGCGACTGGTGGGCTGACTAGCGCCAGGTCGGAACGCCTGCACTTCCCCGCGGCTGGGCCTGCGGGCGGGCCTGGCAACCGATCCCGTTACGGGCATTGAGCCCCGGCGTAGGCACGCCTCAGGCACGCAGGGAGTGAGGGGTTGAGGGCGAAGATGGTTATGTGAACCCTCGTTTTCGGACGGGGGTTTCGCATGTCTAAGCGGAAAACGGCCTGTACCCGCCCCCTGAATACCATCAGGAATACCGTCAGGCACGAAAGGAGCACATGGCGAGCAGCGACCCAATCGAGCGAGCGAAGGCCCACGCGCGGCAGATGTACCCCGAGGCCGAGGTCAGGATGCGGAGCATCCGGGGCAAGCCCATCGTCCTTGCGACCACGGAAAACCTGATCCGGCTAGTCCGGCTCACCGATCTTGACGCCAATCGCAACGGTCCCACAAGTCGGCTCGCTGATCGGGGATAATGGTAGATGTAGGGCAAGAACAAGAGCCACCCACTGATTCCCCCATTCGCGGAACGCCTGGCAGCAACGCTCCGGAGGGCACCCGCTACATATCACCCGAACCCGCGTGAGCGGCGTGCTGGCGTGCTGCGCCAGACCCCCCGACCGGGGCACTACTCGGGAGCCAGGCTTTGCCGGTCTGGCTTAATGGTCCGTCCGCGAGAGCGGAGCGGGGCAGAGGCGAGCCCGCCCTCAAACGGCGGCGCGTGGGGTAAGCGTTTGTATCCCGAGCGCGCTAGAGCCTTTGCAGTCGATGAGCCAGACGGATTCCTTAGTCCCGTCGCAGATCGACAATTCCGCCCCTCCAAGGGGGCGGTTTGTCTCCGAGGCCAGCCCTTGTCCTTGAGCCCATCACAGCGAAAAGAAACTCGCAGTCAGCGGGTTAGCGGAGCAGGTTTGCATCCGAACCGTCTGTAAAAATCCCTGCACCGACGAATGGTTTTCTCGAGCCCACGGACACCCAGACTTTTAGCGGCAGCTCCCACACGCGGAGCGCCCAACAGACTTGCGGGGCTCACCCGCAGGAGACATCCGACACGTTGAGGGCGTGCTGGAGGTCATGGGCGATTGTGATCCCGTCAACGCGGCGCGCCGGCCATTCGGTCGGCGTTGCCGCACGACGGAACTCTCAGCGCACACGACCACCCGCACCCCCGGCCGACCACGGATGCCTCAATTCACAATCGCATGGAGCAGATATGTCCCCCTCAGACACTCCATCCCCAGCGGATGGAGCCCACCTTTCCCCTCTTGATCGCAGCCTTCCCCCACTAGCCCCGACAACACTTGGCAGCCGGACTCTCCGCGAGCTGGCAGCCGACCATTGCAACTCGACTGGCTCAGACCATCGGCGGTCGCTGTACGCGCGCTTGGAGCCCGTACACCGCCGAGGCGACTTTGCCGAGTGCCTTCGCATTGCCGCCCGCGCCGTAGCCAGTGGCGAGGTCGGCAAGCAAGAAGCGGTGTTCGTCCTCTGCGTCCTGGGCGGGGCGAAGATCAGCGGACAACCCCAAGAAGTTCTTGCGGATCTCATCCCGAGAGCGTCGGTGGATTGTCGATGCGCTTGACGCCGCGATTGCGACCGAGCGGCGCGCTGCAACCTCTCTTTCTCTTGGTCGCTCTCCACGGGAGGCGAGTAACGCCCGGACGAAGGGATCACGCCGAAGACCCCCCAGGTCAGAGGACCCCGACCCAGAACCCAAACCCCGGATTTGCCGGGGCGGATGCGGCAAGGATCTAGGCCGGGACGTTCAACCCGCCATGAAGGCGGGCGCAGAAGTTTGCCGCGATGAAGCTTGCAAGTCCCGGTGGCGGAACGACTGCACGAAGCTAGATGAGTCCACCGGGCGGATACTCGGACACACCCACGCGGTTGGTCCCTGTCAGCGTCCCGGTTGCACGAAGGTTGCAGCTCGCTCCCGCCCCGAGTGGGACGTACATCGGGCGCACTACGAGGACGGCGCGGTTGTGGGCGAACTTCGCACCCGGTCCAATAGCAACGGCCCGCCCAAGTTCGCGCCTCAGGGCCGAGGACTTTCTAAAGCCAGACGGCACCGAGCTTTATCGCGGCTCGCACAAGAAGCTGACGCTCAATCAGCGCGAGTGGCTGAATCGTGTTGCGCCCGACCCGGACTACAAACGTGCGACCGGAGCGGCAAGCGGGTCGCATATGCCGTGGGAAGGGCCTTGGCAGCCACATAAGCCACCTACCGGGCCCCGGTAATCGAATTGCAGCGGGCAGCGTGATCGCGCTCTTGTCCGTCCAGGTGGCGACCTTCCTGGCCCTTGGCGGAATCTTTCTTCACGCCGGCAACTTCCGCTTGGGGACGGCGCAACTCCTACTGGCAGCGGTCCAAGCCGTGATCTATTCGGAGCGTCTGACGTGACCGGACAGAACGGCGACGGGCCCCGAACCGACTACAGGCCCAGGCCCGTTGTTGACCCCGCGCAGCTCGCCGCCGAGATTGCAAAAGCGGCAGCGGTCCCGCGCAAGGCCCTCAATATCGAGGAGGCGGCAAGCAGTCTCGGCGTCAGCGTCGACTACTTCAAGGAGCACATCGCCCCCGAGCTACGGATCGCGCGGCGCGGCCGGCGCAAGCTGGTCCCGATTTCAGAACTTGACCGCTGGCTGGACGAAGCGGCGACGTTCGCCCTTCCACCCGAGCACTAATCCAACCCAAACCCTAGGAGCAGCAACCATGCACGTCCTAACGAACAGGCGGGCGCCCAACTCGGCCTACGGCCAAGTGATCGCCCGGAGCATCGAGAACCAGATCGGGATCAGCGCCGCCTCTGTCGGTGACAGTCCGTTCGCTGGCCGCCACGTCGAGGGGCTGCGAAGCCTCCGAGACTTGCTTGACAGCTTGACCGGCGACGATTCTCGGATCTTCGCCCTCTGGACCTGTCAGAACCGCGGTGGCGGGGACAGCGACGGCTTTCGAGCCCGGCGAGAACCAGCAAGTGTTCCTATCGAGCCTCGGCCTGACCGGGGACCTCGATTCGCAGTTGCCCGACGCCGGGGAATTACTGGGCGAGTTTGTTGCGCATGGTTGCTGCGATGGCTTCGACCGCCAGCAAGCCGCGACCAACAAACTCCCCGACGAGGCGGCTCGACTTCCTCGGCGTAAGGAGAAGGCTTCTAGCGCGGCGCCTGGGGTAGCGCCTAGGCAGCGGGATCGCACGCGCCCGCCACAGAGTGTCGCGGTAAAACGCGCGAGGCTCGCCCCAATCCAGCCCGTCCGTGGTTCGGATTATTCCGGCGCTGAGATAGAACGCGGGCTAGTCGCCCTGGTCGCCTCTGACGGCAGTCCCAGGCGCGCTGAGAGGTTGCTAGGCGAGACAGGGGACCCCATCTCTGAGCGCACCCTTCGTCGCTGGAAGGACGACACCTACGCCGACCAGTACCTAGACGCTAGGAAGCGGTTGCAGCCTCAAATGGACGCCTACAGGGCCGACAATCACGACCAGATCGTCCATGCCGCGTCGAGCGTCACGGCAGACATATTGGAGTGACTGGCGACCGAGTACAAGGACATTCCCGTTAGGGACCTGGCCGGCGCAGCTCGCAACACCGAGACAGTTGCCGGCATCGCCTCGGACAAGAGCGCCCAACTCCGAGGACGGGCGTTAGAGCTAGCCACTCCCATGCGCTCAGCCGCCGAGATCGTCAGGGCGCTGCAAGCGAAAGGCTTCGATCCAAAGAACCTGCGGCTCACGCACACCGAGACGTTCGAGGTTGACTCCGAGCCCAACCGGCCCGACGCCATCGAGGGGACAGCGACAGAGCAGTAGACAGCGGTACTCGCGTGGTACTCACCCGCTGATCCGTGCCTGATCGACGGGGCCGAATGGTTAGCTAGACCGTCACGGCCAGAGGACAAAGCAATCCCATCTTCTTCTTCTTCTTCTTCTTTCTTCTTCTTGGTCGATGGTCGTTGGTCTTGCTCACCTTCGAGCTGGAGCCCAGGACCCATCCCTAGCTAGGTGCAGGGGGGCGGGGGAGTGGTGGAGCGCAGCGCGCTCTTCCTTATACCTATACGCCCACCGCACAGAATTTCCAGACCAACGCGCCTTTCTCCCCGGAACCGGGGCCTGAATGACCGTGGAGTCACAGCTCTCATCTCTGCGGGCAATTACGGATGACCAGACGGGCAATTACGGATGGCCATGCGCCCGCGGGCGCATAGGGTCGGACTCAGCCTGCAATTTGACTCATGTAGGGAGGACGATATGTCTGATAGCGCTGTGCGGACTTCTCCAAGGACGTGGTTTGCAGCAGTGTTGATCGGTGGAACGGCGCTGCTTCTCGGCCCCGCCACCAGCGCCGAGGCGAGCGGAGTCGCCATCACGGATCTCGACAGCGGCGCGACCGCGGCTCAGATCGCCCAGTCCCTCGCTGGCCCTGGGGTGACCGTCTCGAACGCGACCTACACGGGCGCGAACCGCGCCGCCGGCTCCTTCACCGGGGGGGCGGGCAGCATCGGCTTCGACTCCGGGACCATTCTCGACAGCGGCAAGGTCCAGACGAAGGCCGGCGATGGGGCGTGCGAGGTCGGCGTCGAAGGTCCGAACAGCTGCAACGAGGGCGTGCAAACGGACAACTCCACGGAGTTCGGGAACCCCGGGGACCCGGACCTCACCAAGCTCGCCGGGTTCCCAACCAACGACGCGTCGATACTCGAATTCGATTTCGTCCCCCAGCAGGCGACACTCCAGTTCAGCTACGTCTTCTCGTCGGAGGAGTACAGCAACTTCGCGAACAGCGAGTTCAATGACGTCTTCGGGTTCTTCGTCAACGGCCAGAACTGCGCGCTCTTGCCGGGCACGAGCGAGCCGGTGTCGGTGAACACGATCAACAACGGCAATCCGGGCGGCGACACCACCCCGCATCACCCGGAGCTGTTCCGCGACAACGTCAATCCGTCGCCGACGATCGACTCGCAGATGGACGGGCTGACGACGGTGCTCACCTGTAATGCGACGGTCAACGCCGGACAGACCAATCACGTCAAGCTGGCGATCGCCGACGGAAGCGACTCCGCGCTGGATTCGGCGGTCTTCATCCAGGCCGGCAGCTTCACCAGCGGCGTGTCCGCCAGCGGCCTGTCCGGCACCTGCCACGGTAGCCAGGCGACGATTGTGGGCACTCCCGGTCCGGAGACCCTGAAGGGCACCAACGGACCGGACGTGATCCAGGCGAACGGCGGCAAGGACACCGTGCAGGGTCTCGGCGGAAATGACATCCTCTGCGGCGCTCGAGGCAAGGACAAGGTCGAGGGCGGCAAGGGGAAGGACATCCTCATCGGCGGTGCGAACGCGGACCTGCTCCTCGGCGGCCCCGCTAACGACCGCCTCTTCGGCGGAACGCCCGGAGCGCCACCGCAGAAGGCCAAGGACACCTGCCGGGGACAGGCCGGCGCCGACAAGCGAAAGAACTGCGAGAAGGGAGTCGGCTAGCGTCGATCGAGTCGCGCTCGCGGGCACGCCGCCGGCCGCTTCGGTGTGGCCTGGGGGCGATCTGCGCGACGGTGAACAAGACCTCGGGCGCACCGCCCACCTCCTAGCAAGACTGGGAGTGTCAGTAGCCCAGGTACATCGCCTACTCCGACAGCCCGGCGGCTTCGAGGGCCGTGCTGCGGTCGGTGAAGTCGCTGATGGCGGCGATCCTTCTCTCCTTGACGCTGACCACCGTCCAAATCGCCTGATCGATTTGGAGGCCACTTCCCTTTCCGCGTATAGCGTTGCGACTCTCGACCAGGACCTGATCCCCCGCGAGCTCCGAGACGTTCTTGACGATGATGCGCCAGTCGTCAGCAGCATCGAGCCAGTCGGAGACAGCATCCAGCCATGCTTCCTTTCCCCGGATTGCGTCCATGTGGGGCGGCTTCCACTCGGCATCAGCGTGTACGTCCCTGAATGCCTCGTCGAGGGTGGGGTATTCCCTGAGTGGGACCGGATTCGTCCAGTACTCCCCGAGCATGCGATCGAGGTGCCGGAAGTACCGCTCGACGATCTCCACGTTCTCCTCCGACATCGCCCACGCAGTATCCCGTGAAGACATCTGCTTTCCATGCAAAGCGGCATTGCCCGGCATCCAGGTGTTTGGTCCTTCTTCCTCAGGTCTGGCGCTGCCGCCCCTGATCATGGGATTTCCCGGCGGCAAGAACTGTGATTCAGGTCGGAGTGGGAGCGGGACCTAGCCGGGGCCTCGGATCAGCCATGACGTGCCGCACTCCACGCATCCGACCCAGGTGCCGTACCGCGTGTACTCGATCAGCCGGACCCACATCTGGTTCCCATGCGCGCACGGATCCGCGCCGGTTTGCTCACGGCCCGGATGCTCTGGCACCGCAGTTGTTCCTCTTTGTTTGTCGGTCACGGTGCGAGGTTTGCTGGAAGGTGGCAAGAGAAAGGGAAGCTCCGCACAAAGGCTGGTTAAGGCTGGTTCTCGGGTGAAGTTGCCAATCCTTCCGTTGCACGCGAAAGGTCGAGGCAAGGGGCTTTGAACGAGGGGCGCGAAGGCCCGCGACCTTCAGCTGATCTTTCGGAAGCCCTTCACCGGTCTTTCGGAACCGGATGGACAATCCGGCTTCCGACAAATCCCCGGCACCGGAAGTGGACCAACCATGAACAGCGAGCAGGATGACCGGAACGACCAGTACCTCGGCGCCCAGATTCGGTTTGACGCACTGCGTGCTTGGAGGAGACCAAGGCCACGGTTGCAGATCCGCTCGGTCAAGGATCGAAGGATCGCTGCCCCAGGGCCAGTCACCCTGGCAAGAGGAAGGCCAACTGAGGAAGCGCTCGCTGCCTGAAGTGGTGAAACCCTCTACGCCTCAGGCTCAACGCCCGGGGAAGCCGATTCTCCTCGCCCCTGGCTCTTGCGTCGCGCGAAAAGCGAGCGCCTGATCCATAGCTGCTCCTTTCCATGCAAAGCGGCGCTTCTTGTCCAAAGCGGCGGTTCCTCCGGTCGACCTCCCCTACTCAGACAGCCCGGCGGCTTCGAGAGCCTCGCGCCAAGCGAGGAAGGCATGCACTCTGGTGATCAAGCGGTCGCGCAGATGGAAGCGGTTTGCGAACTCTTGGTCGAGTTCAACGTGGCTGGCGCGTCCCCGCATATGAACGCGCCCCAGCCATAGGACCGAGTCGTCTAGGTCGCGAACCTCCGCCTCCTGGAAGCGAAACTCGTCCCAGGTCTCCCAGACCGCAGCAAACCCCCGGGCACACTCCTCGCGGCCGCTGTAGATCGCGCGATCCACGGCGGCAGGGCCAGCGGGTGCCCATTCGATGTCATCGGCCAGGTAGCTGGCGGACAGGCCCTCGTCATGTTCGTTCCACGCCCCGATCAGGTTGCGCACGATCTCCACGTTCTCCTCTGACATCGCCCACGCAGTATCCCGTGAAGACAGCTGCTTTCCCTGCAAAGCGGATAGCTGCTTCTCGTCCAAAGCGGCGCTTTCGCGAACAGCTTGTAGGCGGTACATCTTCATTTGGCTAACGCACCTTGGGGCTTTGAGCTGCTGCCACTAAGGTCGTCAGCACGTAGGAGAAGCGCCAACTGGAGGGAGAGTCCTCACAATGAAACGCAAGTACGTCATGGCTGGCTTGGCCCTGATCGCCACGCTGGCGATCGTCTCGCCGGTGCTCGCAGGCGAATCGCTGTCCTCGCTCGTAAGAAAGGAAGTTACGAAGCAGCTCTCTTTGGCTCATAGCGCGAAGAAGGGCAAGCGAGGCCCGCGTGGGCCCGCCGGACCACCTGGCGCAAACGGAGCGAACGGAGCGAACGGAGCGAACGGAGCGAACGGAGCGAACGGAGCGAAGGGAGCGAACGGAACGGCTCGCGCATACGCTGAGGTCCAGCCCCGTGGCGGCGGTGGGTGCGGCGTTAACCCCGCCCCGCAGCCATGCACGTTCGATCGAGACAAGGGCATCTCGAGCGTCACATATCAGGGCGTCGGCACCTACTGCGTCGTGGCGCCGGGCATCGACTCCGCGCAGGTAACCGCTGTCGTGTCCGTGGACTTCTCCGAGACGGACAATCCGGAGGGCAACGCGAGCGCACAGAGCAACACGTCCTGCAATACGACCGGGTTCCAGGTCCAGACCGAGCGGATCAACCCCGCCACCGCAACTGCTGCCGCCGACGACAATGTGGCGTTCGACATCATGATCCCTTAGCAGTCTCGGAGCCTGTTACGACGCGCGTACGGCCCGCTCAGGCGGGCCGTACGTCTTTAGGAAAGCGCTCCTTTCCATGCAAAGCGGATAGGCGCTTCTCGTCCAAAGCAGCTACTCCGACAGCCCGGCGGCTTCGAGGGCTTCCTTGCGGTCCATGTACTCGACCACGCGGGCGGCCTTGCCATCGCGCATCGTGTAGACGTGGGCCAACTCCATTTCCATCGGGACCCCGCTTGTCGCTCCATGACCGGCAAAGCGGACCCAGAGGAACACTCGGTCCCCCTTGCCTTTGGCCTCCAGCGGCTCCACCTTGAGATCGGGGTACGCCTCTTGCCAGCGTTCGAACTGACGCCTGATCGCTTCGATCCCACGATGGATTGCGGAGTCGGGGTCCTCCCGAGCGGCGTGGTATTCGGCGTCCTCGTGCCAGAACCCAAGGTCCGGTCTTCGCTCACCCGCGTTGTAGCGGGCGTACCGATTCCGGACGATCTCCACGTTCTCCTCCGACATCGCCTATCTGACCTCGAGTACGTCGCGCCAGCCCAGGTCGATCTGGTCCAGATCAATGCTGAGGGCGCTCAGCGCGGCTTCGCGGGTCTCGACGTTCTCGTAAGCAATGTTCCACCAAGGGCCTTCGCCGTGGACCGGCTTCCCTCGCTTGCGGGCCGTAACGATGACGTCGTTGGCGCGTTCTCCGTCCTCACCGGTGCCGATGTAGCTGATGTTGAGGTGCCAGATGTTCTCCTGCGACATCGCCCACGCAGTATCCCGCGCGAGACCGCTGCTTTCCATGCAAAGCGGTAGTGGCTAGCAGGCGATGGCAGAGAAGCGGGAGGACCGGATGGAGTTCGATCGCGTTCGGCGCTACGTGGTCAGCACGGACGGAGGGTCGGCCTCCGCCCCCGATGTGTCAGTCCGGCGCAACCCCGAAGATTCTGGCGATAAAGTTTCGAGTCGAACGGGAGATGGATCAGCACTGGTACCGCGTCGAGGACGCGATCGAGGCGACCTCTGCCGGTAAGGCGGTGGAGTCCTGCGCCAACGCCGAGGGGACATATAGCGCCCGACCGGCCGCGACTCCTAACGTTGCACCCGAGCTCTTTGCGGTGCCTTCCTCCGGGCAGCCCGTCCGTTTGTCCCGTCGCTAGCTGGTCCGCGCTTTAGGTCCTGTTCCCAACCTAGACGCGAAAAAGCCCCCTCGTAATAGGGGCTTTTCCGTACAACCTGCCTGGGCGTCTCCAGGGGGGAAAGACGGCCCACGCGAGGCACTCCTGACGCTACGCCCACCCATCAACGGATTCGTCCGTGCTTACCACCGATCCCATCACCGGGGCCTCTCCGTACCGGGCGCAACTGCCGCCGGCTAAGGCGAAAGTCAGGCCCCCCGACAAAGCTGCCACTACCGCGCCGAGCTGAGCGGGGGGCTGAGACTCACCGCCGATGCCTTCGCCTCATCGGCCTGGAGCCCTTGGGCTCTGCCGGGTCCCAGCTTCCCGCTGAGTTCGCGCGGGCTAACCCAACGAACAAGGAAAGAGTCAATGAGCCTCAACGCCCCCGAGCGGGAAACCGTCATCACATTCTCTGATGAGGACGACACCGCGACGATCCACACCCACCAGCGGAAGATCATCACCAAGCTCAAAAACAACCCCGCCGCCGAACTGATCGAGGACATTTCCTTTGACGGGACTGCCGGCGCGGTCTTCGAGATCCCGGCCAACCTAATCAGCTTCCGCTCTATGCGCCGCACCGGTCGAAAGCTCACCGAGCAACAGCGTCAAGCAGCCGTGGCGAACCTCCACAGAGAAGCCGCCTGAGCCGGATTTCACGGCGTAGAGGCCGTGTTTTCAGACAGACACCCCTTGGACCGACCTGGGCACCGTCCCGAATAGGTCGGCTCCCAAACACGGGGTTGAGCGAGGGGAGCCCACAACCGTTGCTCCCGCCAGTAGCGGCCCGGACAGGGGTGGTCACTCGCCACCTGTCCCGGCTCCTCTCGCTGAGCCCCTACCAAGGAAAGAGATATGCCAACCCGCCTAGCACCGACTTGTGACCGATGCGGAGCCCAAGCGAGGGGAGAGGGCTACACCCTCGACCCCAAGACCTTGAAGGCCCTTTGCCTTCGCCTGCGCGTTCCCCGATGAATCGGAGCGCGAGCGGGTTGTGACGAACGCGGTTCGGGAGATGTTGCGCGCCTGCGAGGAGGATCTAGGACGCCGGCCCTCCCTGGACGAGTTCATGGAATGGGTGGTCAAGGAGGAAGCCGCCTAGGCCCGAGCCCTTTCAACGCATAGAGGTGTGATTTCTGACGGGCGGGGCTGCTGCTTTGCATGGAAAGCAGTAGTCCGCCGAGAGATACTGCGTGGGCGATGTCGGAGGAGAACTTCGAAACCATCAGCACAGTGATGGACGCATGGAACCGTGGCGACTGGGACGAGGCCCTGAAGGATGTTGCACCGGACTTCGAGGTCGATAACTCATCGGATATGGGCGAGTGGCGCGGAGTCCACAGGGGGCGGGACCAGGTGAAGCAGATGTGGGAGGTATTCACGGAACCCTGGGAGTCCGTGCGCATCGAGATCGATGAGTTCATTGATGCCGGGGAGCACGTCGTCACGCGGGGAACCGCGCGGTTCCTAGGCCGGGATGGGATCCAAACAGAAGCCCACCAAGGCTGGTGCTGGACGTTTCGCGACGGCGTCGTGACGCGTCTCCTGGTATCCAACGAGCTGGACGACGCCCTCGAAGCCGCCGGGCTGTCGGAGTAGGCGATGTCGGAGGAGAACGTGGAGGTCGTGCGGCGGGCGTTCGAAGCCTGGAATCAGGGCGGCGCGGAGTCCGCCAAGCGGTTCTGGGCTGAGGACTACGAGTTCCACGATCCCCCAAACTTTCCCGACCCTCGAGTGGTGCGGGGCAGGGATGCCGTCGCTGCCTATTTGAAGGATCAGACCAGCGTTATCGGCGACCTGAAGGTGACGATCGTCGATGTGAGAGCGCGGGATGAGACAGTGGTGGTGCGGATCGAGGCGACCGCCCATGGGGCCGAAAGCGGCGTTGACGTTCCCGTCGAAGCCACGCAGGTATTCGAGGTCGCGGCCGGCAGGCTTCAGCGTGGGCGGATATTCATGACTTGGGAGGAAGCCCTCGAAGCCGCCGGGTTGTCTGAATAGCCGCTTTGGACGAGAAGCAGCGGTTCTGAATCACACCTCTAAGCGGGGAAGCGGGATCGCCCGAGCTACGGTCAAGCCATGCCCTCGCTGCGCTGCGGCCACTGCGGAAAGCTTTTGGAGTACCGGGAGCAGATCATCGCCCTGCGGGAGACTGACGGCGCGGTTGTCGCGCTGAGGGAAACCGAGCTCGAGGCCGGCACCGTGGAAGGTGCCTTCGAGCCAGTCGGCAAGTTCCACGTCAGTTGCTACGAAACGATGCGGAGCGAAGCGCCAGATAAGTGGCCAGCCGCCTCCTAGTCCTCGATGGCGAACCAGGGGCCGGCAGCGTCGTCAGTTCCAAAAATGATTTGGAAGTGCGTAAAGAAGTCGTGGCGACCCAACAGCAGATCGTCTGAATAGGCGAACGATGGCTCCAGTTCAAATGTCGGCCCCCACGGGTGGTAGGCGCCGTCGTCCGCGACGCGAATTACCTGAGCCCAAACCTCCGGGATGCAACGCCACATTGGGAACTCCGTCCCATCCGCCCCCCTGCCGGGCGCGTCCTCGACCAGGTCGTCAATCCCTATCTTCAAGAGCGCAGCGACCGCTATTGGGAACACGCTGCACGCAGCCCCGCTGTCAATCTCGGCCACGAAGACTTGGCTGGCGGTCGGAGAATCCAGACGCACAAGGAGTTCAGGCGACTCCTCAGCCGGATAGAACGTCTGCAGTACAGGCGTCGTCTTCTCCCTTCGACTCTGGAATACTCGAACCTAGAGGAAGGAGCATCATGGCAACGCCCACCGTCTCTCGACCGCCCCTCAGCAAAGAAGAAGCGCGCCGCTACGCGGGCCGATGGGTTGCGCTTAGGGCAGGCCACGTTGTGGCTGCCAACGACTCACTCGAAGACCTGGCGGCAGATGATCGGGTTCAGGAAGGTGATGCCTTCCATCTGGTTCCTTCGCCGCATTCGCTCCGGGTTTATCGCTCTCGCAGCTAGCGATTGGCCGAGCATCGCCCAGTCGAACGCCGATTCGCTGACGCGCGTTAGAGTCGTCCCCCGAGAGGGCTGTACTGTGCTCGCCACCACTACGCGGGGGGCGCCGGAAGGAATACCGGGATGCAGCTCTCTCGACTACACCTCTTGACAGGCGACCGACCCTCCCCGTAGAGTCGTCCCAACCAACTAAGTGGGGCGGCGTCGCGTGAACGACCCGCCCCGTGGCCGCCGCTCAAGGGCTACTCGCGCGGCGACTCCGGGAGCGTATGCGTTCCGCCCGTCGCCCCTCAACCGAGGGAGGGCGTCGAGCTGGCGCACCTTCAAGGCGAACAAGGAGAGACGAATGGCTGAAGGAATCATCACCCGGCATAGCCGGTCCTGTGCCACCCGGGGTGGTGGGAAATGCTCCTGTAGCCCAACGTTCCAGCCGCGTGTCTGGAGCCCTCGAGAGAAGCGGTACATCAACGGCCCCACGTCGACCATCAAGAGCGAGGCGAAAGCCTGGCGGGTTGACGCCCTGGCCGCTCTCAAGAAGGGCGAGCTCAAGGCGTCAACCAAGGAGACGCTGGAGGAAGTTGCCGAGGCGTTCCTGGAGGGCGCTCGTACCGGAGCCATCCGAAACAGGAAGATGGCGACCTACAAGCCGAGCGCGATCCGGGGATATGAGATTGCATTGAGGAAGCACGTGCTCCCGCGACTCGGAAAGGTCCGGCTCTCGGAGCTCACCCGGAACGACCTGCAAGACCTGGCGGATGAACTACTCGCCAAGGGCTCAAGTCCGTCGAAGGTTCGGAACACGCTCATGCCTCTGCGGGCGATCTACCAGCGCGCCATTCACCGGGGCGAGGTCAGCATCAACCCGACGACCGGACTGCAACTGCCAATGGTCGAGGGGAAGCGCGACCGAATCGCTACCCCGGACGAAGCCGAGAAGCTGTTGGCCGTCCTGTCCGCCGACGAGCGGGCCGTCTGGGCAACAGCGTTCTACGCCGGCCTACGGAGGGGAGAACTGATCGCCCTGCGTTGGTCGGATGTGGATCTCGCCAACTCGGAGATACGGGTAGAGCGCGGATGGGACCCGGTTGAAGGTCCGATCAGTGCGAAGTCCAAGAAGGGGAAACGCACGGTCCCAATCCCGGCTGCACTGAGCGACTATCTCAGCGAGCTAAGGGCCACAACCTGGACCGAAGGATTTGTCTTCGGTTCTGAGGCCGAGAAACCGCTGTCAGCAAGCGGCCTAGTCGGGCGAGCCAAGCGGCTCTGGGAGAAGAAGGGGCTCACCCCCATCACCCTCCATGAGTGCCGCCACACGTACGCAAGCCTGATGATCGCGGCCGGCGTCAACTTCAAGGCGCTGTCCGAGTTCATGGGGCACTCAGACATTGCGATCACGCTGGACCGCTACGGGCACCTTCTGCCCGGGGCGGGCGATGAGGCAGCAGAATTGCTGGACGAATACCTCAACCAGTGGAGAGCAGAGAAGGCAAGGAAGGCAGCGCTCAGCGAGGCAAGCGCTCCGCTCGAGGTTCCTATCGAGCTGGCCGGAGTGCGTACCACGTGAATACCGTGACACCCCGATCTACAGCATTCTCCAGCCCCTTTGAGCGTCCTAACGACCAGGGGCGAAAGAGGCCGCATTCCGCATAACCAAGCGGGATTCGGCTCTACAAGGGGTTTAAGCACACACCCCGAAATTCAAGTCATGGTGGTTATGTGAACCCAGGCGAGAAGCCGCGTCCGCCCATGCCCGAGGGACCCTTCCTCGTGGTCGGGCTGGCGCGCTCGGGGGCGGCGATCGCGAGCGCGCTCGCCGAGCGTGGCGAGACGGTGCTGGGGGTGGATTCGGGCACGCCTGAGGAGGCGGCAGGGCTGGAGGCCTCAGGCGTCGAAGTCAGTTTGGGCGTGGAAGGAACACGGCAACTCGATCGTGCCCGAACGCTGGTCAAGAGCCCCGGCGTGCCCCAGGACGCCCCGGTGGTGCTGGCAGCCCGGGAACGCGGGACCGAGGTCACCGGCGAGCTCGAGCTCGCCTGGCGGCTGATCCCAAACGCCTTCTGCGCCGTCACCGGCACCAACGGGAAGACCACCACGACGGAGCTGATTGGCCACCTCTACCGGACCGCCGGCCGCCCGGTGGCCGTCGCGGGCAACGTCGGCACACCGCTGGCCTCACTGGTCGGCGCGATCGACCCCGACGCGACGGTCGTCTGCGAGGCATCGAGCTTTCAGCTCGAGGACACGAACTACTTCTCGTCCGAGTGTGCGGTCTTCATCAACCTCGCCCCTGACCACCTCGACCGCCACGGTACCCTCGGGGAGTACCTGGCGGCGAAGCTCAAGATCTTCGCCAACCAGGGCAACGACGACGCGGCGGTCTACAACGGACAGACGCCGGAGCTCGAGGGACGCGACCTCGGAGGCTGCGCGCGCCGCATTCGCTTCTGTCCGGCGGAGTCGAGCTCCGCCGACCCCGACTGCGAGCTCAGCATGAGGGACGGCGTCATCTTCGCGGCGGACGAGCCGCTGCTCCGCGCGGACGAGCTGCAGCTGCTCGGGGCGCACAACGTCGAGAACGCGATGGCCGCCGCAGCCGCGGCGCTCGCGTCCGGCCTGCCTCGTGAAACCGTCGCGGAGGGCCTGCGGACCTTCCAGGGCGTCCGTCACCGGCTCGAGCGGGTCAGGGAGCTGAACGGGGTGCTCTACGTGAACGACTCCAAGGCCACCAACGTGGCGTCGGCCCTGGCCGGAGTCCGGGCCTTCGACGGCGGTGTCCGACTGATCGCCGGCGGCCGTCCCAAGCGTGAGAGCTTTGCGCCTCTCGCCGACGCCGTGAAGGAGCGCTGCGTCGCCTGCTATCTGATCGGGGAGGGCGCCGAGCGGATGGCGTCCGAGCTTGCCCCCGCAGCCGAGGCCGGCGTTGAGATCTCCGACCAGGGCTCTCTTGAGAACGCCGTGGAGGCCGCGGCGGCCGACGCCAAGCCCGGCGAGGTGGTGCTGCTCTCGCCGGCCTGCGCGAGCTTCGACGCGTTCAAGGACTTCGAGCAGCGCGGCGACCGCTTCCGCCAGCTCGTGGAGGCGCTGGAATGAGCGGGACGGGGCGGACGAAGAAGCCCGCGGCTCCGCCGATCGAGTACTCCCTGCTGCTGACTGCGACGCTCTGCCTGCTCGCCTTCGGGGCGGTGATGGTCTTCAGCGCGAGCTCGGCGCGCTCGCTGCTCAACACCGGCGGCAACGGCTTCTACTACCTCGAGCGAACCCTGATCTTCGGGGCGATCGGCCTGGTCGCGATGCGGGTCGCCTCCGTGCGCGGCGTCGCCGCGGCCCGTGTCCTCACCCCGCTCATCCTGCTCTCGTCGCTGTTCCTGCTCTTCGCCGTTCTCCTGCCGGGTATCGGGACCACGGTGAACGGTTCGCAGCGCTGGGTGGGAGGAGGCCTCGTCCAGTTCCAGCCGTCCGAGCTGGCGAAGATCGCCCTGGTCCTCTACGGCGCCTACCTGCTCTCGGCCGAGCCTCGACGCACCCGGTCCCTGAGCGGGCTCGGCCCCTACCTGCTGGTCGTGGGGCTCTCGGTGCTGCTGATTGCCAAAGAGCCCGACCTGGGCACCGCGATCGTCGCGCTCGTTCGCAGTCTGCTGCGTGCTCTTCCTGGCGGGCGTGCGCCCGCGGACTCTGGCGCCCGTCGGCGCCGTGATCGCGGTGGTGGGCATCGGGATGATCGCCACCCACCCCTACCAGGAGGCCCGCCTGACGGGATTCCTCCATCCGGGCACGGACACGAGCGGATCGGGCTTCCAGGCGAAGCAGGCCACGATCGCGGTCGGCTCGGGCGGGATCTTCGGCGTCGGGCTCGGCGAGAGCGTGCAGAAGGCCTCGTACCTGCCCGAGGCGCACACCGACATGATCGCGGCGGTGATCGGCGAGGAGCTCGGCCTGGCCGGGATGTTCGTCCTGGTCGGGCTCTTCGGGATGTTCGGCTACGCGGGCCTGCGCGCGGCCCACAGGGCGCGCGACCGCTTCAGCAAGCTGCTCGCGGCGGGCCTCACCTCGCTGATCATGGCCCAGGCGGCCCTCAACCTGTTCGCGGTCCTCGGCTTAGCCCCGCTCACAGGGGTACCCCTGCCATTCGTCTCCTACGGCGGCACGAGCCTGATACTCACGCTCGCCGCCACCGGACTGATCCTGAACGTAGCCCGCCGGCCCGCGCAGGCGGCGGCACGCGGCTCCAGGCGCGGAGGCCGCGCCACGGCCGCGGGCCCTGCGAGACTGCGCGTGGTCGAGGGCGGAACCACACACGAGAAGAAAGCGCGCAGCCAGTGGCACGAGTCGTGATAGCGGCCGGCGGCACGGCGGGGCACGTCGTGCCGGCGATCGCCGTCGCCGACGCGCTTCGCGCTGAGGGCGCCGAGGTCAGCTTCCTCGGCACTCGCGAGCGCGCCGAGGCGGACCTCGTCCCAGCCGCCGGCTACGAGATCGATTACCTGCGGGTCAGCGGGCTGGATCGCCGCAATCCGCTGAAGGCCGCGAGGGCGGCCTGGCGCGCCGGCCGGGCGGTGGGCGCCGCCCGCCGCGTGCTCGAGCGGCGCCGGGCCGAGGTCGTGCTCGGCGGCGGTGGCTATGTGGCCGGCCCGGTTGGCCTGGCCGCG
Organism: uncultured Solirubrobacterales bacterium; assembly: GCA_963763985.1. Lineage (GTDB taxonomy): Bacteria > Actinomycetota > Thermoleophilia > Solirubrobacterales > 70-9 > DASUPK01. Next base: position 55,391 of record CAVXQO010000013.1, on the reverse strand, counting down.
GTCAGGATGGGCCTGCCGCTGGTGCTCACCGAGGCGGACAGCCATCTGGGCCTCGCCAACCGCCTGCTGGCCCGCCGCGCCCGGCGCATCTGCCTCTCCTTTCCGATCCCCGGTCGCGACGGGGGCCCCTACGTGGTGACGGGAAGGCCGGTTCCCCGTGCGGTCCTGGAGGCCGATCCGACGGTCGCCCGCCGCCGCTTCGGGATTCCCGGGCCCGCGGACTGCGTGACCGTGGTCGGCGGCAGCCTCGGGGCCCTGTCGATCAACATCGCGGCGTTCGATGCGTTCACGCGGCTCGAGCGAGGGGTTCACGACCACGTGGGTCAGCCCTGGATCGTCCACGTCGCCGGCCGCCGCGACTACCCGGAGCTGCGGCGGCGCTGGGATGAAGAGGGTCGGCCGGAGCGATACACCCTGATCCAGTACGAGCCCGACCTGGGGGACGTCCTCGCCGCCGCGGACCTCGTGGTCGCTCGAGCCGGCGGCTCGGTGATGGAGATCGCGGCCGCGGGCCGGCCCGCGATCCTGATCCCCTATCCCCATGCCACAGCCGATCACCAGACGACCAACGCCCGCTGGATGGCGGAAGGCGGCGCCGCGGTCGTGATCCCCGACAGCGAGTTGACCGCGGAGCGGCTCAGCGGGGAGATCGCGGCGTTGCTGGCCAATGAGGATCGGCTCAGGGAGATGGGGATCGCCGCTCGGCGGCTGGCGAAGCCCAACGCCGCGGAGCGGATCGCGAGCGAGGTCCTGGGGGCTGTTGGTGGCCTGAGCCGATGAAGGGCCGGAGGCTCCACTTCATCGCGATCGGGGGAGCGGGCATGAGCGGCCTGGCGCTGGTCTGCCGGCGGCTCGGCGCCGAGGTGAGCGGCTCGGACAGGGCCGAGTCCTCATATATGGAGCGCCTGCGGGCTGCGGGCATCGAGCCCGCCGTGGGCCATGACGGCGATCAGGTGCCGGCGGACGCGGAGGTGGTCGTCTCCACCGCCGTCCCGGAGGACAACCCCGAGCTGGTGCGCGCACGAGACCGCGACCAGCGCGTGATCCACCGCGGGGAGCTCCTCGCCGAGCTCTGCTCACAGCGCCGCCTGCTGGCGATCGCGGGGACGCACGGCAAGACCACGACGGCGGCGATGTGCATCTGGGCGCTGCGCGCCACCGGGGCCGACCCCTCCTTCTTCCTCGGTGGCGAGCTGGCGGGCGCCGGGCCCGATGGCGAGGCGACCAACGCCGGCTGGGGCGAGGGGGAGTGGGTCGTCGCCGAGGCGGACGAGAGCGATGCCAGCTTCCTCAAGCTGCAGCCCGAGATCGCGGTGATCACCAACCTCGAGCTCGACCACCACTCTCGCTGGAGCTCGCTGGCGGAGCTCTCCGAGGCCTTCGCAGCGTTTTCCTCGTCCGCATCCGGGCTGGTGACGGGCGCGGACGTCCGGCTGCCGGGGCAGGAGGCACAGCGTGTCGTCCGCTTCGCCCTCGAGCCGGCGCCCGGGGAGCGCGCCGTCGACGGCGGATCTGCTCGCGACGGGGATCGAGACCGAGCCGGGCGGCGGCAGTCGCTTCCGCGCCGGCGGCGCCGGGATCGACGCGGACGTCTCCCTGCGGGTCCCCGGACGCCACAACGTCGCCAACGCCCTCGCGGCGCTGGGTGGCCTGTCGCTGGCGGGGGCGGACGTCGAAGGGTGCGCCGCGGCTCTCGGCGACTTCCCGGGCGTCGCGCGCCGCCTCGAGCTCAAGGGCGAGAGCCACGGCGCCCGCATCTACGACGACTACGCCCACCATCCGACCGAGGTGGCGGCCACCCTGCAGGCCGCCCGCGAGCTCGAGCCCGGACGCCTGATCGCCGCCTTTCAGCCCCACCTCTACTCGCGCACCAAGGCGCTGGCCACCGAGCTCGGCGCGGCTCTGGCCGCCGCCGACGAGGTCGCGGTTCTCGACGTGTACCCAGCCCGCGAGGAGCCCGTCGGGCCCCTCGCCGGGGTGAGTGGCCTGATGGTCGCGAGCGCCGCTGCGGACCACGGCCGCGGGCGGCCCGTCTGGTGGCTCCCCGACGCGGAGCTGGCCGCTCAGGCCCTGGGGCCGCGCCTGGGCGACGGGGACGTGCTGATCACGATCGGGGCCGGGGACATCTACAAGCTCGCCGAGGCGCTGGTGGACGGGGCGGGTGCTCCGATGAGCGCCCCGGCTGGCGTCGAGCGGGACTACTCGCTCGCGCGGCTGACCACGGTGCGGGCCGGAGGGTCCGCGGACTACTTCGCTCGCCCGGAGTCCGAGCGGCGAGGTGGTCGACCTGCTCGCCTGGGCGGAGCGAGAGGGGCTGCCGGTCGGGGTGGTGGGCTCGGGGTCGAACCTGCTCGTCTCCGACGACGGCTTCCGCGGCCTGGTCATCAAGCTCGCGGGAGAGCTGACCCGGGTGGAGCGCGACGGGACGCGGATCGTCTGCGGGGGAGGGGCGAGGCTGCCGTCGGCGGCGGCCAAGGCGGCCGGCTGGGGCCTGACGGGACTGGAGTTCGGCGTGAACATCCCCGGGCACCGTCGGCGGCGCCGTGAGGATGAACGCGAACGCCTACGGCGGGGAGCTGGGACGAGTCCTGGAGCAGGTCACCGTGTGCACCCCGGCGGGATCCGAGCAGCGCCGCCCGGAGGACCTCGGCTTCCGATACCGCGGGTCGAACCTCGGCGAGCGAGACGTCGTGGCGGTTGCGACCTTCGCTCTCTCCGAGGCGAATCCGGCCGACGTGAAGGCCACCATGGCGGACATGCGGCGCAGGCGAAAGGAGGCGCAGCCGTCGGGGATCAAGACCTTCGGCTCGACCTTCGTCAACCCAGACGACCCGCGGGCGGAGAACCGCTCGGCCGGGCAGCTGCTCGACGCGGCGGGCTGCGGCGGGCTGCAGATCGGCGGGGCGCGGCTGTCGCCCAAGCACGCCAACTTCGTCGAGAACACCGGCGGCGCGACCACCGCGGACATCCTCGAGGTGATGGCGGAGGCGAGGCGGAGGGTCCACGAGCGCTTCGGGGTGACCCTCGAGCCGGAGGTGCAGGTCCTGGGCGAAGTGAGCTGGCCGGAGCAATGGCAACTCGAGCGGTAGGCCGAGACGCGTCCCGCCGGGCGCGCCAGCAGCCGCGCGCTCGCCAGGCCGCGCGCGGCGCCGTTGTTCGGCGTCGGCTGATCGCGGCCGCCGTCGTGCTGGTGGTGCTGTACGCCGGCTACATGCTCTGGTTCCGGAACCTGTCGTGGTTCGCGATCCATGACGTCACCGTCAAGGGGGCCACCACCAACGAGCGGGCGATCCGCTCGGCGGTCGATGGGGTCGCCGGCGACATGACGACCCTGCACATCAAGGACGGCGAGCTCCGGGACGCGGTCGCCCATTTCCCAACCGTGGCATCGGTGAAGGCCACGACGAGCTTCCCGCATGGCCTGGAGGTGACGATCACCGAGCGGCTCCCCGTCGCGTACGTCCGGGCCGGGGGACACAGCACCGCCGTATCCGCCGATGGCTACCTGCTCACCGGGGCGAGCTTCGACGAGAAGCAGCTGCCCCGGATCGAGGGGGCCGGCGGCCAACGGCGCCCGCCTCGATGAGGACGCGGCGGCACAGGCGGCGATCCTCGGGGCCACGCCGGAGCCTCTCCGCAACCGGGTGACCGCCTCGAGCTGGGACGAAGAGCGGGGTGGGGTCGTGCTGGACCTGAGGAACGGCCCCGAGGTCCGCTTCGGGGACGGATCCCGCGCCCGGGACAAGTGGGAAGCGGCGGTTGCGGTCCTCTCGAGCGACGAGCGGGGCTCCCCCTCATACCTGGACGTGAGCGTCCCGGACCGCCCCGTCTCGGGCGGCTGAGTCCCGCCCCGCGGCAGGCTGCAACGCGCACATTCACGCCAATTTTGGGCTTTTCGCCGCTCGGGCGGCCCGCCGGATCGAGCTGGCCGCCGCCCGCGAAATAGTGCCAATTTGCAGGGCTTTTCAGGGGGCTCAACCAACCCTGCACCTCGACCTCGACACTAGAGTCACCCCGTGCGAACTCTCAAGCGAGACTTGAGACTTCGGGCCTAACCGGGCGTTGACAGTGCGTACCCTTTGCCCTACTTTCGACAAGGCCCACAGCCGGATAAGCGGCGGGCTCGGAGCAGGACCAACCAAATGGAAACCTCATATCTGGCCGTAATCAAGGTCGTCGGCGTCGGTGGCGGTGGCTCCAACGCCGTCAGCCGCATGGTGGATGCGGGGCTGCGCGGCGTCGAGTTCGTCGCCGTCAACACCGACGCCCAGGCCCTCCAGGCCTGCGACGCCGACGTCAAGATCGGCATCGGCCACAACCTGACCAAGGGCCTCGGCGCGGGCGCGAACCCCGAGGTCGGCGCCGGCGCGGCGGCCGAGTCTCGCGACGAGATCAAGGACGCGCTGAAGGGCGCGGACATGATCTTCATCACCTGCGGCGAGGGTGGCGGCACCGGTACCGGCGCGGCCCCCGTGATCGCCGAGATCGCCAAGCAGGAGATCGGCGCCCTCACGGTCGGCGCGGTCACCAAGCCGTTCGAGTTCGAGGGCAAGAAGCGCATGGCCCAGGCCGAGGAGGGGATCGACCGCCTCCGCAAGGAGGTCGACACCCTGATCACCGTCCCGAACGAGAAGCTCCTCCAGATCGTCGAGCGGCGGACCACCATCCTCGAGGCCTTCCGCGAGGCCGACGACATCCTGCGCCAGGGCGTCCAGGGCATCACCGACCTGATCACGATCCCCGGCCTGATCAACCTCGACTTCGCCGACGTCCGCCTGGTCATGCACCAGGCCGGCTCGGCTCTGATGGGCGTCGGCACCGGGACCGGCGAGAACCGCGCCGTCGAGGCCGCCAAGGCGGCCATCACCTCCCCTCTGATCGAGGAGCAGATCGACGGCGCCAAGGGCATGCTGCTGAACGTCACCGGCGGCGAGGACCTTGGCCTCTTCGAGGTCAACGAGGCGGCTCGGATGTGCATCCAGGCCGCCGACGCGAACGCCAACATCGTCTTCGGTGCCGTGGTCGACTCCTCGATGCACGAGGAGGTCCGCGTCACCGTGATCGCCACCGGCTTCGAGGGCTTCGAGATGATCGCCCGGGCACCGGAGTTCACCGCGCGGGCGGCCGAGCGACGCCCGCGCAGGCGTCGGCCGGAGCAGCGAGTCGCTCAGCGATCTGCGGATCTCAGAGTCCGAGATCGACGTCCCGGACTTCCTCAAGTAGCGGCGCAGAGCGCGAGGGCGCGCGCGCCTCGTCCTCCTGATGGTGGAGGTAGAACTCCACCCGCGTAGCCCTTCCCTCTTCGTCGAACGTCCACAGCGACCAGGCGTCGATCTCCATCTCGATTCCGCTGCCGGCGCCACGGGCGGTCGCGTGCTGACGAACGAGGACCCTGCTCCCGGCCACCTCGAACTCTTCGGGCTCGATCACCTGTGACTCGAAGGCGTCCGGCTCCATCCAGGCGCGCATCGCATCAGCGCCCCTCGAGGTCCGACTGCCCGCCGGGCGCGGACGAAGACGATGTCCGGATGGGCGAATCTCCATGGCCGCATCGAAGTCGCCCCGGTTGAAGGCCGCGTAGGCCTCTCGCAGCCTCTCGACAGCTCCTTCTCGGGGATGCCCATGCCCAGCAGTATCGTCCCGAGCCGTGGAAGCAGGGACGCTGAAGAGGACTCCGCTCTACGAGGCCCACGTCGAGGCCGGCGCGAAGCTGGTGCCGTTCGCGGGCTGGGAGATGCCCGTGGAGTACGACGGCATCCGCGCCGAGCACCTGCGGGTGCGCGAGCGCCTGCGGCGTCTTCGACGTCTCCCACATGGGCGAGATCGAGACCGAGGGGCCGCAGGCGGTGGAGCTGCTCCAGCGGCTGCTCTCCAACGACGTCTCGAAGATCCAGGTGGGCGGCGCGCAGTACTCGTGCCTCTGCCGCGAGGACGGAGGGGTCCTCGACGACCTCTTCACCTACCGGCTCGGCGAGGACCGCTACCTGACCGTGACCAACGCCGCCAACCACGAGCGCGATCTCGAGTGGTTCGAGGCGCACGCGGTCGAGTTCGAGGCGGAGGTCCACGACCGGATCGACGCCTACGCGATGCTGGCCGTCCAGGGCCCGCAGGCGCGGCAGATCGTCGAGCGCGTCACCGACGGTGAGTTGCCGCCGCGCTTCAAGACCGCCGAGCTGCCGGTCGCCGGGGCCCCCGCGCTGGTCTGCGGCACCGGATACACGGGCGAGGACGGGGTGGAGCTGCTGGTTTCGCCGGAGGACGCCAAGACGGTCTGGGACGCGCTGATCGGCGGCGGCGCCGGCCCCGCGGGGCTGGGCGCGCGGGACACGCTGCGGCTCGAGGTCAACTACTGCCTCTACGGCAACGACCTGACCGAGGAGCGCACGCCGATCGAGGCCGGGCTCGGCTGGTGCGTCAAGGAGGACACGGGCTTCATCGGCTCCGAGGCCTGCCGGCGGGTCCGCGAGGAGGGCCCGGCGGAGGTCCTCGAGCCCTTCGTGATCACCGGGGCCGGGATCCCGAGGCAGGGCAACCCGATCGTCGTCGGCGACGAGGAGGTCGGCGAGGTCACCAGCGGCACGATGTCGCCGTCGCCTCGAGGTCGGCATCGGGATGGGCTACGTGCGCAGCGACCTCGCGGAGCCCGGGACCGAGATCGAGATCGACGTCCGGGGCAAGCGGCGCGCGGCCGAGATCCGCGAGCGGCCGCTCTACTCCAAGGACGGATAGGTTTCCGGCGTGGCTGACGAGAGCTATCCCGACGACCTTCGCTACCACCCCGAGCACGACTGGGCGCGCGTCGAGGGCGACACCGCCACCTTCGGTGTCACCTGGTACGCGCAGGACGCGCTCGGCGAGGTCGTCTTCTACGAGCCGCCCGAGGTGGGCAAGGAAGTAAAGAAGGACGAGGCCTACGCCGAGGTCGAGTCGGTGAAGGCGGTCTCCGACGTCTACGCGCCGCTCTCGGGCGAGGTGACCGAGGTCAACCCGGCCCTCTCCGAGAACCCCGAGAAGATCAACCAGGACCCCTACGGGGACGGCTGGATGGTCAAGGTGAAGCTCTCGGACCCCTCCGAGGCCGACGCCCTGATGGACGCGGCCGCGTACAAGAAGCTGCTCGAGGACTCCGACTAGGCTGGAAGCCATGAGGCCGTCGCCGTGAGCGGCCAGGAGCTCGGGCTCGCCGTCTCGGTCTTCCTCGCCTGCGCGGTCGAGGCGGTCGAGGCCCTGACGATCGTCCTCGCCGTCGGAACGACGCGCAGCTGGCGCTCCGCGCTGAGCGGCGCGGCGGCGGCCGTGCTCGCGCTGGCGGTGACGACGGCGATCCTGGGACCGGGCCTGACCTCGCTTCCGATCGACACGCTGCGCCTGGTGGTCGGCGGCCTGCTCCTCGTCTTCGGGCTGCAGTGGCTGCGCAAGGCGATCCTGCGCGGCGGCCGGCCTCAAGGCCCAGCACGACGAGGAGGAGATCTACCGCGAGGAGGCGGCGGCGGCCAGAGCGGCGGGCGCGCCGCCGACGGGGTTCGACGCCTACTCGTTCACGATCGCCTTCAAGGGAGTCCTGCTCGAGGGCCTGGAGGTCGTCTTCATCGCCCTCACCTTCGGCGCGAACCAGCACCGCCTCGGCCTGGCGGCCGCTGCCGCGGCTGCGGCGGTCCTGATCGTGGCCGCGATCGGCGTCGCTGTCCGCCACCCGCTCGCCACGCGCCGGAGAACGCAATGAAGTTCAGCGTCGGGGTGATGCTGACCTCGTTCGGGATCTTCTGGGGCGCTGAGGGCGCCGGAGCGCGACTGGCCCGGCGGCGATGCAGCGCTGCTCGTCCTGGTCCCGACCGTGCTGGCCTTCTCGCTCCTGCTGGTCCGGCTCTTCCGCATGCCCGCCGTCGACGGTCAGGCGGTGGAGGCGTGAGGCGGATCCGCGACGCGGCCGTGGGGTCTGGGAGTTCATAGCCGGAGACGACTGGGTGACGGCCGCCGGAGTGGTCGTGGCACTGGGGCTGACCGCGCTGGTCGAGCGAGGCGAGCGCGGCCTGGTTCGTCATGCCGCTGGCCGTCGGGATCCTGCTCGCGCTCTCGATCTGGCGGGAGGCGAGGAAGTAGCCGCCACGGCTGAGATCCTTGGCTATCCTGCCGCGGCCGAGCGATGAGGCTCGCTCCTAACCGCGGTTGACGCCGCTGATGGCCTCTACGTCGATGTCAAAGACACCAGGAGGTCCTCAGTGACATACGCGTTGGTCGCCGTCTTCGGCGCCGCGGGAGCGGTCAGCCGCTACTGGGTGGATGGCCGGATCAGCGACCTGACCCACGGTCAGTTCCCCTGGGGGACGTTCGTGATCAACGTGGCCGGCGCCTTCGCGCTCGGCCTGCTGGTCGCGCTCACCACGGAACGGCTCCTGCCGCATCCCAACTGGCGCGTCGCGCTCGGCATCGGCTATCCTCGGCTCGTTCACCACCTTCTCGACGTACGCGTACGAGAGCGTCAAGCTCGCCGAGGACGGCGCCGTCGGCCTCGCTCTGGTGAACTCCGTCGGGATGGTCGCCATCGGCATGCTCGCCGCGTTCACCGGGCTCGCGATCGGGAGGACGCTGTGAAGCTCGAGGGCGAGGGCAAGCTGCTCCGCATCTTCATCGGGGAGTCCGACAAGCACGGCCGCAAGCCGCTCTACCAGGCGATCGTCGAGATGCTCCGCGAGGAGGGGATGGCAGGCGCGACCGTCCTGCGGGGGATCGAGGGCTTCGGGGCCAAGTCTCACCTGCACACGGCCCGCATCCTGCGCCTCTCCGAGGATCTGCCGATCGTGATCGAGGTCGCGGACACGGCGGAGCGGATCGAGGCGATCATGCCCAGGATCGACGAGATGGTCAGCGACGGGCTGGTGACGCTCGAGCGGGTCGAGGTCGTCACCTACCGCGCCCAGGAGAAGGGCGACTAGCGCGGCCGGCGACCCGGCCCCATCGGTGGGCCTCACTACGATGAGTCGTCCGTGAGCCGGTACACGTCCGCAACAGATCAGGACCGCCGCGAGATGCTCGAGGCCGTCGGCGTGTCCTCGATCGACGAGCTCTTCGATCACATCCCCGAGGCCGTTCGCCTCGGCCGGCCTCTCGAGCTGCCCGACGGCAAGCCCGAGACCGAGGTCTACGACCGGCTCTCGGTTCTGGCCTCGCGCAACTGCGCACGCGGAGGTCGAGACGAGCTTCCTCGGCGCGGGGATGTACGACCACTACGTCCCGGCGATCGTCGACGCGATCACCGGCCGCTCCGAGTTCCTGACGCCCTACACGCCGTACCAGCCCGAGATCTCGCAGGGCGGGCTCCAGGTGATGTTCGAGTTCCAGACGGCGATGTCGGAGCTGACCGGGCTTCCGGTCTCCAACGCGGCGCTGTACGAGGGGCCGTCCGCGGTTGCCTCCGCCGCCTATCTGGCGATCGGGGCGACCGGGCGGAAGAGGCTGGTGGCATCGCGCGGGGTCCATCCCCACAGCCGCGAATCGCTGCTCACCTATGGCGAGGGCTACGGGACTGAACTGGTCGAGGTGGCGTTGGACGCCGGCGTCACCGATGCCAAGGCCCTCGCCGATGCGATCGACGACGAGACCGCCGCCGTCTTCCTGCAGCAGCCGAACTTCCTGGGCGCGGTCGAGGACATCGAGGCGCTCGGGGCCAAGGCGAAGGAGCACGGGGCGCTGGTCGTGGTCGCCTGCGACCCGATCGCCCTCTCGATCCTGAGGCCGCCGGGCGAGTGCGGCGCGGACGTCGCCGTCGGCGAGGGGCAGCCGCTTGGCAACCGGCTCGACTACGGCGGGCCGTCATTCGGCTTCTTCTGCGCTACCGATGAGCACATTCGGCGCATGCCGGGCCGGATCGCCGGCGAGACCACCGACGTCGATGGCCGGCGCGGATTCGTGCTCACGCTGCAGACGCGCGAGCAGCACATCCGGCGTGAGAAGGCCACCCACAACATCTGCACCGCGCAGGCGCTGAACGCGCTCGGCGGAATGGTTCACCTCGCCTGGCTCGGCAAGCGCGGCTTCGTCGAGCTAGGGGAGCTGCTGGTCCGGCGCACCGCATACGCGCGCGAGCGGCTGGCCCAGGTCGACGGGGTCGAGCTGCTGCATGAGGCTCCGGCGGTCAGGGAGTTCGCGGTCTCGCTGGACGCCCCCGTCTCCCAGGTTCTCGACCGCTGCGCCGCCGAGGGCATCGGGGCCGGCTATCCGCTCGGCCGGGATTATCCGGAGCACGAGAACGGGCTGCTGGTCGCGATCACCGAGCGGCGCAGCAGGCAGGACATCGACCGCCTGGCGGACGTGCTCGGCCGGGCCGTTGCCGAGGGCCGCGGCTCCAAGGTCGCGGAGGGGGTGATGTCGTGACCGAGAAGATCACGGCAGCGGGCCCCGAGCTGACCGAGACGCCGATGCAGCGCGACCGGGCGACGACGATCTACGAGCGCTCGGCCGAGGGCCGGCGCGCCGCGACCCTGCCGGAGGCTGGAGTCGACGAGCGCCCGATCGACGAGCTGATCCCCAAGAACCTCCTGCGCGCCAAGCCCGCCGAGCTGCCCGAGGTCTCCGAGCCCGAGATCGTCCGCCACTACAACCGGATCTCGCGACGCAACTTCGATCTCGACACGGGCTTCTATCCGCTCGGCTCCTGCACCATGAAGCACAACCCCCGCCTCAACGAGCGGGTGGCGGCGCTGCCGGGCCACGCGCGGCTGCATCCGGCGCAGGATCCCAAGCGTGCCCAGGGCGCCCTGGAGCTGATGTGGCTGCTTCAGCAGTCGCTCTCGGAGATCTGCGGGCTGCCGCACGTCAGCCTTCAGCCCTCGGCGGGATCCCACGGGGAGCTGGCCGGGCTGCTCCTGACCCGCGCCTACCACGCCGACCGGGGCGAGAGCCGGACCAAGGTGCTCACGCCCGACACGGCGCACGGCACCAACCCCGCGACCGTGACGATGGCCGGCTATGAGGTGGTGAAGCTCGCCTCCAACGAGCGGGGCGGCATCGACCTCGACGACCTGCGCTCGAAGGCGGGCGACGACACCGCTTGCCTGATGCTCACCAACCCCAACACGCTGGGGCTGTTCGACGAGAACATCGAGGAGATCGCCTCGATCGTCCACGAGGCCGGCGGGACCCTCTACTACGACGGGGCGAACCTGAACGCAATCATGGGCCACTCACGCCCGGGCGACATGGGCTTCGACATCGTCCACGTCAACCTGCACAAGTCGTTCTCGCAGCCGCACGGCGGTGGCGGGCCCGGAGCCGGGCCGATCGCGGCGAGCGAGCGGATCGAGCCATATCTGCCGCGGCCACAGGTGGTTCGCCGGGAGCCCCAGAACGGGGGAGAGCCCTCCTTCGACCTCGACTTCGAGCGTCCCAAGTCGATCGGCCGGCTGCGCGGCTTCCAGGGCAACTTCGGGGTCTTCGTCCGCTCCTACGCGTACATCCTCAGCCTCGGTGGCGACGGCCTCCAGGAGGCGTCGGAGATCGCGGTGCTGAACGCCAACTACCTGCTCGCCAAGCTCAGCGAGGGGAGCGCGGGCAAATATGCGCCGGTGGCCTTCGGCCAGCGGCCCATGCATGAGTTCGTCCTCTCCGGCGCTCCGGCGAAGAAGGAGCTCGGCATCAAGACCCTCGACATCGCCAAGCGGCTGCTCGACTTCGGCATGCACCCGCCGACCGTCTACTTCCCGCTGCTGGTCGACGAGGCGCTCATGGTCGAGCCCACCGAGACCGAGACCCGGGAGACGCTGGACGCGTTCGCCGAGGCAATCGACGCGATCCTCGACGAGGCCGCGGAGGACCCGGAGATCGCGCAGGGCGCGCCGTACACGACCCCGGTGCGGCGCCTCGATGAGGTTGCCGCGAACCGCAACCCGGTCGTCCGCCAGCCCTTGGGTTGAGCTACAGGGGGCCGCCCGAAGGCGGCCCCGTGTCGCTCGTTAACCCCTGACGGTCTTCACCCCGGGGACCTTCAGCGCCGTGATCTCAGCGTGGTTCACATCCGCCGCGGCGGTCGACGAGCAACTCAACGTCGCCGAGGTCGCCGCCTTGGCCTGACCGGAAACCTCCATCGCCACACTGTTCTGGGCCGTGATGGTGCCGGTGCCCGTGAACGTGTCGGATTGATCCTGTCCGACGCCGGCCAGCTGGAGGAGGCAACTGACATTGGCTCCCGCTGCGTTCTGACGCACGTCGAACGTGGAGCGGACGTCGTAGCTGCCCTGGCTCAGGGTGAGCGTGCCGATCGTCGTCGGGGAAGTGCCCAGGTTCTTCACGCCCGAGATCGCCAGCTGGGTGACGTTCGTCTTCTTGGCGATCGTCTTGTTGACCTTCTTGGCACTGACGCCCTTGGTCCCCGCGATGACCGGGGTGATCAGCAGGGCTGTCGCCAGCACCGCTGCGAGGGCTGCGGGCACGATCCAGCGCCCGGCCCCTGTCTTCAGGAATGACATCTACTCCTCCTCTGTTGTCTATTCGGCTTCGAGCTCGCCTATATCGGGAAGTTTCTGCTTGATGGAGAGGACGGGCTCGAACAGGTCGCCCTCCTTCTCGACGCGCTTGACCGCGGCAGGGATCTCGAAGCGGAGCCTCTCCGCGTCGCCGCGCTTTGCCGCGCGCTCCACCTCGCGCCAGTGCAGCGGCATCGAGGCGGTCGGGCGCTCACGTGCCCGCAGCGAGTAGACGCCGATCGTCGTCTTCTTCTGGTGGTTCTGGCTCCAGTCGACGAAGACCTTCCCTCGCCGGCTGGCCTTGGCCATCTTCGAGACGACCTCCTTCGGCGTCTGCTTCTCCAGCAGCTGGGCGACCGACTTCGCGAAGGGGCTGGTCTGCTCGTAGGTCACCTTGGTGTTCAGCGGGACGTAGACCTGGAGCCCCTTGCCGCCCGAGACCTTGGGGAAGCAGTCGAGGCCGAAGGCGGAGAAGAGCTCGCGCACGCGCAGCGCCACGCGGCAGCATTCGACCAGGCCGGCCGGAGCGCCCGGATCGAGGTCGAAGGCCAGCACCGTCGGCTGCTCCATGCGGGTCGCCTTGGACAGCGACGGGTGCAGCTCGAGGGCGGCGAGCTGCGCCATCCAGGTGAGCGTGGGGAGGTCCTGGCACATGCAGAAGTCGATCTCGCCGGCCCGCCGGTCGACGTAGATGGGAGTCGTCTTGACCCACTCGGGGCGGTGCTTCGGGCAGTTCTTCTCGAAGAAGGAGGTCTGGGGCTTGCCGACACCCTCGGGAAATCGGCGCAGCGTCAGCGGCCGGCCCTTGAGATGAGGCAGGATCGCGTCCGCGACCCGCGCGTAGTAGTCGATCACCTCGGCCTTGGTCGTCTTGGTCTTCGGGTAGAGGACCTTGTCGAGGTTGGTCAGCTTGACCTTGCGCCGACCAATCGTGACTTCCTGCGCCTTGGCTATGCCTTTGCCTTCTTGCGCGCGGGCTTCTTGCGGCCGTTCGAGCTTGGATGAGCTCTTCGACTTAGGCGATGACTTGGCCTTGGCCTTCGGCTTGGCCTTCGCCTTCGCCTTGCCGTCCGTGGCCGCTTCCTCGCCCTTCACCGCGGCGAGGCTCTCCTCGAGCGCGGCCATCAGGTCCGGCGCCTTGGTCGGCTTCGGCTCCTCGGTCGGCGCGCTCACGACATCCTTGCCGGCGGCCTTGCGCTCGAGCAGGTCGAGCAGCTCCTCGCGGTACTCGTCGCGGTAGCCGTTGGGCTTGAAGTCGCTGGTAAGCGATTCGATCAGCTGCTTGGCCATCTCGAGCTCGCGCTTCTCGGGTTTCTTCGGCTTCTCCTCGTCGAAGACCTCGTCGAGGTCCCCGGGGGAGGTGACCTCGTCGTGGAAGCGCATCGTCGTCAGGGTGAGGACGTCATCCATGGGGCGGATCGCCGCGAGATGCTCCTTGTTGCGAAGCACGAACCGGGCGACCGCGACCTTGCGCGCGTCCTTCATCGCCTGCACCAGCAATGCATAGGCGCGGGCCGCTCCCTTGTCGGGACCGAGGTAGTAGGGCTGCTCGAAGTAGATCGGGTCGATGTCGTCCAGGTCGACGAAGTCCTGGATTTCGATCGCGCGTGACCGCTGCGGCTCGAGCTCGGAGAGCTCGTCGCGGCTCAGGACCACGTACTGGTCCGGCGCGTATTCGTATCCCTTGACGATCTTCTCGTAGGGGACCTCCTTGCCATCCGACTCCGCCACGCGCTTGTGCTTGACACGTGAGCCGTCGCCCTCCCGCAGCTCCCGGAAGCGCACGGTCTGCTTGGAGACCGCGCTGTACAGCTTCACGGGCACGTTGAGCAGCCCGAAGCTGATCGAACCGCTCCATATCGCCCTAGCCATGCTCAATCACCTCGATCCGAATCCTTCGACATAGCGGAGATTACCCCTGGGCATGCACCCGCAACCGGGCGCAAGCTTGCGTCTCATGCCTACATAGACCCGACCGGCGGTGGAAACTCATCGCTCGGGCGCGCTCAGGCGCTCGTACTCGCTTCGGGCCTGGTCTTCATCGAGAAAGTCGCGCAATTCCTTCAATCGCCCGTCCTCGTAGCGCATCAGCTGGAAGAAGGGAGTCGTCACGGCAGCTCCGCTGGTGGGGCCCTTGACGCTCACGTCCACGACGGCGAGCACGTGGTCACCCCGTCCCTCGAGCGAGCGCGGCAGCATCTTGAAGTGGCCGCCGTCCTTCAGGAGGTCGCGGACGTGGTCGGCCAGCGCCTCCGCGCCTCGGAAAACTCCGGTCTCCGGGAACTCCGGCGCCTGATACAGGACGATGTCGGGCGCCCAGACCCTTTCGAATCCCGGCAGCCCCTCACTGTTCCACTCCTCGTACCAGCGGCGCGTGATCGCGAGGTTCGCATCCACCGTCTCGCTCACGATCGCCGAGTGTAGGGCTGCGGCGCCTAGAACTCCTTGACGACCTCGCGCGGGTCCTTGTCGTCTCGCAGTCCCTTGAATGCCGGCTGGCGCAGGGTGCCGTCGTTGGTCCACTCCGTCCAGGAGGCCTCGCAGACCAGCTCGGGGTCGCACCAGACCGCGAAGCGCGCCTTCGGCCCGGTCGGCGCGCCCACGCCGAACGGGCTGTCGGGGCGCTCGCGGGCGTGGAGCTCCCTCGTCAGGAAGTCGATCTGCTTCTCGTTCAGCCCTGAGCCCACGCCGCCCGCGAAGTGGAGCGTCTGTCGCTGGCCCTTGCGGAGCTCGGAGCGGCGCTTGTCGTAGTAGCCGACCAGGAGCGAGCCGACCCGCTTCGAGCGCCGGCCCTCGCCCGGGATGTAGCCGCCGATCACGAACTCCTGACGGCGCCAGACGCGTGTCTTGATCCACTCGCCGGTGCGCTTGCCGGGCCGGTAGGGGCTGTCGCAGCGCTTGGCGACGATCCCCTCGAGGCCCTGCCTGCGGGCGGCCTCGAGCAGGTCGGACCCTCCGTCCCGCCGAAAGCGCGGGCGTGCGCCAGCGTGGCCCGTCGAGGCCGAGGCCCTCGAGCAGCTCCCGACGCTGCAGGTAGGGCAGGTCTCGGACGCGGCGGCCGTCGAGATGGAGCAGGTCGAAGATCACGTAGTCGACGGGCTGCTCCTTCATTCGAGCCTGGACCGCGGCGGGCGAGCTCAGGCCCATCCGGCTCTGGATCAGCTGAAAGCGCGGCCTGCCCTCGGCGTCGAGCGCCACCACCTCGCCGTCGAGGATCGCCGAGTGGTCGCCCAGGGCCTCGGCGATCGCCGCCAGCTCGGGGTATCGGGCGCTGACGTCCTCCAGCCGGCGGCTCAGCATCGACCAGGCGCCGTGATCGGCGTATCCGAGCGCCCGATGCCGTCCCACTTGATCTCGTAGGCCCACTCGCCGGACTCCGACTCGGGGACCTCGCCGGGCTTGGCCAGCATCGGCTCGAGCCGGCGCGGGATCTTTTCCCTGGGCGCGCTCTCCAGCGGCGATTTGGCCCTTGCCTTCGGCACGCCATCGATTATGCGGGTCGATTTAGGGCCGGAAAGGGTCGCTCTCCACAGGTCAGATAATCGATACGTGCTCTTCGAGCTGGAGGACGTCAGCTATTCGCGCGGAGGGAAGCTCGTGCTCCGCGACCTCAGCGCCCGCCTGCCGTTCGGCGCCAGCTCGGTCGTCGGACCTCGGGCAGCGGCAAGTCGACGCTGCTGCGGCTGCTCAACCGGCTCGCCGACCCGGACTCCGGCCGAGTCGTCTACGAGGGCGAGGACGTGCGGGAGCGCGACCCCCTCGAGCTGCGCCGCGAGGTCAGCCTGGTGCCGCAGCTCCCGGCGCTGATCGAGGGCACGGTCCACGACAACGTCGCCTACGGGCCGCGGCTGGCCGGACATAGCTTCGACGCCCGCAGCTGCCTGGAGCTGGCCGGTCTCGATCCGGCGTTCGAGGATCGCGATGCCTCCAAGCTCTCGGTCGGCGAGCAGCAGCGGGTGATGCTGGCGCGGGCGCTCGCGCTTGAGCCGCGGGTCCTGCTTCTCGACGAGCCGACCTCGGCGCTCGACCAGTCGGCCCGCGACGCGGTCGAGGCGACCCTGCAAGGCCTGCGGGTGCGAACGGCGATCTCAACCGTCGTGGTCACCCACGATATGGCGCAGGCGCGGCGGCTTGCCGACTACGTCGTCCGGTTCGAGGACGGGAGGGCGACCGCCCAGGGGACCGCCGAGGAGATGCTCAGCGGAACCTCCTGAAACTGCGCATCGCGGCGGCAGAGGACACCTCTTGATGGTGCCGCTCGCCGCCTCGTCGATCCACGTCACCGTCGGCGAGGTCGCCGCTGCGCTCGCCCTGGTCGCCATCGCCGGATCGCCTCTCGCGCCTGGCACGCCGGCCTCGAGGAGGACATCGGGATCGCCGTCGTCCGGTCCCTGATCCAGCTGACCGCGATCGGCTACGTGATCACCCTGATCTTCGACCAGGACTCCGCGCTGCTGGTCCTCGCCCTGATCACGGTGATGGTCGTCTTCGGGGCGTTCACCGCGCGCCATCGCGCCAAGCCGGTCCCGAACGCCTTCTGGCCGCTGCTCGTCTCGCTTGCGGTGGCGGCCGCCGCCACGCTCGGCCTGGTGATCGCTCTCGGCATCTTTCCCGCCACGCCGCGCTACCTGGTCCCGGTCGGCGGCATGGTGATCGGCAACTCGATGACGGCCGCGGCGGTCGCGCTCAACCGCCTCGGCGAGGATGTCCATGACAGGCGAGGAAGATCGAGGCGACGCTCGCGCTCGGCGCGACCTCCTCGCAGGCGGTCACGCCTCTGGCCCTGCGCAGCCTGACGCTTGGGGATGATCACCGCTGATCGACTCGACGAAGACGGCCGGGGTGGTCGCGATCCCCGGCACGACCGTCGGGATGCTGCTCGCGGCGCGCGGCCCCGCTCGACGCCGTCCGGCTGCAGCTGATCCTGTTCTACCTCCTCATCGGGAGCACCGCGATCGTCGCCGTGATCGCCACCACCCTGGCGGCGCGCGGCTTCTTCTCCACCTCCGCACACCAGCTGCGCTAACACCACTCTCTAGGGCTGGTCTTAGGAAGATAGATGAACTTGTGGCCGAGCAGCTCGGCCACGGTGACGAACTTGTAGCCGCGGTGGCGGAAGTGGGAGAGGATCGCGGGAAGGGCCGCGACGGTCTCGCTGCGGTTGCCCGCCGCCGTCGTGCATCACCACGATCGACCCGTTGTGGGCGTTGCCGATCACGTTGGAAGCGATCGCCCCGACGCCGAGAGTCGACCAGTCCCTCGGGTCGACGTTCCAGTTGACCGTGACGAGGTGCTGGGCGTGGGCTGGGAAATGAGGCCGCTGTTGACGGACCCGTCAGGGGGGCGGAAGTCGCAGGGGCGGAAGCCGGTGGCGCTCGGATCAGGCGATCCGTCTCGTGGAGCGAGGCGGAGGAGGGGTCCAGCTCGTGATGGAGCGAGTGGTTGCCGATCTCGTTGCCCTGGCGGAGGATCTTCTTCATGATCGCGCGCGGCCCGAGGTCTCCTGGCCGATCTCGAAGAAGGTGGCGTGAGAGTCGAATCGCCGTAGCACCCGCAGGACCTGGGCGTGTAGTCGCTCGGGCCGTCATCGAACCGATCGCGATTCGCTTGCGGCCCCGGGGCCCATGTGTGACGAACGGGGAGCCGCCGTGGGTGCAGCCTGTCGGCAGCGGCGCCTTGGCGTCCAGACGAGTCCGTGGCCCAGCGGGGCGCCGCGCGGCGGCGCTGCCGCCGGGAACCGCGGCAACCGTCGCAACAAGCCAGCGCGATGAAGATGACCCGTGCCCGCATGGCTGTGCCAGTTTCCCGCTTCGAGGCCCCCGCTGCAAGGGGGAGCGAGGGCGAAGGTGCCGACCTCCGTGCTCGTCGAGTCATTGTCTGACGAGCCAGCCGGAAATCGAGATGGACCGCTCATCGCGACGATTCTGGGCTCGACCGTCGTCTTCCTGGACGCGACCGTGGTCAACGTCGCGCTTCCCGGCGCTCAGCGACGATCTTGGAGCGGGCTCGCCGACCAGCAGTGGGTGGTCGAGGCATACCTGCTCGCCCTCGTTCGCTGCTGCTGGTCGGCGGCTCCTTCGGCGACCAGTTCGGGCGCCGCCGGATCTTCATCCTGGGGTTGGGCCTCTTCGGGGGACCTCGATCCTCTGCGCGATCGCCCCTCGACGCGGCGTCCTGATCGGAGCCCGGGCCCTGCAGGGTTTCGCCGGCGCGCTGCTGGTGCCCGGGATCACTGGCCGTCCTGGCGGCCACCTTCGAGGGCGCGGAACGCGGCCGGGCGGTCGGCACCTGGACGGCGTGGACGGGAATCGCCACCGTGATCGGCCCGGCGGGCGGCGGGGCGCTGGTCGAGGCGATTCTCCTGGCGCGCCATCTTCCTGGGTGAACGTGCCGCTGATTCTGTTCACGATGTGGCTCGCCCATCGCAGCGTCCGCGAGAGCGTCAACCCGGACGCCGACCGGCACATCGACTGGCTCGGGATCCTGCTCTCGGCGGTCGGCCTGGGCGCTGCCGGTCTTCGCGCTGATCCAGCAGCCGACGCACGGCTGGGGCAACCCGCATGGTTTACGGCGGGCTGATCGGCGGGATCGCGATCTTCGCCTTCTTCCTGATCTGGGAATCGCGCTACCGCCACGCGATACTTGATCTCAGCCTGTTCAAGGTCCGGAACTTCTCGATCACCAACATCGAGACGCTGGTCGTCTATTCGGGCTGATCGGGGCCTTTTTCTTCATCACCCTGTTCCTGCAGCAGACCGCCGGCTACTCGCCGATCGCGGCCCGGGCTGGCGACGACGCCGGTTTCGGTGATCCTCTTCGGGCTCTCGCCGCGGTTCGGAAAGATCGCGACGGGCATCGGGCCCCGCGTGCCGATGTCGTTCGGGCCGATCGTCGGCGGCGCTCGGGTTGCTGCTGATGATGCGGGTCGGCTCGGACCCCGAATTACGTCACCGAGGTACTGCCGGGCGTCCTCGTTTTCGGGCTCGGGCTCTCGGCCACGGTTGCGCCGCTGACCGCCACCGCCCTCAACTCGGTACCCGAACACCAGGTCGGGATCGCCTCCGGATCAACAACGGCGTCTCGCGGGTAGCGGGCCTGCTGGCGATCGCCGCTGCTCGGTGCGTTGATCGCGGGAGAGCTTCAGCTCGACGATCGACGACAAGCTCTCGGAGGGCGCACGCTCTCTCCGAAGTCGCAGGATGCCGTCGACCCAGGCGAAGGACAAGGCCCTAGGGAACGCCGGACACCGACCGGCCTGCACCGCGAACGAGGCGGCCAAGATCAAAGAGCGCCGGCGACAGATGCGTCCGACGCATGCATTTCACCTCGGGCCTCGCCGCCGGGAGGCATCCTGATGATCGTCGGCGGCGTGATCGCAGGGAATTGGGCTGCGCAACCCGCGCCGGGAGACCGAGTACGAGGCTCCCGGTGCCGCCAGCCGGCCGGCGAGTGCGCCCATTGCCCGGACCACCTCGACGGCGGCGACCAGCGCGAAGCCGGAGACGCGAGCCGGTGGCCGAACCGGCCTAAGCTGCCGCGATGGCCGATCTCCATCCAGAGGCGCGCGCGCTGATCGAATCGGATCGGCTCGCGCACATGGTCACCCTCAACCCCGACGGCGGACCCGCAGGTGAGCTGCGTCTCGGTCGGGATCGATGGGGAAGAACATCGTCAGCGGGCATCTGCCTCGCAACCAGAAGGTGAAGAACGTCGAGCGGGACGGGCGAGTTGCAATCTCGATCGAGAACGGACACCGTCGGCGACATTGGGCTCGTCGAGTACCTCGTCGTCCGAGGGAACTGCTCAGTATCGAGGAGGGGGGTGCGCCCGAGCTTCTCCAGCGGCTCGCCCACGTCTACCTCGGGCCTGACGTGAAGTTTCCCCCGATGGACGACCCGCCACCCGGCTTCGTGATCCGGACGACGCCCGAGAAGGTCGGTGGCGTCGGCCCCTGGGCCTAGCCACATTGGTTTTTCTTATAGTCCCCGGCCGTGCGCATCTTCAGCGGCATCCAGCCGACGGGCCGCAAGCACCTCGGCAACTACATCGGAGCGATCCGGCAGTTCGTCGACGGGCCAGGACCGCGGCCTGCCGGCGATCTACTGCCTCGTCGACCTGCACGCGATCACCGTGCCCTGGGACCCGGCGACGCTGCGTGAGACGTCTACGACACGACGGCGATCCTGCTCGCGGCCGGCCTCGACCCCGAGCGCTGCATCCTCTTTCGCCAGTCCGACGTCCGAGAGCACACCGAGCTCACCTGGTACCTCTCGGCGCTCACGGCCCACGGGGACCTCAATCGGATGACCCAGTTCAAGGAGAAGGCGGGGAAGCAGCGCGAGCTGGTCTCAGCCGGGCTCTTCTTCTATCCAGTGCTGCAGGCCGCGGACGTGCTCGCCTACAAGACCGACGAGGTCCCGGTCGGCGAGGACCAGCGCCAGCACATCGAGCTGACCCGCGAGATCGCCCGTCGCTTCAACGAGCGATTCGGCGAGATCCTGGTGGAGCCGGAGCTGCGGGTCCCGGAGGTCGGCGCGCGCATCATGGACCTGCAGGAGCCGACCAACAAGATGTCGACCACCGGCGGCAGCGAGGCGGGAACCGTCCTCGTCCTCGACGAGCCGAGGACGGTCACCAAGAAGATCAAGAGCGCGGTGACCGACTCGGGCTCCGAGGTGAAGCGCGGCGACGGCAAGGAGGGCATCGCGAACCTGATCGAGATCCTGGCGGTTGCCAGGGGCGCCACCGAGGAGGAGATCGAGCGCGAGTTCGACGGCTCCGGCTACGGCGACTTCAAGGCCGCGGTGGCGGAGGCGGTAGTTGACTTCCTCGCCCCCGTTCGCGAGCGTTACGAGGAGCTGCGACCGGACGAGAGGGCGCTGGAGGAGACCCTGAGCGCCGGCGCCGAGAAGGCCCGGGCGATCGCCTCGGAGACCCTGGCCGAGGTCCGATCCGCGATCGGCGTCGGTTCCTCCTAAGGGGACTGCCGAAAGCCGCCTTCGCTGCCTTTACTGTTCCGCCCGTGACCTCGGTCTCCGAGCTCGATCTCGACCTCGACGTCTTCCAGGGACCCTTCGACCTGCTGCTCGCTGTGTTGCTGCGGGAGGAGATCTCCCTGTCGGAGGTTCCGCTGGGGGAGATCGTGATCGCCTACATCGATCACATGGGCGCCGCCGAGGACGAGGGCCTGGACCTCGAGGCGGTCACCGAGTTCCTGGTCCTGATCGCGGCGCTCTGCGAGCTCAAGTCGCGGTTGCTGCTGCCCAGCGAGGAGGGCGACGAGGAGCTCGGCCCGCAGGAGGCCGCCGACGAGTTGCTCGCGCGGATGCTCGAGTACCGCCGCTACAGCGAGGCGGCCGGGATGCTCTCCGATCGATTCGAGCGGGAGGGCGGCGTGATGTACCGGTCGGCGCCGCTGCCCGCCGAGCTGCGACGGGCAGCCCTCGACGCCGCGACCAAGGTCTATGAACCCGACCGCATCGGCGTGGCCCTCGGCGACCTGCTGACGGTCCCGCCCGAACCGGACACCAGACACATCCGCACCACGGTCACCCTCCAACGCCGCCTGTCGGTCGTGCGGGAGCTGCTGCGTTCCCGGAAGTCGCTCGACTTCGACGAGGCGTTCGGCGGCGAGGATCGCTTCACGCAGGCGGTGACCCTGTTCGCGCTCCTCGAGCTCTACCGCCGCGGCGAGGCGACCTGGACCCAGAAAGAGACCTTCGGCCGGATCGAGGTGCACGTCCAATGAGCGCCGATGGCCTGGGAGCGGCTGTGGAGGCCCTGCTCTTCCTGGCGCCCGACCCGGTGTCGGCCGCCGAGCTGGCCGAGGCGATCGAGGTCGAGGAGGAGGCGGTCGCGGAGGCCCTCGAGGAGATGGAGAAGCGGCTCGACTCGGACGGCCGAGGGGTGCGCCTGCGGCGCGTGGCCGGCGGCTATGCGCTGGCCGCGATCCCGGAGGCGGAGAACGCAGCGCGGCGCCTGCTCGCCAAGCCCCGCACCCCGCCGCTCACCCAGGCCCAGGCCGAGGTGCTCGCCATCGTCGCCTACCTGCAGCCGGTCTCCCGGCCCGAGGTCGCCCGCATTCGCGGCGTCTCTTCGGATTCCGCCGTCGCCAGCCTGACCGAGCGCGGGATGATCGAGGAGCGTGGACGGACCCAGTTCGGCGCGGTCACCTACGGCACCACGCCGTTGTTCGAGAAGCTCTTCGGGCTCTCGGGCCTCGACGCCCTGCCCGATGTCGCCCAATTCGACCCGACGCCCGAGGACGAGCGCGAGTTGCGCGAGCGCCTGCTGAAGGCGGGTGAGCAGAGGGTCGAGTGAGCGGCGGGCTCACCGGGGACGCAACTCCGGGTGCTTCGGACGGTTAACCAGACGTGTTGCGGGCACAAACGCGAAAGAGATGAGCAGCTTGATCGTCGGATTTTTTTTTTTTTTTTTTTTTTTTTTTTTTTTTTTTTTTTTTTTTTTTTTTTTTTTTTTTTTTTTTTTTTTTTTTTTTTTTTTTTTTTTTTTTTTTTTTTTTTTTTTTTTTTTTTTTTTTTTTTTTTTTTTTTTTTTTTTTTTTTTTTTTTTTTTTTTTTTTTTTTTTTTTTTGAGCAGCTTGATCGTCGGAGTGATCGCGATGGCCGCGGTGATCGGCGCGAGCGCCGGATCCGGCGCCGGGGCGGCACCGACGGCAACCAGCGCGGTCAGCAAGCCCCCGATCCACAAGAGGCTGATCCCGTACCCGAAGAAGCGCAAGCGGGAGATGGCCGCCTACTCCAAGCGCCATTACGGGCAATACAAGTGGCGCCTCAACAACCCGCAGCTGATCGTCGAGCACTACGCCGCCGCGGGCAGCATCAGCGCGATCTTCAACACCTTCAGGACCGACCAGCCCGACGTCGAGTTCCATGAGCTGCCCAACGTCTGCTCGCACTTCGCGGTCTCAGTATCTGGTGCGGTCTACAAGTTCGTCCCACCGACGATCCGCTGCCGCCACGTCGTCGGCCTCAACTACACCGCAATCGGGATCGAGCACGTCGGCTTTTCCGACCAGGACATCCTCAACCGGCCCGCTCAGCTGAACGGCTCGCTCCAGTTCACTCAGTGGCTGCGCTGCCGGTTCGGGATCCCGGTCTCGCAGGTGATCGGCCACAACGAGAGCCTCTCGTCGCCCTTCTACAAGGAGCTCGACCCACGCTTCCAGGGCCAGACCCACGGCGACTGGAACCACGCCGACATGCAGATCTATCGCTCCGATCTGACCAAGCTCGGCGCCTGCTGAGCGCCGCGGCGACAATGCTGGGGTGAGGCTCGCCAAGTACCTCGCCCATGCCGGGGTCGCGTCGCGTCGCGCGGCCGAGGGGCTGATCGCCGCGGGGAAGGTCCGTGTCGGCGGCGAGGTCGTCACCGACCCGGCTCGAGACGTCGGCGAGGGGTCGGGGGTGGAGGTCGACGGCAGGCAGGTCGCGCCGGAGCCGCGGGAGGTCTGGGCGCTCAACAAGCCCGCCGGGGTGGTCTCGACCGCCCGCGAGCCCGGTAAGCGCCCGGCGGTGACTGAGCTGGTCGACTCGGAGCGGCGGCTCTATCCCGTGGGCCGCCTCGACGCCGATTCGACCGGGCTGATCCTGCTCACCAACGACGGCGAGCTCGCGAACCGGCTGACCCATCCTCGCTATGGCGTGCCAAGACCTATCGCGTCCGCCTCGCCCGCCCGCCCTCCGACCGCGACCTCGACCGGCTGCGCGGCGGGGTCCGGCTCGAGGACGGCCCGAGCGCGCCGGCGGAGGTCGAGCGCCAGGGCGAGCGCGAGATCGACATCACGATCCGCGAGGGGCGCAAGCGACAGGTGCGCCGGATGGCCGAGGCGGTCGGCAACGAGGTCGAGGGCCTGACCCGGATCCGGATCGGCTCGCTCGAGCTTGGCGACCTCCGCAGGGGCGAGGCCCGAGCGGTCGAGCCGAGCGAGATCGCCGCGCTCTGGGAAGATTCCGCGCCATGAGCGAGGACCTACGACTGTGGGCGGTGCGGGGCGCCACCAAGGTGGGCCGAAACGACCCAGCCGTGATCGTCGAGGCGGCCGAGGAGCTGATGCGGGAGCTGATCGGCCGCAACGAGCTCGAGCCCGAGCGGATGGTGAGCTGCATCTTCACCTCGACCGCCGACCTGAACGCCGAGTTCCCGGCCGTCGCGGCGCGCAACCTCGGGCTCGACATGGTGCCGCTCCTCTGCGCCCGGGAGATCGACGTCCCAAATGCGATGCGTTCGGTGATCCGCGTGTTGTTGCACTACTACGCGCCCCCGGACCACACCCCGGCGCACGCCTACCTGGGGGAGGCCCAGGACCTGCGCTCCGACCTGAAGGCGGCGCAGTAGCCCCGCGAGTCCGCGAGGCGACCCCTGACGACACCGAGGCGATCGTCTCGGTGACGGCGGCGGGCTGGCGGGCGGGATACCGCGAGATCGTCGCCCCGGAGAAGCTCGCTCAGCTGCCGGTCGAGCGCTGGCGGCACGAGGTGGGCGTGGGGCTGAAGCGACCGGTCGGCGACGCGTTCACCTACGTGGCCGAGATCGACGGGTCGTTCGCCGGCTACTGCTACGTCGCCGCGCCCTGCCGCGAGTCCGATGTCGGCCCCGATGTGGCCGAGCTGGTCGCGATGTACGTCGAGCCGGAGCACTGGCGCAAGGGGGCGGGGGAGGCCCTCATGCGGGCGGCGATGGAGCGTCTCTCTGAACTCCCTTACACGGAGGTGGTCCTTTGGACCTTCAAGGAAAACGCGCGCGCGATCGCCTTCTACGAGGGGCAGGGGTGGCGCCCGACGGCACCGAGAAGATCCATCCCGCGCACCGGCGAGCCGGCGGTCCGCTACCGGCGACCCGCAACAATGGGGCCCGAATGACCGTCACCTTCGCCGACAAGCTGGCCCGGATCCCTCACTACGAGCCGGGCACCTCGCTCGACGATGCCAAGGCCCGCGCCGAGACCCCCGACGCCGTCAAGCTGGCCTCGAACGAGTCGCCCTTCCCGCCGCACCCCGCGGTGGTCGAGGCGATCGCGCGCGCCGCTGCGGACGTCAATCGCTATCCGGACCCCAAGGCGCAGGCGCTGCGACGCGCCATCGCGGACCATCACGAGACCGATCCAGCCCGGATCGCGGTCTCCAACGGCTCCTGCGAGATCCTCCTGGCCGCGGCCCTGGCGCTCTGCGAGCCGGGCGACGAGATCCTCTACGCCTGGCCCTCCTTCTCGATCTATCCGCACCTGCCGGCGCTCTCGGGCGCGCGCGAGGTCCGGGTCCCCCTGGGCGAGGGCTACGTACACGACCTGGACGCGATGCTCGAGGAGGTCACGGCCGCCACTCAGCTGCTCATCGTCTGCAACCCGAACAACCCGACCGGGACCCACATGCCGGCGGATCGAATCGGCGCCTTCGTCGAGAGCGTCCCGTCGCAGGACGACGATCATCCTGGACGAGGCGTACATCGAGTACCAGACCAACGACGACCCGGACGCGACCCTGGACCTGCTCGCCAAGCACCCGAACGTCGTCCTGCTCCGGACCTTCAGCAAATGCCATGGGCTCGCGGGTCTGCGGGTCGGCTACGCGCTCTGCTCGCCCCAGTTCCGTGCCGCCATCGATGCGGTCCGCCAGCCCTTCAGCGTCAACACGCTCGCGCAGGCGGCGGCGGCCGAGGCGATCCGCCATCAGGACGATGTCGCCGACCGCGTCGAGAAGAACCTCGTGGAGAGGATCTTCGTCGAGGAGGCGCTCCACGATCTGGGCTTCACCACCGCCGAGTCGCAGACCAACTTCGCCTGGCTCGAGCTGGGCGACCTCGACGAGGCCGAGGTGGTGGAGTCACTCTCCAGGGCCGGTGTCGCCGTCCGGCCCGGCACGCCCCTCGGTGGGCCGGGGTGCCTGCGCGTCACCTACGGGAGGCGTACGGAGAACGAACGCTTCCTCGCCACGATGCGCGAGATCGCGGGCTGAATCGTTCGCGATTTCCAGGGTTCTCTGCTTCAATGCCCGGGTATGCAGCACGGCGCGCAGATCGCTCCTCCCTCGAGCCGCTACGCGGCCCGCACGCGTGCCTATTTCTACTTTTGGCGATTTAGCTAGGCGTCCGGCCCGCGGCTGCCACAGCCGCCGACGCAGAAGCATCACCGCCGGGCGCCGCCTCCCACGGTTCCCTTGCCGTGATCCCAAGGACCATCGCCGATCAGTAGAAAGAAGGGACGTCAGGATGAATTTCGAGATGAAGGAGCTACCGAGACAGCAGTCGGACCGGGTCCGTGACCAGCGGATCGAGCGGGTCGTCGAGCTGGTCTCACCGGCGGAGATCCTCGAGGACCTGTCACTGGGGCCGAAGCGAGAGGACGCCGTCCTCGGCCATCGAGCCGAGGTCAAGTCGGTGTTGGACCGCGATGACGACCGCCTGCTCGTCGTGGTCGGACCGTGCAGCGTCCATGACCCCGAGGCGGCCATGGACTACGCGCAGCGCCTCAGCGCGCGAGCCAAGGATCTGCAAGGCGACCTCTGCATCGCCATGCGCACCTACTTCGAGAAGCCGCGCACGACGACGGGCTGGAAGGGCCTGATCAATGACCCGCACCTGGACGGGTCGCGGGACGTGAACGTCGGGCTTCACACCGCCCGCCGGTTGCTGCTCGAGGTGACGGATCTGGGACTCGCAATCGGCTGTGAGTTCCTCGACCCGATCACGCCGCAGTACATCTCCGACGTGGTCGCCTGGGGGGCGATCGGCGCCCGCACCACCGAGAGCCAGATCCACCGGCAGCTCGCCTCGGGCCTCTCGATGCCGGTCGGCTTCAAGAACGGCACCGCCGGCAGCGTCAAGCTGGCCGTCGACGCCGTCCGAGCGGCCGCCGGCCCGCACGCCTTCGCCGGCGTTGACGTCAGCGGCACCCCGG
This sequence comes from uncultured Solirubrobacterales bacterium, assembly GCA_963763985.1. Lineage (GTDB taxonomy): Bacteria > Actinomycetota > Thermoleophilia > Solirubrobacterales > 70-9 > DASUPK01. Next base: position 28,016 of record CAVXQO010000013.1, on the reverse strand, counting down.
CGATCCTCTACACGGAGGGCAATCCAGACTGCCACGTGATCCTGCGCGGCGGCAAGGGAGCCCCGAACTACGACGCCGACAGCGTCGCGGGGAGCCCTGGAGCAACTGGGCGACGCCGGTCTGCGCGAGCGGATCATCATCGACGCCTCCCACGACAACAGCGGCAAGGACCACGAGCGCCAGCCGCAGGTCGTCAGCGAGATCGCCGACCAGATCGCCGGCGGGAACGGGGCGATCGTCGGCGTGATGATGGAGTCGTTCCTGGTCGCCGGCCGCCAGGACCTGGAGTCCGACGGCGACCTGATCTATGGCCAGTCGATCACCGACGCGTGCATGGACTGGGACACGACCGTGCTCACCCTGGACCGGCTCGCCTCGGCGGTGCGCAAGCGGCGCGAAGCCGCGCTGACCGGGCTCAGTCATCTCGCAATGAAGATCGCGGTCCTCGGTGTCGGCCTGATCGGAGGATCGATCGGGCTCGCCGCCCGCGCCAGACTCGACGCCGAGGTCGCGGGGCTTCGATCCCGACCGCGACCTGCTCGACCGCGCCACCGAGCTCGGGGCGATCGACTCGGCGCATGACTCGGTTGCCTCCGCGGTCGAGGGCGCGGAGCTGGTCTTCTGCGCGGCCCCGGTGCTGGCGCTGCCGGGCCTCGCGGCCGAGGCGCTCGACGCCGGCGGGCGAGGATTGCGCGGTCACCGACGTCGGCTCGGTGAAGCGCGACATGATCGCCGCCGTCGGCTCCGACAGCCGCTTCATCGGCGGGCATCCCCTCGCGGGAGCGGAGACCTCCGGGGTGGAGAACGCGCACGCCGACCTGTTCGAGGGAGCCCGCTGGTACCTGACGCCGACCTCGAGCACCGGAGGCGTGCTCTACGACCGCGTGCAGCGTGCGATCGCGGACATCGGGGCGCGGCCGCAGGCGATCGAGGCCGAGACGCACGACCGGCTGATGGCGACGATCAGCCACCTCCCGCACGTGGTCGCCAACGTCCTGGTGACGCAGGCGGCGACGGCGCTCAGCGAGGAGGCCGAGCACCTGCCGGAGGTCGGTCCCAGCTTCCGCGACGCCACGAGGGTCGCCGGGGCGAACCCGGCGATCTGGGGCGACATCTTCGCCGGGAACCGCGAGGCCGTCGCGGCGGAGATCGATGCGGCGATCGCGCGCCTCACCGAGGCCGCCGAGCTGATCCGCTCCGGTGAGCCGGATGCCGTCACGACGTGGCATGAGCAGGCCGGAGAGCGCCGCCGGGAGCTGATCGAGACCGAGATCGCCGGCGGCCCGCTCCACGAGCTGCGGGTGCGGGTCCCGAACCGCCCGGGGATCGTCGCCGAGGTCGCGCTGGAGCTCGGTCGCGCGGGCGTCAACATCGAGGACATGGCGCTCTACCCGGCGGCCGACATGACCTCCGGGGCGATCTCCCTCTACATCGCCGGCGACGATGAGGCGGAGCGCGCCGAGCGCCTGGTCCGCGATCTCGGGCCACGACGTCTCCCGGGCCGAATGACGAGATTCGAGCCCAGCCGGGCCCCTGCGGGGCGAGTTGCGCCCGCCGCCCGACAAGTCCGTCACCCACCGAGCGGCGCTGATCGGGGCGATGGCCGACGGCCCGACCCGGATCACCGGCTACCTGGACTCCGAGGACACCCGGGCCACCCTGCGGGCGGTCGCCGCGGTCGGCGCCGATGTCCGGGAGGGCGATGCCGACGATCATGGCGGCCTCTTCGTCGAGATCGAGGGAGTCGGGCTTCGCGGCCCGCGCCCGGCGGAGATCGACGTCGGCAACGCCGGGACGCTGCTTCGGATCATGCCGGGCTGGCTCGCCGGGCCAGCCCGAGGGGGAGTGGACCTTCGACGGCGACGAGTCGATCCGGCGCCGCCCGGTGGACCGGATCGCCGACCCGCTGCGGCTGATGGGCGCGGACGTCGAGTGCCGCGACGGCCGCCTGCCGCCGCTCCGGGTGCGCGGCTCGCAGCTGCGCGGGATCGACTACGAGATGCCGGTCGCCAGCGCCCAGGTGAAGTCCTGCCTGCTGCTCGCCGGCCTGCTGGCGGAGGGCGAGACGGCGATCCACGAGCCGCTCTGGACCCGGGACCACACCGAGCGGATGCTGGCGGCGATGGGCGCCTCGATCCGCCGGGAGGGCGACGCGCCTGATCGTCTCCGCCCGCCGAGCGCCTCGAGGCGGGCGATGTGCCGGTACCCGGCGACTTCTCCTCCGCCGCCTTCTTCATCGCGGCCGCCCTGCTGGTCCCCGGCAGCGAGATCGAGCTGCGCGAGGTCGGGATCAACCGGAACCGGATCGGGCTGCTGCCGATCCTCTCCCGGATGGGCGTGGAGATGGGCGGGGCGCACGAGGAAGGGCGGGCGATGACCGTGCACGAGATCCGGGAGCCGGGCCCCGAGCCGATCGCGACGCTGCACGTGCGCAGCGCCACGCTGCCGGCGCGGAGATCACCGCTGAGGACGTCCCGGCCGCGATCGACGAGCTGCCGCTCGTCGCCCTGCTCGGCCTGCTTCGCCGAAGGCGAGACGGTCGTGACGGGCGCCGCGGAGCTGCGGGCGAAGGAGTCGGACCGGATCAGCGGCGTGGTCGAGGGCTCTCCGCGCTGGGCGCCGACATCGAGGCGCGGCCCGGACGGCTTCGTCGTTCGAGGGCGCCGGCGGCCTGCGGGGCGGGAGGCTCGACGCCCGCGGCGATCACCGCCTGGCGATGGTCGGCGCGATCGCCGGGCTCGCCTCGAAGGAGGGGGTCGAGGTGGACGGCTTCGAGGCCGTCGCGGTCAGCTACCCGCGCTTCGAGCGCGACCTGCGGGCGCTACTCGCCTGATCTGCTGGGAGGGGTGCCCGTCCCCGGGCCACGGGGAGAGCACCAGCAGGAGCCTCGAGTCCTCGACCGCCTGCACCTCGTGCCGCTCCTCCGGATCGAAGATCGCCAGGAGCCCGGGGCCGCCCGCGGCCCACTTCCCGTCCGGAGTGTTGATGCTCGACCTTACCGTCGATCACCAGCACCCAGGCCCGCTCGTGCACCTGGTGCTCCTGCAGCTGCTCGCCCTTGGGCAGGTTGATGACGATCGCGCGGCCCTCGGACTCCGAGTCCAGCACCTGCGGCTGGCGCGGCTCCACCGGCAGCTCGTTGAGGTTCCAGCTCTCCATCGGCACGCGGCACTCTATATCCAGCCTGGCACGGCGAGAACCGTAGTGGAGGGCGCGCCGTAGGCTGCGACCCGTTTAATGGCCCATGGTGATCGCGATTGATGGCCCCGCCGGGGCTGGCAAGTCAACTGTTGCCCGTGGCGTCGCCAAGGCACTCGGCTTCACCTACCTCGACTCCGGAGCCATGTACCGCTGCGTGGCGCTCGCCGCGCTCCGACCGAGGCATAGATGTCGAGGACGGCGAGCGGCTTGGGGAGCTGGCTTGGAGCCTCGACATCGGCTTCGGCGGCGACACCATCCAAATCGACGGCAAGCCCGTCGAGGGGAAGATCCGCACGCCCGAGGTGACGGTCGCCTCCTCGAAGGTCTCCGTCCATCCCCAGGTCCGCCAGGCGATGGTGAAGCGCCAGCGCGAGCTGATCGCCGCGGGCAACTACGTCGCCGAGGGCCGCGACATCGGCACGGTGGTCAGCCCCGACTCCCCGCTGAAGGTCTTCCTGACGGCGAGCGAGGAGGAGCGCGCGCGGCGACGCGCCGCCGAGACCGGCGCGTCCGTTGACGAGGTCCGGGAGGCGATCGAGGACCGCGACCGGCGCGACAGCGGCCGGCGAGCACGGCGCCCTGCGCGCCGCCGACGACTCGGTCTCACTCGACACCACCGATCTCTCGCCCGACCAGGTCGTCGAGCGGATCGCCGAGCTGGCCCGGGAACGGGGATCGCCTGATGGCGCCCCTGAACGCCCCCGCCCGAGGCTTCGCCGCCGCCCGGCGGTGGCGGTGGTCGGCTTCCCCAACGCCGGCAAGAGCACCCTGGTCAACCGCCTGGCGGGCGGTCGCGAGGCGGTCACCGACGCGGAGCCGGGCGTGACCCGCGACCGGCGCGCCCTCGAGTGCGAGTGGAACGGCCTCAGCTTTGACCTGATCGACACGGGCGGGGTGGACCTGGCCGACTCGGCCGAGCTTGCCCGCTCGGTCCAGTCGCAGGCGCGGGCCGCGATCGAGGAGGCCGACGTCGTCCTGCTCGTGGTCGACGCCAGGCGGGCCTCGGCCCCGGCGACGCCGAGCTCGCGGACCTCCTCCGCCGCTCGGCCCGCCCCGTGCTGGTCGCCGCCAACAAGGCCGACCGGCCGGAGGACGAGTCGCTGACCGCCGAGCTCAACGCACCTCGGCCTCGGAGAGCCCTTTCCCGTCTCCGCCACCCACGGCCTCGGGACAGGCGACCTGCTCGACCGGCTGGTGGAGGAGCTTCGCCGCCACGCCGTCGAGGCCGGCGAGGACGACGAGGAGCAGCCGCCGCGGATCGCGATCCTGGGGCGCCCGAACGTCGGCAAGTCGTCGCTGCTCAACGCCCTGCTCGGCTCCGAGCGGGTGATCGTCAGCGAGCAGGCGGGCACGACCCGCGACCCGGTGGACACCGAGGCCGACGTCGACGGCAAGCGAATCGTGCTGGTCGACACGGCCGGCCTGCGCCGCAGGGGCGAAGGTCGCCGGGACCGTCGACTACTACGCCCAGCTCCGCTCCGAGCGCGCAGCGGAGAGGGCTGACGCCGCGATCGTGGTCTGCGACGCGACCGAGGGAGTCACCTCCGAGGACCTGCGGGTCGCCGAGCTGGCGATGCGCTCCGGGTGCGCCACCGTCCTCGCCCTCAACAAGTGGGATGTGTCGCGCACGGACCTCGACGACGCACGCGCGCGTGTGACGCAGAAGAACCGGCTGCGCCCGCCGGTACTGACCTGCTCGGCGGTCACCGGCAGGGGGGTGGGCGCCGTCCTGAAGCAGGCGATCGTGCTGGCGGAGCGCTCGGCCGACCGCATTCCGACGCCGGAGCTCAACAAGTTCGTCGCGCACCGTGGTCGGCGGACCGGCCGCCGCCGCAGCGGCACGGGCGCAGGCTCCGCCTCTACTACGCGGCCCAGGTCGGGCGGCGGCCGCCGCGCTTCGCCATCCAGGTGAACGACCGGCGGCTGATCACACGCGATTGGGCCTTCCACCTCGAGAACCGCCTGCGCGAGGCGTACTCGCTCGCAGGGCGTGCCGCTGGTGATCGACTACGTCCCGCAGGAAGGGGCGGAGGAACCGGAGCGAGCAGCGAGCGGGCCGGGTATAACCGGCGGTCAGTGAGCACGCCTCGAACCCGGCGAGCCCGAGGGCAAGAAGGCCCCCGACCAGACCGGCGAGAAGAGCAAGGAGGGGAAGAAGCGCAAGCGCGCGCGCTTTCGCCGCCGCGTCAGCCTGCCGCGGCCGAGCCTCCCGAAGCTCCCGCCCGAAGCTGCCGAAGCCGAGCTGCCCCGAAGACGAGCGGCGATCTCCGGTTCCGGCTCGCCACCCGCCTGCGGGCGCTCGGCTACTGGCTGCGGGAGAAGGCGCAGGTCGTCTGGCGCTGGATCAAGCAGGTCGGCGGCGCCCTCGCCTATTGGTGGTCGAAGCGATCCCGCACGACCCGGATGCGGATCTTCGCCGTCGCGGGCGTGGCCGTCCTCTACCTGATCATCAAGTTCCTGCCGGTCCCGGGAGTGCCCGTGCCAGATCTCGGCGGCCAAGGAGTGCGCGCCCTCCGACGACACGATCGCGTACGTGCCCCGGGATGCGCTGCTCTACGCGCACCTGACGGTCAACAGCGACAGCCACCAGTGGGATCTCGCGGGCGACCTCGACGACGAGCTGCCGAACTTCACCGCCCTGCTGCAGAGCGACACGAGCTCGCTCGCCACGCCGGCGGGCCGCGCCGGTCGATCTCGGGCACGAGGTCCTGCCATGGGCGAAGGACGACCTCGCCCTGATCGGCGTCCCGGGCCCGAAGAAGACGACGGCCGAGGCTTACGTCGTCGGCGTCGGGGACAACGCCAAGGCCGATCAGTTCCTCACCGGCTCTCGCCCGGCGGCAAGCCCAAGCAGGCGAAGGTCGGCGGCGAGACCCTGAGCGTCTACTCGAGCGGGCTCGCCACCGCCCGCTCGGGCGACCAGGCGCTGTTCGGCAGCGTGCTGGCCGTCCGCGCCGCGCTCGCCGCGCAGTCCGGCCACGCGCCGAGGCTGGAGGGCTCCGATCAGGACGCCGCCCGCTCCGACCTGCCGAATGTCCGGCTCGCCGAGGTCTATCTCTCCCCGGCCGGCATCAGCCGCATGCTCGCCGGGCGCCCCGGCAGCGCCACCCAGCTCAACACCTTCGTCGACTACGGCGCGAGCACCGGGATGGCCGTCTCGCTGCGGGCGCGTGACGACGGGGTGGAGGTCAACCTGGTCAGCGACCTCGACCCGAAGCTCGAGCAGCGGAGCCCGACGGTGTTCGCCAGCCTGCCGCAGTTCGAGCCCGGCCTGGCCGACGAGGCCGGCCCCCGCGCGCTCGGCTACATCGGCGTGGGAGACCTCGGGCCGGCGCTGAACAAGGCGCTGGCGACGGCCGGCGCGAGCGCGCAGGGCCTGGCCGGCTCGCTGCGGGCGCTCGCGCAGAGCCTTCAGCAGCAGGCCGGCGTCGATCCGCTCAAGGACCTGCTGCCCGCGCTCGGCGGCCAGGCCGCGCTGGTCGCGGAACCGACCGGCGGCGTCCCCTACGCGAGCCTGATCGTCGACGGCGTCGACGAGAAGAAGGCCGGCGAGCGCTCGCCTCGCTGCAGCAGCCGCTTCTGCGCTCCGTGGGCACCGGGGGCCCGCAGGTCCCGTCCTTCCAGTCGAAGGAGATCGACGGCGTGGCGGTGCACTCGGTGCAGGTCTCGCCCAGCGTCGACCTCTCCTACGCGATCTTCGACGGCAAGCTGGTCATCTCGACGCAGCCCGAGGGCATCGCCCAGGTGCGCTCGAGCGGCGACAGCCTGGCCGGGACGGGCGCGTATCAGGCGGCCACGGACCGGCTCCCGGACCGACGTCTCGGCGCTAGTCTTTCTCAACCTCGATGAGGTGTTGGGGTTGGCCCAGCAGGCCGGCCTGGCAGAGGACCCACTGTATGCCTCGCTCAGCGAAGACATCTCGCACGTTCAGTCTCTCGGCCTCGCCGTGAGAGGGAGCGACGAGGAGCTTCGCTCAGAGCTCTTCCTGGCCATCAACCACTGAGACAAGGACCATGCAAAAGCTTTCAGAGAACGAGTTCCTGTTCACCTCCGAGTCCGTCACCGAGGGCCATCCCGACAAGGTCTGCGACCAGATCTCCGACGGCGTCCTCGACGCGGTGATGGCCGAGGACCCGACCGGCAGGGTCGCCTGCGAGTGCCTGGTGAACACCGGCCTCGTGGTCGTCTCCGGCGAGATCACCACCGAGACCTACGTCGACATCCCCTCGATCGCGCGCGAGACGATCCGCAAGATCGGCTACGACGATCCCCGCTATGGCTTCGACCACAAGGCCTGCGCCGTCCTGAGCGCGATCGACGAGCAGTCCCCCGACATCGCCCAGGGCGTCGACAAGGGCCTCGAGCAGCGCGAGGGCGACAGCCGCGGACGAGCTCGACTCGGCCGGCGCCGGCGACCAGGGAATGATGTTCGGCTACGCCTCCCGCGAGACCAAGGCCCTGATGCCGATGCCGATCCAGATCGCGCACCAGCTGGCCCGCCAGCTCGCCGAGGTACGCAAGGCGGGCGTGATCGGCTACCTCGGGCCCGACGGCAAGACCCAGGTCACCGTCCGCTACGAGAACGACCGCCCGGTCGAGATCGCCAAGGTCCTGATCTCCACGCAGCACCGCGAGGAGGCCGGCGAGCAGATGATCCGCAACGACCTCTGGGAGCACGTCCTCGAGCCGGTGCTGCACACCGAGTACAAGGAGCTCTTCACCGAGAAGGAGCTGCTCGAGAACTTCCTCGTCAACCCGACCGGCAAGTTCGTGATCGGCGGCCCGGTCGGCGACGCCGGCCTCACCGGCCGCAAGATCATCGTCGACACCTACGGTGGCGCCGCGCGTCACGGCGGCGGCGCCTTCTCGGGCAAGGACCCGTCGAAGGTCGACCGCTCAGCCGCATACGCGGCCCGCTATGTCGCGAAGAACGTGGTCGCCGCTGGCCTCGCCGACCGCTGCGAGATCCAGGTCGCCTACGCGATCGGCGTCGCGCACCCGGTCTCGGTGATGGCGCAGACCTTCGGCACCGGCAAGGTCTCGGACTCCGAGATCGCCCGGATCGTCCAGGAGAACTTCGACCTGCGCCCGGCGGCGTTCAGGCGCTACCTGGACCTCCACCGACCGATCTTCCAGAAGACCGCGGCCTACGGCCACTTCGGCCGTGAGGACGCCGACTTCACCTGGGAGCGGACGGACCGCGCCGACGCCCTGCGCGAGGCTGCCGGGCTCGGCGCGAAGGCCGAGGCGCCGGCCTAGTCAGGACGTGGGCTCGGCCTCGCCCTGGAGGCCGGAGAGAACCGGGGTGGCGTGCTCGACCTGCTGGACGACCTGCTCCGGCTGCGCGACGCCCGCGAAGACGAAGTTCGATTCGTCGGTCCCGGCGGTGGTGAACTCGACGTCGCCGATCTGCATGACCCGCTCGTAGACGCCCTGGTTGTAGTTGACGTTCTGGACCCGCTGGAGGCGTGTCTCCTGAACCTTGCGGGCGACGATCCCAATCTTGATGTTGAGTCGGCGGTCGGTGATCGTGTAGACCGTCGCGACCCGCCTTATGAACCCGACGAGGATCGTGATTGCCAGGACCACGGCGAAGGTGAGCACTCCGAGGCCGGCCCCTTCGTTGAGGAGTCCGGCGAGGACCCCGGCAGCCGCGCCGACGAGGGCGCCCTTCAGGTAGAAGCCGAGGATCGCCCGCCACGACGGGTGACCCTGGTAGATGACGCGCTCGCCAGATTGGAGATCCACGGTCGGCAGCCTATCTCGGCGGCAGGGCGCCGGCCTGACTCAGCGCCGTTTCTTCTTCTTGCACTTCTTCTTGGCGGTCGCCGCGCGACGGTGCTTCTTGTGACGCTTGCACTTCTTCCTCGTGCCGGTTTGCGTCGTACCCGGTTGACTGGTGCCGGGTTCAGCCGGAGTGGGCGGAGGAGGCGTGACGACGGTGATGTGCACCGTGGCGATGTTCGAGGGCTGGCTCGGCGCCGGCAGGTCCTGGGCGTTGAAGATGAATGAGTCCGGGCCGAGATAGCCGGCACCTGGGGTGTAGGTCACCGTGCCCGTATCGGGATCGCCGGCGAGCGCACCGTGGATCGGCTCAACGAGGATCGAGCGATCCATCGCGTCGCCGTTGGGATCGAGGCAGCCGAGCGGGATCGGAGTCGGGGTGTTCTGGACCACGGTTCGCAACGCGTTTGCACAGCTGGGTGGCAGCTCGCGCGAGAACGCAGCCAGGGCCTGATCCGCCGAAGCGGCGGTGTAGACGCGCGCGCCGCCTGGGGCGACCGCAACCGAGAACAGCCCACCCATGCCGGTCGCGGACCCGCAGTTCGTCGTGCCCGACCCGAGGCAATCGTCGGGCTCATTCAGCTGATTCAACTCCTCGGTGGCCTGATTGCGGGAGAACGAGGCCAGGCTGGTGCCCGAACCGAAGGTCGCCACGTAGACGCTCTTGTTGTCGTGGGCGACGGCCACGGATCGCGCTCCGTGGAGGCCGGAGGCCGACGCGCACTGCGGTTCGGTCGGTGGGTTGATCCCATCCGTCCCAAGCGGGCCCGGTCCCGTGAAGTCGTTGTCGAAGCTCAGGCAGTCGTTTGGGTTCGCCAGAGGCACGAGCGCTCCAGTCACCTCGTTTCGCTGGAGCTCGTCGACGGCGTCGGACAAGTTCGAGGCGACGTAGACGGCGTCTCCGTCGGGCGCTACGTCCAACCCGGTCGCGCCGTCGAGCCCAAAGGCGCCCGCGCAGCTGGCATCGGTCGGTGGGTTACCACCGGGCCCGTCAGGGTCGTTGCTGAGGCAATCGTCGGGATCGGCGAGCTGGTCGAGCGATCCGTCTCCGTTGCGGTTGAAAGCTGCGATCGCGTCCCCATTGACGGACGCCACATAGACGTTCGCGCCGTCGTCGCTGACGTCTATGCCGACCGGACTGCTGATTCCGTGCCCGATGCCTTGACCGGGATTGACCGTCGTACAGCTGGTGCCGGCGGCGACCTGCGTGATGCAGGCGTCCGCCCCCGCCAGCTGTGTCAGAGACCCGAGTGGCGCGCCGCCGGTGGTTTTGTCGCGGGAGAATGCCGCCACGCTCTGGTCGAACGAGGCCACGTACACGTTCGACCCATCAGCCGAGACCGCTACGTCGAATGCGTTCCCCAGCCCGATCCCACTGGCGCAGGCGGGGTCGAACGGCGGATCGACCACTCCAGGGCCGTCTCCGTCGTCACTGAGACATTCGTGCGGATCGGACAGCGGGGTGAGGGCCCCGGTCGACGGGCTCCTGGCAAAGGCTGAGACCGCGCGGTCGCCGCTGGCGGTGACGTAGACGGTCAGGCCGTCGGGGCTGATCGCGATCCCGCGTGCTCCATCCAGGCCGGCGCCGGACCGGCAGGCGGGTTGCGTCGGTGGGTTGCCGCCCGGCCCGTCGGCGTCATCGCTGATGCATTCGTTCGGATCAGCGAGCTGCGTGAGCCCTCCGCTGGAGTTGATTCTGAACTCGGAGACCGCGTCGTCGAGAAAGGCCGTGGCATAGGCGTTCTTGCCGTCCGGGCTGATCACCATCTCCTGGGCGAAGCTGAGCCCGACCGCGCTCGTCACGCCGCAGGAGCCACTCGCGCTTTGGATGCAGTCGTTTGGCGGGGACAGCTGGGTGAGGCCGCCTTGCGGTGCGACGCCGAGCGCAGGGGCCGCGGGCCCTAGATAACAACTCGCTGCGGCGATCACCGCGGTCGCGATCCAACCTCGCCGAGTCCCCACTGCTCCCTCTCTCCCTCGGATCGAGTCTCGGGTCGAGGCTACCACCGCCAACCCCGCGCGATGACGAATGGACGAGTGGCCAAGGCGGCGGCTGGTGACCCGCGTCCGTGAGCGGGCCTAGGCTCCGGTGGCTGTGGCGATCGCCAAGGTAGAGCCCCTGCTCACGACCCGGAGCGTCTCCGGGCCGTTCGACTATCGGCTGCCCGAGGCGATGGGGGACGTCGGTGTGGGTTCTGTGCTTGTCGTCCCCTTCGGGCGGCGGCGGGTGGTCGGCGTGGTCGTCGGCCTGGCCGAACGCAGCGAGCTTCCAGAGGCCCGGCTGGCCGAGCCGGTCGAGGCCCTGGAGGCGGGCGTCCCACCGGAGCTCGTCGAGTTGGGGCGCTGGGTCGGGGTGGAGTACTGCTCCACGACTGCGCGCGGCCTGGGGCTTGTGCTCCCGCCCGGCGTTGGGACCGGGGCGGAGGCCCGACGGGTGCGGCCCTTGGTTGAACTGGAGGTCGATGCGACGCCCGAGGGCATTGAGGCGGTCTCGGGCGGCGAGCGACTCGGCCTACGGCAGAAGGCCGTGCTGCGGGCCCTGATCGCAGGCCCGCAGCTGGCACGCAGGCTGGCGGCGACCGCGGGCTCGGACCGGGCGACGCTCCGGCGGCTGGAGTCTCGTGGCCTGGTCAGGACCCGGGAGGTGGAGCGCAGACGCCGCCACGAATCGCTCGGTGTGGGGGCCGTGCGGGAGGGCGTCGAGCTCACCGCCGATCAGACGGCTGCCCTCAAGACCGTGGTCGCCTCGCTGCCTGAGGGGAAGGCGCCGGGCGGCGGACGCTCCCTGCTGCTCCACGGGGTCACCGGCTCCGGCAAGACCGAGGTCTACCTCGAGGCGGCCCGTGAGACCCTGGCGCGGGGGAGGGGCGCGATCGTCCTGGTCCCGGAGATTGCCCTGACGCCGCAGACGATGGACCGCTTCCGGCGGCGGTTTGGCGACTCGGTCGCGCTCCTTCATTCCAAGATGCCGGCGGGCGCCCGCTACGACGAGTGGCGGCGGCTGCGGTCGGGCGAGGCGCGGATCTGCGTCGGCCCGCGCTCAGCCGTCTTCGCGCCCGTCGCCGATCCCGGCCTGATCGTGATCGACGAGGAGCACGATTCCTCCTACAAGCAGGAGGGTGATCCGCGCTATGACGCCCGCGAGGTGGCGCGGCGCCGTGCGGCCGAGGCCGGAGCGGTGCTGATCTGTGGGACCGCAACCCCCCGCCCCGAGAGCTGGCATGAGCTGGAGCGGCTCGAGCTGCCGAGCCGCGTGGACGGGCGACGCCTGCCGCCGGTCGAGATCGTCGACATGCGCGGACCGGTGCCCGGACCGCTCCATCCGCGAACGCGCGAGGCTTTCACCAAGGTCGCCGCGGAGGGCGGCAAGGCGATTCTGCTGATCAACCGGCGCGGCTGGTCGACGCATCTGACGTGCCGCTCCTGCGGCCATGCATGGGAGTGCCCGAACTGCGACGTCTCCCTGATCCTCCACCGCGACGGCGCTCTTCGCTGCCACCACTGCGGGCATGCGGAGCCAAAGCCCGACTCCTGTCCGGAATGCTCATCGGTGACGATCGCCCGGGTCGGGTCCGGGACGCAACGGGTCGAGGCCGAGCTGAACGAGCTGCTCGCGCCGCTGGAGATCTTCCGCCTGGACTCCGACAGCGCGGCCGGTCGCGGACACGGCGACGTCCTGCGCCGCTTCGAGTCCGCCGAGTCCGGCGTGCTCGTCGGCACCCAGATGGTTGCCAAGGGCCACGACTTCCCGGACGTCACCCTGAGCGTCGTGCTGGATGCCGACGGCGCGCTGCGCCTTCCGGACTTCCGCTCGGAGGAGCGCACCTTCGCTCTGATCACCCAGCTGGCCGGGCGCAGCGGCCGGGGCGAGGCCGGCGGACGCGTGCTGGTGCAGGCGATGGCGACCGGCGCGCCGAGCATTCGTCACGCCGCCAGGCACGATGCGAGCGGGTTCCTCGCCGAGGAGCTGGAGAGGCGCCGCGCGCTGCGCTATCCGCCCTTCTCCCACCTGATCGAGATCGGTCTTGCCGGTGAGGAGGACGATCGAGTGGAGGCATCCGCGGAGACCGTTCGCGGCCTGGTCGCCGACCGGCTGGGCGCCGATGACGACCTGCTCGGCCCGGCGCCGCTCTTCCGCCTGCGAGGCAAGCACCGCCGCCGTTTGGTGGTCAAATCCGAGCGTCGGCGCGACGCGGTCGCGGCCGTCAGAGACGCCGTCGCGTCCGCCGTCCGGGATCGCGCCCTGCGCCAGGTCTCGATCTCCGTGGACGTGGATCCGCAGTAGGAGTTCTCAGGTAAGCAAGCGACGCAGGTCAGCGACGACCTCATCGGATTCCCGATTCACCTGGTCCCACGAGTAACGCACAACGTGAAAGCCTTCCGCTCTCAAGGTCAACTCCCGCCGGCGGTCGCGCTTCATCGCAGACGGATGGCCGTGAGCTGCGGCTCCGTCGAGTTCCACCGCGAGCATTTGATCGCGCCAGATCGCGTCTACCCGCATCCGAGCGACTCTTGCGTTGATCTCCGGCAGCGGCAACCCCGCGGACTCGCATAGCTCCAGGAAGCGCTCCTCAAGTTCACTGAGAGTTCGGGCCAGGGACGGGAGGTGGTGGACGAGCGCCGCGCTGAGCGCCAGCGAACCCGGCCGGCCTCGACCCAGCACCGATTCGACCGCGGCCGGATCGAGCAGTCCGCGGTACGCGGCCTCGGCGAGGGCCCGGCGGAGTTGGCGGGCGGATAGAACGCCGCCAAGGTCCAGCAGGGTTCGCGGTACACCCGACACCGGAAACCCTCGATGCCTCGCGGCATCCACCTGGCGTGATCGGTGCATCCGAACATCTGGCAATGAAGAGCGGGGACCTGAAGTGGTCACGTGGATTTGTCTGGGTGCGGCATCGATGAGAGACCAGATCCACCCTGCGGTCGTGTGGCTCAGAACGGCCCCCGAGCCGGCGTAGAGGAGGGCGGCCCAGAGCCTGCCCTCCAGGGGGAGAGCCGTATGGCCGAGGGCATAGACCCGGCGATGAATGCGGTGCAGGCGGCCGCCCTCCAGCCACCGAGAGATCGCGCCGCCGCCGAGGCCCGCGTCAGCCAGCTGCTTTCGGCTGACCACGCCGTGCTGTGCTTCAACAATCCGCCGCAGTCCTTCTGCATCGATTTCCACCCGACGGGTGGGCGGAATCCGACGCAGAATGAGCACGACCCGATGCTCGCCCCCGAAATGTGCCGGGACGCTCATGTAGCCGGCCTTTCATTGCCGAAGTTGTGCCGAGATACCGCCGGACTAGACTCGAAGGCGTGAGCGACGAGCAGACACCTACCCCCGTCGAGGAGCTCGACGACGAGATGGCCAGCGAGGCCGCGGAGCCGGAAGGCATCGATCAGGAGGCGATCGAGCGCCGGGCCGCGGCGCTGTCCGAGGTCGTCAAGTTCGGCGATCCGGTGCTGCGGTCGGCGGCCTCGCCGGTGACCGAGTTCGACGACGACCTCGCCAGCGAGGCGGAGCGGATGATCGGCCTGATGCGCGACGCGATCGGCGTCGGCCTCGCCGCCACGCAGCTCGGCACGCTCCGGCGCATGCTCGTTTTCCAGGTGGGCTCGGAAGCGGAGCCGACGATCCTCGTCAACCCGGAGATTGAGTGGCGCTCGGAGAATGACCTCGCCACCGCGGAGGAGGGCTGCCTCAGCCTGCCCGGCGTGATCGTCGACGTGGAGCGCCCGCTCTTCATCCGTGCGCGCGCCGTCGACGTACACGGCGAACCGCTATCGGTCGAGGCCTCCGGCCTCGAGGCGCGGGTGATCCAGCACGAGGTTGATCACCTCGACGGGGTCCTGATGCTCGACCGCACTGAGCGCGAGCAGCGCCGCGGCGCCCTCAGCGCGCTCCGCGAGGGCGGCACCTTCGCGCCCGAGCGCCCGGAAGAGGACGCGGTCGGCGAGGGTGAACCGGCGTCGACGCCGTCCGAGGATTGAGGACCGCCTACCTCGGCACATCGGAGTTCGCCGCGACGGTCCTGCGGCGCTTGGCCGGCAGCCCGCACCGGCCGGCTCTGGTCGTCAGCCCTCCCGACAGCCGCAGGGGTAGGGGTCGCCACCTCGCACCGCCGCCCGCGGCGGAGGCGGCGCGCGAGCTCGATCTGGAGCTCCATCAGACGGGCGACGTGAACTCGCCCGAGTCGCTGGAGGCGATCCGGGCGGCCAAGCCGGCCGCGATCGCGGTCTGCGCGTTCGGCCAGCTGATCAAGGAGCCGCTGCTGAGCGAGTTCCTGATGCTCAACGTCCACCCGTCCCTGATCCCGCGCTGGCGCGGTGCGGCCCCGATCGAGCGGGCGCTGATGGAGGGAGATCCGATCACCGGCGTCACGATCATGCGCGTCACGGAGGGGCTCGACTCGGGCCCGATCGCGCTGGCCGAGGAGATCCACATCAGTGGCGACGATGACCATGAGTCCCTCTCGGCCCGCCTCGCAGCCGTCGGTGGCGAGCTTCTGGTCCGAGCTCTTGACGAGCTCGAGGCCGGGAATCTCACCTTCGTAGACCAGGACGACTCGCGCGCGAGCTATGCCGACAAGATCTCTCCCCAGGAGCGCCGGATCGACCCCACCCGGCCGGTGGCCGACCTGGAGCGCCAGGTGCGAGCACTTACACCACACATCGGGGCGTACCTGGAACTCGAGGGCGGTGGCAGGCTTGGGGTCCGTTCGGCCGAGGCCGGCCACGTCTACGGGTCCGATGGATCCTCTGAGCCCGGATTCATCCTGGTCCAAGGCGAGCAACTTCAGCTCTTGGGGCCCGACGGCATCCTCCTGCTGGACGTCGTCCAGCCCCCGGGAAAGAAGCCCATGAGCGCGGCCGAATTCCTGCGCGGACACGACGCACCCTCAAAGGCTCTGTAGCGCTCGATACTCTCGTCACATGGCCGAACGGGTCGACAAATCGCGTGGATGAGGAGACCGGCGCTCCCGAGGCCACCGAGGGTGCCCTGCAGCGCCCGAACTGCCCCGGTTGCGGCGAGCCGTGGCTGCGCCCGGCGCAGCTTCCGGGCCGCTTCGTCTGCGTGTACTGCCTGCGCCGCTTCGAGCTCGTCTCGCAGTGCCCCAACTGCGGAGAGCACGGGACCATCAGCCGCATGAGCAGGACCGAGGACATGAAGTGCCAGCAATGCGGCGAGTCGATGCTCCGCTCGATCTGACCTTGGAAGCCGCCACCGACACCGCCACGACGGGCCGCCGCGGCCTCTTCGCGACGAAGCGGGTCGCTCCGTCGATCCTCTCGTCCGACTTCTCCCGGCTGGGCACGCAGGTGGAGGAGGTGATGGCCGCGGGCGCGCGGATCATCCACGTGGACGTGATGGATGGCCACTTCGTCCCCCCGATCACGATCGGCCCCCTGGTCGCCGGCTCGATCGCCGACCTGGTCCATGACGCGGGTGGGGCGATCGACGTGCACCTGATGATCGAGCAGCCCGAGCGCCAGATCGAGGAGTTCGCGAAGGCCGGCGCCGACAACATCACCTTTCACGCCGAGGCGACCCCGCACGTCAACCGCACGCTCAACGCGATCCGCGAGCTGGGCTGCCTGGCGGGCCTCGCCGTCAACCCGGGCACGCCAGTCGCCGCCGTCAGCGAGTCGGTGAACGACGCCGACGTCTTCCTGTGTATGACGGTCAACCCGGGCTGGGGCGGCCAGCCTTTCATCGCCGACTCGCCGGACAAGGTGGGGAGGCTGAGCGCACTCGTCGGGGGCGGGACCATCGAGGTCGACGGCGGCATCGACCCGGGCACCGCGGGCGGGGTGGCCGCCGCGGGGGCGAGCCTGTTCGTTGCCGGCTCCGCCGTGTTCGGGTCGGACGACCCGGCAGCGGCATATGTCTCGATCGCCGAAGCGGCCGGCGCCGCCTAGGCTCGCGTGGCGGACAGGCACGCGCGCCTCAGTCGCTTCCGGAGCTTCGACGGCCCCGGGGAGCGCGGCGAGTTCGAGCCGTTCCTGCGCCGTCTCGCCCTTCTGATCGCGGTCATCGTCGTCGTTCAGGCGTCCGGGGCGATCGCCTACTCGCTCACCGAGAGCGTCTCCATCTGGCATGGCTTCCTCTTCACCCTGGACACCGTGGCGACGGTCGGGTCAGACCCGACCCCCCCGGACCTGCCGGGCCAGATCGTCAAGGTACTGCTGATCGTCCTGGGCGTGGGTACGCTCTTCTACGCCCTGGTGACGGTGACGGAGTTCTTCGTCGCCGGCCACCTGGGGGAGATCCTCGAGGAGCGCCGCACCCTGAATCAGATCAAAGACCTATCCGGGCATCACCTGATCTGCGGCTTCGGCCGGGTCGGGCGTCAGGTCGCGCGCGATCTCCAGGCCGGCGGGGACGACTTCGTCGTCATCGACGAGCTCGATGAGAACAAGCACATCGCCGATCAGATGGATGCGCCCTTCCTCCAGGGGCGGCCCTCGGACGACGAGATGCTGAAGGCGGCGGGCGTCGACCGTGCGATCTCAGTCCTGGCCTGCGTGGACTCAGACGCCGAGAACATCTTCACCTGCCTGACCGCGCGAGAGCTCCGCTCCGACATCACGGTTGTCGCGCGCGCCAGCGTCGAGGACTCGGAGAAGAAGCTCCTCCGTGCGGGCGCCAACCGGGTGATCTCCCCCTACAAGTCGAGCGGGGCCGAGATGGCTCGCCTCGCCCTGCAGCCCCAGGTCACAGGCGTCGTCGATGTGGCGCCCGAGTACCGGATGGAGGAGATCGACGTCTCGGAGGGCTGCGAGGCGGCGGGACGCACCATCGGGGAGGTCCGGGGGACCACGACCGTGGCCGCGGTCAGGACCGCCGACGGCAAGGTTCACCCACAGCCGGGCTCGAACACGGTCCTACAGCCTGGGGACGTGCTGGTGGCGATGGGAACGACCGAGGCGCTCAAGAAGCTCGAATCGCTGTTCGTTCCCAAGCCGGCGGGGACGGCCGACAGCATCCTGGGCGACCTGGGCTAACCGGCTTCGTCCGCCGCGGCAAGCTGCAGCTCCATCTCCTCGGTCGAGCCCGGCTCGAGCCGCTCCTCGCGGATGGCCAGCGGCTGGCGGTAGAGCCAGTAGAGCAGCGAGCAGAGCACGGTCGCCGCTCCCAGGTAACCGATCTCGACGCGGTGGAAGTCGTTGTCGACGAGTGGCACCGCCGTCCAGATGAGGAAGAGGACGGCGCAGCCGATCCAGCAGAACGACGCGCGGCGCACCTGTCCCTTCGCCAATGCCGCCTGGTTGAGGGTCGCCGCGGAGAGATAGAGGCCCATGCCGATGCTGACGATCACCAGATCGATCCGCTCGTAGCTGTGCTTCTTGCCAAAGGCGATCTGCATCAGATCTGGCCCGGCTACCACCATCGCGAGCGCCACCACCGCCGCGAAGCCGGCGATGGCGAGGATCGTGACGCGCACCGAGGCGCGGAAGTCCTCCTCGTCCCCCTGGGACCCGAGCCGGGTGAGGTGGGGGAGGAGGCTGGTCGACACGGCCTGGAAGAGCACCAGCGGCGCACGGGCGATCATCAGCACGTTGAAGATGTAGCCGGCCGCCGCGGCGCCCGCCGAGGCGTTGACCAGCAGGGGGCCGGCGTTGAGGAAGGTCTGCTCGGAGAGCATGATCAGGAACACCGCCGCCGCGAACCGGCCTCCGCGGGCGAGCGTGAGCTCCGAGCTGTCGGGCGCAGCCGGGGACTCGACTGCGGGCTCTGGCTCGGCGCGGTCGCCCCCGAAGCGGCGGAGGAACGCGAACGGGACCACGATCAGGGAGAGCGTGGGGGCGGCGACGATGCCGAGCGCCACGGCGGTCTGGCCGGATGCGATCCCAATGGCGACCGCGAGCGGGAAGGCCGTTCGCGAGATCGATTCGCTGATGATCAGTAGGGCGTAGATGGTCAGGCGGTGGCTGCCGGCCAGGAAGCCACGGGCGAAGTAGCTCGCGCCGTAGGCGGTGACGGCGCCGACGCCGATCCAATAGAGCGTCGAGTTGCCGTGCAGCAGGTGGTCCTGGATCGGCCCCCGGAGCGCCAGTACGACCACATCGCAGCCCGACCGCGACCGAGAGCTGGATCGTCGCCGCGACCCGCACGGTGCGGGCGATCGGCGCGTCGTGAGCCATGTTCTCGGAGACGGTGCGGGAGAGCAGCTGCTCGACCGGGCGCTGCAGGACCGAGACGACGATGAAGACCGCCGACCAGAGCACCGCCACCTGCCCGTACTGCTCGGTCGAGAGCTCGTGCGAGGCGATCGCGAAGTAGAGGTAGGTGATCAACCCCGTGATCCCAACCCCGATCGAGAGGAGGCTGGCGCGGCGCCCATAGCTCCTGGCCTCGCTTTCGCCTGCCTTTTGCCTTGCCCTTGCCATCGACGCGCAAGACTACGGACAACGGGTTGCTCCTCGGCTTAGCCACGGAGCACCCTCGCGTCTACAATCACTGGCTGACTGACCAGTCAATCAGTCGAGCTCGACCCAAAAGGAGGCGAGCATCGCCACGGTCAGCACCGAACAGGAAGCGTCTCACCTGCGCCGGGCTCTCGAGCTTGCGGAGGGGGGCCGCGGGCAGGTCAGCCCGAATCCGCTGGTAGGCGCCGTGCTCGTCGGCGACCGGGCGTGATCGGCGAGGGGTTCCACGCGGAGCTCGGCGGGCTACATGCCGAGCGGGCCGCGATCGAGGACTGCCGCGCCCGCGGCTCCGACCCGACGGGCTCGAGCCTCTACGTCACGCTCGAGCCCTGCGCCCACACGGGGCGCCAGCCGCCCTGCACCGAGGCGATCCTGGAGGCCGGGATCTCGCGAGTCGTCTACGCGTCTGAGGATCCGACGGACAAGGCCTCCGGGCGCGGGCCGGGGATGCTCCGCGACGGGGGCGTCGACGTCGAGCTCGCAGGCGGCTCCGAGGCGAGCGCCGCCCGGCTGCTCAACCAGCCCTTCCGCAAGCGCGCTCGCACGGGCCGCCCACTCGTCACCTACAAGGCGGCCATGTCGCTGGACGGGCGCGTCGCGTCACCGACGGGGGACTCCCGTTGGATCTCGAGCGTCGAGAGCCGCGAGCTGGTCCACCGATGGCGAGCCGAGTCAGACGCCGTCGCGGTCGGCATCGGGACCGCCCTGGCCGACGACCCGCTGCTGACGGCCCGGATCGAGGGCGCCGCCAGTCAGCCCGCGCGGGTCGTGTTCGACTCCGGTGCGCGCCTCCCGATCGATTCCGCTCTGGTCAACTCGATCGACGAGGCTCCGCTGATCGTGATCTGCGCACCCGAGGCGGCCTCCGCCAAGCGAGACGCCCTGGAGCGCGCCGGCGCAGAGGTCATCGTGGCGCCGGGTCGCACCGACAGGGACCGTCTCGAGGCGGGACTCGACGAGCTGGGACGCCGCGACATCCAGGACCTTCTGGTCGAGGGCGGCCCGACCTTCGCCGGCGCCCTCTTCGATGCCGGTGAGATCGATGAGATCCGCCTGTTCATCGCACCGGTGCTCGTCGGCGCGGCCGAGGCGCGCGCGGTCCTCGAGGGGGAGGGCGCGATTCGCATCGCCGACGGCGTCCATCCGCTGGCCACGGACTTCGAGCAGGTCGGCGAGGACATGCTGGTGCGCGCGAGGCTCCGGGAGTGGTGATCGGCTGATGTTCACCGGAATCGTCAAGGAGCTGGGACGCGTCGAGACCATCAAGTCCTCGGACGACGGAGCCCGCCTGCGGATCAGCGCGAAGCTCGCGCCGGAGCTCGGTGAGGGCGACTCGATCTCCGTCAACGGAGCCTGCCTGACCGCCACCTCGGTCGGCGACGGCGCCTTCGAGGCCGACGTGATGCACCAGACCCTTTCACTGACGACTCTAGGCGAACTGGAGGCCTCCTCGCCCGTCAACCTCGAGCTCCCTCTGCGGCCGACCGACCGCCTCGGCGGCCACGTGGTCCAGGGCCATGTCGACGGGACCGCCACCGTGGAGGACCTCTCCGCGGACGGCTTCGCAAAGCGGCTCCGGGTCGAGCTGCCCGAGGAGCTGCTGCCGTACGTCGTCGACCGTGGCTCGATCGCGATCGAGGGGGTCAGCCTGACGATCTCCGAGCTCACCGATTCCGGCCTCGAGGTCTCGCTGATCCCCGAGACGCTCGAGCGGACCACGCTGGGCGCGCTCGAGCCCGGCGACCGGGTCAACGTCGAATGCGACGTCCTCGCCCGCTACGTCCGGCGCCAGCTGTCGGCCGACGCCGGCCTGTCACCCTTATCCATCGACAAGGAGTAACGAGATGGCCAAGCAGACCAAGGAGCGCAAGCTGACCGAGACGAAGAGTGACACGCCCTTCGCCACCATCGAGGAGGCGATCGAGGACATCCGGCGCGGCCGGATGGTCGTCGTCTGCGACGACGAGAACCGCGAGAACGAGGGCGACCTGACGCTGGCGGCGCAGTTCGCGACCCCCGAGGCGGTCAACTTCATGGCGACCCACGGCAGGGGCCTGATCTGCCTGGCGCTCACCGACGAGCGCTGCAACGAGCTCGGGCTCAACCTGATGGCGGCCAAGAACGAGGCTCCCGTTCCAGACGGCCTTCACCGTCTCGGTCGAGGCTCGCGAGGGCGTCACCACCGGCATCTCCGCAGCCGACCGGGCTCGCACCATCCAGGTGGCGATCGATCCCCACTCACGGCCAGAGGACCTCGTCCAGCCCGGCCACGTCTTCCCGCTGAAGGCCAAGGACGGCGGCGTCCTGGAGCGCACCGGCCAGACCGAGGCCGCGGTCGACCTCGCCCGGCTTGCCGGCCTGATCCCCGCCGGGGTGATCTGCGAGGTGATGAACGAGGACGGCACGATGGCCCGCGTCCCCGACCTCGCGGACTACTGCGCGAAGCACGACCTGAAGATGGTCACGGTCGCCGACCTGATCGCCTACCGGCGCCGCACCGAGAAGCTCGTCGAGCGGATCGTCTCCACGAAGCTGCCGACGAAGTTCGGCGAGTTCAGCGCCGTCGGCTACCGCTCCCTGATCGACGACAAGCACCACGTCGCGATGGTCAAGGGCGAGGTGGCCGGGTCGGAGGACGTGCTCGTCCGGGTCCACTCCGAGTGCCTCACCGGCGACGTCTTCCACTCGCTGCGCTGCGACTGCGGCGAGCAGCTGGAGGCGGCCCTCGCGACGATCGAGCAGGAGGGCAAGGGCGTGCTGCTCTACCTCTCCCAGGAGGGCCGCGGCATCGGGCTGCTCAACAAGCTCCGCGCCTACAAGCTCCAGGAGGAGGGCCTCGACACCGTCGACGCCAACCTCAAGCTGGGCTTGCCGGCCGACCTGCGCGACTACGGGATCGGCGCCCAGATCCTGGTCGACCTCGGGCTGTCGAGCATCCGGATCCTCACCAACAACCCGAAGAAGATCCTCGGGCTGGAGGGCTACGGGCTCTCGGTCACCGACCAGGTGCCGATCCAGTCGGTGCCCAACCCCCACAACGAGGCCTACCTGAACGCCAAGCGCGACAAGATGGGCCATGCGCTCCACCACCAGGGCCTGCCGCTCGACGAGCAGCTGCTCTACGAGGAGCACCGCAAGGACGAGGAGAACCGCCGGGAGGGCGCCGGCTCCACGGACTACCCCCCCGGTGACTGAGACGCCCGAGCACGAGCGCTTCTCCGAGGAGGAGCGCGAGGCCCTGGCGGGCAACGATTTCGCGGTCTGCGTGGCGACCTTCTACGAGGAGATCGCCGAGCGGCTCCTGAACGGCGCCGCGGAGGGATTCGACCTCGGCGGCGTCAGCGAGGCCTCGGTCCACACCTATCGGGTGCCAGGCGCCTTCGAGCTCCCCTTCGCGGCCAAGCTCTGCGCCGAGAGTGGCCGGTTCGCGGGGATCGCCTGCCTCGGCGTGGTGATCCGTGGCGAGACCAGCCACTACGACCACGTCTGCAACGAGGTCGCGGCAGGGACACAGCGGGTCCAGCTCGACACCGGCGTGCCCTGCGCCTTCGGCGTGATCACGGCCGAGAACATGGACCAGGCCCTGGCCCGCTCTGGTGGCGGCAAGCGCGACCAGGGCCGCGGGGCAGCCGTGGTTGCGATGCGCATGGCGCTGCTGGCTCGTGGACTTTCGGGCTGACGCTCCTCCCCGGCCTGGGCCAAGTACGCTCGCGGTAATGAATCGGGCGCGGTAGCCATCCGGCGACGACATCCAGCCAGGCCCTATGGCTGGGCGGCGGCGTTCGCGATCGCGGTCTATCTGCTCACCGCGACCGGGGCCTCCGCCGCCGCCGGCGACCTGGATACATCGTTTGGGACCAACGGCCGGTTCGTCCGGAACATTCGCACCAACGTCGTCCCCAGCACCGATACGGCAAGCGATGTCGTGGTGCAGCCCGACGGGCGGATCGTGGTCCTGGGCTCGACCTTCGTGTTCAATCCGCCAAACCTCACGGACTCGGGATGGTCTGTCTTGCGGCTGTCGCCGACCGGCGCGCCGGCCGGATTCGGAGGCCCCACCTTCTCTGAGGGCACCGACCCGGGCAACGGCGCCAACGCGCTAGGGCTGCAACCCGACGGAAAGCTGCTGGTGGCCGGCACGAACGGGGGCATGGGCGGCAACGTCACGATCGGCCGGCTGGGACTGACCGGCGCCTACGACACGGGTTTCGGCGGCACCGGGCATCCGAGCGTCGACTTCGCCGGCGTCGACGGCGCGACGACCGGCAGTGATGGCGCCGGTGCCCTCGTCCGCCAGGCGGATGGAAGCATCGTCACGGTCGGGTTCAGCGACAACCAGTTCGCCATCGATCGGGTCACGTCGGCCGGAACGATCGACAACACCTTCGACAGCAACGGCCGAAAGCGGGCCGACTTCACCGGCGACATCGATGGGGCCAGGGCAGTCGCCCTCTCCGGCTCGAAGATCGTCGTCGCCGGCGCTACGAGCACCGGGGGGAACGCGAGATTGGCCATTCTCAGCCTGAATTCCACCGGCAACGTCGACACAAGTTTCGGAGCCAACACCGGTCACTCGGAGGGCGGGACCACCGACCTGCCACGGGGCGCGAACGCGATCGCGGTTCAGCCCGGCGGCAAGATCCTGGTCGCCGGTCCCGGGGGCGGGGACTTCGGTGTCGCCCGGGTGAAGACCGACGGGTTCTATGACCCGACCTTCGGCCCCAGCGCCAACGGGCAGGTCTCCATCGACTTCGGCGGCACGGACGTCGCCAACGCGATGGCCCTTCAGGCCGACGGCAAGATCCTGGTCGCCGGCACGGACGGTGACGGCTTCGCCGTGGCGAGGTTGATGCCGAACGGCGCCCTCGATCCGAGCTTCGGCACCGGTGGAAAGGCGGTGGTCAACTTCACGGGGGTAGACATCGCGAACGGGATGGCGCTTCAGCCCGACGGCAAGATTGTGCTCGTGGGGGAGACCGGCCCAGCGGGCGGCACGACCGATTACGCGGTCACGCGGCTCCTCGGCGATCCGGCCGCCCCTCCCGCCACTCCCGCCACTCCCGCCGCCCTGCCTCCGGCCGCGACCCCGGCCGCGACGCCCCGCAAGAAGTGCAAGAAGAAGCGCCATGCGGGCGCCACCAATGCGAAGAAGCACAAGAAGGGCTGCAAGAAGAAGAAGAAGCGGCGCTAGCCCGCAGCGGCCAGCGCTACATCGAGCGGGGCGGGCACACCGAAGTAGAAGCCCTGCCCGTAACGGAAGCCGGCGTCGATGAGCGCCTCGAGCTCCTCCTCGGTCTCGATACCCTCGGCGATCACCCGCACGCCCACCTCGTCGGCGAACGAGACAAGGGATCTCGCCAGCGCATGCACCACCGGGTTTTCGTCGACCCTCTCGGTGAGGGAGATGTCGAGCTTGATCCACTCCGGGCGCACCTTGATGATGTGCCGGAGGCTCGCGTAGCCGGCGCCGAAGTCATCGATCGCGACCCTGCCGCCGGCCGCGCGCAGCGGGCCGAGCTTTGACGTGAATCCCTCGTAGTCGTCGACCTTGAGGTGCTCGGTCAGCTCGACGGTGACCCGATCAGGGGAAGCGCCGAGGCAGGAGATGAATCGCTCGGAGAAGACCGTTGGAGGGGACGCGTTGACGGAGAGGCTGACGTCGTCCGGAAGCTGCGGAAGCGCTCTGGCTGCGATCCGCACCGCCAGAAGCTCCAGGGGGATCCCGAGGCCGACGTCCCAGGCCTCCCCGAACCAGCGGTCCGGCCCACGCTCTGGTTCGGCCGGGAATCGGGAGAGGGCCTCGTAGGCGATCACCTGGCCGGTCTCCAGCTGGAGGATCGGCTGGTAGACGGGATAGATCAGTTCCTTGTCGAGGACCGCCTGAACGCGATCGACCGATTTGCGGTGGTCCTCGCTGCTCAGCTTCTCGACCACGCGGCGATCGCCGACGGGACGTGTCGAGCAGACGATCTCCACGACCTCGCCGGAATCCTGGTTGGAGATCACGCGGGTGGTCGTCTCGACCCAGAGGTACTCGTGGTCTTTTCGCCGCAGCCGGTAGGCGACCGTGAGAGGGGCCCCTTCGAGAGTGCTGCGATGAGCGACCGCGACCTTGGCGACGTCGTCGGGATGAAAGAGGTCGTAGGCCGAGCGCCCGATCAGCTCATCGGGCTCATAGCCGAGCAGGTCCTGCGAGGCAGCCGAGACGTAGCGGTACGTCCCGTCGGGGGCGTGGGCGGAGACCATGTCCCCCAGGTAATCCGCGATCGAGCCCTCGAGCGCCTCGAATTCCGCCCCAAGGCGTGCGCGCGATCCGAATGGCGTCTTTTGCCGGATGTTCATCTTGTCCCCCAATGGCGCGTACGCCACCGGAAAGCATCTCGCCCTACCGATATTGGTCGGCAGATTCGGTGCAGAACTTGATTGTTTCTCCACTCGGGGCCGTGTACCTGCCCTGATCAACGGCCGCCACAAACACCGCAGCCGCATCGTCGGCTACCATGCCCCGCCCATGGCCAAGGTCTGTCACAGCTGCGGCAAGCGCCCCGCGTTCGGCAACTCGCGGAGCCACTCGATGGTCGCGACTCGGCGGCGCTTCAACCCCAACCTCCAGAAGGTCCGCATCCAGGAGCCGGGGGGCGGGACGGCGCGCGTCTATGTCTGCGCGCGCTGCCTGAAGTCGAACAAGGTGACCAAGGCCGCCTGACCTAGGCCGTAAACGGGGGTTAGGCTCCCGGTAAGTCCCCGCATGGCCGATCCTTCCATAGAGCGCTTCCGCCGCGTGGTCAGCGCGGCCGCCGCCCACCTCGAGGAGCGGCGCAAGGAGGTCAACGACCTCAACGTCTTCCCGGTGGCCGACGGCGACACCGGGGACAACATGGCCCTCACCCTCCGCGCGGTCAGCGACGAGCTCGACCGCCTCGACGGCCAGATGGTCGACGAGATCGGCCGCACCGAGCTGGTCAACGCGCTCGCGCGCGCCGCCCTGATGGGCGCTCGCGGGAACTCCGGGGTGATCCTCAGCCAGATCGTCCGCGGGGCCGCCGAGGAGCTCGCCAGCCGTCCTGGAGAGCTGGTCGACCCGATGCTGGTCGCCGCCGCGTTCGCCCGCGCGGCCGACGCCGCGTATGAGTCCGTCCGGGAGCCGGCCGAGGGGACGATGCTCACCGTCTTCCGCGAGATGGCCCATTCGATCTCGCGGCGTCTCGCCCATATGGAGGAGATCCGCCTCTCGCCCGACGCCACTCCCACCGAGCAGGACGCCCTGCTCGCCGAGCTGCTCGAGGACGCCGTCCGCGACGGCGAGCAGGCGGTCGCCCGCACGCCGGAGCAGCTCGAGGTGCTGCGCGAGTCCGGAGTCGTCGACGCCGGTGCGCATGGCCTGGTGGTGATCCTCGCGGGCGTGGTCGCGGGACTCCGGGGCGGCATCGAGACCTTCCCCGAGGTGCCCCACTACGCGCCGGCCATGGACACGCGCCCGCATCACGAGGACAGCCGCTACCGCTACTGCACCAACTTCATCGTCACCGGCGCCGGCCTCGAGAGCCGCTCGTTCGTGCCGATGCTGGAGGAGCTCGGGGACTCCGTCCTGGTGGTCGGCGACGAGGCGACCCTCAAGGTCCACGTCCACACCGATGAGCCGGAGGCCGCGGTCGCGCTCTTCGACCAGGCCGGCGGCGTCTCGCAGCTCGACGTGGCGGACATGCGCGAGCAGATCGCCGAGCGAAGCGCCCGGTTGCAGGCCGGCCGCTGCGCCGCGGTGGCGGTCGTCGCGGGCCGCGGGATGCGGGAGCTCTACGAGGGGCTCGGCGCCTTCGTCGTCGACGGCGGGGAGACGTTCAACCCGTCGATCTACGACCTGCTGGCGGCGATCCACGAGGTGCCCTCGGAGGAGGTCCTGGTCTTCCCCAACAACCCCAACGTGGTGATGGCGGCCGAGCGCGCGGCCGAGCTCTCGGACAAGCAGGCTCGAGTCGTCGGCTGCACGTCGCAGCAGGCGGGCCTGGCAGCGCTGGTCGAGCTCGATCCGAGGGCCTCGATCGACGAGAACGGCGAGCGGCTCGCTGCCTCCCTGGAGGGGATCCGCGCCGGCTCGGTTGCCCCCGCCGCGCGAGACGATGCCAAGGGCCGGTTCGTGACCGGCGACGCGGTCGGCTTCGTCGAGGACGAGATCGTCGCCTGGGGCGGTGCCGGGTCGACGCTCTCGGAGACGATGGCGCGCCTGGCCGAGGGCGCGGAGATCCTCACCGTCGTCGCCGGTGACGGGGCGCCGATCGCGCTCGGCGACCTCGAGGGCGATGCGCCCGAGGGTGTGGAGCTCGAGCTGCACGAGGGGGGCCAGCCGCATTACTGGTGGCTGCTCGCGGCGCAGTGACGCCGCTGATCGACGAGGTCATCGAAGCGGCCGGCGGCCGGCGCCGCTGGCGTCGCGTTAAGGGGATCTCGGCGCACGTGGTCTCGGGCGGACTTCTGATGCGCCTAAAGGGGAGGGCCGGCAGCTTCCGCGACTACGGCCTCAGCGTGACCACCGACCGGCAGGGCGCCGTGATCCAGCCCTACCCGCGGGACGGGAGCAGCGGCGTCTTCGATGCGGGCACCGTGCGCATCGAGGCGCCGGA
>CAVXQO010000012.1:77500-244909 GCA_963763985.1 uncultured Solirubrobacterales bacterium | reverse complement strand
CGGGGCGGTCGTTGTCGAGCGGCCCAATGCGCGGGACGCGTTCTCAGGGCTCTCCGGCCTGCGGCGAGACCTCCACTGGGACGAGCTGGATGCCCTCTACTTCGCGGGGTACGCGATGTGGAACTACCTGAACATCCCGTTCCTCTTCGAGCGTCCAGGGTTCGAGATTTCCGAGGGCGAAGCGCTCGCCGTCGATGGCGAGCGCTGGCACCGGCTCGACGTCGCCTTCCCGGAGTCCATCCACACCCACTGCCGTGAGCAGGCGCTCTACTTCGACTCGCGGGGCCTCCTGCGCCGCCACGACTACCACCCCGACGTCGTCTCCTCACTGGCCAACGCCGCGCATCTATGCGATGACCACCGCGAGGTAGATGGCCTCGTCTTCCCGACCAAGCGCCGCGTCGTCCCGAAGGGCCCGCGCGGTCGTCCCCTTCGAGGCCCCACCGTGGTCTCCATCGAGCTCGATTCGATCGAGGTGGACTGACGCCGCACGCGGATGACACCCCGCTCCTCTGGCAGTACAGCTTCTCCAACTACAACGAGAAGGCTCGCTGGGCGCTCGACTTCAAGGGCATTCGGCACCACCGCCGCTCCCTCATGCCCGGGGGTCTTCGCGCTATGTCCTTTGCGCGTGGCGACGGGACCCTCCCCGTGCTGGATCTCGACGGGAGGCGGATCGTCGACTCGACGGCGATCATCGCCGCACTCGAGCAGCGCCAGGCCGAGCCGGCCATCTACCCGGCCGACGCCGATCAGCGCCGGAGGGCCCTGGAGCTGGAGGAGTTCTTCGATGAGAATGCCGGACACGACATGAGGCGGGTCGGGTTCTGGGAAGCGCGCCAGAACCTCGGCTTCACGCTCGACTTCATGACGACCGATCAGCCGAAGGTGAAGCGCGCTGTCGGCCGGGCCGGGATCCGGGTCGGGTTCCCCGGCGTCTGGCGCTACATGAGCTCGCGCTACGCGTTCAATGAGGAGGCCGTCAAGCGGAGCCGGGTAACCATCGTCGAGGCTCTCGACCGGATCGAGGCCGAGCGGGCCGGCGAGGACTACCTGGTCGGCGACGGATTCACCGTCGCGGACCTGACCGCGGCAGCGCTGCTCTATCCGCTCGTCTGGCCGCGCGAGTACCAGTACCAGCTCCCGGACCCGCCCCGCTGGGAGTTCCTCGAGCCGTTCCGGGACCATCCGGCGCTCGGCTGGATCACCGAGACCTGGCGGCGCCACCGCGGACACTCATCAGCGGTGGACTGAAGCCGGCCTAGGCCCGCTTCGTGTGCGCGCCGAGCGTCCAGTGCAGGTTCAGGCCCAGCGCCGTCCCCGCCGGCCCTGATTGCATCGCCGGGATCACGTCGGCGAGCATCAGCTCGCGGATGATCCCCTCGCGTCGAGGAGCGATCCTCGATCTCCGGCAGGTACTCGGCCTGGTTCGACGGCACGAGCAGGCCTTCGACGATCTCCTCCGCACGCATCTCGTAGGCGCACGCCTCTGTCTCGCCGTCGAAGTCGGGGGCGAGCGCGGCATCGACGTCGCTCGCGAGTGGGGAGGGGAGGATCCGCCGCTCGGCGCGCTCGCGGGCGGCGCGCAGTGCTTCCTCGTCGAGCCCCTCCGATTGCAACCGCTCCAGGGCGCGTGCTCTGAGCGCGCGGTTCGGGTCGTGCAGCAGGACGTCGTAGGGCCCGGGGGGTCCGAGGTCGGGAGAGCTCCAGATCAGCCGTCCGCCGGGAACCAGCACGCCCGCCAGCTGGGCCATCGCAGAGGGGAGGGCTCGCGGCGGGATCAGGTGGAAGACCATGTTGGCCATCGCGATGTCCATCGCCTGCCCGCCGGTCACCTCGATCAGTGGCCTGAAGCCCCCGTCGGCAGCACGCAGCGAGTGGAATCGGGTCCAGGCGCAATCGGAGAGCAGCTCGTAGGCCTGCGCGTACCAGCCTGACGGCAGATCCACCAGGTGGATCTCCAGCCCGATCCCGCGATCGCCGAGCCGGCGCTCGACCCCGCGCTCTCGCAGCGCCTTGAGCAGCTCGATCGTGGCCGTGCCGGTGCCCGCGCCATAGTCGAGGACTCGCACCACGCCTCCCTCAGCGGCGTCCGACAGACGGCCTTCGATCGCGTCCAGGGCTCCGGCGACGACGAAACCCGTCGCCGCCGAGTGCCACATCGCCGGATACCGGATGTCGCCGCCCGCGAAGAGCATCTCGTGCAGGGCTCGGCCGTCCGCGAGGTCGACCCCCGGCTCGGGGCGCCAGGTGTCCTCGCGTGGCTGGTCCTCACTGAGTGCCGGCAGCGCCGGCGCGGTGCCGGGGCCGAGGAAGCGGTTGAGGCTGATCGCGACGAAGGGGCGGTTCGACGGGTAGCGGCGCTCGACGTGGGCGACGGCCTGCAGGCCCGCGAGCTGCGCGCAGCGCATGAAGCTGGGGTGGTCGACGGGGTACTGCTTCGAGTAGGCCTGATGAGCGTCGAAGGCGACGCTGTGCAGGGAGCCGAGTTGCCGCCTGGCGATTTGGGGCGCGACGCTGTGCGCCTCGAGCACCACCATCCCGTGCCTGGGGACATGGCGGCCCCAGCGCCGCAGGTGAGCGACGAGGTCGCGTTCGACCGCCTCGCCGCCGAGGGGGCCGCCGTCGGGGCCGAGATAGGCCCCGCTCGTCCAGCCCGGCACTTCGCTCACCTCATCCGCGCCGAGATAGGTGCGCTCGTGATCGATGAAGGAGCGGATATGGAGTCCCTCCTGCATCGATAGCCCGCGTTCGCCGAGATCGGAGCTGAGGCGGTCCGGGTCGGTGACGTCCCCGCGGAGCAGCACCGCCGGAACCCCGGCGCCCTCGAGGCGCCGCCGCGCCTGCTCGAGCGCGGTCTCCTCGGTGTCGACGCCCACCATGGTCAGAGGATGGCTCTCCAGCGCCGAACCCCTGCGCGTCCGCTCCGCGATCAGCTCGTGCAGGTGCAGGAGCCAGCTGCCGTCGCCGCACCCCATGTCGGCGATGAAGCTGGGCTGCTCGGAGACCGGCTCGCGATTGAAGATCTCCAGGAAGATCGGGTCGGTGTCGGCGAAGTAGCGGCTGTGGGCCTTGGCGCTGATCCTCAGGTTCAGCTCGCGGTGCACGTGCCACTCGCGCTCGGCCCCGGGCTCCGGCTGCACCGTGAGCTCACCGCGGTAGAGCTCGGGCAGCCGGGCGAGCAGCGGCAGATAGGTGGCGACGCCGCCGAAGTTGAGGGCGAAGGACCGGGCGCGCAAACCGGTCTCGGTCCAGCTCCCGCCGCTCGGCTCCGTGTACCCGAGCGCCCGCAGCAGTCGCGCCATGCCCGCTCCCAGATCGTCATCGGGCAGCGAGGGTCCATCGGCCGGGAGCCTCCCCGACTCATGCAGCCACAGCATCATCGGGACGATCAACCCGGCGTCGAGGTGCGCCGCGACGAGCTCCGCGAGCTCGTCCGGGAGGGCATCCTCGGTGCGCCAGCGATCGCAGGCCGGCTCGAGCAGCTGCAGGAAGGACGTGATCTGGCCCTGCGCCCAGTCCCGCGTCCAGGCGTCGTCCTCGGTGCTCGCGAATTGGGCAAGCAACCCGCCTACGGCTACGTACCTGGCCCGCTGGGTCATCGCCAGACGGCCGGCCTCGGTCCAGCGAAGAGCGGTGGTTCGCGGGTCGAGGGTCGGCGGATCGGCGACCCACCCGGTGCTCACGAGCGTGCGTACGGCGATGCGGAGGGCCCCGAACCCCGGCTCGGTCAGGTCGGGGTAGAGCTCCGGCAGCGAGCGATCGGCCTGCAGCGACGGCTCCAGAATCCCGAGATCATCGAGCGCTCGGAGGGTGGTGCAGAGGACGACGCCGTCCTGCGAGAGGAACATCGCCCGGCGCATCGCACGGGCGGCGTTCCTCCTCCCCGCAGAGGGCGGTGAGCTCACCGGCCCGGCGCTCACGCCGATCGTCCCGGGTCGGGCACCGGGTCCCGCTGCCGGCGGAGGCGGCCGCGGAGCACGTCATGAAGCGAGCGGTACTTGAGCTTCAGCACCGGGCGCTCCACGAGGTAGTAGCTCGCCGCGGCCAGCGGGACCGTCAGGATCGTGCCGCCGACCAGCGCGGTCCAGAAGTCGGTGGCGTCGCCGCCGACACCGAGGGCGACGACGATGGTCACGTGCCAGAGGTAGATGCCGTACGAGATCAGCCCGAACCACATCAGCACGGGATTCCCGAGGATCCGGGCCGGCAGTCCGCGGTTGGGGTTGCCGAACACCGCGGGCAGGAAGAGCAGGGCGGCGCCGACCCCCTGGATCAGGTTGAGGGTGACGTACTGAGCGTCCGTAAAGGGGGCGATGGTGAAGGGCGCGGGGTAGAAGGTGAACAGGGTCAGTAGATAGATCGCGATCCCGCCGGCCCAGCAGAGCTCGGGCTTCGTCTCCGCGAAGCGAAGCGCCCGTGGCAGACCGGTTTGCCTGAAGGTGACCGAGACGACCGCGATCGCCAGGCCGATGGCGAACCAATAGAAGTGTCCGAGCATGCTGAATCTGAACCACGACTCCTGCCGGAGGTTCAGCGGCGCACCGCCCAGAAACAGGAGGACCGCGGCGAGGGCGGCGAGGAGCGCCAGCTCGGTCCACATCCAGCTGCGTGCGTCCCGGCTGCGCGCGAGCAGACCGGTCAGGGCCGCGTAGAAGGGCAGCGCCAGGTAGAAGCTCAGGTCAACCCCCAACGTCCAGGCCTGAGGCAGCCCGCAGAAGTAACGCTCCTGGCCGGGACAGACGCTGTGCAGGGTGTTGAAGTCGAAGAAGTCGATCAGCCCGTAGAAGGCCCACCAGTTGTGGGTCCAGACGCCGAACAGCCCCGGGAAGATCGCGAGCACGGTGAGCACCACCCAGTAGGCGGGATAGAGCCGCAGGAACCGCCGCCGGGCGTAGTCGGCGTTCCGGGGCGCCGGGGGTCCGCCGGTCCGGTGCGCGATCATCGGCCGATAGAGGAGGAACGCCGAGAGCAGGAAGAACAGCGCCACCAGGAAGTCCAGCCGGATCAGCATCCGATTGGCGAGGCTGTTGGTCGCCTCCGCCCCGAATCCCTGTGTGAAGAGCCAGGCGTGGCCGATGAGGATGGCGACAGCGGGTATCCCGCGCAGGCCAACCGTGAGCGGGAACCGCGGATGAAGCGGAGGCGGCGCCACTACGTCCGGGCCCCGGTCGCCCCGTACAGCGGCTGGCGGTGTGCTCACGGGCTTGAGCCGAAGGCCGCCTGGGTCACGACATCTGGGAAGTCGACGTTGCACCCGGTGAGGCCGGCGTCCCGTGCCGCCTGCTTCTGCTCGACGCTGAGGCCGGTGATCAGGCCATTCAGCCTGCGCGATTGGTTGACGTCCTGAGCATCTCCGGCGCGGAGCCTCTCTTGCAGGAGCACGATGATTGGATCAAAGAGCTGTACGTACCGGTCGTAGGCGGGATCGTGAGCGGCCTGTGCGAGTCGCCGCTGGCGACTCGCGACTCGCTCCACGATCGGGATTCCCTGCGTCACGATCGCCGTCAGGCTCTCGAACGAGTGGTGGTAACGGTCCACCACACCGGTGGACAGGCGCTTCGCCTCACGCACCAGGTCCCGGCAGTTGGCGTTCGCCTGCGCGGCAACGGCCGGGGGCAGAGTCTCGTCCACGGTTGACGTGGTGCCGCCCCCGCCGCCCGCCCCCGCAGCCGGCGAGCATCGCAGCGGCGACGCCGGTCGCGAGCAGCGCCCTCGAGCGGACCGCGGTCATCGTGCGAGCTCGCTCCTGCGCTCGACGATCCGGTCCCAGGCCCAGACCGCGCCTATCGCCGCCAGGATCAACAGAAAGGGATCGATTGGAATCCGGTAGCGCGGCAAGCCGCCAATGGGTGCAGTGGTGAGCAGTATCAGGATCGGCAGGAGCCAAAGGTAGAGGGGGCCACGTGGAATGCGGGGCGGCCCCCGGTCGCCCGACGAGGCACTGCCGGGTCGCGAGCGCAGGATCGCGACGACGCCGACCAACGCGAGAGCGGCTGCGAGCGCGAGCGCGATCTGCTCTGCGACGTCCGTGCCGCTGCCGCTCTGGGGAGGGACGACCGGGTTGCCGTGCTGGTCGACCACCGACCCGCCCGCGATCTCGAACAGGCGGAGCAGGTTCCAGGCTGTTGCCTCAGCGACATATCCGGGATGTTCCCACGCGAACCGCCTGACGTCGCGGCGCAGAGCTTGATCGACGTCCGCCTCATCCAACCCAGGGGTGACGAACAGTGCCTTGTACTCCGGCACCTGTTGCGTGAACCGCCACCCTCCGTGGCTGTCGCCGTCCGCGTAGGACTCCTGGTTGTAGACGCCACCCGCGTTCACTCCCGCGCCCGTTGTCAGCGGTATGAACCGCCCGAACGCATCTGCGTTGCGCACCACCCAAGGCAGGATCACGAGCGCCGCGCAGGCGACGACCAGAGCCGGCGCCGCCAGAGCCCTCGGACGGAAGCGCGGGCGAATGGTCCATACGCCGAGCGCCGTGGCCACCAGCACGGCTACGCCGATGTTGCGCGTTAGGGCGGCGAGTCCGCAGATGGCGCCCGCCGCAGCGGCCCACCGGAGCAGGCCTCCCGAGCGCCGGAAGTTGACCACGCAGAGGAGTGCCGTGAGCTCGAGGACGAGGAACAGGGGCTCCGACCAGAGGTCACGGGAGGCCAGCACGAGTGGAGGGAACACCGCCGCCATGGCGGCGGCCACCAGTCCCACCCGCCGTCCCCAGATGCGCATGGTCAGCAGGTAGAGCAGGAGCACAACGAGCGCGCCAAGCGCCGCGCCGGCGAGTCGCCCAGCCGTGACGCTGTCGCCGGTCAGCGCGTATACGCCGCCGAGCAGGAACGGATAGCCGGGTCCGTGGATCGCGGTCGGCCCCCCGTAGAGCAGATATCCCGACCGGGGGAGGCCGTCGCCGGCTGCGATCGATCGGGCGTAGTAGTCGTATTCGAGCGAATCGTTCGCTGGTTTGAAGCCGTCGTCGCCCGCGATCGCCGCGACGCGGATCAGGAGGGCGATCAGAACGATCGCGGTCGGGAGTCGGCGGAGCATGTTCGAGCGTGAGGTACGGGTGTCAACCGAACGAAAAGGGCCGCCCGCGGGGGCGACCCTTTCCACGTCGGTCTCTTGAACGGGCTGGGTTAGGGGTGCGCGCACTCCGCCATCGCCGTCAGTGCCCAGGCGGTGGCGATTCCGGTCTGGTTGTCGCCGGCGACGAACCAGCCTGTGTTGTAGAACGTGTCCTCACTTGTGGTGACGACAGCACCTGCCGGCGCTGTGCCGCCCATGACGTAGCCGCCTCCAGTGGGGACCTCCCCCGCGCCACACGACACGGACGTGCTTTTAGCCCCGGCCGTGTCTGTTCGTGGCGGCGCTGAACCTGGCGGTCGTTCCCAGGAGCCGGGTGTTGGCGTTGGCGTTCGCGGCGTCGGCCGCCGTCTGGGCCGCTGCCGCGGCGGCGCCGGCCGCATCCGCGGTCGTCTGCGCGTTGCTTGCCGCGGACTGTGCCTGGTTTGCCGTGGACTGTGCGTTGTCCGCCGATGTCTGCGCGGCCTTGGCCAGCCTGATTCCCTTCTTGGCCTTGCTCAGGGCGCTGGCAGTATGCGCAATTGGGTTCGAGGGACCTCCGAGCGCCGGTACCGCCAGCGCAATCGCGAGGAACACGCTCAGCCCCAGGACGGTGTAGCGCTTTCTCATTCTTCTCCCTCCGCTCTAGCTAAAGCTGGATACCCGGCTCGGTGCTCTGCCGGACGCGCTGTGATTCCATCACATGCGGCCGACGTATGCAAACCGACCCCCTCGTCAGCCCGGTGGAGGCGCGCCCGGAGCGATGCTGATGCGCGCGCAGTCGTCAAGGCCAAGGTCGCTGATCGCCCTCTCGACTTCCTCGGTCAGCTGGTCGACCCGCTGAGCGCGGGCGGTAAGGTCGGGCGCGCCCCGCTGGGCGGCGAGCGCCAGGCTGGACGCCTGGATCTCGATCTCGCGCAGCGATGTGTCCAGCGCATTCGCCTGTTCGACTCGGTCACCGGGCGCCTTCATGGCATCGAAATCGACCCGCCACTGGCCCACGATCGGAACCAGGCTGCGGGCGTATTCGCTGGGGGCACTGGCGCCGTTGCGGGCATCCGCCAGGGCGCGGTTGCCGGCCGCGCCGATCTGCTTCTTGGCGTTAACGCAGATCCGGTCGGCGGCGATCGTGTAGGAGTCCCTGGGGATCTCGCCCTGGTCGTTGCTCGGCAACGTAAGCGCCGCGACGATCGCCACAATTATTGCCAGCACGGTCCCCAGGGTGATCAGCCTGGCTCGCCGAGTCGTGCCGATGCAGGCGCTTGATTCGCTCGCCTATCGGCAGGCGCTCGGCAGGCGCCTCCGCGCGACCGAGCGTCGCGCCACAGTTACTGCAGAACCGATCGCCCGGCTCGTTCTCGGTCCCGCAACGAGGGCAATGCACGCGCCCAAGCTATCAATGACCCTCGAGCGGCCGTGAGCTACATTGAGGCCGGTGACGGAGGGAGAAAAGCGACTGCGGGGGACGCGTGGCCGCGCCCTCTTGGTTGCGGTGGCACTCGCGCTGGCCGCCGCGACGGCGTTGAGCGCCTGTGGCGGGGGATCCAACGAGCAGGCCGCCGCCACGCAGACCGTGGCCAGTCCGATCAGCGCGATCCCCACGGTCACCGCGCCAACCGTGGCCCAGGCACCCGGCACGGGCAAGAAGAACCCCACGGACTCGGGCTCCAAATCGCAGGGCTCCTCCGGTGGCGCGCAGAGTGTGAGCGCCAAGGCTTCCTGCCCGCCGGGAATGAGTCGCGCCCAATGCGAGGAGCTCGCCAAGCAGTCGCAAGGCGGGAAGGTGGGGAAGACCTCGGCGCCAAAGGACTGCCTCAAATCCCACACTCGCGCCGAGTGCGAGGCGATCGCGGAGGCGCAGAAGAACACCGGTCCGGGGCAGACCCTGACGCCCGGAAACTGCGTCCAGTTGCTCGGTCGGGAGCAGTGCGAGGCGCTGGCACAGGCGCAGCAGCACTAGCGCTGGCGATAGACGCCGCGGAAGTCTCCAGGCTGGCGGTCGAGCCGGGTGAGTTGCCGCGAGACGATGGCCGCCTGGGTGCTCCGCAAGGAGCGCGAGGGATCGCTCGAAGGCGCCTACGAGATCGAGGAGGTCGAGGTCCCGCAGCCCGGTCCGTTCGAGGTGATCGTCCGGGTGATGGCCGCCGGGGTCAACTTCAACAGCGTCTGGGCGGCGCTCGCCGAGCCGATCTCGGTCTTCGACTACGGCGACCATCCCGAATGGGGCCACCACATCGCCGGCTCCGACGCCTCGGGGATCGTTTGGAAGGTTGGCGCCGGAGTCACCCGCTGGAAGCCCGGCGACGAGGTCGTGCTGCACGCCAACCAGGCCTCCTACGAGGACCCCGAGGTTCACGGGTTGGACCCGCTTGCCGCGCCGAGCCAGCTCGGCTGGGGCTATCAGACGACCTGGGGATCGTTTGCTCAGTTCTGCAAGGTCCAGGCCCAGCAGCTGCTGCCGAAGCCCCGGGCACTCTCCTGGGTGGACTCGTCGGCCTACGGGGTCACGTACTTCACGGCCTACCGGATGCTGGTCGACCGGTGCGACCTGCAGGCCGGGCAGAACGTCCTGATCTGGGGCGGCGCCGGGGGACTCGGGGTGTTCGCCGCCCAGCTCTGCCGGGCGGCGGGTGCGAACGCGGTGGCGATTGTCTCCTCGGCCGAGAAGGGTGAGCTGGCGAAAGAGCTCGGAGCGATCGACTACATCGACCGCACGGAGTTCGCCGGGATGATGCGGCGTGGCGGGGAGTCCGCCGAGGAGGAGAGGGCCCGGTTCGCCGAGTCGCGCCGCTTCGCGAAGCGGGTTAAGGAGATCCTCGGTGACGCGCCCGACATCGTCTTCGAGCATGTCGGCAAGGAGACCTTCCCGACCTCGGTCCTGGTGGCGAAGCCATTCGGCGCAGTCGTCACCTGTGGGGCGACGACGGGCTACATGCTCGACTTCGACGTCCGCTATCTGTGGATGCGGCAGAAGCGGATCATCGGCTCACACGCCTTCAACGCCTACGAGTGCTGGCGGGCCAACGAGCTGATCGCGGAGTCGAAGATCAGGCCGGTCCTCTGGCGGGTGATGGGCTTTGACGAGCTGCCGGAGGCGCACCGGCTCCTGCACCGGAACAGGCACCTCGGGAAGATCTCGATCCTGGTCGGCGCCACCGGCGATCAGGAGGGCAAGCATGAGGAGGGGCCCGGCGCGATTCGGGTCGGCCTGGATTGAGCGCCGGGCGCTGCGCGGTCTGCGACGCGGAGCTCGATCCGCGGCCGTTGATCAGCGGCGCGGATCTGCTCCACGGCACCGAGGGGACCTTCACGGTGCACGTCTGTGCCGGCTGCGGGGCGGGCAACACCCGGCCGCTCGCCGACGAGGCCGCCCTCGTCTCCTACTACACCGCGGGATACGGACCGCACGGCGAGACCTCCGGATCGCTTGCCCATCGGCTACGCGGTCTCGTCACCCGGCGCGAGATGCGGGTTGGCGCGCCGAGAGCGCTGCCCAAGCGGCCGGGCCGCCTGCTGGACGTCGGCTGCGGCACGGGCGCGCTCGGGGCGGTCATGGTCGCCCGCGGATGGGGGGTGGACGGGATCGACCCGTCCGAGAGCGCCTGTGAGCAGGCCCGGGGCGTCGGCATCGAGGCGCGCGCCGGCACCCTGGAGACGGTCACGGTGCCCTCCGAGCACTACGACGCCGTGGTCTTCAACCAGTCCCTCGAGCACATCGGCGACCCGCGCGGCACCCTGCAGCAGATCCACCGGGCGCTCGTCCCGGGGGGCGTGGTGGCGATCAGCGTCCCCAACTTCGACTGCTGGGCGCGGCGGCGCTTCGGACGCAACTGGTTCCACCTGGACCTGCCGCGGCATCGGGTCCACTTCGGCGAGCGTTCGCTCCGGATCCTGCTCGAGCGAGCCGGGTTCGACGCCGTCGAGCTCTGGACCTCGACCAGCTCCACGGGGCTGATCGGTTCGTTCCAGTACAGGGTCCTTGGAGGCCTCGCCGCGGGCGAGGGGGGAGTGCGCGAGCTGCTTGGGTGGCTCGCGGCGCTGCTGCTCGTGCCCGCCGCCAGGATCGAGCAGGCCCTGGGCGGGGGGCGGGACTTCCTGCACGCGGTCGGCCGCCGGCGCTGAGGGGCTAGACGAGCTCCCTCTCGACTGACGCCCCGCGGGCGGTCGCCTGGCGAGATGCCGATCCGTATGGGGCGCGCTTCCAGGGCGGGCGCCGCAGGGCGGCGCCGATCGTGTGCACTCCATACCTGATCAGCCCCGGGACCCCGACCGACGAGCTCTCGTGGTCATACCGGACGGGCACGGGCACCTCCGCGACCCTGAACCCGTATTGCACGCAGTCCATGAGGATGTCGCTCGCGAAGGCGTGCGAGTCCGGATAGCTCTCCAGCGGGAGAGCCTCCAGGACGCTGCGGTGGTACGCCCTCATACCGCTGTGCCATTCGCCGAAGGTGACGCCGAACCAGAGATTCTCGAACAGGGTCAGCGCCCGGTTCCCCAGGTAGCGGTAGAGCGGCATCCCGCCCGAGAGGGATTCGCCGCGGCTGCGAATCCGGTTCGCCTGGATGACGTCGAAGTGGTACCGCTCGATGTAGGCGACGAGCAGGTCCACGACGGAGGGCTCGTACTGGTAGTCCGGGTGGA
This sequence comes from uncultured Solirubrobacterales bacterium, assembly GCA_963763985.1. Classification (GTDB taxonomy): domain Bacteria; phylum Actinomycetota; class Thermoleophilia; order Solirubrobacterales; family 70-9; genus DASUPK01. The sequence continues at coordinate 233,203 of CAVXQO010000012.1, read as the reverse complement.
CCTCGACGATGATCTCCCCGCCCTGTCCGAGCGCCTCCCGGTAGAGCCGCTTGAGGTTCCCTCCGTAGCCGTGGTTCCGGTCATGCCTGATCACCTGCAGACCGAGCCTCTCGGCGAGCGCCCCGGTTCCGTCCTCGCTGCAGTTGTCGCCGAGCAGGACGTTCTCCCTGAAGCGCTCCGGTAGCGCCTCGACCGTCCGCTCGAGCATCGGCTCGACGTTCCGGGCGGGCATTGTGACGATCGTCTTCACCTGGGGGCCAGCGTAACCCGGGAGTCAGGCGCTCGGCTCGCGATCGGCGGCGAGCCGTTCCCGCCACCACCGGACCGTGGCTTCGACCCCCTCCTCCAGAGAGTGCCCGGGTCGCCAGCCGACCTCGCCGGAGAGGCGGTCCACCTTCGCCACCAGGCGGAGCGGGTCGTCGGAACGCGCTGACAGGGCGCCCGGCCGGAGCAGGGCCGGGTCTCCCGCCGCGGCGGCCACCAGTTCGAGCACCCGCGCGATCTCGATCGGGTCGCCCGAGGCAACGTTGACCGCGCCGCCGATCTCCCTCTGCAGCAGCGCGGCGAGCGCGGCGCCCGCATCCGGCGCGTACAGGTAGTCCCTGATCTGGTTCCCGACCGGGGCCGGAGCGGGCTCTCCGGCGAGCACCTGCCGGGCGACCGAGGCCACCAACCGCTCCGGGTGCTCCCCGGGGCCGTACAGGAAGAACAGCCGGCCCCAGGCGAGGCTGAATCCGTGCCGGGCGGCGAGGTCCGATGCGATCTCGCCCAGCTCCACCTTTGCCCGCCCATATGGAGTGGCGGGGCGAAGCGGGGTGCTGGCCTCATCCAGATCTCCATCGCCGGACCAGTCGTACTCGGCGCAGCTTCCCGCGACGACCGCCCGCTCCCCGCCGGACCCCCCGAAGGCCTCGAGTAGAGCCGTGCTCGCCTCCACCCAGCGCTCGTTGTCCGCGGACGTCCAGAACTCGCCGGGCTCGGAGGTCCAGGCGAGATGGAGCAGGTGCGAAGGCCTCACCGACTCGATCAGCTCGGTTCCCGCGCCCGGCACGAGCAGGTCGCAGACGTGCCAGCGCACCGCCTCATCCGAGCGCCGGCGGCGGCTGACCGCGTGCACCTCGACCCCTTGATCGGCGAGGGCCCGCACCGCGTGGCGGCCGATGAAGCCGCTCCCACCGGTGACGAGCACGCCGCTCATGACTCGAGGAGCGGCAGGCCGCGATCCCTCTGGGACACGGTCCTCTCGGCCTCCGGCCAGTCGATCGCGATCGACGGGTCGTCCCAGCGGACGCCCCGGAACGCCTCCGGCGTGTACTGCGGGGTGATCAGGTAGCTGACCTCGCTGTCGTCGACGAGGGTCTGAAAGCCGTGCGCGAAGCCCGGAGGGACGTAGAGCATCGCGGGCTCATCCGCGGCCAGCTCGATCCCGAACCACCGGCCGCGCGTCGTCGAGCCCTCGCGGACGTCGACGGCGACGTCGAAGATCGCCCCGCGGGTGCAGCGGACGATCTTCTGCTCGGCGTGGGGCTCGGCCTGGTAGTGCAGGCCCCGCAGCGTCCCCGCCCGGGCATTGAACGACGCGCTCGCCTGGGCGATCGGCCATCTCGATTCCCGCCTCCGCCAGCTCCGCGCAGTCGAAGGTGCGCGCGAACCAGCCGCGCTCGTCGCGAGCCCGCTCGAGCTCGATTACGAGCACCTCCGGGAGCGAAGTCGGCTTGAACCTCACTCGATCAACCCGATCGCCGGCGAGAGGACGGCAAAACGGCCTCCCCAGTCGCGGACGTACGCATGCTGCTCGACGATCTCATCGCGGAGGTTCCAGGGGAGGATCAGGACGACGTCGGGCTTGCTCTCCCGGAGGGCCTCCGGCGATCGGATCGGGATCCGCGAGCCGGGGAGCAGGCAGCCCTGCTTGTAGGGGCTGACGTCGACGGTGAAATCGATCATGTCGGTCCCGATGCCGCAGTAGTTGAGGAGGGTGTTGCCCTTCGCGGGGGCTCCGTATCCCGCGATCGATCGTCCCTCCTGCTTCAAGCCGATCAGGAACTCGAGGATCGCCCGCTTCTTCTCGGGCACCGCCTCCGAGAAGCGGTGGTAGAGATCGACGCCCTCGTAGCCCAACTCCAGTTCCCGTTCGGCCAGCGACGCGACGGCCTTGCTGGCCGGCCTCGAGTCGTCCGCCGCGTTTCGCGCGAAGAGCCTCAGGGATCCCCCGTGGGTGGGCAGCTCCTCGACGTCGAAGACGATGAGGCCGTGCGCCTCGAACACGCGACGCGCCGTGACGAACGAGAAGTAGGAGAAATGCTCGTGGTAGATCGTGTCGAATTGAAGTTCGTCGACGAGGTGCTGCAGGTGCGGGAACTCGACGGTGAGCACCCCGTCCGGCTTCAGCAGCCGTCCCAGGCCCTCGACGAAGTCGTTCAGCTCGGGGACGTGGCCGAGGACGTTGTTGGCGACGACGAGGTCGGCATGGGAGTCCTCGCCCAGCTCCCCGGCGGTGGCGGTGCCGAAGAACCGGGTCAGGGTGGGGATCCCACGCTGGATTGCGACCGCGGCGACATTGGCGGCAGGCTCGATGCCCAGAACCGGGATGCCGCGACGATCGAAGTACTGGAGCAGGTAGCCGTCGTTGCTCGCAACCTCGATGACCCGGCTGCCTTCGCCGAGCGCGAGCCGCTCGGTGATCTCGTCCGCGAACCGTCGTGAGTGCTCGAGCCAGGTGCTCGAGTACGACGAGAAGTATGGATAGTCGCCGAAGATCGCCTCGGCGGTCTCGAACTCCTCGAGCTGCACCAGGAAGCACGATTCGCAGACCAGCGCCCGCAGGGGATAGAAGGGCTCCATTCGCTGACCGTCCTCGGGCCGCGTGTACGCGTTCGCGAGCGGGGACATCCCGAGGTCGGCGAACACCCGCCCAAGTGGGGCTTTGCAGAACCTGCAGGTCGGAGGGCTCAAGTGGGGGTCAGGTTATCCGCGGGTCGCCGGCGAGCCCGGACGCGCGCTACCAGCCCTCGCTGCCCGGCTCTCCCTTGAACGGGCCCTCGATCTCCTCGGTGATCCAGCCGCCGTAGTAGGCGCCCGGCTGCGGGGTGACCTGCTCGTCGTCGAGGAATGCGGCGTCGACCCGTCGCGGGTAGAAGGCGAGGTGACCCTTGAGCTGCTCGTAGCCCTCCTTCGGCTCCGGGTAGTACCAGGCGACGCGCTGCGCTCGCTTGCCGCCGGCCTCGGCGTGGACGTAATGCGCCGTTCCCTTCCACTCGCACTCGGTCTGCACGCCCTCGGCATCGATCAGCAGGTCGGTGCGAACGTCCTCCCTGGGCACGTAGACGGTCGGCGGGCCGGCCGTCTCCAGCACCCGGAGCGCGCGGTCGCTCTCCGCGATCGTCTCTCCGCCCAGGACGATCCGCACGTGGCGGTCCAGCGGCTCGACCCTGGGCGGGCGCGGGTAGTCCCAGACGGATTCCTTCGCTCGATGCGTGGTCATGTGGACAGAGTCCTGGGGAAGCTCGGGTCGTTACGCCGTGTTGCCACCTAGCCTAGTCGCCGATGGAGGCCGCCCTCGAGCGCGACCCGGTCCCGATCTACGTTCCCCGCGCGTTCGCGACCGGCGAGGTCCTCGAGCCCGGGCGGATGCTGGAGACACCGCTGAAGACGATGCCGCGCCCGTCGATCCTGGATGCGCCGATCACGGAGCTGCGGGGAGCCGGCCCCAAGCTGGCGGCGGCGGCCGCGGAGATGGGGATCTCGAGCCTCGGCGACCTGCTCAGGCACCTTCCACACGGCTATCGCGACAGGGCCTCGCCGGTCGGCCTCGGGAATCTCAAGCTCGGGGAGGAGGCCACGGTCGAGGTCGAGGTGAGCCGCGCGAAGCTGCGGCCGACCCGCCGCCGCCGGCTGACGATCCTCGAGGCGGATGTCTTCGATTCGAGCGGAAAGGCGAAGGCGGTCTGGTTCAACCGCGCCTGGCTGGCGGACCGGCTGCAGCCCGGCACGCGGTTGCTCCTTCACGGGAAGCTCGAGAAGCGCGGCTTCAACGTCGCCGAGCACGAGCTCCTCGACGGCGCCACCGAGTCCGCGGGACTTCACACCACCGGGATCGTCCCCGTGCACCCGGCCAGCGAGCGCCTGCGGCCCCAGCGCATCCGGGAGTGGGTCTGGCAGGCGACTCCGCGGGCGCGGCACGCCGTCGAGCCCATCCCCGGCCGGTTGCGGCGTGAGCTGCGGATGGCGGGGGCGACGGATTCGATCGTCGCGTCCCACTTCCCCGCGGACGAGCACGCGGCGGAGGCCGCCCGGGAGAGGCTGGCGTTCGAGGAGCTCTTCCTCTATCAGGCGGCCCTCGTCTCACGGCGTGGCCGGCGCGTGTCAGGCGGGCGGAGTGTTCCGCTGCCGGAACGAGACGCGCGGGTCGAGGCGTGGCTTGAGTCACTGCCCTTCGAGCTGACCGGCGACCAGAGACGCGCGATCGAGGAGCTGGATGACGATCTCAAGGGGGGGAGCCCGATGCAGCGTCTCCTCATGGGGGAGGTGGGTTCCGGAAAAGCACAGCCGCTGGATTCCCTAGTTCTAACCCCGGCGGGCTTCGCTCGCATGGGGGACCTCAGGGTGGGCGACGAGGTGGTCAACCCAACCGGTGAACGAACGACCGTCACCGGTGTTTTTCCCCAGGGTGAAAGGGACGTTTACCGGGTGTCGTTTTCGGATGGCACGCATGCAGACTGCGACCTAGAGCACCTGTGGCAGGTGCAAACAAGCACGGCTCGCTGGCGAGGAGACACGCCTAAGGTCATGTCATTGAGAGAGATCGCCGCTGATCTCCGGCGCCCGAGTGGTGCCGCGAAGTGGCATGTTGAACTTCCCGAGCCCCCCGACCTCGAATGTGGAGACGCAAGGCCGATTGACCCATATGCACTGGGTCTCCTGTTGGGGGATGGAGGTCTGAGCGTTCCTGGTCGAGTTCGCTTTACAAGCTCAGACGACGAACTTGTCGAAGCGTTGCGAACGGCCATCGCCCCTGAATGCGAGCTTCGGCATGAGTCACACCGGCCTTATGACTGGAAGATCGTGAGAGCCGGCTCGGACATCAGAGGGGTTCTTGCGCAGGTCAGGGAGGACAAGCCCGACTCGTTGGCGCTCGCATATCGCTCCGGGGCGAGTTGCGACGAAATCGCCACGCACGTCAGTTACACGGCCGGAACGGTCCGCAGACGACTTATCGATCTCGGTGTCGCGATGCGCCCGGCACATCCCTCGCCAAACCCGCTGGTGGGGCAGCTGATTTCCCTCGGACTCATGGGAAAAAACGCAGGTCGGAAGTTCATTCCTCAGGCGTATTTGAACGCGCCAGTGGGAGACAGGCACGCCCTCCTCCAGGGTCTCCTCGACACCGACGGCACCCTCAACAGGTCTTTGGGCTGCAACGTCACCTTTACGTCTGTATCACGGCAACTTGCGGAGGACGTGGCCTGGTTGGTCCGCTCCCTTGGCGGCCGTGCGGGGTGTCGGGAGCAGCGCAAACGCAGCGGATGTTCCTGGCTAACCAGCGTCATTCTGCCGGCGCGATATCCGCCATTTCTGCTTCGCAGAAAGGCCGAGCTTCTAAAGCCACGGACCAAGTACGCCAATCCCGCTAAGGCGATCGAACGGATCGAACAAGTCGGCCGGGAGCAGGTGCAATGCATCTCGGTTGCTCATCCAAATCAGCTCTACATCACCGATGGGTTCACGGTCACGCACAACACCGTGGTCGCGCTCCACGCGATGCTGCGGGCGATCGAGGCGGGCCACCAGGCCGCGCTGATGGCTCCCACGGAGACCCTCGCCGAGCAGCACTTCCGCACGCTCGAGTCCCTGCTGCGGCCGAGCGGCCGCCGATCACCTTGCTCACGTCCGCGACCACGCCGGCTCGCCGGCGCGAGCTGCTCGACTCGCTCGCGGCTGGGCAGCCTCAGCTCGTCGTCGGCACCCACGCGCTGATCGAGGAGACCGTGAGTTCTCGTCGCTGGTCGTCGCCGTCGTCGACGAACAGCATCGCTTCGGCGTTCGCCAGCGCGCCGCGCTCGACGCCAAGGGCCCGGGCAAACGGCTTCCGCACGTTCTCCATATGACGGCGACCCCGATCCCGCGGACGCTCTCCCTCACCGCCTACGGCGACCTGGACACGACAGAGCTCCGCGAGCTGCCCAAGGGCCGCCAGCCGATCCAAACGCGCGTCGTGGGCGAGGACCGCCGCCCGAAGGCCTACGAGTTCATCCGCGAGCGGTTGCGGGAGGGCAGGCAGGCATACGTCGTCTGTCCGCTGGTCTCCGACTCCGAGGCGATCGAGGCGAAGGCCGCCGAGGCCGAGGCGAAGCGGCTCGCCGCGAGCGAGTTGAGCGACTTCCGGGTGGCGCTGCTGCACGGCCAGATGTCCTCGGAGCAGAAGGCTCGCGCCATGGACGGCTTCGTCTCCGGGGAGGCGCATGTCCTGGTGGCCACCACCGTGATCGAGGTCGGCATCGACGTCCCCAACGCCACGGTGATGCTGGTTGAGGGTGCCGAGCGCTTCGGGCTCTCCCAGCTTCACCAGCTGCGAGGGCGCGTCGGACGCGGCAGCCACGAATCCTTCTGCATCCTCTTCGGGGATCCGGAGTCGGAAGCCGCGAAGGCGCGTTTGGAGGCGATCGCCGGGGAGGGCGACGGCTTCGCCCTGGCCGAGGTGGACCTGTCGATCAGGGGGGAGGGGGAGATCCTCGGCACCCGCCAGCACGGCCTGCCGCGGTTCCGGGCGGCGACGCTGCCCGAGGACACCGCGCTGCTGCTCGAGGCTCGCCGCAGGGTGCTGGAGCTGCGCGAGCGCTTCGGTTCGCTCGAGGCCCCCGGCGTCGGCCCGCTGATGGACGAGGCCAGGCGCCGCTTTGGTGACGAGCGCGTCGAGCAGATCGCGGCATAGTTGAGATGCCGGAGCTCCGGATCACCGGAGGAGAGCTCGGCGGCCGCCGCATCCACGCCCCGAAGGGGGCCAAGCTCCGGCCGACCACAGAGCGGGTGCGCGAGGCGGTGTTCTCGATCCTCGGGGACGTCTCGGGCGCTCGCGTCCTCGATCTCTACTGCGGTACGGGCGCGCTGGCGATCGAGGCTCTCTCCAGGGGGGCCGCCGAGGCGACGCTGGTCGACACCCATCCGGCGGCGGCGCGGCGCAACCTGGAGGCACTCGAGTTGACCGATCGAGCCCGCGCGGTTCGGGCCGACGCCACGCGCTTCCTGCGCCGTGCCAAGGCGGGATCATTCGATCTCGTGCTCTGCGATCCGCCCTATAAACTCGCCGACCGCCTTGCAGCCGACCTCGACCCCCTCATACGAAATGCGCTCGCCGAAGGGGGGAGGGTGATGGCCGAGTCCTCCCCCGATCGGCCGCTGCCGCTGACGTTGCCCCTGATCACAGAGCGCACATATGGCGACACGCTAGTTCGAGTCCATAGGAGCGGACCGATGAGCCCTGACGGAAGGACCGCGGTGTGCCCGGGCAGCTACGACCCGGTCACGAACGGCCACCTCGACATCATCACCCGCACCTCGCGGGTGTTCGAGCGCGTGATCGTCGGCGTCGTGAATCAGCCCGTCCGCAAGCAGAAGACGCTGTTCACTGCCGAGGAACGCAAGGCGTTCATCGAGGACGCGACCGCCGATCTCGATCGGGTCGAGGTCAAGATCATGTCCAACCTGCTGGTCGAGTTCGCCAAGGAGAATGGCGCGAAGGCGATCATCAAGGGCCTGCGCGCGATCTCGGACTTCGAGTACGAGTTCGAGATGAATCAGCTCAACCGGAAGCTCGCCGCCGACATCGAGAGCATGTACATCTTCGCCTCGGCGAACTACAGCTTCCTCTCCTCCACGGGCGTCAAGGAGATCGCGACGTTCGGGGGAGATGTCGGCGATCTGGTGCCCGCTCCGGTTGCAAAAGCGCTTGCGGAGAGGCTCGCTCGCTAGGTCGTCGTGCGTGGGGGATGGGCAGGAGCTTGCAATCCGGCGCAGAAACGCAACCCGGGGCCGGTGCCAAGTCCCGATGCGTAAGCTTTAGCGACTGCAAATGGACGTTCTAGTACTCATCGACAAGCTCGACGACCTGGTGCACAACGCGCGCCCGGTCCCGCTCACCGATCAGGTGCGCGTCGACCGCGAGGAGATCTACGACCTCCTCGATCAGATGCGCGCCACGATCCCTGAGGAGATCAAGCAGGCCCGCTGGATCGTCAAGGAGCGCCAGGAGATGCTCGCCGAGGCCAAGCGCGAGGCCGAGCGGATCGTCAAGGAGGCCCGCGAGCAGCAGGCCCGCCTCGTCGCGAACGAGGAGATCACCCGCCAGGCCGAGCGGGCCGCCGAGGAGATCGTCGAGGAGGCCCGCGAGCGCGAGCGCGAGATTCGCCTCGGCGCCGAGGACTACGCAGACGACATCCTCTCGACCCTCGAGGTCAACCTCCAGAAGTTCCTCCAGGCAGTGCAGCGAGGCCGCGACCGGCTCCAGGGCCGCGAGCGCGAGCCGTCCGAGATCGGCTAGCGAACCGGGACTAGTCTCCGCCCATGGCGGAGGACGAGCTGGCTGCCGGCGTCGCCGACGTGCTCGGTGAGCGCGAACTCAAGCTGAGTGTCATTCCGGGAGGAGCCTCGCGCGAGACATGGCTGGTCGAGGGCGAGGACAACCGCTGGGTCCTCCGCCGCGACCCGGAAGGATCGGTCTCTCTCGTTCCGATCGCCGACGAGTTCGCCTTGATTGCTGAGGCAGCCGAGACCGGCGTCCGCGTTCCCCAGCCCGTTTTCCTCGAGCCGGCCGGCGGCCGCCTGGGAACCGCGGGAATGCTCATGTCCTTCGTCGAAGGGACCTCGGTCGCGCCCCGCATCCTGCGGAAGCCGGAATTCGAGACCGCTCGGGCGAACCTCACCCCCCAGCTCGCCGAAGCCCTCGCCCGAATCCATGCGATCGACCCGGCCAAGCTCGACGGCGTGCTGCCCTCAGCCTCCGGGGACCCGGCTATCGCCCAGATCGCGGAATGGGAGCGCCAGCTCGACGAGATCGGCGAGCCGCTGCCGGCGGTCGAGCTCGGGCTGCGCTGGCTCCGCGCCCACGCGCCCGAGCCCGCGGAGCCGCGACTGGTGCACGGCGACTTCCGCCTCGGCAACTTCATCGTCGATGAGGACGGGCTGGCGGCGGTCATCGACTGGGAGCTCTCGCACCTCGGCGATCCGGCGGAGGACATCGGCTGGCTCTGCATCCGCTCCTGGCGCTTCGGCAACGACGAGCTTCCGGTCGCCGGAGTCGGCGAGCTGGACGAGTTCATCTCGGCGTACGAGGCGGCCGGCGGTGCGCCCGTGGACCTCGACCGCGTCCGCTACTGGGAGGCCTTCGGCAACGCCAAGTGGGCGATCATCTGCGCCCGCCAGGCCCACGACCACCTCACCGGGGTGCGCCGCAGCCACGAGCTCGCCTCGCTCGGCCGCCGCGTCTGCGAGCCGGAGTGGGACCTGTTGGAGTTGATCCGGTGATGCAGGACCGGCCGACCGCACCCGAGTTGCTCGAATCGGTCGCCGAGTACCTGTTCGCGGAGCTGCGGCCCGAGGTGCCGCGCGAGCACCGCTTCAAGGTGCTGGTCGCGGCCAACGTCTGCGCCGTGGTCGCCCGCGAGATCCGGGCGGGGGAAGAGCCCGACCGCGCGGACCTGGAGCTCTTCAGCGAGATCCTCGGGGAGGAGTCCGCGGACGTTCATTCCGCGGCCGCCGAGCTGTCCCGCCGGTTGCGCGAGGGCGAGCTGGACGACCGGATCGACGAGCTCGCCCCGCGCCTCGAGGAGCACGTTCGCCGCAAGCTGGACATCGCCCGCCCCGGCTACGACGAGAGCTAGAGATCCGTCCCGTGGGTTCCGGCGCGCCCCGCGTCGGTCTTCTCATAGAAGCGCCCGAGCAGCTCGATCGTCTCCTTCGGGTCCGCGCAGGTGTAGGCGTTCCACGCCTCGTTGCGCAGCTGCTCGTCGATCGTCTTGCCGACGGTGTCGAGGATCGTCTGCTTCGCGGAACGCACGGCCCGCTGGGAGTTGCGCAGGATCTGCTGAGCGACGGTCTCAGCCTCCTCCATCAACCGCTCGTGCGGGACGACCTTGGAGACGAGGTTGCACTGGAGCGCCCGCTGCGCATCGATCGCCTCGGCGGTGAGCAGCATCTCCAGCGCGATGCCCGTGCCGCAGGTGTTGACGAGGCGCACGATCCCACCGTCGCCGTGATGGAAGCCGCGGCGGGCCTCGAACGAGCCGAACATGGCGCGGTCCGATGCGATCCGGATGTCGCAGGCGAGCGCCGTCTCGAGGCCGCCGGCGAGGGCCCAGCCGTTGATGGCTCCGATGATCGGCTTGTAGATGCGGTGCTGGCCTCGGGTGAAGCCGTTGAGCCCAAGCTCGGCGATCTGGCGAAGGTCGTCGGGTTTCTGGTCGACGATGATCGGCGGGATGTACTCCTTCAGGTCGGCCCCGGCGCAGAAGGCGTCGCCCGCGCCGGTGAGGATGGCCACGTCGACCGAGTCATCCTCGGCGAAGTCGGCCCAGGCGGCGATCATCGCGCGGTGGACCTCCGGGCTGACGGCGTTGCGCGCCTCCGGGCGGTTGATCGTCACATAGGCGATCCGATCGCGCTTCTCATAGAGGACGACGCCCTCATCGGCTGACGGCGGCGGCCCGGGCCGCTCGGGGTTGTGATGGGTCATCTCGCTCCTCTCTCAGTCGTAGGTGGCTCGGACCACGGCCAGGTCGTCGGCGGTCCAGGTGATCTCGCCGCCACACCATTCGGCGAGCTCCTCGGCGGTGTCGGGGAAGTCGAAGCCGGGCTCGATCGGCGTCACCTGCTTCTCCGCCTTGACCACGTCGCCGATCACGAGCGCGCGGGACTGCTCGCGCACGCGCCGGAAGAGCGTTTGCTTGGCGTCGTCCTGTAGGTGGTGCACCGAGAGGACGGAGATGACGAGGTCCCAGGGACCGTCGGGCAGGGGATCCTCCATGCGCGCGAGCTGGACGTCGTCGTACTCCTCCCGCAGCCGATAGACCATGTTCGAGTCCGAGTCGAGCCCGATCACCCAGGCGTCCGGGTAGGCCTCCAGCAGGACCCGGGTCGTCTCCCCGGTGCCCATCCCGAGCTCGAGGACTCGGTCCGGGGCGAAGGGGATCGCCTCGATCGCCGCCCGCTGAAGCTCGTCGTAGCGTGGGACCTCGGCCCGGATCTCCTCCAGGTAGGTCTCGGGATTCCAGTGGAATTGGGCGCACACGTCGGCTCGGTACCCTCGGAGCGAGTGTATGTGGAAGGCGGAATCGTCGATCTCGAGCGCCTCGCGCTGTCGTCGGGGCAGGCTCGCGCCATCGACCTCGAGGTCGGTCTCGAGCCGATTGAGCTCGGCGGCCAGACGTACGCGCCGGCCGGTGGCGACGCCGAGGCGCGTCTCGACGTGTCCCGGACCAGCTCGGGCTACGCCCTCCGCCTTCGGTTCACCAGCGAGTTGAGCGGTCCCTGCGTGCGCTGTCTCGAGCCCGCGGCGACCGTCGTCGAGGTCGATGCCCGCGAGGTCGACCAGCCGCCGACCCGCGCCGAGGAGCTGCGAAGCCCCTACGTCTCCGACGGCAACCTCGACGTGGACCGCTGGGCAAAGGACGCGCTCGTGCTCGCCTTTCCTTCGCAGCCGCTCTGCAGGGCCGACTGCGCCGGGCTCTGCGCGGTCTGCGGCGAGTCCCTCAACGACGCCGACCCCGAGGCGCATCGCCACGACCCGGGCGGCGATCCGCGGATGGCGAAGCTCAAGGACCTGAGGCTGGAGTAGCTACTATCCCGCGCCAATGGCGGTCCCCAAGAAGAGACAGTCGAGGACGCGGCGCGACAAGCGGCGGGCTCAGCACAAGGTCTCGGCCCCCCGGCTGAACGAGTGCCCGCGCTGCCACAGCCCGCGCCTGCCTCACCGCGTCTGCCCGAGCTGCGGCACGTACGCAGGGCGTGAGGTGATCCGCCACGAGGTCCCCGAGGCCACGCCGCAGGCCGAGCAGCCGTCACCTCAGGACTAGGCGCGCGTGCCTGAGCCGGTCGCGCTCGATGCTTATGGGGCGGACGGCGGACCCGAGTTGGTGCTCGAGGGCGCCAGGATCGCCGCCGCGGACGGCATCCCCGTCCGCCTCTTCGGGCCCTCGTCGCTAGATCCGCCGCCGGGGGTTGACCTCGAACCGACCACCGATTGGATCGGCAACGAGGCGGAGCCCGTCGCGGCGGTGCGCTCCACTCCAGAGGCCTCGGTCGTCCGCGGGTCGACCGCCGTGGCCGAGGGAGCCTGCAGCGCGCTGGTCAGCGCCGGCTCCACCGGCGCGACGATGACCGCCGCCCTGTTCGCGCTGAAGCGTGCGCAGGGCGTCCACAGGCCGGCGCTCGCCGTGCAGATTCCCGTGCCGGGGCGAGAGGGACCCCCGCTCGTCTTTCTCGACGCGGGGGCCAATACCGACGTTCGTCCCCAGCACCTGATCCAGTTCGCCTTCCTTGGCTCGGCCTTTTGCACGGCCGTGCTCGGCTTGGAAAGTCCGCGCGTCGCCCTGCTCTCGGTCGGCGAGGAGCAGAAGAAGGGGCGAGCCGACGTCGTAGAGGCCCACGAGGCCCTCACCGGCGCCGACGGGCTGCGCTTCATTGGGAACATCGAGGGGCGGGACCTCCTGGGGGACGAGGCGGACGTGGTGGTCACAGATGGCTTCACGGGCAACGTCACGCTGAAGACGGTGGAGGGCACCGCGAAGGCGGTCGCCGACGCGGTGCGCGCCGCCGCCCGGTCCGGCCCGCTGGCCTCGGCGGGAGGACTGCTGCTGCGGCCGGCCCTCGGCGGGCTTCGCCGGAGCATGGATCCCAACTCCGTGGGAGGCGCGATCCTCCTCGGCCTGCGGGGCGTGGCGGTGGTCGCACATGGGAGCTCGACACCAGAGGGAATCGCGAACGCGGTCAGGCTCGCCGACCGCGCCGTCGCCGAGCGCGCGGTGGAGCGAACGGCAGAGCTGCTCGCGTCGTCCGGTGCGACCCGCGATGCGCTCCGCGAGGACGCCTTCGGGGACAGCGGAGCGATAGGCGATAATCCCGGCGATGGAGCGTGAAGAGGTCATGACTCTCGTCCGGAACCACCTCAGCACCGAACTCGAGGTGGCGCCGGAGAAGATCCAGCTCGAGACCAGGTTCCGGGAGGACCTCGACGCCGACTCGCTTGACCTCTACGAGCTGGTCATGGAGCTCGAGGATCGTTACGGCATCCGGGTCAGCGAGGAGGAGGCGGCCGAGATCGAGACCGTCGGGGACGCCGTCGACTTCGTCTGCGCCAGAGTGCCCGCAACCTAGGGGAGGCAGCGGTCTGATGCGATGACACCTCCAGCCGCCTCGTTGGCGGAGCTGTTCGCGGACACCCCCGAAGAGCTGCGCCGGCACGCACTCTCCCACTCATCCTGGGTCGACAAGCGAACCGAGTCCTACGGAAGGCTCGCGTTCCTGGGGGACAGCGTTCTCGGCCTGTCCGTAGCCGCACTTCTCTTCGAGGACCATCCGGGCGCCGACATCGGCGAGCTGACCAAGATCCTCAACCAGGCCGTCAGCGGCCGCGCCTGCGCGGAGGTCGCTCGCAGGCTCCAGCTCCCCGAGATGCTCACCGGGGAGGCGCCGGACGATGGGGACGGGCTGCCGGTTGACACGCTGCTGGCCTCGGAGCGCACCCTCGCCTCGGTTTGCGAGGCGGTGATCGGCGCGTGCTACATGGCTCACGGGTTCGAGCCGACCTCGGAGGCGGTCATCGACGCGTTCGCCGACGAGATCGAGCAGGCCACGCAGGAGCGCATGGACTTCAAGTCGGAGCTCCAGGAGCGACTGGCCCGCGACGGGGAGACCGTCAACTACGAGGTCGCCAGCGAGGACGGGCCCCCGCACGACCGACGCTTCGAGATCCGGGCGACCGTGGGCGGCGACGAGATCGGCATCGGCTCCGGCAGGAGCAAGAAGGAAGCCGAGCAGGCCGCGGCGCAGCGCGCGCTCGAGAAACTCCGCGCATAGCGCAGCTGCGGTTGCGTCCGGGCGACGCGCGAGCATCCGCCTTCCTGCCACCCTTGCGACTGCGATGTATCTAAAGGCCATCAACCTGAAGGGCTTCAAGTCCTTCCCCGATCGCACCCGGCTGACCTTCTCGCCGGGCGTCAGCGTGATCGTCGGCCCGAACGGCTCGGGCAAGTCCAACATCACCGACGCGGTGCTCTGGGCGATGGGTGAGCAGAGCCCCTCCGCGATCCGTGGCCAGCAGATGCGCGACGTGATCTTCGCCGGCGGCAACGGCCAGTCCGCCCGCCGCTTCGCCGAGGTCGAGGTGGTGATCGACAACTCCGAGGGGCGCGCCGCCAGTGAGTTCTCGGAGATCTCGATCTCGCGGCGTATCGAGCGCAACGGCGACGGCGAGTACCGACTGAACGGCGCCCGCTGCCGCCTTGTCGACGTCGTCGAGGCGCTCTCCGACACCAACATGGGGCGCGAGGCGCACTCGGTGATCAGCCAGGGCAAGGTCGAGGAGATCGTCAGCTCCAAGCCCCGGGACCGGCGCATGCTGATCGAGGAGGCCGCCGGTCTCGGCAAGCACCGCAAGCGCCGCCACAGCGCGCAGCTCAAGCTCGATCGGACCCGCGACAACCTCGAGCGTGCCCACGACGTCGAGCGCGAGGCCCGCTCGCATCTGCGGCCCCTGAAGCGCCAGGCGGAGGCCGCGGAGCGGACCGCGAAGCTGATCCGCCAGTCGAACGAGCTGCGGTCTCAGATCGTCGCCGACGACCTGCGCGCCCAGGAGGCGCAGCTGACGGCCGCGGAGGCGAAGCTCGCGGAGGCGCGCGCCACCCGGGATTCCGTCGAGGGGCGCTTCGAGGCGGTGCGCGCCCGGCGTACCGCGATCGAGGAGCGGATCGCGGCGGGTGAGGAGGGCCGTCGCCGCCATGGCGAGCAGCTCGCCGAGGCGCGGGCGGCGGTCGAGCGGGTCCGGGCGCGAGCGGAGGCGCTCGACCTCGCTGAGCGGGATCTGCGGGGCGCCCTGGGAGAGCGCCAGCTGCGGCTGGACGCGCTCGATGAGGAGCCGGCGGAGACGGGCGGAGCGGCTCGGATCGCCGAGCTGGAGTCTGAGCTGGCAAAGCTCGACGAGGACTCCTCCGAGGAGGGTGAGCGCCTGCGGCGGGAGGCCGAGGAGGCCGAGCGCCGGCGTGTCGAGGCCAAGACGGCGCTTGAGCCGCTGGAGCAAGCCGAGGAGGAGATCGGGGCCGCCCTGCGACAGGCCACCCAGATGCACGAGCGTGCCCGCGCGGAGGCCCAGAAGGCCTCGGAGCGGCGCGCCGCGCTGGCGGGCGAGCTGTCCGCCGTCGAGGCCAAGCTCGCGGCCGCCGCGGTGGAGGGCGAGCACGAGGCGCTGGCCGGGATGCTCGAGACCGGGTCGGGACTGGAGCGCGCCGTGTCGGCCGTCCTCGGCGAGCGACTCCGGGCCTCGATCGTCGGCTCGGTGAGCGAGGGGCGTCAGCGACTCGCCGGCGCGGAGGGCGCCGCGCGCGCCCTGATCGCATCCGGAACCCCGAGTCCGACCACATCACCGCCCAAGGACGGCGCGCGCCGGCTACTCGACCTGATCGAGGCGCGCGGCGAGGCGGCACCGATCACCGCGCGTCTGCTGGCCGACGCCTGGCTCGTTGACGAGCTCGACGGCCTCGCCGAGGGTTTCACCGGCGTCGCCGTCACCGTCGACGGGGAGTGCTTCGACGCGGCGGCCGGCGAGATCCGGCGCCTCCCGCGGGAGGGCACCGACCCGGCCCTGGCCGCCCGGTCCGAGCGCGAGGAGCTCGCCTCCCGCCTCGCCCAGCGCGAGCAGACCGAGGAGCGGTCCAGGAACGACCTGCAGCGGGCGGAGGCGGCCCTCGCCGAGGCCCGCGGCCGCGAGGAGGAATCGCAGCGTGCCCTGCGGGACGCGCGCCGGGCACTGGACGAGGCCGCCGAGGAGGCGAGCCGGACGGGCTGGCTCGCGGAGCGTCACGCCGAGCGCGAGGGTGACGGATCGGGCTCGGCGATCCAGCGCGCCAAGCTCGAGGCCGAGCTGACGGCGGAGCGCCGCCACGCCGAAAGCGCCGAGCGCGCCCAGCAGAAGCGCCTTCGCGATCGCCAAGAGCTCGAGCGCCGGATCAGGCTGGAGAGCGAGACGCTGCCCGCCCTGGGCAGGGCCCGGGACGCGCTTCGCCGCCTGGCCGACGGGCTGGAACGGCGCGCGGAGAAGCTGGCGGCCACCGAGGAGGAGGACGGCGGCGACGTCGCCGCCGAGCTGCGAGAGTGCTCGCAACAGGAGTTCGGGCTCCAGGCGGAGCTGCGGGAGGCCAGCGAGGCGATGACCGTGGCGGAGGTCGAGGCGACCCAGCTGCGCGGCCATCGCGATGAGAGCTCGGCCGAGCTTCAGCGGGTGGCCGCGGCCCTCGGCGAGGAGCTGGGCGCGGCGACCGAGGCGCTCGAGGACGAGGAGCGGGAGCGGATCGAGGCCCGGCTGACCAAGCTGGAGCGCAACCGCGAGCAGATCGGGCCGGTCAACCCTCTGGCCGAGCGCGAGTATGCGGAGGCGCGCGAGCACCTCACCGAGCTCTCCGAGCAGCGCAAGGACCTGGAGAAGGCGATCACCGAGCTGCGCGCGCTGATCCGGCGCACCGACAGGGAGATCGCCGCCGCCTTCGAGGAGACCTTCGAGGCCACCGCCCGTGGCTTCGAGGAGATGGTGGCCGAGCTCTTCCCCGGCGGCAGCGGGCGCCTGCGCCGGGTGAACGTCGGGCCGCGGCCGTTCGCCGGCCAGGCGCCGGACGGCGACGAGGAGAGCGCGGAGGCGGACCCGACGAGGAGCTCGCCCCTCCGGACGAGGACGGGGGCGTCGAGATCGAGGTGACGCCGGCGGGTAAGTCGACCAGGCGCCTCTCGTTGCTCTCCGGCGGCGAGAAGTCGCTGGTCGCGCTGGCGTTCGTCTTCGCCGTCCTGATGGCGCGCCCGTGCCCCTTCTACATCCTCGACGAGGTCGAGGCCGCGCTCGACGACATCAACATCGACCGCTTCCTGCGCCTCGTCCGCCGCTTCTCGGAGCGCTCCCAGTTCATCGTCGTCACCCATCAGAAGCGCACGATGGACGCCGCCGACATCCTCTACGGCGTCAGCATGGGCGGCGACGGCGTCACCAAGGTGGTCTCGCGCAAGCTTCCGCGCGACGAGCTCGGGACCGGCGTGGAGCCGGCCGAGCCCGAGGCCGCGGCCGAAGCCGCCTAGTCTGCGCCGCCGATGGCGAGCAGCTGGCAAGAGGCGTTCGACCTCGGCGATCGCGAGGTCCCCGAGGCGGACGCAGCAGGAGGAGCGGGCGGGCGTCTTCCGCCGCCTGCGCGAGGGCCTGACGCGCAGCCGCCAGGCGCTGACCGCAGAGCTCTCCTCGAGCTTCACCGAGCGGATCGACGAGTCGACCTGGGAGCACCTCGAGGAGGCGCTGATCCTGGCCGACGTCGGCGCCCCGACCACCGCGGCCGTCGTCCGGCGGCTCGAGGACGAGGTCGAGGCCGGAGAGCTGGCCGGCGGCGAGGCGCTCCGCGAGCGGCTGATCGCCGTGCTCGCCGAGACCGCCTCGCCCGGAGGCGACGACGCGGCTCGCATCCACCTGCGCGAGCGGCCGTCCGTCCTGATGGTGGTCGGGGTGAACGGCACCGGCAAGACGACGACGATCGGCAAGATCGCCTGGCACCTTCAGAAGGAGCTCGGCCTGGACGTGATCGTCGCCGCCGCCGACACCTACCGGGCCGCCGCCGTCAACCAGCTCGCCGAATGGGCGGACCGGGCGGGAACGCAGATCGTCCGCGGCACGGAGGGGGGCGATCCGGGCGCGGTGGTCTTCGACGGCGTCGCCGCGGCCGAGGCTCGCGGCGCGGACGTGGTGATCTGCGACACGGCGGGGCGGCTCCACACCCACGGCAACCTGATGGAGGAGCTCTCCAAGGTCCGCCGGGTGATCGCCAAGCAGATCCCGGACGCCCCGCACGAGACGCTGGTGGTGATCGACGCGACCACCGGGCAGAACGGGATCCGTCAGGCCCAGGAGTTCGCCAAGTCGGTCGAGGTGACCGGCGCCGTGCTCACCAAGCTCGACGGCAGCGCCAAGGGCGGGGTCGCCCTGGCGATCGCGTCGGAGCTCGGCATCCCGGTGAAGCTGATCGGGATCGGGGAGTCGCTCGAGGACCTGCGGCCCTTCGACGCGGAGCAGTTCGCCCGCGCGCTGATCGGGGAATAGGCGGCCAGTCGACCGCGCTTACCCGCGATGCAAGCGCTCTCGCAGCGCGGAGCCGTCATTCGCGGAACCCTGGGAGCGTGCCTTCGGGAGGCACCAGATGGCTCGTCGCGCTCGCGGCGGTCATCGGGGGCCTCCTTGCCATGCCCGCAAGCGCGAACGCGGGAAGCTCCGACATCGCCGCGCTCCAGGTGGCCATGCGAGCCATCGGCCTCTATCCGCACGCCGTCGACGGGATCAGCGGGCCCTGGACCCAGGGGGCGGTCCGCACCTTCCAGTCCCAGCACGGCTTGGCCGCCGACGGGATCGCCGGGCCCGCAGACGCGCGCGGCCCTCGGCCGCCGCGGCAAGCCCAACCTCGGGCGCCCGGCCGATGCGGGAGGGCAAGCGGGGCTGGGACGTCGCGGCGCTCCAGTTCCTGCTCCACGACGCGGGGCTTCGAGCCCGGCGGGTTCGATGGCGGCTTCGGGCCGAACACCCTGAACGCCGTGCGCCGCTACCAGGCGGCGGCCGGGCTCGGCGTCGACGGGGTGGCCGGCCCGAGCACGCTCGAACGCTCTCCGCGGCGGCCAGGTGGTCACCGCGGCGCCCCCTTCGAGCCCGGTTCGCTTCTTCCGGCCCGTGCCGGGTCGGTCGGCGACGGCTTCGGCTGGATTCCCCCTGGGCGGTGGCACACCGGCCTGGACTTCCCCGAGCCGAATGGGAACCCCGATCCACGCCGGCGGCGTCGGCGTCGTCTCGTTCGCGGGCTTCAACACCGGCGGCTACGGCAACCTCGTCGTCATCAGCCACCGGCTGGGGTTCGAGAGCTGGTACGCGCACATGTCGCGCATCGCCGTCGTCGGTCGGCCAGTCGGTCTCGGGCGGCCAGACGATCGGCTACGTCGGTTCCACCGGGCATTCGACCGGCCCGCATCTGCACTTCGAGGTCCGCCACTTCGGCACGCCCCGTCGACCCGACCCCTTATCTGCTCTCCTACCGGACCGCGTCCGGCGGCGCGGCGCGGCCCGGCCGAGCTGCCCGCAGGAGTGGGCGCGGGCGACATCGCCGGGCGCGCCGCTGCCGCCCGAACGCCGACGCGCGCGGCCGCGGGGCCGACCCGCTGACCGCGCGCCTCGATCGCTGTCCCCTAGAAGGCGAGCAGCGAGAACGTCCGGTTGTCGACCACGTTGCCGGCGGCGTTGTGGACGATCACCTGGAACACGTTCTCACCGGGGATCGGCGATGGATTCGCCAGGACGTAGTTGGTGTACCCATCGGCGCCCACCATCGAGGTGACGGCCGATCCGGATGCGTTCGGGTCCGCTGTTTCCGACGAACCGGACGAGGTACTGCCCCTGTGCCAGGCGCTCGATCTGCACCGAGCTGCTCAGGTTCCCCGGCTGGAAGCAGTTGAAGCCGGGCACGTTGGCGAACGTCGCCCCGGCGCCAGTGGTGTTGACCACGGCCGTCGCCTTGATGCGCCGCCCGCTGCAGAACCGCTGGTAGCCGGACGGCCGGCCAGCGCCGCCGAGCTTGTCGGCGTTCATCGCGTTCCCCACGCTCAGGCCCGGTCGCCTGCTTGGCGATCTCCTGATCGGCGATGTGTCTGACCTTCTTCTTGTCCTTCCCCTTGAGCGCCGCGTAGCCGACGCCGCCCATCGCCACGAACAGCGCCAGGCAGGCGATCACCAGCGCAGGGCTGGGCCGCAATCCTCGAAGGATCGTTCTCATTGCTTCCTCTCGTCTGAGCCGGCTGGACGCCGGGCTCGGTTGCGGAGAAACCACGGCAACCGAGCCCCGGCGCTCAGCCATTCCCCCTGGTGTCTCCCTGGTTAGCCCTTTTCTACGGGGCACCCGCTGGAGGGATTGGACAAGATTCGCCCGGGGGTTGTGCGACTCGGCAAAGCGGCTCTCTAAGCTGGCTGATTCATGTTCGACCAGCTCTCAGAGCGCCTTCAGGGCGTGCTCTCCGACGTTCGCTCGCGGGGCAAGCTCTCCGACGACGACGTGGACAAGGCCCTCCGCGAGGTGCGGCTCGCCCTGCTCGAGGCCGACGTCAACTTCAAGGTCGTCAAGGACTTCACCGCCGCGCTGCGGGAGCGCCTGGCCGGCGAGGAGATCTCCGAGGCGCTCAACCCCGGCCAGACGGTGGTCAAGGCCGTCAACGACGAGCTCGCCGCGCTGATGGGCGGCGCCGGCCGCGACCTGGTCTTCGCTCCGAGCGGCCCGACGGTGATGCTGATGGCCGGCCTGCAGGGCTCGGGCAAGACGACCGCCTGCGCGAAGCTGGCGAAGCTCCTGGAGAAGGACAACAAGGACGTCGCCCTCGCCGCCTGCGACCTGCAGCGACCCGCGGCGGTGGAGCAGCTCGAGAAGCTCGGCGCCCAGGCGAACGCCCACGTCTACTCCCAGCCGGG
Source organism: uncultured Solirubrobacterales bacterium (assembly GCA_963763985.1). Lineage (GTDB taxonomy): Bacteria > Actinomycetota > Thermoleophilia > Solirubrobacterales > 70-9 > DASUPK01. The sequence continues at coordinate 212,475 of CAVXQO010000012.1, read as the reverse complement.
CGAGGCCGACCCCGTCAAGGTGGCGAGCTGGGCGCGGGAGCAGGCCGTCAGCGAGAACCGCGACGTGCTGATCGTCGACACCGCCGGCCGGCTGCACGTCGACCAGGAGCTGATGGACGAGCTGGCGAAGGTCCGCAAGGTCACCAAGCCGCACGACGTGCTGCTGGTCGTCGACGCGATGACCGGCCAGGACGCGGTCAACGTCGCCGAGAGCTTCGCCGAGACCGCCGACTTCGACGGCGTCGTGATCACCAAGCTCGACGGCGACGCGCGCGGCGGCGCCGCGCTCTCGGTCCGCGCCGTCACCGGCAAGCCGATCATCTACGCCTCGACGGGAGAGAAGCTCGACGAGCTGGAGCGCTTCCATCCCGACCGGATGGCGGGCCGGATCCTCGGGATGGGCGACGTCATGTCGCTGATCGAGAAGACCCAGGACGAGTTCGACGAGGACCAGGCCGCGGACCTCGAGCGCAAGATCCGCAAGCAGCAGTTCACGCTCGACGACTTCCTGAAGCAGATGAAGCAGGTCCGCAGCATGGGGCCGCTCGGCAACCTGATGAAGATGGTGCCCGGGATGGGCAAGGCGATGCAGGGAATGGGGCAGGTCGACGAGCGCGAGCTCGACCGGCTCGAGGCGATCATCCAGTCGATGACGCCCTATGAGCGGGCCCACCCGACGGAGATCAACGGCTCCCGCCGCAAGCGGATCGCCACCGGATCCGGCACCACCGTCCAGGCGGTCAACCGCCTCGTCAAGCAGTTCGGCCAGATGAACAAGCTGATGAAGCAGATGTCCGAGGGCAAGATGCCCGACCCGCAGCAGCTCATGCGGGGCATGCGCTGACGCGGTCCGTCCTCTAACCTCCGCCGCCGCATGTCCGTGAGAATCAGACTTCGCAGGGTCGGGAGCAAGAAGAACCCGATCTGGAGGGTTGTGGTCGCCGACCAGCGCTCGCCGCGGGACGGCCGCACGATCGAGACGATCGGCCAGTACAACCCGCAGACGGACCCGTCGCTGATCGTGATCGATCGAGGACCGCGCCCAGCACTGGCTCGAGAAGGGCGCCCAGCCCACCCGCACGGTGGCGACGCTGCTTCGCACCCAGGGGATCCAGGCGACCGGCCGCTAGCCGGCCGGATCGAGCGTCCGTGCGCAATCTGCTCGAGTTCCTGGCCCGTTCCCTGGTCGAGGACCCCGACTCGGTCCAGGTGACCGAGGTCGAGGAGATCGACGGCGAGGTCGTGCTCGAGCTCGAGGTGGCCGACGACGACCTCGGCCGGGTGATCGGACGCGGCGGCCGCGTCGCCAACGCGCTGCGCTCCGTGATGAAGGCCGCGGCGACCCGCGAGGAGAAGCGCGTGGTCGTCGACATCCTGGACTGACCCATCGTGGTCATCGACGTCTTCACGCTCTTCCCGGAGCACTTCGACTGGTTCCTGCGCCAGCGCCACGTCTCGAACGCGCTGGCCGGGGGCAACGAGCTGCGGTTCCGCAACTACCGCGACACGACGCCGCTCGGCGCCGGCCAGGTCGACGACTCGCCGTACGGCGGCGGCGCCGGCATGGTGATGCGCGTGGACGTCGTGGACGCGGCGCTCGAGGCCGCGTACGGGTCCAATCGCGAGCGGCGTCCGCAAGATCGCGCTGGCGCCCTCCGGCCGGCTCTTCGACGAGCCGCTCGCCGCCGAGCTCGCGGCGGAGCCCCACCTCGCCCTGCTCTGCGGCCGCTATGAGGGCTTCGACGAGCGCGTCGTGGAGCACCTCGCGGACGAGTCCATCTCGATCGGCCGCTACGTCCTCGCCGGCGGAGAGCTGCCCGCGATGGTGATCTCCGATTCGGTCCTGAGGAAGCTGCCGGGGGCGCTCGGCGACGCGGAGAGCGCCGTCGAGGAGTCCTACAGCGCGGCGCTCGAGGGCGCGCCCGAGTATCCGCACTACACGCGCCCGGCCACCTACCGCGGCTGGGAGGTCCCCGAGGTGCTGCTCTCGGGCAACCACGCCCAGGTCCGGGAGTGGCGTCTCGCGCAAGCCCGCCGGCGAGCGGAGTGAAGCTTCTCCGCTAACCTTCCGCGCTGCGCGGGCCGCCGTCGCCTTTCGGCACGTGCTTTGTTTTAAGTTCCCACGGCCCGATCACTCCTCATGCGATGAGCACAGTCATCGAAAGCCTCGAGAAGCGAGACCTGAAGCAGCGCCCCAGGTTCGGCGCCGGCGATCGCGTGCGCGTCCACTTCCAGGTCGTCGAGGGGAACCGCAGGCGGACCCAGGTCTTCGAGGGCATCGTGATCAAGCGCCAGGGCAGCGGCGCCCGCGAGACCTTCACGGTTCGCAAGCAGTCGTTCGGCGTCGGCGTCGAGCGGACCTTCCCGCTGCACTCGCCCAAGATCGAGAAGCTCGAGGTCGCCGCCCGCGGGGACGTCCGCCGGGCGAAGCTCTACTACCTGCGCGACAAGGTCGGCAAGCGCGCCCGCGTCGCCGAGCGTCGCTGGGGGATCGAGGACGACGATCGTCGTCGCCCCCGAGGACGCGGAGGCCGTCGACGCCGAGGGCGTCGCGGTCAGCGAGGCGGATGCCGAGCTGGTCGAGCCGCCCGAGGAGGAGGGCGAGGCTGCGGAGGCGAGGGCGAGGCCGGGGAGGAGAAGCCGCCGAGGGCGGCTGAGGCTGGATGGGGACCAGGCGGAGGCGGAAGAAGAGCCGGAGCCAGAGGCGACGGCCGAGGACGCCTCCACCGACGAGGCAGAAGACTGAGAGTCCCGAGGCCCCACAGCACCCAGGGCGCGCTCCTCGAGCTCGTCGTGATCGTCGCGCTCGCGCTCGGGTTGGCGCTCGGCATCCAGGCGTTCATCATCAAGCCGTACCAGATCCCCTCCGAGTCGATGGAGCCGACGCTGGACGTCGGCCAGCGCGTGCTGGTCAACCGGTTCCTCTACCACTTCACGGATCCCTCGATCGGGGACATCGTCGTCTTCCATCCGCCCGAGGGCGCGAACGGCGGCGGCGCGGGCGGCGAGTGCGGCGACCCGAGGACGGGGGCCGGCGGAAGCAGCGGCGCCGCCTGCGACGAGCCGACCCCGCAGGAGGCGAGCGTCAACTTCATCAAGCGGATCGTCGCCGGGCCCGGCGACACGCTGAGCGTCCAGAACGGCCACCCGGTGGTCAACGGGAAGATCGCCCAGGAGGACTTCATCCGTCCCTGCACGCCGGGCGGAGCCTGCAATTTGCCCAAACAGATCACCATCCCGCCCGACCATTACTTCATGATGGGCGACAACCGTGGGTCGAGCGACGACAGCCGCTTCTGGGGACCCGTCCCCCGAGACTGGATCATCGGAAAGGCCTTCGCCACCTACTGGCCGCCCGACCGGATCGGGATCTTCTAAGGCAGGCGAACGGAGCGCGGCGCGAAGCGAGCGCACGCGCCGCGCGCGGCTGTTTCGCTTCGACCGCTCCTTCGGCCGCCGCTTCGTGGCCGGCGTCGACGAGGCCGGCCGCGGATCCCTGGCCGGGCCGCTGCTCGCCGCGGGAGTGCTGATCGACCTCGAGCGGATCGGCCGCTCCGAGCGGCTCGCGCTGGCGCGGCTGGACGACTCGAAGCAGAAGAGCGCCGGAGGAGCGCGAGGAGCTCTATCCGCAGGTGATCCGCGCGGCCGCCTGCGTCTCGGTCGCCGTGCGCTCGCCGCGCGCGATCGACAACCGCGGCCTGCACGTCTCCAACATCGCCGCGCTCACGGACTGCATGCGAGCGGTGGCGCAGGACGACGCGACCCGGCTGGTCGACGGCTTCCGCCTGCCGGCCTGCGAGCTCGACCACGAGCGGGTCGTCGACGGCGACGCGCGCAGCGCCGCGATCGCCGCCGCCTCGGTGATCGCCAAGGTGACCCGCGATCGCTACATGCATCGCGTGGCCCCGCTCTATCCGCGAGTGGAGCTTCGAGGGCAACGTCGGCTACTCGACGCCCGGAGCACCGCGAGGCGATCATGCGCCACGGGATCTGCCCGCTGCACCGGCGCTCGTTCGCGTCGGTGGCGTACTCCCAGCTCGGCCTGGGCTCGCGCGGCCGGGCGAGTTCGAGGAGGTCCCGGGGTCAGAAGGCGTGGCGGATGTGATCGACATCCGCGAGGCCATCCGGGCCGAAGCGGACCCCGACGACGTCGAAGCGATAGCCCGAGACGCCTGAGGGCCCGCGCCGCTCCGCGATCCACTCGCGGGCGAGCCGGCGGAGCTTGAGCTGCTTGCGGCGCCCGACGGCGTGGGCCGGGCGCTCCGGGCCGACGTGGTCGCCGGCGCGGCCGGCCTTCACCTCGACGAAGACGAGGGTCGAGCCGTCGAGCGCGACGATGTCGAGCTCGCCGGAGGGCAGCCGGACGTTTCGCCCGACGATCCGCCACCCGGAACGCTGGAGCCGGGCGGCGACCAGGCTCCTCGGCCCGCCGCCCGAGCCTCTGCCTGGCGTGGGTCATGCCGCGAGCCTCGGCCGCGCCGGCGCCCGGGGCGCGCGCCGACCGCAACGAGGGCGTGACGGCACCGTGACCTTCCGCGCGCCAGCCGCGACGCGCGCGGCGCCTAGCTTCGGAGCATGTTCGCGATCGCCCGAACCTTCGCCCTGATCGGGGTGGCGGCCGAGCCGGTCCACGTCGAGGTCGACATCGGCGGCGGCCTGCCCTCCTTCACGATCGTCGGCCTCCCCGACGCCGCGGTCCGGGAGTCGAGGGAGCGGGTCCGCTCCGCGCTGGTCAACTCCGGCTTCAACTACCCGCAGCATCGGATCACGGCCAACCTCGCCCCGGCCGACCTCCGCAAGGCCGGGCCGGGCTTCGATCTCGCGATCGCGGCGGCGCTCCTGGTCGCGACCGGGTCAGCTTCCGCGCAGCGTGCTCGACCGCTACGCGCTCGCCGGCGAGCTCGCGCTCGACGGCGCGATCCGGCCGGTCCCGGGGGCTCTGGCGATGGCCGAGGGCGCCCGGGAGTGGGGCATGAGGGGCGTCGCGGTCGCGCCCGGAGACGCCGCCCAGGCGGCGCTCGTCGGCGGGCTGGAGGTGGTGCCGGTCGATCACGTCACCCGGCTGCGCGACCTGGGGAGGGCTCGATCGAGCCGGTTCCCGCCGCCTCGCCGCCCGAGGTCCACCGACGACGACCTCCCGGACCTGGAGGACCTGCGGGGACACCCGGCGCTGCGTCGCTGTCTCGAGATCGCGGCGGCCGGCGCCCACAGCATGCTGCTGATCGGCCCGCCCGGCGGCGGCAAGACGCTCGCCCTCAACGCCTGCCCTCCCTGCTGCCGCCGCTGAGCCGGAACGAGGTGATCGAGGTGACCCGGATCGCCGGCGTCTGCGGCGAGAACGGCGGGCCGCGCCTGCGCCGGCCGTTCAGGGCTCCTCATCACACCGTCTCCGGCCGCGCGCTGGTCGGCGGCGGATCGCCGCCGCGTCCCGGCGAGGTCACCCGCGCGCATCGCGGCGTCCTCTTCCTGGACGAGCTGGGCGAGTTCCGGCGGGACGCGCTGGAGGCGCTGCGGGTGCCGCTGGAGGAGGGTGTGGTGACCGTCACCAGGACGACCGGCACGGTCTCGCTGCCCTGCCGCTTCATGCTGGTCGCGGCCTCGAATCCGTGCCCGTGCGGCAACGGCCCGGACTCCGGCGAGTGCGAGTGCCATCCCGGAGCCGTCTCCCGGTACATGGCGAAGCTCAGCGGCGCGCTCGCCGACCGGATCGACATCACCTTGACCGGTGGATCCGCCGCCGCCGGAGGAGCTGACGGACGAGCGAGACCGAGGGCTCCGCCTCGGTCCGGGAGCGGGTCGCTGCGGGCGCGGCGGACCCAGGAGGAGCGCCTGGGGCCGGGCCGCACGAACGCCGACATGACCCCGAGCGAGCTGCGCCGCCACTGCCAGCTCGACCCAGCGGCCGGGAGACGCTCGAGCGAGGGCCACCGCCAGCTCGGCCTGAGCGCCCGCGGCTGGGATCGCTGCCTGCGGCTGGCGCGGACGATCGCCGACCTGGCCGGGGAGGAGCGGATCGCGCGAGCGCACGTCGCCGAGGCGATCGACAAGCGCAGGCGACCGCGAACCGTGAGCGGCGGCGCGCCCGCAGGCGTGCGCGGAATGCCTGCGGCGGGCCTGGCTGGTCGGCTCGCTCGCCGGGCACATCGAGAAGGCCGTCGACAGGACGACCCCGGGCAGCCGGGCGCACGAGCTGCTCGCCCTCTCGGACGAGGACCTGGCGCGAGGCGATGGCCGGCTCGCAGGGCGACGGAGTTCCTCGAGCGGGCCGCCGCGCGCGACCCGGACCGGCTGCGCGCGGCGGTCGCCGGCGCCGGCGCCTGGGCCTGCTGCCGCCACGACGCCGCTCTACCCGGAGGCCCTCGCGGACCTGGGCGACCCGCCGGCGGTCCTGTTCGGCCGCGGCGATCGCGGAGCTGCTCGCCGCGCTCGCCCCGGAGGCAGCGGTCACCATCGTCGGCTCCCGGCGACCGAGCAGCTACGGCCGCGAGCTCGCCACCGAGCTGGGGCGGCAGGTCGCCTCGGCCGGGCTGATCGTGGTCAGCGGGATGGCGATGGGGATCGACTCGTGCGCGCACCGGGGCGCCCTCGAGGCCGGCGGCCTGACCGTGGCGGTGCTCGGCACCGGAGTGGACGTCCCGTACCCGCCGCGCTACGCGCGGCTCTACGACGAGATCGTCGAGCGGGGCCTGGTGATCGGCGAGCTTCCGCCGGGGACGACGGCTCGGCGATGGACCTTTCCGGCCCGGAACCGGATCATGGCGGCGCTCGGCCGGATGACTGTCGTGGTCGAGGCTCGGGAGCGCTCCGGCTCGCTGATCACCGCGGAGATGGCCCAGGACCTGAGCAGGGAGGTGGGCGCGGTCCCGGGCCGGGTCGGCTCCTCCCCGGCCGCGGGAACGAACGGCCTGCTCCGCGACGGCGCCTCCGTGATCCGCGGCGCGCGACGACGTGCTCGACTCGATGCTCGGCGTCGGGGCGGAGCGCCGCATCCGGCGATCGCGCGCGGGGCCCGGCGCTCGAGCCGGAGCTGGCGGAGGTGCTCGATCTGGTGGAGCGGGGCTCGAGCAGCGCCGACGCGCTGGCGCGTGCCTCGCAGCTTGGAGCCCGGGCCGCTGGCGGCGGCGCTGGTCAGGCTGGAGCTGAGCGGCTACCTGCGCTCCGACTCCGCCGGCCGCTACGAGCGCACCGCGCTCGCCGCTGCCCGAGTCCCGCGTAGCGACCCCGTCACTAGCCTTACCCGCGTGACAGCCGCGCGGCGCATCCCGATCGCGATGACGATCGCCACCTCCGACTCCGGCGGCGGCGCCGGGATCCAGGCGGACCTGAAGGCGTTCGCGCGCTGCGGCGTGCACGGGACCTCGGCGATCGTCGCGCTCACCGCGCAGAACACCCACGAGGTGATCTCGGTCGAGACGCTGCCGCGGCAGTTCATCCTCGACCAGGTCCGCGCCGTAGTCTCGGATATGGGCGTGGACGCCGTGAAGATCGGGATGCTCTTCGACGAGCCGACCATCGAGGCGGTGGACGAGGCGCTCGACCTGGTGGGCGACGCGCCCGTGGTGCTCGACCCGGTGATGGTCGCCGAGAGCGGCGCGGTCCTGCTGAAGCCGGAGGCCAAGCAGGCCCTGATCGAGCGCATCGTCCCTCGCGCCACCGTGGTCACCCCCAACGCCGCCGAGGCCCGCGAGCTGACCGGCCTGGGCGATGACGCGTCGCCTGAGGACCTGGCTCGCGCGGTCCACGCGCTCGGCCCGCGGGTCGCGGTCGTCACCGGCGGACATCTCGACGACGGCGCGGATCGCTACTTCGACGGCGAGGTCGCTCGAGGAGATCGAGGGCCCCCGGCACCCGGACGGCGCCTCGCACGGATCCGGCTGCACCCACTCGTCGGCGCTGGCGGCGCGCCTCGCGCTCGGCGACACGCCGCTCGAGGCGGCGCGCGCGGCGCGGCGGATCGCGGCCGAGGCGGTGGCCAATGGCCTGCGCGAAATCGGCTCCGGCGCGGGACCGGTCGACGTACTGGGCATAATCGAGTCATGAAGCTGCTTCGCATGACTCCGGGGAAGGGGGATGTCCTGCTCGCCGAGGGCGATCCCGCGGTGGCCGAGGACGAGGAGCGCCTCGTCCGCGAGTTCCGCCGCCAGCTCGACCTCGGCATGTGGGCGGCGGTCCCGCACGAGGGCCCGGGCGGGAGCCGCGAGGCGACCATGGTCCGCGACTTCTCGGAGGTCCCGGCCGACCGCCGAGCGCGTGATCTTCTTCCCCCAGGCGGCCGGCGGCTGATGCGGCGCAGATACGTCCGCAACACGGCGCGCGAGCGCCGGGCCGAGCAGCGGGCCCGCGAGCTGCTGCGCTCGACGGCCGGGCGAGGACGCGCTCGAGATGTACGAGCGCTTCGGCCTGCTGTCGGTCGAGAACGGCGAGTACGGCTACCTGATCTACCCGCACCGCCCGCTCGTCGCCTACGACGCCGACACCGGCGAGCTGCTCAGCGAGTACTGCGTCCGCTTCCGCGACGGCTCCGATCCCGAGGCGGGGGAGAGGCTGCCCGACGCCGACGACGTGCTCGCCAAGTGGATGGCGCTCCGCGCCGACGAGCACGAGCTGATCGGCACCGCCAACGTCCACCCGCTGGGCCGCCAGCTCGACCCGGCGATGGTGCGCCGCGATCTGAAAGCGTTGAGGCAATGGCAGACCGTAACGACAACGGCATGCGGACGCGCTGCAGCGTCGTCTTCGACGGCCCCGAGCGCGCCTTCGCCCGCGCCTACATGAAGGGCATCGGCTTCGACGACGACGACCTGCGCCGCCCGACCGTCGGCATCGCCAACACCTGGATCGAGGCGATGCCCTGCAACTTCCACCTCCGCGGCCTCGCCGAGCACGTCAAGGAGGGCGTCCGCGCCGCCGGCGGCACGCCGCTCGAGTTCAACTCGATCGCGATCTCCGACGGGATCACGATGGGCACCGAGGGCATGAAGACCTCCCTGGTCAGCCGCGAGGTGATCGCCGACTCGATCGAGCTGACCGCCCGCGGCTACCAGTTCGACGCGGTGATCGCGCTCTCGGGCTGCGACAAGACGATCCCCGGCTGCGTCATGGCGCTCGCCCGCCTCGACATCCCCTCGCTGATGCTCTACGGCGGCTCGATCCTGCCGGGCCGCTGGCACGACCAGGACGTGACGATCCAGGACGTCTTCGAGGCGATCGGCAAGCACGCCACCGGCGAGATGTCCGACGACGACCTCTACGAGCTCGAGGGCTGCGCCAGCCCGGGAGCGGGCGCCTGCGGCGCGCAGTTCACCGCCAACACGATGGCCTGCGCCTTCGAGGTGATGGGGATGACCCCGATGGGCTCGGGAATGGTCCCCGCCGTCGCCGGCGCGCGCGAGCAGGTGGCGCGCGAGTGCGGCGAGCTGGTCATGAAGGTGCTCGCCGACGACCTGCGCCCCAGTCAGATCATCACCAAGGACTCGATCGAGAACGCGATCGCAACGGTCGCGATGTCGGGCGGCTCCACCAACGGCGTGCTCCACCTGCTCGCGGTCGCCAACGAGGCGGGCATCGAGCTCACCATCGACGACTTCGACCGGATCTCCGAGAGAACCCCGTTGCTCGGCGACCTGAAGCCCGGCGGCCGCTTCGTCGCCAAGGACCTCTACGAGGCCGGCGGCGTCGGCGTCCTCGCCAAGCGCCTCGACGAGGCCGGCGTCCTGCATCGCGATGCGATCACGGTCACCGGCAGGACGATCGGCGAGGAGGCCGACGCGACCCAGGAGACCCCCGCGCAGCAGGTCGTCCGCCCGCTCGTCCGACCCGCTCAAGCCGACCGGCGGCCTGGTGATCCTGCGCGGCAACCTCGCGCCGGAGGGCTGCGTGGTGAAGGTCGCCGGCGAGGAGCGCCGCAAGCACACCGGCCCGGCGCGGGTCTTCGGCTCGGAGGAGGAGTGCTTCGCCGTGGTCGAGCAGCAGGGCATCAAGCCCGGCGACGTCGTCGTGATCCGCAACGAGGGCCCCTCGGGCGGCCCCGGCATGCGCGAGATGCTCCAGGTCACCGCCGCCCTGGTCGGCGAGGGGATCGGCGACCAGGTCGCCCTGCTCACCGACGGCCGCTTCTCGGGCGCGACGCACGGCCTGATGGCCGGCCACGTCGCCCCCGAGGCGATCCGCGGCGGCCCGATCGCCGCCGTCCAGGACGGCGACCAGATCACCCTCGACATCGACGCCCGCCGCCTCGACGTCGACCTCACCGACGAGGAGATCGCCAAGAGGGTGGAGGCCTACGAGCCCCCGGAGCCGCACTACAAGCGCGGCGTGATGGCGAAGTACGCGGCGGCCGTGTCGAGCGCCTCCGAGGGCGCCGTCACGAGCTGACGGCGGACGCGTTCTCGGCCGGCTCGCGCACGTTCACCGGCGACGGCCGCCCGAGCCGGTCGTGGACGAAGCGCACCACCATCGCGCCCTCGCCGACGGCGGTCGCGACCCGCTTCGCCGAGCTCGAGCGCACATCCCCCACCGCGTAGACGCCGGGCACGCTTGTCTCGAGCGGCGTCCCGCTGCCTGCATCCGAGCCGGTGAGGAGGAACCCGTGCTCGTCGCGCGCGATCCCTTCGCCGAGCCAATCCGTGCACGGGTCCGCCCCGAGGAACAGGAACAGGCTCGAGATGGGGAGCCGCTCGCCGTCCGTGAGCGTCACCGCCTCGAGCTCGCCATCGGTTCCGTGGAGCTGGGCGATCTCACTGCGGTCCCGCACCTGGACGCCGTACCGATCGAGGTCGCGGATCAGGTAGTCGGACATCGTCTCGCTGAGGTCGGCGCGCCGGTGAAGAAGGGTGACCAGGGCGCCTCCTCGGGCAAGCCAGATCGCGGCCTGTGCGGCGGAGTTGCCGCCGCCGACCACGCCGACGCGGCTTCCGCCGCAGCGCCTGGCCTCCGGTGGCCCGGCGGCGTAGAAGACGCTGATCCCCTCGTACTCGGGGAGCCTCTCGCAGGGAAGGCGGCGGTACTGGGCGCCGGTCGCGATCACGACCGCACGGGCGGCGATCTCGTTGCCGTCCTCGACCCGGACGAGATGTCTGTCGCCATCGGGCTCGAGGGCGGTGGCCACGTACGGGGTCGCGGTCCTCGCGCCGAACTTGCGCGCCTGCGTGACCGCCCGGCTGGTGAGCTCGCCACCGCCGATCCCGGCCGGAAAGCCGAGGTAGTTCTCGATCCGCCTGGAGAACCCCGCCTGCCCGCCGAGCACCGTTCGCTCCAGCACGAGCGTGGAGAGGGCCTCCGACGACGCGTAGACCGCCGCGCCGAGCCCAGCGGGTCCGCCGCCGACGATCAGCGAGGTCCACCTCCTCGCGGGACGCCAGCTCCAGGCCGATTCCGAGCGTACGGGAGAGCTCGCCGTTGCTGGGGCCCTGAAGCTCGACGCCGCCCGGTATGCGAACGAGCGGCAGCCGCTCCGGGCCGAGCGCCTCGATCAGGCCCTTCGCCTCAGTGTCGTCGGCTTGCTGGTGGTGCTCGGGATCGCGCCACGTGTAGGGGATACGCGCGTTCCGCAGCCACTCGGCGATCCCGCGGGTCCGCTCGGAGGAACGCGGGCCGATCACCTCGATGCCGAGCCCGTCCTCCGACTGGAGCAGCTCGCGGCGGGAGACGAAGGCGGGGAGCAGGAGATCCGCCAGATCCGGGTTGTCGAAGAGCAGCGCTCGCAGCTCCATCCGGTCGACGGCGATGTAGCGCACCGGCTCGGTGACGACGGCTCTCAGGAAGACGGTCTGGCCGGTCAGCAGGTTGAGCTCCCCGACGAATCCGGAAGGACCGTGCCGGATCAGCTCGTGACCCGACTCGGCGCGGATCGCGACCTCCCCCTCGAGGATGGCCATGAACGGATAGCCCTTGTCCCCGACCTCGAAGAGGACCTCACCGGCGTCCGCCGTCCGCTCCTCGCCGTGTTCGGCCAGCAGACCGAGCTGCGTCTGGGTCAGGACCTCGGAACTCCTCACGGAGTGAGACTAGCTATCCCGCCGCTAGTCCAGGACCCCTTCGCGGGCCAGGAACCCCTCGAGCAGGCGGTTGAAGCGCACCGGCCGCTCGATCTGCGGCACGTGCCCGCAGCGGTCGAAGATCACCAGCTCGGCGTTGTCGCCGATCCGCTTCTTGTAGGAGAGGGCGGCGGGGACCGGGACGACGCGGTCCTTGCGGCCCCAGACGATCAGGGTCGGGACGCCGATCTCCTCCAGCCGGTGGCGGATGTCGTAGCCCCAGAGCGTGGTCAGCGCGTCGTAGTAGCCGGGGCTCTGCAGCGCGGGGACGACGTTCTCCCAGAGCATCTCCCGCCGCAGGCCGTTGGGGTCGAAGAACACGCCCTGAAAGACCTCCTTGCGCAGCCCCGGCCGCTTGATCCACGACATGTGAAAGCGAGTCGCGAGTGGCGCCGCGGCCCGGCCCACGCGCGCGATCATGGCGGCCGGTTCGCGGCGGGCCCGCGCCCAGGTGATTCCCGCCGCGGAGATCAGAACGAGGTCGTCGACGCGGTCGGGCTCTGTGATCGCCACCTCGGTGGCGATGAAGCCGCCCATCGAGTTGCCGACCAGCGAGCAGCGGTCGACGCCGAGCCGCTCGCAGAAATCCCGCAGGAACCGGCCGTACGCCGGAATCGAGATCTCCCAGGGTGGCATCGGGCTGGAGCCGAATCCCGGGAGGTCGACCGCGATGACGCGATGGGTGCGCGCGAAGTACGGGATGTTCTCCAGGAAGTTCTGCCAGGCGCCGGAGAGGCCGTGGACGAAGAGGAGCGGCGGGCCCTCGCCCATCTCGACGTAGTTGGCCCTGGCCCCGACGACGTCGACCTCGTGACGGTGCTCCCGCCAGTCGATCCGGAGCCACTCCGGGTCGGGGTTGCCGTACGGATCGGGCCCGTCCGCGGGGGTCGCGGGCGGCAGGTCGACCCTGCCACGCGCCAGCTTCAAGGCATACGCCGTGTCGGAGGCGATCCGGCGGAGCTCCTCTCGAACGGGGTGCTCGTCGGTCTCGACTCGCGGTGCTCATGCGTACCCCATCCGCTCGAGGATCGGGATCTCTCGGATCTGGGGCGGCTGCAGGTGGTCCCAGAGGATCCCGCGGGGCCGCGGGTACTGGCGCTCGACGTCGATCACGGCGCGCGGCGTCGCCACCAGATCGACGGGCAGGTCATGGGCGGTGCTCGGCAGGTGCTCGCGCAGGATCTGGATGGGTGGACGGTGGTGGCGACCGTGGTGTGCTCGTCGATCTTGCCGGCGTGGATCAGGAGCCCGTACTCGAGGTCCGAGAAGCCGCCGCCCTTGCCGACCCGGGCGCCGCTCAGGTTGACCGCCACCGAGCCGCAGAGGACGAAGTCGATGTCGGGGAGGTCCTCCTCGGCGACCACCCGGCCGTGCTTCATCGCGCCCTTGATCGTCGCGGCCTCGCGGATCTGCTTGGCGGAGAGCTTCCGGGGATCGAGCAGCCGGAAGGGATGTGGGTCGCGAAGCCTCGGCACCGCCATGATCAGGGTCTTCCCCTCCTCCAGCGCGGCACGCCGGGCGTGGGTCTGGGGCGAGTCCGGGTTGACCTTGATCACCTGGGCGCGCTTCCAGAGCCGATGCCCGGCCAGCTTCTCGGCCGCGAGCTTTGCCCCGGCGAAGTTGGGGATCCTGCCCTCGGCGCCCGGGAAGCGCGAGACGCCCTCGCGGTCCATCGCCTTCCACACGTCCCGGCGGACCTGGTCCTTGGTCCGCATCAGGCCCGGATGGCGGTCGGAAGACATGGCGAGCCGCATCCTAGAACGGTCGCGAAGGAGCGGGGCCGTGTACCCGCAAAGAGCGTTGCGAAACGTGCCCGGAGCAAGGACACGGGGGACGATGAAACGTAGAATTCAGCAGGCAGGGGAAAGCTGATCCAAGACTCCTAAATGCGCGCAAACCTGAAGATGCATCAGAAGGTCCTGATCGCCCTGGTGGCGCTGATCACCATGGGCCTGCTGCTCGCCGTGGGCGTCTGGGCCTACGACGACGCCCAGAAGGACCAGATCGCCCCGGGAGTCAAGGTCGGCGGCGTCGACGTCGGCGGCCGCGACGCGGACTCCGCGCGCAAGATCATCAAGAACCAGGTGGTCGCGCCCGCTCAAGCAGCCGGTGGTCGTCAGCTACGACGGCAAGGACTACACGCTCAGCCCCAAGCGCCTCCATGAGACGGCGGACGTCGACGGCATGGTCCAGGAGGCGATCGATCGCAGCCGCCAGGGCAACATCCTCGATCGCGTCTCCCGCTACGCGAGCGGGGGCGACGTGAACGCGGACCTCGAGCCGCGCGTCGGCTACGACAAGTCGGCGGTCAAGGACTTCGTCAACGCAGCTCGCCGGCAAGATCGACCAGGATCCCGTCAACGCCACGGTCGTGCCGAGCGGCGGCAGGTTGCAGCAGGAGGCGGGCCAGCCGGGGCAGGCGGTCGACGCGAGCCAGATGACCGCCGCGATCAACCACGCCGCCCGCTCGCCCGGTCGCGACCAGGCCATCCCGGCGGTGGTCAGGACGACCAAGCCGGAGGTCAACAAGAAGGACCTCGCGCAGGCCTATCCGCGCTACATCTACATCGACCGGGGCAGCTTCACCCTGCGCTTCTACCACCACCTGAGGTTGAAGAAGAGCTACACGATCGCGGTCGGCCAGCAGGGCCTGGAGACCCCCGCCGGCCTCTACCACGCCCTGGACAAGCAGGTCGACCCCTCGTGGCACGTGCCCAACTCGGCCTGGGCGGGGAGCCTCGCCGGCCAGGTGATCCCGCCCGGCCCGGCGGATCCGCTCAAGGCGCGCTGGATCGGGATCTTCGACGGCGCCGGCATCCACGGCACCGACGACATCTCCTCGCTCGGCTCGGCCGTCTCCCACGGCTGCGTGCGCATGTCGATCCCGGACGTGATCGACCTCTACGACCGCGTCCAGGTCGGCGACCCGATCTACATCCAGTAGGTAACGCAGGGTCCAGGCGCCGCCCGGCGAAGTTATGTACATGGGCGAGGCGACTCGAGAGTCCTCTCTGAGCGCTGCCTGGCGCGACGCGCTCCGCCTCTTCGACCGCGACCTCGCGGTTCGCTCGGCGGCCGAGGCGACCCGCCGCGCCTACTCCAACGACGTGGGGCAGCTCGCCGCGTGGGCCAGCTCGACAGGACCGCGACCCGGACGCCCTCGACCATCGCGATCTTCGCCGCTTCGCGGCGGTCCTCTCCGAGCGCGGCATCTCGAAGGCGGGGGTGGCGCGCAAGCTCGCCGCCATCCGCTCCTTCTACGGGGCGCTGATCCGTGCCGGCGAGGTCAGCGCCAACCCGGCCGACCTGGTGGCCACGCCCGAAGCGCGACCGCAAGCTCCCTCGCGTTCTCAGCCGGGAGGAGATGCAGACTTTGCTCGATCGAATCCCGACGCGAACCCCACTCGAGATGCGCGACCGAGCCATGCTGGAGCTCGCCTACTCGTGCGGCCTGCGCGCCGAGGAGGTGGTCAACCTCAACACCGATTCGCCCGATTTCGACGGCGAGCGGCTCCGCATCGAGGGCAAGGGCGGGAAGACGCGCCTGGTGCCCGATGGGCGAGCCCGCCCAGGTCGGCCCTCACCGGTTACCTCGAGCGCGGGCGGCGCGCTCTTAGTCGGTGCGGGCACCGAGAATGCGCTCCTGGTCTCGAAGAGCGGTAGGCGGCTTCATCCATCGGACGTGCGGCGGCGCCTGCAGCGCTGGGTCCGCGAGGCGGCGATCGCCGGCGGCGTCTCGCCGCACGCCCTACGACACTCGTTTGCGACGCACCTGCTGGAGGGAGGGGCGGACCTGCGGAGCATCCAGGAGCTGCTCGGGCACGCCAGCCTCTCGACGACGCAGGTTTACACCCAAGTTGAGCCATCCTGGTTGCAAAGCCAGTACGCTCGCAGTCATCCTCGCGCTTGATGAAAGCGCCCAAGTGCAGGTGAAAGGCCCATGGAAGCGGAGGTAAAGGCGTTCGAGCTCCGGGAGCTCTGGCGCAGGTACAAGGAGGGGGGAGATGCCAGCGCCCGGGAGAGGCTGGTCGTCGCCTACTCGCCCCTGGTCAAGTTCGTCGCCGGCCGCACCGGCGCCCGCCTGCCCTCGCACGTCGACCAGGCCGACCTGATCTCCTACGGGATGATCGGCCTGATCGAGGCGATGGAGCGCTTCGAGCCCGCTCCGGCAGATCCGCTTCGAGACCTTCGCGATGCAGCGGATCCGCGGCGCGATCATCGACGAGCTCCGCTCGCTCGACTGGGTGCCGCGCTCGGTCCGCTCGCGCGCCCGCGACATCGAGGAGGCGAACTCCAAGCTCGAGCACGAGCTGGGCCGCGCGCCCGACCGACGCCGAGCTCGCCGAGCGCCTGGGCATGAACGAGGAGGAGCTGCAGGAGGCGCTGCTGCAGATCTCCAACTCCTCGATCCTCGCCCTCGAGGAGCTCTGGATGACCCCGGACGCCTCGGGCGACAAGGTCTCCCTGCTCGACACGATCGAGGACGAGAGCGCCCCCGACCCGCAGGCCTCGCTCGACACGAGCGAGGTCAAGGACCGGCTCTCCGAGGCGATCCAGGACCTGCCCGAGCGCGAGACCCTCGTCGTCGCCCTCTACTACTTCGAGAACCTGACCCTGAGGGAGATCGGCGAGGTGCTCGGGGTGACCGAATCGCGGGTCTCCCAGCTCCACTCGAAGGCCGTCCTGCGCCTGCGCTCGCGCCTCAAGTCGACGGGTTAGCAGAGCCCGTGTTGCCGGCGGCTGGTGGAGGTCGGCACAACCGGCTCCGACCGGCCCTGGTCTGCCTCTTGATCCTGATCGCGGCCTGGGCCTGGTTCGCCCACCCTGCCCCCAGCCGAGCGGCGAAGCCGGTGAAACCGGCGAAGCCCCCGGTACTCCTGCTGTTCCATTGCGGCGGGTTCGTTTGGCCCTGCTCAAGCCCGTGTATGCCCTATGCGCAGGCGGTCGGCGCCTTCTACGGCTTCGAACCGCGAGTCGTCGACTACCCGCTGGGGAGCGTCCCGGACGCGATGAGCGCGGCGGTCGCCGCCGTTCCTCCGCGCCGACCGACGTACGCCTACGGTGAATCGGCGGGTGGACTCCTCGCCGCGCGCCTCGCTCAGCGCGGATCCGTTCGGGCGGCGGCAGTTCAATCTCCGGTGGCCAACCTGCCGTTCTTCATCGGCTTGGTTCAGTCAGGCTCGCCATTCTCGATCTGCGGCCCTCCTGGACGTCCCCACCCTGGCCGAACAGAAGTGCTATTCGCCGGTGCACAACCGGACGCGAAATCCCGTATTCGCCACGGCGGCCATGGAGGATGCTCTGACGCCGCCCACCCTGAGATGGGCCAGGAAGGCCCGACGAGTCCTTGCGGTCACCGTTCCCGGAGACCACCTCGGCTCGACCGGGTTGCTCTATCCGAGCCGTGTCCAATTCTGCTCGGCTGGCTTGCCTGCCGGGCCGGAACGCGCGTCTGCAGCAACGCTGATCTCCGGCCGCGCTGATGGAAATGACGGTCACCCGTAATAGGGTTCGGCGTCGATGCCTCACCAGGCCGCCGACCGGATTCGCAACGTCGCGCTGATCGGCCATCGCGGCAGCGGCAAGACCTCGCTGCACGAGGCGCTGCTGTTCGAGGCCGGGGTCGTCAACCGCCTCGGCCGCGTCGAGGACGGGACCACGACCTCGGACTTCGAGCCCGACGAGCAGGAGCGGGAGATGTCGATCGGCGCCACCGTCTCCTCGTTCGATCACGACGGGCGCAAGATCAACCTGATCGACACGCCCGGCGACCCCAGCTTCATCGCCGACACGGTCGCCTCGCTGCGCGTCGCCGACGCCGCGGTGGTCGTCGTCAACGCCGTGATGGGGGTCGAGGTCCACACCGACCGCCTCTGGCAGCGCGCCGACGCCGAGGGCCTGGCGCGCCTGGTCTTCGTCAACATGCTCGACCGCGAGCGCGCCGACTTCTTCCGCGCGCTCGAGTCGCTGCAGAGCTCCTTCGGCAACCACGTGGTCGCGACCGAGATCCCGATCGGCTCGGAGCACGAGGTCCGCGGCGTCATCGACCTGATCGACATGAAGGCGTTCGTCGCGCAGGGTGAGGGGAGGGGCGCCCCCGAGCCCCAGGACATCCCCGAGGAGCTTCAGGCCCAGGCCCAGGAGTACCGCGAGAAGCTGATGGACGAGGTCGCCGAGAACTCGGACGAGCTGATGGAGCGCTACCTCGAGGGCGAGGAGATCGACCACGACGAGATCGTCACCGTGCTCAAGCAGGGCGTCACCGACGGCAAGATCTTCCCCGTCACCTGCGGCGTCGCGACCAAGAACCTGGGGACCACCCGGCTGCTGGAGGCCCTGGTCGAGGATCTGCCCTCGCCGGCGATGCGAGGCCCGGTCAAGGCCCTCGACGGCGAGGGCGAGGAGATCGAGATCTCGCCCGAGGAGGACGGGGAGCTGATCGCCTACGTCTTCAAGACGCTCGCCGACCCGTACGCGGGCCGCCTCAACCTGTTTCGGGTCTACTCGGGCGTGCTGCGAGGAGACTCCCAGGTCAGCAACGTCACGCAGCGCGCCAAGGAGCGGATCGGCCAGATCCTGATCCCGCGCGGGAAGGAGCACGAGCAGACGGACGAGCTGGGGGCCGGCGACATCGGCGCCGTCGCGAAGCTGAAGGAGACCCGCGCCGGCGACGTGCTGGCCGAGAAGGACGCGAAGATCTCCTTCCCGCCGCTCGACCTGCCCGCCCCGGTGATGGCGTTCGCCTTCGAGGCGAAGACCAAGGGCGACGAGGACAAGGCCGCCAGCGCGATCCGCCGCCTCGAGGAGGAGGACCCGACGCTCGACGTCCACCGCGACCAGCAGACGGGCGAGCAGATCATCGCCGGGCTCACCCAGGTCCACGTCGAGGTGATCGTCGACCGCATGAAGAGCCGCTTCGGAGCCGAGATCGAGCTGCACCCGCCGCGGGTGCCCTATCTGGAGGCGATCCGCAAGCCCGCGAAGGCGCACGGCCGCTACAAGAAGCAGACCGGCGGACGCGGCCAGTTCGGCGACTGCCACATCGAGATCGCGCCCGCCGAGGCGGGCACCGGCTTCGAGTTCGTCGACGAGATCAAGGGGGGCGCCATCCCCAAGGGCTTCATCCCGGCGGTCGAGAAGGGCGTCGCCGAGGCGATGCACCACGGGATACTCGCCGGCTATCCGGTCAAGGACCTCCGCGTCCGGCTCTACGACGGCCAGTACCACCGGGTCGATTCCTCGGAGAACGCCTTCAAGGTGGCGGGATCGATGGCCTTCAAGGACGCCATGGAGCAGGCGGACCCGGTGCTGCTCGAGCCGATCATGCTGCTCACGGTCAGCGTCCCCGAGGATGTCGTCGGCGACGTCGTCGGCGACCTCAACTCGCGCCGCGGCCGGCCGCTGGGCATGGAGGCGAAGGGCTCGGCGACCGAGATCAAGGCGGAGGTGCCGATGGCCGAGGTGCTCGACTACGCGCGGGACCTGCGCCAGATCACCGGCGGCCGCGGCGACTACACGATGGAGTTCGCGCGGCACGAGGAGATCCCGTCGCACCTCGCCCAGAAGGTGATCTCAGAGGCCCGCTCCGAGGAGGAAGTCCGCGCCTGAAGGTTGTCGTCAACGTCGACGGCGGCTCGCGGGGAAATCCGGGACCGGCGGCGGTGGCCGCCGTCGCCACCGATCCCTCGGGCAAGGTGCTCGCCGAGCGCAGCAAGACGATCGGCGAGGCCACCAACAACGTGGCGGAGTACCGCGCCCTGCTGCTCGGGATCGACCTGGCCAAGGAGCTCGGCGCCGACGAGGTGGAGTTCGTGGGGGACTCGATGCTGATCGTCGAGCAGGTGCGAGGGCAACTGGAAGGTCAAGCAGGAGCACCTGCGCCCGCTGCACACGAAGGCCAGGGACGCGCTTCGCGATCTCGCCGAGCTGGTCGATCCGGCATGTCAAGCGCGACGAGAACACGCGCGCCGACGACCTCCTCAACGAGGCGCTCGACTCAGCGAAATGAAAAGGCCGGGCGCTGGGCCCGGCCTTTCCAGCTCGCTTCTAGGTCGCCGATCCCTACAGGCCAATGCCCTTCAGGACGCGCCGACCGCGTTCGCGTTGAACGGCTCGGTCCCCGGCACCAGATTCACTCCGGAGAACCCGGAGCCATTGGCGTGCAGGTAGGCGATCTCCTTGGGGAGGTCGCCGACGCCGTTCGAGCCCGCCAGGGGCGCGAGCTGGACCGTGCTGAGCATCGCCGATCGCGCCTCCGGTCGCGTTCATGAATCCGCTGCCGGAGTCCCCGGGGATCCCGGGAGAGGCGGTGTAGACGTCATGGCTCCAGCCGCTGGCGGTGTTCTGCACGACGACGCCCTGCTTCGGGCTGAGCGCCGTGACGCCGCCGCGCAGCTCCGAGTTGCCGTACGTGTAGACCGTCGAGCCGGCCCCGCCCCAGGCGCCAACGCCCGTGGGCCCGCCGAGCGACGGCACCGACGGATTGACGCTTGCCACGTCCGCCGGATCCAGCTTGATCAGGGCGAGATCGTTGAACGCGCAGGTGTCGGCGTCCGTCTCTCCCTTCGACTGCATGGTGAGCCACGAGTTGTAGACGAGCGTCCCCGGATGGCTCGCGCCCGTGACATCCACCGGCGTGCCGATCGGGAGGGACCCCGAGGTGCAGCCGTTGGTGTCGGTGCTCGACCCGGTGCCGGAGCAATGCGCGGCCTGGCCGAGGTAGACGTTCGAGGCGTCCTGGAACACGAAGTTGGCGGTGCACTGCGCGCCGTTCGTGAACACCTGGACGCCGGGATGGATGGTTGCCGAGCTCGCCGGCGCCCACGCCGAAGCAGCGGACGGTGCGATGGCAAGGACAGAGATCGCGGCGACAGCGATCGCCGCGGTCAGAGCCTTTCGATGCATTGATGCCCCCTCAGTTAGTTGACCCAAGCGGAGAGGACACTACCCAAAATTAGGGAACGAGGACGCAGGTGGGGCACGCGAGGACCGCGCCTATACTTCGCGGCCGCGCGGCTGTAGCTCAGTTGGCTAGAGCGTCTGCTTGCCATGCAGAAGGTCGTGGGTTCGAATCCCATCAGCCGCTTGCCTCGACTCATTCGCCCCGTGGGCATGAAGCCTCCGGGGCGTTTTCACGTCCAGAGCCGTCGCTAGGCTCTGCCCACTCGGCGCCTTGGCGGAGTGGCTACGCAGCGGCCTGCAAAGCCGTTTACACCGGTTCGATTCCGGTAGGCGCCTCTCGTAAGTCACGCCGGCTGGCGGGCCGCCTACCATGGCTCGCCGTGGACTACGCGGAAGTCAGGCTCCTGAACGGTGACGCCTTCACTGTCGAGGGAACGTTGGACGAGGTCGAGAGCAAGCTCTCCGATGCCGCTCGATCGGGCCAATCGCGCCTCGCCTGGTTCACGGAGCACGGAACCGACGGGTCGGTCGGCGTCAACCCGGCCCACGTCGTGACCCTGAAGCCCAGCGACGTCTCAGGCTGAATCGCTCGTAGCATCGGGCGGTGCTCCTGATCGGCGCCGATCGCGCTCGCCCTCTTCGTGCTGCCGCCCGGCTGGGGTCTCGCGCTGGTGGTCGTGGCGATGGTGATCGAGGTCGCGGAGGTCGGCTTCTGGATCCGGTTCCTGCGCCGCTACCGGGTCGCGACCGGCATGGAGGCGCTGGTTGGATCCTCCGCCGAGGTGATCGAGGCCTGCGATCCGCGCGGGCGGGTTCGCTTTCGAGGGGAGATCTGGCACGCCGAGTGCCTCGCCGGGGCCGAGGTCGGCGACCGGGTGACCGTCACCGGCGTCCACGGTCTGACGCTCGAGGTCGAGCGGAGTCGAAGTGAGGGCGGAGGTTTATGTGAAGGCCGGTGCGGGGATGCGCGCCGGAACGGAAAAGGGCCCCGGTGAGGGGGCCCTTTGTATCCGAAAGGACGTGCCGCCGGCGAAATTCCCCTTCACCGGCCCGTCGGTCCTTCAAGTCTTATGGCTCAATGTCGGCCGATCTGAAGCTCGACTTGAGCCTGTCAAGAGACACTAACACGAGCTTTCGCGGAAGGTTGCACTTCCCCCTGGATCCCGCAAGATTCTTTGAATTTTCGGGAGGCTTCGATCGGTGAGCGAACGCTCGTAGACATTGGCCGCCCAGCCAGGATAGGATGCGGGCCGTGCGCTACCTGATCACAGGCGGCTCCGGCTACATCGGCGGCCGACTGACCGATGAGCTCTCCGGCCGGGACGAGACCGAGAAGATCGTCGACGTCGATCTTCGCCCGCCGCCTCGCAACTGGCCGAAGCACGAGTTCGTCAAGGCCGACATCCGCGACCGCAAGCAGATGCGCGACCTGCTCGAGCGCCACGAGATCGACGCGGTCCTGCACTTCGCCTTCGTCCTCAACCCGATTCGCGACGAGGCGAAGATGTACGACATCGACGTCAACGGCACCCAGGCCGTCCTCCAGGCGGCCGCAGACGCCGGGATCAAGCAGGTGATCCAGACCTCGTCGGCGACCGCCTACGGCGCCTTCCCGGACAACCCGAAGCCGATCGCCGAGGACTGGCCGGTCCGCGGCGCCCCCGACTTCTCCTACGCCAAGCACAAGGCCGACTCCGATCGCATCGCCCAGCTCTGGGCCCTGGAGAACCCCGACGCCGTGATGACCATCGTGCGGCCGTCGATCGTCTTCGGGCCGAGCGTCGACAACTACATCGTCCGCGCCTTCGGCAACAACCCCTTCATCCCGATCCTGGACGGCGTCGACGAGGAGTTCCAGCTCGTCCACGAGGACGACGTGGTCTCCGCCCTGATCGCGCTCCTCGACGGCAAGCACGCCGGCGCGTTCAACCTCGCCGGCGACGGCCTGCTGACCTGGAGCCGCGCCGCGGAGATGGTCGGCAAGAAGACACGGAACATCTCGCTGAAGGCGATGAAGCGCGTCAACGGCGCGATGTGGAAGCTCCACGTTCCGCGCACCGAGGCGCCCGCCGGCAACCTCGACTTCATCCGCTACCCGTGGGTCGTCTCCACCGAGAAGCTCAAGTCGACCACCGACTGGCAGCCCAAGTACGACACCCTCGAGACCTTCAAGATCACCATGCGCGCCAAGGGGCTACTGCCCGAGGCGCCGGCGACGGTCCAGGCGCCCACCGCGCCCGTCGCCTAGCGTCACCGGGCCGCTGCTAACTTTCTCGCCCCGGGCGCATAGCTCAGTTGGGAGAGCGCCAGCTCGACAAGCTGGAGGTCGCTGGTTCGAGCCCAGCTGCGCCCATTGATGGTCGACGAATCGCCACGAGACCCGGCTCCGTCGTGGCGGACGGCGGGCTTCCGGTTCCGAGGATCCTCGAGCGCGCGGCCTACCCCGACCGGGAGGAGTGGCTTCAGTCCTCTCGGTTCACCGTCGATCTGCTCGCGCGAGTGGTCGGGAAGGACGATCTCTCGGAGGTCGAGCTCCTCGACGTCGGCTGCGGGACCAAGGTCGTCAAGAGGCTCCTTGACGATTCGCTGCCGATCGGCCGCTACACGGGGATCGATGTCTCCCAGGACGTGATCGATTGGCTCGAGGCGAATGTCTCGGACCCGAGGTTCGAGTTCCATCACTTCAATGCGCACAACGATCTCTACAACCCTGATGGGGCGCCCCTGGCAAGCTTCGATCTCCTTCCTACGGGGCCGGTGCGATTCGACCTCATTTCGCTCTTCTCGGTCTTCACCCACCTGGCGCCGGACGACTTCGTGGCCATGCTGCGGCTGCTCCGACGCCACATCAAGCCGGATGGGACCCTGCTGTTCTCGCTCTACCTCGATGACCCCGAGCATCCGAGCCCCTTTGCCCAGGCCGTCCGGGACGGGCTCAACAGCGACGACCCCGAGGTCCGGGCGCGGATGGCCGAGTCAGTGGAGGAGGCGCGCCGCCACCCAGAGGCCGCCGACCACGACCCCCGGTTCTCGGACGAGATTCCCGGCCAGCCGTTGATGGTGGCGCGCTATCAGCGTGACTACGCGCTCGAGCTCTTCGATGGCACCGGCTGGGAGATCGAATCGATTCACCCGCCGGAGCGCTACATCCAGCACTACATGGTCTGCCACCCAGCCTGAGCTAGGGCGCGTCCCGCCAGTAGGCGGTGACCATCGCCGAACCGCCAGGCGTCATGAACTCGCCGACCCTGCCGTAGCCGATCCGCTCGTAGCGCGGGTTGTTGACCGCGTTGCTTGACTCGAGATAGGTGGGGATGCCCTCGCGGTCGAAGCGCTGCGATGTTCTCGGCGAGCAGGCGCATCCCGATGCCATTGCCCCGGTGGTCGTCGTGGACGCCGAGCAGACTCAGGTAGTAGTGGGGCGGGTCGTCGGGCTGGACGCTCTCGAATCCCTCCATCAGCTCGAGAAGCGCGTCCGCGTGGGCACCGACGAGCTCACGGAGATCGCCGGCATCGGCCTCAGTCCTCGGGCGAGAGCTCGACTCTCCCCGGCGGGAGCCAGATCGCCGCGGCCTCGATGCCCTCGGTGACGAACACGGCCGGAGCGAAACGCATCGCCGCCGTCGATCAGGAAGCGCCACCAGACCGCGTACTGCTCCTGCCTTCGCCCCTCGTCCGGGAAGGCCCAGCTCCAGGTCGGGTCGTCGTGAAAGGCGAGGGAGATCGTCTCGGTGATCGCCGGGACGTCCGCGGCGCGTCGCGACCCGGACCTTCTCCCGGTGACATGGGTTAGGAGTATGAGTCCCAGTACTGCAGCTCGGGCAGCGGGTCGTAAGCCGCGCCGCCCACGAACCAGCCCGGCGCGCTCCAGCGCTCGAAGTGGAGGTGGCAGCCCTCGGCGTCGCCGGTGTCGCCGACCTTGCCGATCTGCTGGCCGGGACCGACATTGGTTCCGACGGGCGCCCAGCTCGGCGCCTTCAGGTGCATGTACACGGCATCGGTCCCGGTGATCGTGCCGTGGATGACGACGTAGTAGCCGGCGCCGCCCGCCTGATACGCGTTGGTCCGTGACCGACTCCCCTCTCGAAGGCGTAGAGCTTCTCCCCACAGGCGGCGGGCAGGTCCTGGCCCTGATGGGTGTGGCCCGCGCGGGGCGCGCCGAAGCCGGAGTCCGGGCCGCCATAGGTATGAGGGCCCGGGACGGGGAACTGGTGCAGGTGCATCCCGAAGGGCTCGGTCTGGCCCCCGGCGACGGTGGCCCCGGTGGTCCCGGGGTCGGCGAGCTTCAGCTGGTAGGTGCCGTCCGCGGCGATGCCGGAGGGCGTGGTCCCGTCCCAGGCGACGCCGCGTGACTCCGCGCCATCGAAGCTGACCGAGATCGCCTCGACGAGATCGCCGGTCGCGTTCAGCACCTTGACCTTGGCGGTGCCGGCCTTGCGAGCGGTCAGGTTGAGGGTGGGGTTGACGTAGCCCTCGACGAAGTAGCCGCCGCTCACCCTGCGCTTGGTGAGCAGCTTCTTGATCCGCTTCGCGTCCTTCTTGGAGACGACGCCGTTCACCGGCCAGCCGCGCTGCCGCTCGAGGGCCTCGACGCTCCTGAAGGTCCCCTTGCCGAAGACGCCGTCGACCGAGGTCGCCACGCCGAGCCTGGTCAGCGCCCGCTGCAGGTAGCGGACGTCCTTGCCCTTGGCGCCGCGCTCGAGCGAGCGCGTGCCGAAGCGGTGCACCCGGTGCTTGCCCTTCGCGCCGCGGATGCGGGGGTCGCCGGCGCATGCCACCGCGACGAATGCGAGCGCGACGAGGGCGCACGCCAACGACCTGGGTCTGCCCGTACCCATTGGCTCTCCTAACTGGTGTACGGCGGGCAAGTTGCGCATCCCTGCAAGCTGGGCGCGACCGCCCACGGTTAGCCTTACCGCGTGAGCGCCGCGAAACTCAAGGTCAAACTGCCCGACGACTCCGAGCTCGAGCTCGAGCCCGGCGCCACGGGCGCCGACGCGGCTGCCGCGATCGGTCCCGGCCTGGCGAAGGCGGCGCTCGCGCTGAAGGTCGACGGCGAGCTCCGGGACCTCAGCGCGCCCGTGGCGGACGGCGAGGCGATCGAGATCGTCACCGACCGCAGCCCCGAGGCGCTCGAGCTGATCCGCCACGACGCCGCTCACGTGCTCGCCGAGTCGGTTCTCGACATCTGGCCCGAGGCGAAGATCTCGATCGGGCCGCCGATCGCGAACGGCTTCTACTACGACATCGAGTTCCCGGACGGCAATCCCGGCGAGGACGACCTGGCCCGGATCGAGGAGCGGATGTCCGAGCACGTCAAGGCCGACGAGCCCTTCGAGCGCCGCGAGCTGCCGGCGAAGGAGGCGATCGAGCACTTCCGAGGGCAGGGCCAGGACTACAAGGTCGAGCTGATCGAGGACTTGATCCGCGACGAGGGTGCGAAGACCGTCTCGCTCTATCGCAACGGGGAGTTCGAGGACCTGTGCCGCGGCCCACACGGACCGTCTACGGGAAGGATCGGCGCCTTCAAGCTCACCTCGCTCGCCGGCGCCTACTGGCGCGGCGACGAGACCCGGCAGATGCTGACCCGCGTCTATGGCACGGCGTTCCTCGACAAGAAGGAGCTCGAGCAGCACCTGGAGCGGCTCGAGCAGGCCCAGGAGCGCGACCACCGCAGGCTCGGCCCGGAGCTCGACCTCTTCCAGTTCCGCCCCGAGGCTCCGGGCATGCCCTTCTGGCTCCCGCAGGGCACCGTCCTGCTGCGCCTGATCGAGGCCGAGGTCCGCAAGCAGCTCGACGCCCGCGGCTATGAGGAGATCAAGACCCCGCAGGTGCTCGACGTCGAGCTCTGGCACCGCTCGGGGCACTGGGACAACTACAAGGAGAACATGTTCTTCACGGCGGCCGCGGAGCGGGAGAGCTCGGGGGACGAGCGGCAGTACGCGCTGAAGCCGATGAACTGCCCGGGCGCCTGCCTGGTCTTCGCCTCCGGCCGGCACTCCTACCGGGAGCTGCCGCTGCGGCTCGCCGAGTTCGGCCTGGTCTCGCGCTACGAGCGCGAGGGCGTGCTCCACGGCCTGCTCCGGGTGCGCGCCTTCACCCAGGACGACGCCCACGTCTACTGCACGCTCGACCAGGTCACCGACGAGGTCGACTCGATCTGCGCCGGCATCGACGAGCTCTACGAGCGCTTCGGCTTCGAAGAGGTCCGCGTTGAGCTCTCCACCCGGCCCGAGAAGTCGATCGGCACCGACGAGCAGTGGGAGCGGGCGGAGGGTGCGCTCCGCGAGGCGCTCGAGCGGCAGGGGCGCGAGTACGACGTCAGCCCGGGAGAGGGCACCTTCTACGGGCCCAAGATCGACTTCCACATCACCGATGCCCTCGGCCGCTCATGGCAGTGCGGCACCTGCCAGCTCGACTTCCAGATGCCCGAGCGCTTCGACCTCGCCTACACCGGGGCCGACAACGCCGAGCACCGCCCGGTGATGATCCACCGCGCCCTGCTGGGCTCGATGGAGCGCTTCGCCGGGATCCTGATCGAGCACTACGGGGGGCGCTTCCCGCTCTGGCTGGCGCCGGTGCAGGCGGCGATCCTGCCCGTGGCCGACCGCCACAACGAGCGCGCCGCCGCGGTGGCCGATGAGCTGCGAGCGGCCGGCCTGCGAGCGCGGGTCGACGATCGCACTGAGTCCGTCGGCAAGAAGATCCGCGACGCGGAGCTCTCCAAGGCGCCGTACATGCTGGTGGTGGGCGACAAGGAGGCCGAGTCGGACTCGGTCTCGGTGCGCCATCACGGCGACGGGGATCTGGGCGGGATGGGCCTGGAGGCCCTGATCGCGCGAATGCGCGAGGAAGTCGGCGATTAGCAGGCGATTCACCAAGTCCTCGTGGGAGCGGGGAGGGGCGTCTATACTGGCCGCAATGCCGGGCACCCACACCACGCCGCGCACCTAAGCGCCCCGTGCCCGCCTCACCGATCCAATCTCGCCCATCGTCTTCTTGAAGCTCTATCTCATGCGCAGCTAGTGGCGGTCTCCCGCTTCGACCGCCGTCCGCCCGAGCGCGACTCCACTCGTATCAACGAGCGGATCCGCGTACCCGAGGTGCGCCTGATCGACGAGAACGGCGACCAGGTGGGGATCATCCCGACCGCCGACGCTCTGGAGCGCGCCCGCGAGAGCGACCTCGACCTGGTCGAGGTGTCTCCGACCTCGAAGCCGCCGGTCTGCCGCATCCTCGACTACTCGAAGTACAAGTACGAGCAGGAGCAGAAGGCCAAGGCCGCGCGCAAGCACCAGCAGCAGGTCAACGTCCGGGAGATCAAGCTGCGCCCCAAGATCGCCCAGCACGACTACGAGACCAAGCGCGGCCACGTCGAGCGCTTCCTGAAGCAGCACGACAAGGTGAAGGTGACGATCATGTTCCGCGGCCGTGAGCAGAGCCATCCCGAGCGCGGCCGTATGCTGCTCGACCGGCTGCTCCAGGACGTCTCGGAGATCGGGGTGATGGAGCAGGAGCCCCTCCAGGAGGGGCGCAACATGACGATGTTGCTGGCCCCGACCCGCGCCGCGGGGCAGGAGAACCAGGCAGCGGCGAGCTAGCGGCGCTCAGGTATTCCCTGAGATCAGATCCCAGGCCCGGTGGAGCTTCGCCTGTAGCGCGCTCTCGGAATACGTCCTCGATCGGCAACCGGATTGCGCACGCGCAGTTCGATTCGTCTGCTTCAATAGTCGGCCCGATGCCGAAGATGAAGACCCACTCCGGGTCCAAGAAACGGTTCCGCAAGACCGCCAAGGGCAAGCTCCGCGGCAGGCGGGCGTACTCGAGCCACATCCTCGAGAAGAAGTCGCCTGACCGGAAACGCCGCCTCGGGCGGCCCTCGGTGATCTCCGGCGCTGACCGCAAGCGGGTCAAGAAGCTGCTCGTGAAGGGCGGTCGCTGATGCCTCGCGCCACCAACGCCGTCGCCCGCAAGCGGCGCAAGAAGAAGGTCCTCGGCCGCGCCAAGGGCTACTTCGGGCGCAAGCACTCGAGCTACCGGCTCGCCAACGAGCAGGTGATGCGCTCGGACGCGTACGCGTACCGCGATCGGCGGACTCGCAAGAGGGACTTCCGCCGGCTCTGGATCACCCGGATCAACGCCGCCGCCCGGCAGGAGGGTATGAGCTACTCGCAGCTGATCCACGGCCTCGACCAGGCCGGCGTCGACGTGAACCGCAAGATGCTCGCCGACATCGCGGTCAACGACCCCGATGGTTTTCGCCGATTCGTGGAACTCGCCCGGGAGGCTGCCGCCACCTAGCTCAAGGCAGCCAGAGCCAGAATCCCCGGGCGGTCCGCGAGGCGGAGCCGCCCTTTTTCATTTCAGGTCCTCATATCCAACCCGACATGACAGTGATCACCAGCCCACACAACGAGAAGCTCAAGCTGATCCGCCGCCTCGGCAGGCGGCGGAGCCGTGAGCGCGAGGGCCTCTTCGTCGGCGAGGGCGAGGATCTGCTCGCCGCGGCGCGGGCCGCGGGCGCCGAGCCGGTCGAGCTGCTGACCGCGGCGGGCGAGGACCTCGGTGGGACCGAGGTGGAGCCCGCGCTTGCTCGCGCAGGTCTCCAAGCTGGGATCGGGAACCCGCGCGATCGGCGTCTGGAGAGAGGCGTGGGCCGAGGAGCCGGCGGCGCCCTGCGTCTACCTGCACGGCGTCTCGGACCCGGGCAACGTCGGAACGGTGATCCGGACCGCGAACGCCCTGGTCGGCGGGTCGGTCGTCCTCGGACCTGACTGCGCCGATCCCTATGGGCGCGCACGCGGTCCGGGCGAGCATGGGCGCAGTCTTCGCGGAGCCGCTGCTGCGAGCGGGCATCGAGGCGACCCCGGCCACCGGGCTGGCGCTCGTCGCGCACGGCGGCGAGCCGCTCGAGGCGCTCGACGGCGCGGCGACGCTGTGCCTCGGAGCCGAGCGCGAGGGGCTGCCGGCCGAGGTCGCTGGAGCAGCTGCGACGTCCGGGTGACGATCCCGCTGCGCGAGGGAGCCGAATCGCTGAACGTCGCGGCGGCGGCTGCGATCGCCCTCCACCGGATAGCGTCCGGCCTCTGGAGAAGGCGATGGCTGAGCGAATCGACGAGATCCGGAAGGAAGCGGCTGACGCGATCGGCGCTGCTTCGACGACCGCCGAGCTGGAGGAGCTGCGGGTCCGCTTCCTGGGCCGCAAGGCCGAGCTCACCCAGATCCTCCGCGGGATCGCCGAGCTGCCGGCGGACGAGCGCGGGCCGGTGGGCAAGTCCGGCAATGAGGCGCGGCAGGAGCTCGAGTCGCTGCTCGAGTCGAGGAGCGCCGAGCTCGACGCGAGCGAACTGGGCACCCGCCTGGCCGAGGACGCCATCGACGTCACGCTCCCCGGCTCGCCGCCTGTGCCCGTCGGCGCCCAGAACCCGCTGCTGCGGACCCAGCGCGAGATCGAGGACATCTTCGTCGGCCTGGGCTACCGCGTGATGGAGGGCCCCGAGGTCGAGCTCGACTACTACAACTTCACCGCGCTCAATCACCCACCCGGCCACCCGGCCCGGATGGCGCAGGACACCTTCTACGTCGACCCGGAGACCCTGCGGAGCGACCTTCGCATTCCCTCGGACGGCAAGGAGCTGCCGCCCGGCCCCGAGGACGTCGTGCTGCGCACCCACACCTCGCCGATGCAGGTGCGCGCGATGGAGTCGCAGCCGCCTCCCATCTTCATCGTCGTACCGGGTCGCTGCTACCGGTCGGACCCGTTCGACGCCACCCACAGCCCGATCTTCCACCAGGTCGAGGGCCTCGCGGTCGGTCCCGACATCACCCTGGCCGACCTGAAGGGGACGCTCGATGAGTTCGCCCGGGCGATCTTCGGGCCGGAGCGCGAGACGCGCTTCCGTCCCGGGTTCTTCCCCTTCACCGAGCCGAGCGTCGAGGTCGACGTCTCCTGCTTCCGCTGCGGCGGCAGCGGGCAGCTCCCGGACGGCTCGCGCGACCCGCTCTGCAAGGGGATCGGCTGGATCGAGATCCTCGGCGCGGGGATGGTCGACCCCAACGTCTACGGATTCGTGCGCGGAGAGCGGCTACGACCCCGAGGAGGTCCAGGGCTTCGCGTTCGGCATGGGGATCGAGCGGATCGCGATGCTCAAGTACGGGGTCCCGGACCTCCGCAAGTTCTTCGAGAACGACGTTCGAGTGCTGGAGCAGTTCCGATGAGGGCGCCGAGCTCCTGGCTGCGGGCCTACTGCGATCCCAAGCTCTCCGTCGAGGAGCTGGCGGACGAGCTGGCGATGCACAGCATCGAGGTCGAGCGGATCACGCACGCCGGCGCCCCCGAGGCGGACGGCTTCGTGGTGGGCAAGGTGCTCTCGGTCGAGAAGCATCCCGACGCCGACCGGCTCAGCGTCTGCGAGGTCGACGCGGGCGAGGGAGGGAGGACGATCGTCTGCGGCGCCCCCAACGTGGCCGCCGGGCAGACGGTGCCGGTGGCGCTCCCCGGCGCGGTGATGCCTGACGGGACCAAGCTCGGCAAGGCCAAGCTGCGCGGGGTCGAGTCCAACGGGATGATCCTCTCGGAGGCCGAGCTCGAGATCGGCGACGACGCCGCGGGCATCGTCGTGCTGGAGGAGGACGGGCTCGCGCCGGGGACCCCGCTGGGCGAGGTGATCCCGGTCTCGGACCCGGTGATCGAGCTGGAGCCGACCTCCAACCGGGTCGACTGCTTCGGCCATATACGGCGTGGCGCGCGAGGTCCACGCGATCACCGGCGCCGAGCTGGCGGCCGCGCCCTGGGATCGAGGACGCGGAGGCCACCGGCGAGGGCGACGTCTCCGACTACGCCTCGGTGAAGGTCGAGGTGCCGGAGCTCTGCCCCCGGTTCAGCGCGCGCGTCTTCACCGACGTGGAGCTCGGCCCCTCGCCGCTCTGGCTCAAGGCCCGCCTGATCGGCGCGGGCATGCGGCCGATCAACAACGTGGTCGACATCACCAACTACGTGATGCTGATGACGGCGCAGCCGCTGCACGCCTTCGACCTCGACAAGGTCCCCGACGGCGCGCTGATCGTCCGCACCGCCAAGCAGGGCGAGAAGATGACCACGCTCGACGGCGTCGAGCGGACCTTCGACGAGGACGCGGTCCTCGTCTGCGACCGCAACGGGCCCTCGGGGATCGCCGGGATCATGGGCGGCGAGGTCTCCGAGGTCTCGGAGACGACCACCAGGGTGCTGCTCGAGGTCGCGACACTGGAACGGGGTCAACATCCTGCGGACCTCGCGGAAGCTCGGGCTGCGCACCGACGCGTCCAACCGCTTCGAGAAGCAGCTGCACCCGGAGCTGGCGCTGCGGGCGCAGCGGGTCGCCTCGGTGCTGATGGTCGAGCTCTGCGGGGCGAAGCTCGTTCCCGGGACGATCGACGAGGCGGCCGAGATCCCGGAGCCACACCGGCTGGAGCTGCGGACCGAGCGCGCGGAGGGCCTTCTGGGAATGCCGATCGAGCCCAAGCTCTGCTCGGAGTATCTGAAGCGGCTCGACTTCGACGTCTCCGGCAGGGGGAAGACGCTGAAGGTCACGGTCCCGCTCCACCGCCACTACGACGTCACCCGGGAGGTCGACCTGATCGAGGAGGTCGGCCGCATCCATGGCTACGCCAAGAACCTGCCCTCCACGTTGCCGTCGACGAGCGGCCAGGCCGGCCGGCTGACGCAGCGAGCAGCGCCTGCGCCGGAGAGCGGAGGATGCGCTGCGCGACCTCGGCTTCGACGCGGTCGTCAACCTCAGCCTCACCGACCCCGGCATGCCGGGGCGGCTCCGGATCCCCGGCGAGGACCCCAGGGCCGAGCCGATCCGGGTCTCCAACCCGCTCTCCGCCGAGCACTCCGCCGAGCGCACGGCGCTGATCGGGTCGCTCCTGGACGCGGCCAGCTACAACCGCGCCCACGGCGCCGAGCGGGTCGCGCTGTTCGAGTCCGGGCGCGCCTACCTGCGCGAGGGAGCCTCGCCTCACGACGGCGTCCTCGCCGGGAAGTTCGTCGGCGAGCAGCCCGCGCCCGGCGTTCGAGCCGTGGCGGATCGCGGCGCTGGCGACCGGAGAGCTGCGCCCGGGCGGCTGGCGCGGCGATCCGGTCGTGGCCGACTTCTACTCGCTGAAGGGAGCGGTCGAGGCGCTCGCCGCTCAGCTCGGCGTCGCGATCGAGGTCGTTCCCGGAGAGGAGCCCTTCCTGCATCCCGGCCGCAGCGGCCGCGTGCTGGTCGAGGGCGAGGACGATCGGCTGGATCGGCGAGATCCACCCGCTGGTCTGCCGGCAGTGGGACCTGGAGAGCGCCGCGGGCTTCGAGGTCGACCTGGCGCCGCTGGTCGCCGCGTCGCCCCTCGGCGGAGAGAGCTACGAGGACGTGATCTCCTACCCGGCCGTCCACCAGGACGTTGCGGTGGTCGTCGACGAGGGCGTCCCGGCTGCCGAGGTCCGGTCCGCCGTGCTCGAGGGCGGCGGCGAGCTGCTGCGCTCGGCAGAGGTGTTCGACCTCTATCGCGGCGAGCAGCTCGGCGAGGGCCGCAAGAGCCTCGCGCTGCGCCTCAGCTTCAGGGCCGCCGACCGGACGCTGACCGACGAGGAGGTCGCCGAGCGCAGGCGGGAGATCGAGGCCGCCGTCGAGAAGATCGGGGGGTCGCTCCGTGAATAGGGTCCTGGTGGCCGGGGCCTCCGGGTATGCCGGGGCGCTCGCGGCGGAGCTGATCAGGAGACATCCCAGCCTCGAGCTGGCGCGAGTCACCGCTCGGACCGACGCCGGCAAGCGGCTCAACGAGCTCTATCCGCACTACGGCGTCGACCTCGTCCTGGAGGAGCCCGCGGCCGAGGACGGGTCGGACGTGGACGCCGCGATCGTCGCCTACCCGCACGGCGCCGCAGCGCCCGTCGTCGCCGCGCTGCGTGAGCAGGGTGTCAAGGTCGTTGACCTCTCGGCCGACTTCCGCCTCCACGATCTGGACGCCTATGGCCGCTGGTACGGGGAGCACGGCGCGCCCCAGCTGCTCGGGGAGGCCGTCTACGGGCTCACCGAGCTCCACCGCGAGGCGATCGCGGGCGCCGACCTGGTCGCCAACCCCGGCTGCTACCCGACGGCCAGCATCCTGGCCCTCGCGCCTCTCGCCGCGGAGGGGCTGATCGAGGACGTGGTGATCGACGCCAAGTCCGGTGTCTCCGGTGCCGGTCGCGCCGCCGAGGAGGAGATGGCCGTCGTCAAGGAAACCGACGACACGGTGCCCTACAAGGTCACCGGCCACCGCCACACGCCCGAGATCGCCCAGGAGCTGACCGAGTTGGCCGGCAACGGCGCCGCGCCGGGCGAAGCCGCGTTGACCTTCGTCCCGCACCTGATGCCCTACGACCAGGGCGAGCTGGTGAGCTGCTACGTGCGCACCTCCGAGCCGGTCGATGCCGCTCGCATGCTTTCCCTGTACGAGGAGCGCTACGGGGACGAGCCGTTCGTCGAGGTCACCGCCGAGCCGCCCGGGGTCAGCGGCGTGCGAGGCACCAATCTCTGCCGGATCCACCTGGCCCTGAACGAGGCCTCGGGCCGCGCGATGGCGTTCGCCTCGATCGACAACCTCTGGAAGGGCGCCGCCTCGCAGGCGATCCAGAACCTCAACCTGATGCTCGGGCTGCCCGAGGGTGAGGGGATCTCGTGAGGGCGGCGACGCAGACCTTCTTCCGCTCGCGATGGGTGACGCCACCCCCGGAGTTCGAGCAGCTCGAAGCCGCGCTGCTGGCTCCGGGGTTCCGGGCCGCCGGCGTGGCCTGCGGGCTGAAGGGTGGCGGCGCGACCGACGTCGGGGTGATGGCATGCGACGCGGATCAGGTGCGTTCCGCTCTGGCGCTGACCCGCAACGCCGCCGCCGCGGCGCCGGTCCGGGTCTGCCGGCAGGAGTGCGAGGCCGATGCGCTCCGCGCCGTTGCCGTCAACTCCGGTAACGCGAACGCCGCCACCGGCGAGCAGGGCTACCGGGATGCCCTCGCCATGCGCGACGCCGCGGCCGAGGCCCTTGGAGTCGAGCCACGCACGGTGGCGATTGCCGAGACCGGCACGATCGGCGTGCCGCTGGACATCGAGGCCGTCACCTCTGGCGTCCTCGAAGCGGTCCAGGGATTGTCGGCGACGGGCGGGGAGGAGTTCGCCGAGGCGATCATGACCACCGACAGCGGCCCGAAGCGCTGCGCCATTCGCGCGGGCGACGTGACGGTCTCGGCCCAGGCGAAGGGCGCCGGGATGATCGAGCCGGGCTTCGCGACCATGCTGTGCTTCGTCCAGACCGACGCCGTCGTCCAGGACCCGGACAAGGTCCTGCGCACCGCTCTGGCCGACTCGATGGAGCGGATCACCGTCGACGGCCAGATGAGCACCAACGACACGGTGATGCTGCAGGCGACGGGGACTGCCGGCGCGGTACTGCCGAAGGGACTGCTCGAGGCGGTGTTGCTGCAGCTCGCGCTGGAGATCGTCGCCGACGGTGAGGGGGCGACGCGGGTCGGCCGCGTCGAGGTCACGGGCGCCAAGAGCGGTGTCGAGGCAGAGCGGGTCGCCAGGGCGATCGCCAACTCCCCGCTCGTGAAGACGGCCCTCTTCGGGCGCGATTCGAACTGGGGCCGGATCGCCCAGGCCGCCGGCATGGCGCTGGCCGGGGAGGAGCTCGACGAGCTTGGGCCCGACCGGATCCAGGCCGCGGAGCTGGCAGCCGAGCTTCCGGAGGCCGAGCTGTCGATCAACCTGGGTCGCGGCAAGGCGGGCGCCCACGTCTACTTCAGCGACCTCACCCACGACTACATCCGGATCAACGCGGAGTACACGACATGACCGCACATGTCGAGACCCTGCTCGAGGCGCTGCCCTACATCAGGCAGTTCCACGGGCGCACGATCGTGATCAAGTACGGCGGCGCCGCGATGCGCGACGAGAAGCTGCGCGAGGAGTTCGCCCGCGACGTCGTCCTCCTCAAGTACGTGGGGATGAACCCGGTGATCGTCCACGGCGGCGGACCGGAGATCACCAGCTACATGGAGCGGATGGGGATGGAGGTGAAGTTCGTCGACGGGCTCCGGGTCTCCGACGCCGAGACCGTCGAGGTCGCGAAGATGGTCCTGCTCGGCAAGATCAACTCGGACATCCTGATCCGGCTCAACCGCTACGGCCAGCCGGCGGTCGGGCTCGGCGGCGAGGACGGCTCGCTGTTCGAGGTGAAGCCTGTGCCGCAGGCCGCCGACGTGGGGTTCGTCGGCGAGATCGACAAGGTCAACGTCGACGTCATCGACCACATCGCCGAGGACTACGTGCCGGTGATCGCCTCCGTCGGGCACGGACCGCGAGGGCCACTCCTACAACGTCAACGCTGACGAGGCCGCCGGCAAGGTCGCCGCCGCGATGCCCGCGCATC
The DNA here is from genome assembly GCA_963763985.1 of uncultured Solirubrobacterales bacterium. Classification (GTDB taxonomy): domain Bacteria; phylum Actinomycetota; class Thermoleophilia; order Solirubrobacterales; family 70-9; genus DASUPK01. The sequence continues at coordinate 176,110 of CAVXQO010000012.1, read as the reverse complement.
AAGGCGATCTTCCTCACCGACGTCGACGGCTGGCTCCGGGACCCCGACGACCCCGAGCTCGCGGATCTCGCAGGCAAGCGTCGACGAGGTCAAGGCCTCGCTGCCGGGGATCGAGGGTGGCATGCGACCGAAGCTCACGGCCTGCGTCGACGCGATCTCGGGGGGCGTGGAGGCGGCGCACATCGTCGACGGTCGCGAGCCGCACATTCGCTGCTGCTCGAGCTCTTCACGGACGCCGGCATCGGCACCAAGATCACGGCATGAGGACGGCGCGGTGAAGGTCGCCGAGCTCCAGGAGCTCGAGTCCCGCTGGGTCATGCAGACCTACCCCCGCGCGCCGGTCGAGTTCGTGCGCGGGGAGGGAGCGAGGCTCTGGGACTCGGAGGGCAAGGAGTACCTCGACTTCCTGGCCGGGATCTCGGTCTGCTCGGTCGGGCACTGCCACCCCGCGGTGGTCGAGGCGGTCCGCGAGCAGGTCGGGACGCTCACCCACACCTCCAACCTCTACCTGACCGAGGGCGGGGTCCGGCTCGCCGAGCGGCTCTGTCGAGTCCAGCCTCGGGGGCAAGGCGTTCCTCTGCAACTCGGGGACCGAGGCCAACGAGTGCGCGATCAAGCTGGTCGCGGAAGCATGCACACGGCCGCGGGATCGACGATCCGGAGATCGTCGTCCTCGAGGGCGCATTCCACGGCCGCACGATGGCCTCGCTCTCCGCAACACCGGGCCTCTCGGCCAACGAGAGCTTCGCCCCTTACCTGCCGGGGTTCCGGGCGGTGCCTCGCGACGATGCCGACGCGCTGACCGCCGCCGTCGGAGAGCGCACCGCCGCGGTCCTGCTCGAGCCGATCCAGGGGGAGACCGGCGTGCACGTGATCGGTGACGAGCTGATCGCAGGCGGCGCGTGAGGCCTGTGACGCCGCCGGCGCGCTGCTCGTCTTCGACGAGATCCAGACCGGCATGGGCAGGACGGGCTCGCTGTGGGCTTACGAGCAGCTCCCGGCGAGGCCGGACGTGATGACCACGGCTAAGGCCCTCGGCGGGGGACTGCCCGTCGGCGCCTGTGTGACCAGCTCCGTGACCGCGGACGTCCTGGAGCGGGGGGACCACGGCTCGACCTTCGCCGGAGGGCCACTGATCGCCGCCGCCTCGCTTGCGGCCTTCGGGGTGATCGACGACCCGGAGCTGCTCCGGCGGGTTCGGGACCTGGGTGGCAGGCTCTCCGACGGTCTCGAGGCGATCGATGCGGTGGCCGAGGTGCGCGGCCGCGGCCTGATGCTGGGTGCCCGGCTCGGCGGCGTCGACGCGAAGGAGGCCGCCTCGCGCCTGCTCGCCGATGGGCTGATCGTCAACCCGATTGGTGACGACACGCTGCGGTTCCTGCCGCCGCTGGTGATCGGAGAGCCCGAGGTCGACGAGGCGCTCGAGATTCTCGGTCGAACGCTGGGCTAGGCGCCTAAGCACCTGGCCGCCGTGTGCGAGGATCGGCTCACAGGCCAGTCACGAACGGCGGGCCGCTCAATCAAGGGGAGGAACATGGACGCACCCATCAACGTCGATGATCTCGAAGTCGCGGATCTCGCCTCGACCAGCTAGCGAGGACGCCGAGTGGGTGGGCGGGTACTTCGCCTACGGCGGCAAGGGCGCCGATGCCTCATGCGTCATCTACTTCGCCGTGCCGCCCGGGAAGCGGCTGGGGCGCCACACGGACACCGCCGAGGAGACGCAGCTCTTCCTGAGCGGCACCGGGGACCTGCTCCTCGACGACGGCGCAAAGCCGGTGAAGGCGGGCGACGTGATCGTGCTGACCGAGGGCACCATGCACGACATCCACAACACCGGGGATGAGGACCTGCGCGTGATCGGCTTCTTCGCAGCGCCCCAGGTGGAGCAGCACTGGACCGACGAGGTCTGGCCCGGAGACCTGACCGTGACCAAGAGCCCGAACGAATAGGCCCCGGCGTTCTCGGCCGGACCCTCGGCTAGCATCGCCGCGTGAACACTCGGGCCCGATGGACTATCGGAATCCTGGTCGCGCTCGTGGTCGGGCTGGTCGTCGGCCTGATCATCGTCGCCGGTGATAACTCGAACGACGCCGGCAAGACCGTCCCGATCGAGTCCATCAACACGCCTACTCGCTCCACGACTACGACCGCCACGCAGTCGACACCGTCCACGACCACGAACCAGAGCGGTGGCACCCCCGCGCCCAACCCCGGCGGGAGCACGACGCCGGGAGGCACCGGCGGGCTCTAGGGCAGGGCGAGGCGCCGGATCAGTGCGCTGAGGCCTCCGCCGCTGCGCGCCCTGGCCAGAGGCCTTCGCCTTCTTCGCGCGAGAGCGGCGGCAGCCGGGCTTCTTGTGTCGGCCCCTCGACCGCTTGCAGGTCTTCGGTGTGGTCGTCTGGCCTGGATCGGTCGGCGACGTGGATGTGGGGGGCGGGGTCGGCGTGGGGGTGGGAGCCGGGGTTGGTGTCGGAGCCGGCGTTGGTGTCGGATCCGGGGTCGGCGTCGGATCGGGATCGGGTGCGGGATCGCTCCCGGAGCCGAACAGGTCCTTGAACGTCGCGGCCGCATGAGGGAAGTGGTTGGCCATCAGCTCGTGAATTCCGTCGGAGGCGTCGAACTCGAAGTAGTACTGCGCCGCCACGTTGTTGGCCGCGATCCAGTCGTGCATCTTCTGGATGAAGTAGGGATTGTCGCCGCCACCGTGTCCATCGTCCCGAATGGCCAGGCCCCATTCGGGGAACGTCATCGGCTTCCCGTGCTGGGCCGCGAAGTCGCGCTGCCAGGCGAGTCCGTAGGGCTGGCTCATGAAGTTGTTCCAGCGAGCCACCGGGTCCGTGTAATTGGCGATCCAGCTCTGGTCGTAGATGTCCTCGCCGATGTAGTCGACGTAGGAATCGCCGGGGTAGGCCTGGTCCGGCGCGACGGCGACCTTTCCGATGCTCGGGTTCCACTCGAACTCGAAGTGCTGGCCGGACACGCTCCGCATCGAGGTGACGATCTGGCGGAAGTAGGCCGCGTAGGAGGCGGGATCCGAGGCCGCCGACCACTTGAACCAGGTCCCGTTGAACTCCCATCCGATGCGGATGACCGCATCGCTCTGGCCGCCGGCAACGAGGTTCTGCCCGAGCTTCGTGAAGTGGGAGTTGTAGCCGCCGCTCGCTCCCGTCGACATGGATCCACCGGTGGAGGGGAGCATCGGCACGGAGAAGTCAACCCGGCTGCCGGAGCCGGACCACCGGCCTGCAAGCCAGTTGGGGGATTCGATCGACGACCAGCTGCTTCCATCGATGAAGTCCAGAACCCGAGTCACGGGCTGTCCCAGCCAGTCCCCGAAGTTGCTCGCGCCCTGCGCGTTACCGCCACCCGTGTACACGCCCAGCGTCGCGGACGGCGAATTGGCCTGTGCTGTCGGCACCGCCAGGCAGGATACGGCGAGGATCCCCGCGATCAGTGCCAGTGTGTTTCGACGGAAGGCGTTCATGTTGATTCCGTCGTCTCACGGTGAAAAAGCTGGCGTTAGGCGCCGATAGATTGAACTCGTGTCCAACAGACCCCCCGCCTCGACTCAACAAATGGCCAACGCCAGGCGAATGAGTCGGTGGGGGCTCGATCGGACGCACCTCTGGTCCTTGGCCGGCCTGACGGCGCTCGCCGCGATCCTGCGGTTCGCGACCCTGGACGTTCAGAGCTTCTACAGCGACGAGACCGTCACGGCCGGGCTGATGCGCATGGACTTCGGTGGGATGCTGCACCAGCTGTCGCTGAGCGAGTCGGCCCCGCCGCTCTACTACATCGTCGGCTGGGTATGGGGAAACATCTTCGGCACCGGCGAGGTCGGCCTGCGGTCGCTCTCGGCCCTGGCCGGGACTGCGGTCATCCCGGTCGCCTACCTCGCCGGCACGAGGCTGAGGACGCCCAGAGTCGGGTTGATCGTTGCCGCCCTCGCCGCCGTCAACCCGATGCTCGTCTGGTTCTCGCAGGAGGCGCGCGTCTACGCGCTCTTCACGCTTCTTGCCGCGCTCTCCTTCCTCGGCTTCGTCTCAGTGCTGAGGGAGCCGCGTCCCCGGACGATCGTGCTCTGGGGGCTGGCCTCGGCGGTCGCTATCGGGGTGCACTACTTCGCGGCCTTTTTGATCATTCCCGAGGCCGTGATCCTGTTTCTCCGCGGCCGCGAGCGGCGCGCCCTGGTGCTCGCATCGCTCGGTCTGGCGGTCGTCGCACTCGCCCTCCTTCCGCTCGCGGTCGAGCAGCGCGACAACGGCGGCACCGAGTGGATCTCCGGGAACTCGCTCGCGTCGCGGGTCGCGGACACCGGCTTCCAGTACCTGGTGGGGCCAAATTCGCCGGCCCCGCTCATCGTCCCGCTGATCGCCGCCCTGCTTGCTGCGGCCGGTCTCTGGCTGCTCGTTCGCCGCGGGACCTCTGAGGATCACAGCGCGGCCTGGGTCACGGCGATCGTCGGGGTGGCGGCGATCGGGGTGCCCCTGGCGCTGGCGATCGTGGGACCAGACACTTTCCTGCAGAAGACGATGATCATGGCCTGGCTGCCGCTGGCGATGGTGGTCGCAATCGGTTTCGGAGTGCGGCGGGCGGGAAGCATCGGCTTCCTCGGTGCCGGCGCACTCTGCGCCGTGGGGTTCGCCGTCGTCGTCGCGGTCGTTCTGACGCCCACCCTGCAACGTGACGATTGGCGAGGTGCGGCGAACGCAATCGATGGGTCGACGGTCGAGCGGGCGCTGATCGCGAACCCCGCCGTCGCCGGGCCCGAGCACCGGGACGCGATCCAGTACTACCTGCCCTCGGCCGTTCGAGCGACCACCGCGCGGGTCCAGGAGGTGCAGGTCCTGAGCCTCAACGACAACGGCCTCGACGCGCAGATTCACGGCGTCCCCGAGCTGCCCAGGATCGATCCGCCTCCCGGGTTCAGCCAGACCGCGCGGGAGGACGACGACAGGTTCACGCTGATCACGTTCCGGTCGCCGGTCGCGCGAGAACTCCCTCCTGGCTGGGTGACGGGCGTCAAGAGCGCCCTGGAGGACGCCGGGCGGGACGTGAGCAAGCTGTTCCTGGTTCCGCCCGGTCCCCATCCGGAGACGGGCTGAGGGAGCTCAGGGCGAGGCCACCGCTTCCAGGGCCCCCTCCAGGTCATCTCCAATCCGGCGCCAGTCGTACAGGCGCTCGGCGACCTCCCGCCCATGCCGTGCGAGGGCCTGGCAGAGCTCGTCGTCCTCGAGCAGCCGGTCGATCGAGGCCGCGAACTGCCGGGGCTCGTCGGCGATCAGCACGTCCTGCCCGGCTGCCAGCTCGAAGCCCTGGCAGCCGATGCTGGTGCTCAACACCGGCACGCCCCGGGCGAGTGCCTCGAGGATCTTGAGCGGGGTGCCGGCACCGAAGCGCAGGGGAACGACCATGAACCGGCTGCTCTCGAACACGGGGGCGGTGTCATCCACCAGGCCCGCCAGCTCGATCCGCACGGACGACCGGCCCGCGGCCTCGCGGAGCTTGGATGGCGGCTCGCCGCCGACGATCGTCAGGACCGGATCGGCGGCGCGCACGTGCGGGAGGATCCGCTTGATCAGGTAGTCGGCCGCGTCCAGGTTGGCGCTGTAGTTGAGGCTCCCGGCGAACAGGAACGAGGGGTCTTGCGGCAACGTGGAGCGCGCCCGCCAGCGCTCGCAGTCCACGCCGTTCGGCACCAGCGTCACCGGGCCACGGGCCAGAGGATCGAGGTATCGGCGCTCCGGTTGGGAGACCGCGAGCACCCCGGCCACCGCGGCGACCGCACGCTCTTCGAACCGCCGAACCGGGCGCAGCTGAAGGCGGGCCACGATCGCCCGAGGCCGGGGCCAGAGCGCCGCCGTCATCGACTCCAGACGCCGGACCTCGACGTTGTGGCAGTCGAGGATCGTGCGGCCGTGGAGCGCCTCCGGCACGTACGGGTACATGTAGAGCTGCTCGGCGACAATCGCGTCGGGAGCCTCGGCGTCGAGCAGGCTATGAAGCTTGGCCGCCGCCTGGGGTGAGAAGAAGTAGGCCTCGTGAAAGGCGCGGCCTGCCGCGATGGCTCGAGCGACGCGCCGGTAGCGGGTGCGGACCGGGGGGAGGGTCTCGAGGGAGACGGTCTCGCAGAGTGCATCAAGCTCGGCGCGCTCCGCTGCGGATGGGCCCGCACCCGGCACCAGGCTGAACAGCGAGACCCTCCAACCGCGCTGGACGAGCTGGCGGATCAGGTTCAGCGAGCGAACTCGCGTGCCGCTGATCATTGGCAACGGGGGCTCGTGCGTCAGAAACACCGCGTGAGGAGCGTCCGCCATGCGGGATTGCTATCAGCGCGGTCCGAAAGAGGCGGCGGCGGGGCTCGCCGATACAGTGCCGCGATGCGCCGGAGGGCAAAGCGGGCCGTCGAGCGCGCGGGACTGATGCCGCAGGTTCGCCGCTTCCAGCGGACCTTCGGCTCGGCCTCGAAGAGGCGCGATCTGCGCGACAACGAGCACCTGGGCCTGCTGCTCTCGTTTGCGCTGGATGAGGACTCCAACTGCATCGACGTGGGGGCGAGCAAGGGGGACGTGCTCACCGACATCGTCCGGGTTGCCCCGCTCGGGCAGCACATCGCCTACGAGCCGCTGCCCGATCACGCCGCCGATCTCCGTGAGCGCTTCCCCCAGGTCGAGGTTCGCCAGGCGGCGCTCTCGAATCATCGCGGGGAGGCGAGCTTTCGCTACGTCAAGAGCAGTCCCGGCATGAGCGGGCTCCGCGAGCGACGGTATCCGGGCAGGGAGGAGGTCGAGATGCTCACGGTTCAGCTCGAGGAGCTGGATTCAGCGCTCCCCAGCGGCTACGTGCCCTCGCTGATCAAGATCGACGTCGAGGGGGCTGAGCGTGAGGTGATCGAGGGCGCCATGGAGACGATTCGAGCCCACCGGCCCGTCATCGTCTTCGAGCATGGCAAGGGCGCGGCGCCCTTCTATGGCACCAAGCCGGGCGACCTCTTCAGGCTTCTTTGCGACGACGCCGATCTGCGCATCTTCGACCTCGATGGCGGCGGTCCATACGACCTGGCCGGATTCGAGGACGCCTACGAGCGGGGCACCTTCTGGAACTTCGTGGCCCACGGGTAGCTCGGGGCCCTACGGCGATGTTCGCCCCAACACCCGCGAAATGGCAAGCGCGAAGTGGCCGAGGGTGTCGCACCACAGGGGATCGAGGCGGCCGAGACACAACGGGTCGCTACCGGCGAGGACCGGCTCGGGGTCGGTGGTGAAGCCGAACCGGTAGCCGGCCGCCCGGGCAGCCTCCGGGGTCCGTGGGTCCCACCGGCCCCCGGGGTACGCAATCGACGAGAGCTCCCGCCCGATCACGGTGGCGATGCGCTCGCGTCCGTCGGTCATCGCCAGCTCGAGCTGAGGATCGTCGAGGGTCGCCAGATTGGGATGACGCAGCGTATGGAAGCCGATCTCGAACCCGTGACGATGCGAGCGCGCGCAGGTCGGCTTCCCTGAGGCCGGCATCGGGCGGATCGGGGCCGGCGCGCTCCTCGAGCTCTTCGAAGAGAGAGTCGCGTTCGCCGGCGGGCATCAACTCGATGTCCCTGGCGATCGAGGGGAGCCCACCGCGAGGGCCAGGATTGCCCGTCCGCGCCGGGACCATCGCCCGAAGCTCCGCTTCGCTCAGTGTCCCGCGATCGATCGCCCGGTCAATCCGCTCCCACCAGAAGGAGAAGGGCCGGTCCAGCGACGCGCCGGAGACGAAGAACGTCGCGGGAACGCCCACTCGCTTCAGGATCGGCATCGCCTCCCGTGCGTGCGACGGCAGGTCGTCGTCGAAGGTGACGGCCGCCGGGAATCGCTCGCCGCGCCGCCGCCTCTTCACCGCGTCCAGCAACTCCGAGGCCGGAACGACTCGATACCGCGCGGTCAGGTGGCGGAGCTGGGCCTCGAAGAACCGGGTGCCGAGCCTGGGTTCGAGCCTGCCCTCGTCCCAGCGCTGGTGCGGGTCTCCTATCCGGTGATAGGCGAGGACGATGCCGGCGGGGTGCCCAGTCAGTCGCCGGCGTGCGTTGCCGGCGCTCGCCAGCGGGCGCCTGAGCAGGCCCTTCAATCCCTGCGCTGCTCCCCGCGGCATCGGGCGATTCTGATCGATTTGGATCACCGGCGCGACCGGCGGCGATCCAACCTCCCGTCTACCGGCTAGTACAGTCGGCCGAGTGCCGGCGGCAACATCAAGCTCGGAGGAAATCGACCCGCTCTTCAGTGCTCCACCTCCTGAGGGCCGCGTCGAACCGGGGCCCGTGCCCAGCTTCTCGGTGGCCATCGCCGCCTACCAGGCCGCCGACTCCGTGGGCGAGGCGGTGGCCTCCGCGCTCGCCCAGACCGTGCCGCCCGTCGAGGTCGTCGTGTGCGACGACGGGTCGACCGATGACATCGAGGGGGCCCTGCGTCCCTACAGGGACAGGATCACGCTGATTCGCCAGGAGAACCGTGGCGAGGCGGCGGCCAAGAATGCCGCGGCGGGAGCGGCGACTGGAGATTTCGTCAGCTTCCTGGACGCCGACGACCTCTACCTGCCGGAGCGCAACGAGATGATCGGGCAGCTCGCCGCGGCGAGGCCGGACCTCGACCTGCTGACCACCAATTGCCTGATCGAGGTGAATGGAGAGGTCATCGCGGAGGGCGCGCAGAACTGGCGGTTCGTCGCCGAGGACCAGCGGAGCGAGCTGCTGAAGGGGTGCTTCGTCTTCGGAAACCTCGCCGTCCGCAGGAGCCGCTTCCTCGAGGTCGGCGGTTTCGACGAGTCGGTAGTGCGCGTTGCCGATTGGGATCTGTGGTTGCGGCTCGTCTTTGGCGGCTCTCGGATCGGCTACGTCACTCGCCCGCTTGCTCGCTACAGGGTTCAAGAGGAGTCCCTGTCGAGGGATCGCCTGCAGATGGGGCCACCACGGGTGGAGCTCCTCGAGAAGGTGGCTCGCACCTTCGAGCTGCGCCCCGAGGAACGGAGCGTCCTCGAAGGGTCGCTGGAGGCAATCCGACGAGACATGCGGCTCGAGCGGGCCAAGGCGACGCTGATGGAAGGTGCGCCGGACGCTCGCCGAAGCTCGCTCGCAGTGGCCCGGGATCCTGGCTACGGGCTGGGGACTCGGGCGAAGACCGCGTTCTGCGCCCTCTTCCCACGAGCCGGGCGACGAATCCTGGTGGCCCGCGAGGACCGCACCTGGCTCGGTCCGGGCGGGATGCGGGTGTCCCGCTGAGGGGTCACCCGGCCAGCAGCTCCTCATAGAGGGACTCGTACGAGCGCACCATCTGATCAAGGCTGAAGTCCCGCGTCGCTCGAGTCCGGCCCGCCTCTCCCATCCGCTGACGACGAGCGGCGTCATCGAGGAGGGAGCGGAGCGCGCCCGCCAGGGCCTCTGGATCCTCTGGAGGCACCAACAGCCCGGTCTCACCATCGACAACCAATTCCGAAACGCCACCCACGTCGGTGGCAACGACAGGGCGCGATGTCAGCATCGCCTCGAGAATCGACAACGGGAATGACTCCATCCTCGAGGGTTGCGCGAAGACGTCGAAGGTCGACAGCCAGGACCGGGGATCCTCCACCCAGCCGGGCATGATCACCCGAGACGCCACCCCAAGCTCGTCTGCAAGGCCCGCAAGATGCTCGCGCTCGGGGCCGTCGGAAACGAGAATCGCGGTGGCGTCGGGGAGCGCTGGGAGTGCCCGCAGCAGCAGGTCGTACCCCTTCTCGCGCGACAGGCGCCCCACCGAGCCCACGATCAGACCACTGGCCGGGCGCTCATGCGGTTTGATCGGAACATCCGGCACGCCGTTGTGGATCACCCGCACCGATCCGTCCGGCAGGCCGACCATCCGCGCGATCCTCTTCGCGGCTTCCCTGGACACGGCGATCCGCGCGTCGAGCCGCTTCACGTTCAGTCGGTTGAGCCAGAGCTGACTTGGTCTTTGCGGGGATTGCACGGCGTGATAGACGGAGATCGTCGTCACTCCGGGAGTGAGGAGACCCGCTGAGATCGCGTATTGACAGGACCACGGATTGCCGTTGGTCTGGAGGATGTCGGGGCGGAGCTCGCGGATTGCCCGGAGGTGGGCGACGAGTCCCCGTATGTCCCACTTGTTCTTCACCGGCCGGATGGGGTGGATTCGGGCAGTTGGCCTTCCCGCCGCGATCTCCTCGATGATCTCCGGGGTAGTGCCTGCGACCGTGATGTCGATCCGCTCATCGAGGTTTTCCAGCATGGTCCGAAGCCACACCTCGCCACCCCCGAAGAACGTCTGGTCGCTGTAGACCACGAGCCGAAAGGGGCGACCCGCGGCCGGAGAGGAGCTTGCCGGGGGATCTGTCATGCCGCCGGGACCTGCCGCGACGTCGTTCTCCGGATCCGCGCGAGCAGCCAGCTCCGCTCCGTGCGGTCGAGTCCGCTGACCGCGAACACCGCCAGGTAGGCAGAAACGATCGCGACCGCTGCGCCGAAGACCGCGAGCGCGGAGGTCGGGTCAGGTCGCGTGACCAGCCACCCGACGAGCAGAGCGACCGCTGCCGGCGGACCGTGCGCGGCGAGAATCGGGCGCGCGAAATCCCAGAGCCGGATCTCGAACTGTCGACACACGTACGGCAGCAGGGCGATGAGATTAAGCGACGCTGCGGCGAGCAAGGTCGCCAACGCCACACCCTTGACTCCGATCAAGTTCGCCAAGAGCACGCTCAGAGCGAGGTTCAGGCCGGCTTCAGAGATTCGGGTCAATGCAGGAAAGCGGGCCCTGCCGGTGCCGAGCAGCATCGTCACCCCGGTGTCGATCAGCACCCAGACCGTGACCGCGGCGCACAGGTACACCGTCACCGGCGCTCCGCCGTCGAAGTCGGTGCCGACCCATACCTCGATGATCGGTCCCGCGAGGATCGCGAGCGTGAGCGCGAGTGGGGCGATCACGCCGAGGATCAGGCGGGTGCCGGTGAGGAAGCTCGCTCGCAGGCCGGCGGTATCCCCCCGTGCGGCGAGCTCGGAGGAGTGCGGGAAGAACATGCCCGCGACCGGCTGTGCAAGCTGCGCGAGGGCGAGCGCGAGCCGCTGTCCGACCGCGTACACGCCTGCGCTGACCGCTCCGAGGACGAGCCCGACGACGATCGTGTCGATCCGGCTGACGACGATGTAGGCGGCGTCCTCGATTCCGTACCAGATCGAAAGTCCCGCAAAGGGTCGCAGGAGGTCGCGATGCGCCCGGCGCGGCGAGACGCTGAGCCCGGGAACGAGGCGCCGCGCGAGGATGTAGCGCCATGCCTGGCTGACCAGGCTCACCGTTGTGGATGTGATCCCGAGCGCGACGAGGCCGCCGCCGAGCACGATCACGATCGCCATTGCGGCCGCCTGGACGATCGCGCTTACGGCCAGGGTCGTATTCATGAGGTCGAATCGCTGGAAACCGACCAGGGTCCCGCTGAAGGTCGCGCACGGGAGGCCCACGGCGAAGTCGAGAACAACCACCGCGACGAGGATCTGGGACGAGGTGCGGAGGCCCTCCGAAACGCCGAACAGGTCGGGGAACACGACCGCGAGGCCGAGGCCGAGGACCAGGGCCACGATTCCGGAGCCGGTGAGGAACCAGAACGCGGTCGCGATCGACCCCCGGAGGCGTTCGTGATCGCCAAGCGCCGAGAACTCGGCGACGTACTTGGGGGTGGCGTTCTGGAATCCGAATTGGAGCAGGTCGCGATAGACCGCCAGCGAGGTGACGACCACCCAGATCCCGAAAGCCTCCTTCCCCAATCCCGCGACCAGCACGGGCGTCATCACCAGGCTGACCAGGGCTGTCGACCCGGTTCTCAGATAACTCGTGATGACGTTGCGTCGGAAGTACCTGGGAAGGCCGGTGCTTCCCGCTCCGTCGCCATCGGGCGGGTCCACTGGAGGCTCCGTCTCGCTAATCGGAGCCGCCCTGCTCTACTCGCCCGATCACGCCGAGATCATCTCATCGCGCCCGTAAGGTGTGCGCGGTTTGACCGACAGGCCGAAACCGCGGCTGCTCGTCTTGACTCCGGACTTTCCTCCCGCCTTCGGGGGAATACAGCTGCTCGTCAGCCGGCTGGTGGAGCACCTGGAGGGGTTCGACATCCATCTGGTTACGTTCGAGGAGCCCGGCGCGGACTCCTTCGATCGAGCAGCCGGGGTGGAGCTTCGACGGGTACGCCGCTCTCGAATCCCCAAGACCTCGAACTTGAGCCTCAATGCTCGCAGCATCAGGGAGGGATTCGCGTTTCGGCCCCACGTCGTATTGAGCGCCCACATCATCGTCGCCCCGGCGGCCTGGGCGATTCGGAGAGCGATCGGCGTCCCATTCGTTCAGTACCTGCACGGCAACGAGCTCGCGTCGAGGCCAAGACTTACGAGGTTCGCCGTCACCGCCGCCGCGGCCAACATCGCGGTGAGCAGCTACACGCGGGAGCTTGCCCTCGCTGCCGGAGCAGACGCGGCGACGGCGCACCGCATCCCTCCTGGCGTCGACCTCCCCTCGCCGGCGAATCCGAGGCGAGAGCGACGGCCAACGCTGCTGACGGTCGCTCGGCTCACCGCTCGATACAAGGGGCATGACATCGTCATCAAGGCCCTGCCCCGGATCAAAGCCCTGGTTCCCGATGTGGTCTGGGTCGTCGTCGGGAACGGCCCCCTGCGCACCGAGCTGGTCGAGCTTGCGGCCGCCGAGGGCGTCAGCGAGAGCATCGTCTTCGCGGGCAGCCTGCCGGACGACGAGCGGGACGCTTGGTTCGATCGTGCCCACGTTTTCGTGATGCCGAGCAGGTTGCCGCCGGAGGGGGCGGGTGGGGAGGGCTTCGGGATCGTGTATCTCGAAGCGGGCGCCCACCTGATGCCGGTGGTCGCGGGAAACGTCGCCGGTGCGGTTGATGCGGTGGTCGAAGGGGAGACCGGCCTCCTGGTGGACCCAACCGATCCTGTCGCGGTCGCAGACGCTGTCACCGGCCTGCTGCGGGACCCCCGCAAGGCTGCGGCGCTCGGACGCGCCGGAGCCGCTCGGGCAACGAACTTCGCATGGCCAAAGATCGCGGCGCGGGTCGAGGAGGTCCTGGTCCGAACCTCGGAGCGAACGGGTGCTCGAGAAGAGGGACGGTCCAATGGCGGGGCCTGAGATCGGAGACCGGCAGCGGGTCGCGATGGTCTCGGACAGCGAGGGCTTCGGGGGCGCGGAGCTGTCTCTCGCGAGCCTGGCGGAGGGGATGGCGGGAGACATCGACCTGGTGGTCCTGGTCGGCGACCGCGCCGCGGAGGAGACGCGCCGCCGGCTCGAACGGGCGGGCGCGAGTGTTCGGACTGTGCGGGGGCTGCGACGGCGCTGCACCCTCGCTGGATTCGTGCGGCTGGTGGCCGCGCTTCGCACGCTGCAGCCGGCGCTTGTGCACGTGAACTGCACGGATCAGGGTGGTGGTCTGGCGCCCATCGTCGCCGGGTGGCTGCTCCGGCGCCGTGTGCTCGCCACGCTTCGCCTGGTCTCACCCGAGCGGGCGCGGTGGCGGGAGCTTGTCTCCGCCTGGGTCCTGAGACGGGCGGACGCGGTGATTGCGGTGTCCGAGTCGGTTTCGAGGTACCTGGCGGACGGCGGCGTCGAGTCGACGGTTGTCTACAACGGCGTCGCCCTTCCCGAGCAGAGACCGGATGCGCGTCAATCGCTGGACCTTGGTGCCGAGGCGTTTGTGATCGGTGGGCTCGGCCGGCTGCACCGGCAGAAGGGGTGGGACCTGCTCTGCCGAGCCTCGACCCTGGTGCGCGAGCGGGTTCCGGAGGCAACGTTCGTCGTAATCGGGGAAGGGCCCGAGCGAGCCGCGCTCGAGGCGCTTCCCGAGTGCGGGCCCATCCGCTTCGCCGGCCACCGGGAGGATGCCCCGACGCTGCTCTCGGCGTTCGACATCCTGGTCGTGCCCTCGCGCTGGGAAGGCTTCGGCAGGGTTGCCGCGGAGGCAATGCTCGCTTCCGTTCCGGTGGTCGCGTCCACCGCCGACGGCCTTCCCGAGGTGGTCGGCGACTGCGGGGTGCTGGTGCCTCCGGAGCGTCCTGAACTCCTGGCGGAGGCGGTGATCGCGCTTGCCGAGCACCCCGACCGCCGAGCGGAGCTCGGGAAGATGGGCAAGCGGCGGGCGGAGGAGCGGTTCGGGGTTGGGCAGATGATCGAGCGTACCCGCGAGGTCTACGCCGGGTTGCTCGGAGTCCCGGGGTAGCTCCTAGCCGCCTGGCCGGACCGCTCATATTCCGTGGCGACGCTGATCAGGATCCCGATCAGAAGGGCCAGCCCCAGCGCAAGCCGGTACTTCTCGAACAGCGACTCCACCATCCCTTTCGCAATCAGCCCGCCGATCGCCGCCAGGGTTCCCAATGCCAGTGCAGCGAGCAGGTCGTTGTCCACCCCGAGCCAAGCCCGCAGCCCGCGGTAGGCGGTGGTCCCCAGCGCGGCAAAGAAGAGCAGCAGCCCGACGACTCCACTGCCCAGGAGCAGGTCGATTCCGATGTTGTGGGTGACATTGATCTGGAAGACCTCGTGGAACCCTGGATCGAAGTATGAGATCTGCTTGCCGAGGCCCCAACCGGTGATCGGTTGCTGCTCAATCAGATCCCGCGCCGTGCGCCACTGATTGAAGCGGCCCTCCGTCGTATCGACCACCACCTGACCGGAGAACGTGCCCGTTACCTCCCGCTCCAGCGGCGCCGGTTTCGCCTCCTTGGCGATCGCCGTCGAGGCGAGTGTCGGCACGAGCACGGCGGCGGCGACGATCATCGCTGCGAGCCCGATCTCGGTCCCCGTCGTCCGGAGGCGCCTCTTGGACACCATCATCAGAACTACGAGCAGCGCCAGGGCAACGGTGAGTTCGAGGTACGCGGCGCGTTGGGCGGCGGCGACCGTGCTCGCCAGCAGCGGGGCGGCGGCGATCATCAACGCCGCCCGCTCGCGCGGATTGGGAGAGTAGAAGGCCAGCGCGAGCGCGAGGATCCCCAAGACGACGAACAACGAGGAGGCATCCGCGCTCACCACGCCCGCTGGATCGAGCGGCTCGCCGCCACTCGCAACAACGTCGGTGCTGTCGGGCGAGTGGGCGCCGAGATTGAGGGCGACCCCTGCAGCGTCGGTTATCAGCAGGACGGTTGCGAGGATCGCCGCGGCGCCGATCAGGCGAGTGATGTGGCGCGAGGCGAGGTATTGGCTTGCCGGGATTGTCGCCGTCAGGTAGATCGCAAGGAGGTAGGCGATCGCCTTGCCCTCAAACGTGACCTGCGCGAAGGGGTTGTCGTTCAAGACACCGATCACCCCGGCGGTTGCGAACCAGACGAGAAAAGCGACCCAGAGCAGCGCGTTGCCGCCGAATCTCCCTACACCGTGGACGCTGATCCGCGCGGCGACTGCAATCGGAACGGCAACGTCGAAGAGACGGAACGAGACTCCGCCCAAAGTCGGGTGGAAGAGGCCGGGCGGTACGGTGTTTGAGTTTGGGTACACGGCCATCTCGAGCAGCAACAGCGCCCAGATGAAGGCGATTACCGCGGTACCGCGATCGTTCCGCTCGAGGCGCCGGAACAAGACGAAGAGGACCGCCGCGAGCAGTGGAACCAGGGCGGCGGTCATCTGAGCGCCCGTTCAGGCTCGCGCGCGCGGCCGGCCAGTAGCTGCGTAGTACCGGTAGGTGCCTCGGCGGCGCGGCGCGCTGCGAGCGCGGTTCAACACCACCCCGCAGACCTTCGCGTTCGAGAGCTCGAGGTCACGAAGCGCCTCCCGGAGCTCGACCGGCTGGGTGCGGCGGGCGTCGACGACGAGGATCACGGCGTCGACCACCGCGGCGATGATCGAAGTCTCGGCGCCGAACAGGGGCGGGGTGTCGATCACCACCAAACGCCTGCCAAGCTCCATCGAGACCCGCTCCATGGCGGGGCCGATCATCTCGGCCGGATGGTGATTCTTCGCGTCGCCGGCCGCGATCACATCGAGTGAGCGGAGCGCAGTTCTCTGGCGGACGCTCCGCATCGCCACGTCATCGGCCAGATCCGCGACGCCGATGCCGGGATTGACGCCGAGGGCCCGGTGAAGCGCGGGCTTGCGGAGGTCGCAGTCAACCGCGGTCACGTTGTGACCAAGGCGGGCGAGGGCCCAGGCGAGCTGAGCCGTCACCACGGTCTTGCCCTCTCCCTGCGCCCACGAGGTGACCGCGAGCGTAGCGCTCCCCCCAACCACCAACTCGACGTTCACCGCGAGCTTTTCGGATGCCTCCATCACATCGACCGATCCAGCGCCGTTGAAGATCGCCTCGGTGGTTGTCGGAAGTCCCCGGCTGGCGGGGATCTCGCCGAGCACCGGGACTCCGAAGTGCTCGGCGACGAATTCGGCACTCGAAGGCCGAGGCCGCAGTGAGCGGGCTGCCACGACCGCGAGGATCGCCATGATCAGTCCGAGCATGACGCTGCCGATCAGGATCACGGCGCGCCTCGTCGACGCGGTCGACGTCGCATTGGTTGCCGGAGTGAGGACCGAGATTGATATCGCGCTCGAGATCGGATTCTCGATCAGCAGCGACCCTGCCGCCTTAGCCGCTGCCTCCGCTGTCTGAGGATCGGGACTGTCGGCGCGTATGAAGACGATCCCGGTGCCGGGCTGATTCTCCGCGCTCAGGCTCAGGGAATCGTTCTTGTTTTCCGGGGGGAGAGCGCTCCGAACGTTGTCGTTGAACGGCTGGGAGCCCGCTCGCTCGATCACCGGTGGGGTCAGGAACTCGGAGGCCGAGGAGATCGCGAGAAGGTCCTTGCTCGCGGGCTGTACGAGCATCGTCTCGGTCGAGCGGTACTGCTCGGTGGGAATGAGCGCGACCAGGGCACCGATTCCCACGATGACGACGAACACCACGGTGGCGAGCACCCAGAAACGCCGTAGTGCAGCTCTGAGGTCCTCAAGCGTCATCTGAGCCCGTCACCTTTCCGGCACGCCTCCGTGCCACGCCTCGTTTCCCCTGGTCCCAAATCAGCTCGCGAGAGGTTACCGGTCGGCGGTTCACCGACCCGATGCGATCGCATCGGCAAGGGTTGCGACCGTGAGCCCGATCTGCTCCTCCGTGATGGTGGGAAAGAGCGGCAGCGTCAGTGCACGCTCTCCGAACTCGTCGGTGACCGGCAGCTCGGCATCGACCTTGAAGCTGCTGAAGCGATGAACCGGCGGATAGTGGACGCTGGTCTGAACCCCACCGGCCGCCATCCGTTCCCGCACGGCGTCTCGGTCAATCGAATCTTCGAGGACCAGCGTGAACAGGTGATGGGCCGGGCTCTCGCCCTTCTCCGCGCCGCGGGTGAGCAGGACGCCTTCCACTCCGCGGAGCTGGTCTCGATAGCCGGCCGCCGCGGCGCCGCGCGCCTCGTTGTCACGGTCGAGCCGCTTGAGGCGGGCGGTCGCGAGCGCCGCCCGTGGCTCGTCGATCCGGTAGTTGAAGCCAAGGGCGACCACGTCGTAGCCGCTTGCATGCCCGCGGTGACGGTCCCAGGTGAGCGAGGTCATCCCATGTGAGCGCAGCAGGCGCACCTGGGAGGCGAGCTGATCGTCATCCGTGACCACCATGCCCCCCTCGCCGACCGGCAGGTTCTTGTTCGAGAAGAAGCTGAAGGCGCCGGCTCGGCCAAAGGTGCCCAGATGCTGGCCGTCGAGGTTGCCTCCGAGGCCGTGCGCGGCGTCTTCGAGCAGGGTCAAACCGCGCTCCGTGGCGAGCTCCGCGAGCTGGGCACTCTCGCCCGGGTGGCCCCCGTAGGTCATGTTCATGATCGCTCGGGTCCGCTTCCCGATTGCCGCCTCCGCGGTCTCAGCTGAAAGCCAGGGGCGGTCGAGAGCGGCGACGTCGGCGAAGACCGGCGTCGCGCCCGTGTAGCGAATCGCGTTGACCGTCGCGACGAACGTGAGCGAGGGCACCACCACCTCATCACCGGGGCCGAGGCCCGCGGCGAGGCAAATCAGGTGGAGTGCCGCGGTGCAGTTGGTGACGGCGATCGCGTGATCCGCTCCCGTGTACTCGGCGAAGGCGGACTCCAGCTCCTCGGTCCGGGGCCCCATGCTGAGCCAGCCGGAGCGATAGGTGGCGGTGACGGCCGCGATCTCCTCCTCGCTGATCTCGACGTCAGCGAGGGGGACCTGCCACTCAGGCATCCTCGAAGAGCTCCGGGTGGGCCTCGATCTCCGCCGTGGCGCGCTCGTGCTCGCCGACCGTCCCGATGTCGAACCAGACGCCCGGACCGGTATAGACCGCGACCTTCCGGTCGGCCTCCAGCATGGCATTGACGACGTCTGGGAAGTCGAAGCGGCGCTCGGGGATCAGTTCGAGCACCTCGGGGTCATAGACGTAGACGCCCATGCTCACGTCGTATCTCATGCTCGGCTTCTCGACGTACTTGGTGACGTAGCCGTCGTCGGACTCGACCACGCCGAGATCGATGTCGACGGTCTGGCGATGGGTCGCGACGGTCAGCGATGCCTCATGGCCCTTGTGAAAGCGCATCAGCTGGGCGTAGTCGAGGGTGGTGAGCACGTCGCCGTTCATCGCCAGGAACGGGCCCTCCAGATTCTCGATCCGGCGCAATGCTCCCGCCGTCCCCAGTGGCTCGTCCTCCCAGACGTATTCAAGCTGGAGGCCGTCCGGGAGCTCGACGTTGTCCAGATAGGCCTTGATCAGCCCACCGAGATGACCGACCGAGAGGTCGATCCGGGTGAAGCCGTGGCTTGCGAGCTGGCGAATCACCAGTTCGAGAATCGGCCGGTCGGCGATCGGGACCAGGGGCTTCGGCAGCACGGCGGTGTAGGGGCGCAGCCTGGTTCCCTTGCCACCGGCGAGGATCACCGCTCTCATCGGCTCACCCGCCGTCTGCCGCTGCCGGTGCCCTCGCCCACGGGTTCGGCGCCGAGTTCGAAGTTGTGGTGGTAGAGGGGGTTGGCGTCGACGTCGTCGTAGATCCCGGATCGAATCGCCGCAATCAACTCGTCGATCCCGTCGGCGACCGTTCGCTTAGGCCCGTATCCCAGGCGCTCGCGAATCTTGGCGAAGGAGACCTTGTAGTTGCGGGCGTCGGTGCCGCCCTCGGTCCAGACAACCTTGCCGTTGCCGCCGAGTGCCCCCAGCGCCGCCTCCACGATCATCCGCTTGGTCTGGTTGCCGTCCTCGCCGCCGACGTTGAATACCTCTCCTCGGACCGCCTCTGCCGGCGCCGCGAGCACGGTTTGGATCGCAGCGGAGATGTCCTCCACGTGGCAGTACGGCCGCCAGGTGTCGGGGTCATAGACCTCGAGCTCGTGTCCGAGGGCGAGTTCGCGAGTGAACTCCGAGACCGTGAGATCGAAGCGCATTCGAGGCGAGAGCCCAAACGCGGTCGCCACCCGCAGCACGGTTGGAACGAGATCGGAGGTCTCCTCGGCGAGGATCTCTCCCTCCATCTCCACCTTCGTCTCGGCGTAGAGCGAGAGGGGATGGAGCTCCTGCTCTTCGTCGGCCGGCTCGTTGTCAGGCCGGAGGCCGTAGTTGCTGCACGTGGATGCGAAGACCAGGCGCTCGACCCCGGCAGCGGCGCTTGCCTCCAGCACATTGCGGGTGCCGTCGAGGTTCGTCTCCCTGGCGAGGTCGGGGTGGCGCTTGCAAACCGGGTCTCCAACCAGCGCGGCCAGGACCACCACCGAGTCGATCCCCTCGAGGGCCGAACGCACCTCGCCGGGTGACCGGATGTCTCCCTGGACGAAAGAGAATCCAGCCCGGTCCGAGACCTGTGCCAGCGAGCCGCCGTTGCGATAGAGGAGCGAGTCCAAGACGCGCACCTCGCGATCTGCGTCAAGCAGCGACGTGGTCAGCACGGAGCCTACGTAGCCCGCGCCTCCCACGACGAGCACCTGGCCGTTTCGCGCACCGTCCTCGATGGGGCGCAATCTAAGGCCTCAGGCAGCGTCGCGCTGGGAGGCCTCGCGCTCAGGCTTCTGCCACAGCGCCGGTCGCTCGCCGCGCAGGTAGCGCACGATCCCGCCCACGGCGGTCGCCTGCAGGAAGAGGGCCTGCCCGAGGGCGCGTTCCGGTGCGGTCGCCGTCCCCCCGCGGGCCTGGCGGACGAACGCCAGGAGCCCGATCGCATGGAGAGCCACGAAGGCCCGTGCCCAGCGATGGCGAGGGGCGGCGAGCAGCGCCTTGGCGAGTAGGACCGCGTGCGCCAGCGGCCCGATCAGCAGACGCAACACCTTGTGGCCCCAGAGCGGTGCCGCGACCGGGCTGCTCCAGGGAGCCAGCAACGGGGAGCGCCGCCGAACCGTGTCGAGGGCACCCGCGCTGGTCCGGGTGCGCCGCTCCCACTCCTGCGTCAGGGACGTCGTGCCGCTCTCCCGCGCCACGGCCTCGGGCTCATAGCCGATCGAGGCACCCGCCTCCGCCACATCGAGCGCGATCCAGAGATCGTCGACGATCACGTCGCTCGGCAGGGGGCGAAACACCGAGCGCCTGAAGGCGGCGAGCTCCCCGGCGACCGCGACAGTGCTGCCATAGCGCGACTCGGCCTGCTTCAGCACGGACTCGTAGCGCCAGTAGAGGTCCTGGCCGGAGCCGACGACCTGCTTCTCGCCGGCGACCGCGCCCACGGACGGGTCCTCGAACCAGCGACAGAGAGCTGCCAGGGAGCCGGGCTCGAGACTCGTATCTGCGTCCGTGATCACGACAACCGGTGCGCTGGTGGCCGCAACGCCCCGATTGATCGCCTCGGCCTTGCCGAGGCGCTCGGAGGGCTCGATGACCTCGGCGCCGGCCGCCCGCGCCTCCGCAGCCGTCCCGGGATCCTCGGCGACGACGACGATCTCGAGCTCACCGGGATAGCCGTTGGCGCGCACGTCCTCGACCTTGGCGGCGATCACCTGCTGCTCGCGGTACGCGGCGATCACCACCGCGAGATCCGGCCAGTCGGCGGGCTCGGGGGCGACCGGCTTGGGACGGAGCCTGGAGGCTGCGGCGACCCAGAGGGGATACAGGACCGGCCCGGCCGCGACGACCGCAGCCAGGAGGGGCACCGAGAGGCCGCACGGCCTACGTCGTGAATCCGGGTTCGGGTTCATGGAGTTCGCGATCGGCCCTGATAGTGCCTGACCGCGGGGACGCGGGGCGGGCGTCCCTCTTCAGGGGGCGACCCAGCGCCCCTCGCCGGTGATGTCGAAGGTGTCGATCCGGGTGAGCTTGGCGAAGATCGCGTAGCGATGAGCGGCGCTGTACGGCGGGTGGCATGCGGTCAGCACGAGCTGGTTGAAGCCGACCGGCTTGAGGATCCCGACGTCGCTGGGGTCGACCACCTCGTGCCTCTGGACGGTGTAGGTGAAGGCGGCGTACGGCATCTCGATCCGGATCTCATCGCCGTCGCGGATCTCGTCGATGTGTCTGAACGGCGCCAGGTAGGTGGTGCGGTGTCCGGCGATCGCGACGGTTCCGGGTTGCCCGGGGATCGGCGTGTTCTTGTAGTGGCCGGGCCCCTTCTCGAGAGAGGCGGTATCGGTGCCCTGCACCACCACGATGCTGAGGCCGATCCGGTCGATCTTGATGCGCCCGATCGCGTGGCCCTCGACCAGGTGCGGCTTGAAGCGGTCCGCGAGGACGCGCACCTTGGCGGCGTTGCCGCGGATTCCGGAGATGGCCTCCAGGTCGGCCGGCGTCGGATACTGGGACTCGAGGTCGTTGAGCTGGTCCGCGGCCTGGCCCTGCTTGATGGCGCCGTAGGCGGCGGAGAGCGGCTCCTGCCAGAAGTACGTCAGGCCCGCGTCCGACGAGCACGGTGAGCCCTGCGGTGATCAACATGATCGAGAGGATCCGTGTGCCCCGGCGCATTGCCGGGATTCTCGCAGCGCTGCCTAAACAAAAACGCCACACTTCCCGGCTCAATGGCCCCAGAAGCTCCGCGCATTGCGTCCTACCAGGCCGACCCGGCGCAGGTCGCCCGCGTCCTGCTGCTCTACTCGGGCGGCCTGGACACGAGCGTGATGCTGAAGTGGATCCAGGAGCGCTACGGGGCGGAGATCGTCACCCTCACCGTCAACCTCGGCCAGCCGGGTGAGGACTGGGACGTCGTCACCGGCAAGGCGGAGCAGCTCGGCGCCGTCGAGACGGTCCTGGTTGATGCGCGCGAGGAGTTCGCCCAGGACTACGTCCTGCCCTCGATCAAGGCGAACGCGCTCTACGGAGGCGGCTACCCGCTGTTCACCGCGCTCGGCCGGCCATTGATCGGCAAGCTGGCGGTGCAGGCCGCCAGGGAGCACGGCTGCGACACGGTCGCGCACGGCTGCACCGGGAAGGGGAACGACCAGGTCCGGATCGAGGCCACCATCGCCACCCTCGACCCCGAGCTGAAGATCATCGCGCCGGTGCGCGAGTGGCAGATGGGCAGGGAGGAGGAGATCGCCTACGCCCGCGAGCACGGCATCCCCGTGAAGGGCGGGACCGAGGTCTCGCCCTACTCCATCGACGACAACCTCTGGGGGCGCTCCTCCGAGGGACGGGCGATCGAGGACCTGGACGAGGCACCCCCGGACGACGTCTTCCAGCTCGTCACCCGCCCGGAGGACGCGCCGGACGAGCCGCAGGAGGTCTCGATCGGATTCGAGCGCGGCCGGCCCGTCTCACTCGACGGCGAGCAGCTGGGCCTCGTGGAGCTGCTCGAGCGGGTGGCCGAGATCGGACAGCGGCACGGCGTGGGGATCGTCGACCACATCGAGGACCGCGTGGTCGGGCTCAAGGTCCGCGACCTCTACGAGGTGCCGGCGGCGGCGATCATCCTCGCAGCCCACCGGGAGCTGGAGAAGCTCGTCTGCACGATCCACCAGAACAACTTCAAGGGCGCGCTCGAGAGCCAGTGGGCCTACCTCTGCTATGCGGGACTCTGGTTCGAGCCCCTGCGCACCGACCTCGACGCCTACATGGATTCGGTCAACGAGTTCGTCACCGGCGAGGTGGCGCTGAAGCTCTACCGTGGCTCGGTGACCCCGATCCGGCGCAGCTCTCCGTATGCGCTGTACGACCAGTCGCTTGCATCTTTCGGCGAATCCGGGGGAGACTTCTCCCAGCACGCGAGCCCGGGCTTCATCGAGCTCTTCACGATGCAGAGCCGCCTCGCGCATCGGATCAGAAAGGAGAACGAATGATCTACGAGCTGATCGGCCGGATGGTCGTCGGATTCCTCCGCTGGCGCCTACGGACGCGAGATCCGCATCGCGGCCGGCACCGGACTCGTCCTGACCGCGCTCGGTGTCGGGGCCTACCTCGCGTCGCGCGGCGGCGACGAGGAAACTGACTGACCTAGTAGGCCTTCGGGGGGAGCAGGTGAGTGTGCTCCGACCCCGGGATCGAGCCCGGCAGTGCGCGGTTGGCGCCGGCGGCGTGGTTGCGAAGCACGACGCTCGCGGCGGCGTGCCCGGACGCGCTCGCGGAACAGATGAAGCCGCCGCGGCTTCGTCGTGGTGCCGGTCGGAATCCTGATCGTGCCCGCATGCGCCTCCATCTCAGCTCCTCTCGCTTGGTTGCTCATCGATAGAACGAGGGGGATGCTCCTCCTCGTGAGGTATCAGCGCAACATGGATTCCTTCTCGGACTGATAAGTTTGTCTTATGCTCGATGTGCGGAGACTGAGGGTTCTCCAGGAGGTCGTCGCGCGCGGCTCCTTCTCCGCGGCCGCCGAGTCGCTCCACCTCTCGCAGTCCGCGGTCAGCCAGCAGATCGCCGTGCTCGAACGGGAGGTCGGCACCCCGCTGCTCGAGCGCACCAGCGAGGGGCCCAAGCTGAACGCCGCCGGTGAGGCGCTGATGTCGCATGGCGATGCCGTGATGTGCCGGCTCGAGGAGGCGGAGCGCGAGCTCGCGCAGATCGCCGGGCTGGAGGGCGGCCGCCTGCGGCTCGCGAGCTTCCCGACCGCCAGCGCCACCCTGATGACTCGTGCGCTGTCGTTGTTCCGCCAGCGCTTCCCGAAGGTCGAGCTGCAGTTCTCAGAGGACGAGCCCGAGGATTCGTTCCCCGGGCTGAAGCGGGGCGACTTCGACCTGGCCGTCGTCTTCGACTATCCGGACTTTCCCCTCGACTTCGCCCGCGACGTCGAGGCGGAGCTGATCTACGAGGAGCCGATGCGCGTGGCGCTGCCGCCGGGCCATCCGCTGGCAGCGGCGAAGTCGGTGCGGATCTCGGACCTGGCCGGCGAGGACTGGCTCTGCGGGGCGTTGCCGAGCTCCTGCCGCGATCAGGTG
The DNA here is from genome assembly GCA_963763985.1 of uncultured Solirubrobacterales bacterium. GTDB lineage: Bacteria > Actinomycetota > Thermoleophilia > Solirubrobacterales > 70-9 > DASUPK01. Next base: position 151,835 of record CAVXQO010000012.1, on the reverse strand, counting down.
CTCGAGCTCTGCCGCGACGCCGGCTTCGAGCCGAAGATCAGCTTCCGTAGCGAGGACTACGAGGTGATCAAGGGCTTCGTCGCCTCGGGGCTCGGCGTCACCATCCTGCCGGAGCTCGCCGGGGGCCATCCCGGGATCGAGCTGCGAGCCGTGAGAGGACAGAAGCCCATTCGCAGGGTGTGGGCCGTGACGCGCGAGAGCTCGCGCTCGCCCGCGGCCGAGCAGATGCTGGGCATCCTGCGCGAGGTCTGCCGTACCTATCGGGACGACCGGGGCCTGCTCCTCGCCGCCTGAGCCACGCCTGGGCTTGCACGATTCCTTGCAGCCAGCGGCACGCCGGATCGGGGCGCGACAGGCGCGGCGCGCCTGTGGGAGCGTTCGCTACCGTTCCTGGCTCGATAGAGCCGAATCTCTCGAGTCAGAGAGAGCGGGGAACCCAGTGTCGTTGGGGCGAATCGCCGGCAACTGCTCCGGCGTAACGCGACTCCTTTCCGCGTGAGCCCGTCAGCTAACCCCGCAGGCACAGAAGGAGATGACGGCAGTCCATACATACGCCAGCAGCACCTCGCGGGTCCGGCCTGAACGCCGGGTGCTCCGAGGCGCAGCCGCGGAGCAACCCGCTTTAGGCGGGACAGGCGTCGCCGCATAACGGCGGGCGTCGCGTGTGCGGTGGCGGTCGCGGCGGCACTCGGGGTCGGCCTCGCCGGCGCCAAGGATCCCTCGCTGAAGGACCAGATCGATGCGGCGCGCTCCGATGCCGGCCAGCTCTCCAACAAGGTCAACTCGCAGACCGCGCAGATCTCGTCGCTGACGGAGCAGGCCCACCAGGCCGGCGCCCATGCGATGGAGCTGAACGCCCAGGTCCAGACGGCGCAGGCCCGGTCCGACCAGCTTGCAAATCAGCTCGACGTGGCCGAGCGCCAGCTCGATCAGCTGCGCGGGCAGTACGCGGCCGCCGTCAAGCAGCTGGACCAGCGCCTCGTCTCGATCTACGAGAGCGACGCCCCGGACTACGTCACCGTGCTGCTCAACTCCAACGGCTTCGACGATCTCTCCACCCGCACCGACTACCTCAACGCCCTGCATGACGCAGACATGCGGATCGCCAACAAGGTCGCCTCGCTCCGAGATCAGATGGCGCAGCACACCCACCAGGTCGCCGACCTGAAGCAGCAGTCCGATGCCGAGGCACAGCAGCTGAGCTCCGCGAAGTCCAGCTTCCTCGCCAGCGAGCAGGCGGCCAACCAGAGCGCCGCCGCGGTCGCGCAGGCCCGCTCCGGAACCCAGGCCTCCCTCTCAGACGCCCAGGGCCAGGTTGCCGACCTGGAGCAGCAGCAGGCCGAGCAGCGGGCGGCAGTCGGCACTGGGGCCGGGGCCCCGGCCTACCTCGGCGGCCCCTACTCGATCCCGACCTACATCGTCATGTGCGAGTCGGGCGGCAACTACCACGCCGTCAACTCGTCCAGCGGGGCCGGCGGCGCGTACCAGATCCTGCCGTCGACCTGGGCCGCCTACGGCGGCCAGGGCGCGCCGCAGGACGCGCCCAAGGCCGAGCAGGATCGGATCGCCGCGGAGATCTGGCGCGACTCCGGGCCGAGCGCCTGGTCCTGCGCCTAGATCCGGCCGCGGTGTTTGTGGCGGCCGCTTAGAGAAATTCCTCGAGGACCGGGGCGATCGCCTCGGGCGCCGCCGCATGGTCCTGGCCCTCGAGCGTCCGGTAGGTGACGTCCGGCAGCAGCTCGACCAGCGCGCGGCAGGAGCTGCGCAGCCAGGTGGGGCTGTTGCCGCCGTCCATCACCAGGGTCGGGATGGTCACCGCGTCCCTCCACTCTGCCGGCAGCGGCTGGCCGTGCATGCTGCCCCTGAGCATCACCCGCCCGTCGTAGGAGACGGTGTGGGCGAGGGGCACCATCGACTCCGCCATCGGCGAGTTCACCATCGGCTCGACCATCTCGGGGGGCATGCCGACCGCGGTCGTCATGAAGTACCGGATCACCTCTCGGCCCTCGCCTGCGGCGGACAGCTCCTCCAGATGCTCGACGTAGTCGGTGGGCAGCGGCGGCCGGCTGTCGTCGACGATGTACGGGGGCTCGTACATCGCGAGCTTGGAGACGCTGACGCTCCGGGCAGTGGTCTCGAGCGCCAGTGAGGCTCCCGACGAGTGCCCGAAGAGGTGCGCTGTCCCGCCGGCGCTCTCGATCACGGCCTGGAGATCCTCGATCTCGCGCTCGACCGCGTAGGGCTCGGTGAACCCGCTGTCGCCCCGGCCGCGACGGTCGTAGGAGTAGACGGTGAAGCTGCTCGCCAGCCGCTCGGCAAGCTGCCGCCGGCGTCTTCCGGTCGTTCCAGGCGCCGCCGACCAGGATCAGCGCGGGGCCGCTCCCAATGCGGTCGAAGGCGATCTCGGTTCCATCGGCTGAAGTGGTCATCTCGGCGACTGTCATCCGGCTCCTCCTGTTCGAAAGGTCTCGAGCACTAAGACCCCTCATCGGCGCGCAACTCATCGGTGGGTTAGCGCCGGATCGCGCCGGGTAGAGTGCCGGCGTGATGGCGACGACGGACACCACGCGGGCCTCCGAGGGCATCCTCGGCGACGATCAGCGCGCCAAGCGCGACGAGATCATCGAGATGCTCCAGAAGGCCTACTGGATGGAGATCGAGACGGTGATGAGCTACCTCGCCAACTCGGTCAACCCGGACGGCGTCCGCGCCCAGGAGATCAAGGAGTCCCTCGAGCAGGACATCACCGAGGAGCTCGGCCACGCCAAGCTCTTCGCACAGCGGATCAAGGATCTCTACGGCGTCGTCCCCGGCTCGGAGGAGTTCTCAGCCGAGCAGTCCTACCTGCAGCCGCCCGACGACCAGGTCGACATCGTCCACGTGATCCGCGGGGTGATCGAGGCCGAGACCGGCGCGATCGAGCACTACACCCGCATCGTCGAGGCGACCGACGGCGTGGACCCGGTGACCAACGACATGGTCATCGCCATCCTCCACGACGAGCAGGGCCACCGCCGCCTCTTCGAGGGCTTCCTGCGCGAGTACGAGGCGCAGGGCCTGGCCTAGCCCGCGATCGCCTTCAGGTCCTTCGGCCGCAGCAGGGCGTGGAGGAGGTGGTCGTCGATCGCGGCGATCCCGCCCTTCTTCATCTTCACCCGCGAGCCGGTGACCAGCGCGACGGCGCCGGAGAAGTCGGGCTCGTGGCCGACCAGCATCACCTCGCCGCGGCCGGCGGCCAGCTCGAGCGGGTCGAAGTCGCCGCCCGCGAGTCGGTCGTCCTCCTCGACCGGGCAGCCGAGGGCTTCGCACGCCAGCTCCGCGGTCTGCCTGGCGCGGACCTTCGGGCTCGTCAGGCAGAGGTCGAGCTCCATGCCGAGTGCCTTGAGCGCCTTGCCGGCATTCCGCGACTGACGCTCGCCCTTCTCGGTCAGCTTGCGCTCCGCGTCCGGCTTCCCGGTGCCGTCCTCGGCGTCGCCATGTCGAAGGAGCCAGATCACCCGGATTGATCTTCTCGCAAAGCGACTTTGCACTCCGCGGCCTTCGAATGCATCTCCACCCCACGGTTGACATGATCGGAGGGTGAGCGTGCGGGAGCGGACGGATCGCGGGGTGACGTACGACATCGTCGGCTGCGGGGCGGTCGTCGCGAGCCTCCACGCACCGGTGATCAACGCACTGAGGGACGGCGGTGGGATCACCGTCGCCGGTTGCTACGACCCGAACGAGGATCTGGCCGAGGCGATCGCGAGCACGGTCGGAGCCGAGCGCTGGGGACCCCACCCGGAGCCCGGCGAGGGAGACGGTGTCGACGCCGCCCTGGTCGCGACCCCGCCGGACTTTCACGCGGAGATCGCCGGCCGGTACATCGAGGCGGGGAAGGGCGTCTTCGTCGAGAAGCCGTTCAGCCGGACGAAGGCCGAGGCGGCGGGGCTGGTCGAAGCGGCGCATGAGCGAGGGGTCCCGGTCGCCGTGAACCAGCTCCTCCGCTACTACCCGACGGTCGAGGGCGCGCGGCAGTTCCTCTCCGGCGAGCTCGACCGGATCGACTCGATCGAGGCGAGCGACGGCTTCCGCTGGGACTGGCCCGCGTCCAGCTACGTCGTCAAGGACGCTTACGGCGGCGTCATCCACGACACCGGCGCCCACATCGTCGACACGGTCGTCTACCTGCTCGGCCTCGACAGCGCCCCCGAACCGGTCTCGGTGCGCCTCGCCGGCGTCTCCAAGAAGCCCGACCGGGAGCCGTCTCACGAATGCCGGGCCGAGATCGTCCTTGAGACCGGTGGCCGCGAGGCCAGGATCGGCCTCTGGCTGAGCAGGCTTCGTCCGCTGCCCCGCGGGATCCGTGTGTTCGGCTCGTTCGGGACCCTGTTCGTACCGCTCTTCGCACCGGGCCCGATCCTGTTCCGCGACGGCGCCGCGCTGCGGGTGCGCGGCGCTGAACCGAGCGACAGGGCCGTGGACGTCCCCGGCTGCGTCCTGCTCGCGTACCGCGATTTCCTCGCCCGGGCTCGCGACCCGGAGATCCGAACCAGGATCGACGGCGACCGGTTCCTGCTCCAGATGGAGCTCCTCGAGGCGCTTCACGGGGAGAGAAGCCGGTGACCGACCCGGTGGTTGTGTTCGGGGCGAGCAGCTACGTCGGCGGACACGCGATCCGCGCCCTGCGGGCGAACGGACACCGGGTCGTCGCGGTTGCGCGACGACCCGAGATGGCGGCCATCCTGCTCCCCGAGGAGTCCGATGACTTCACGATCGGCACCGCGGAGGACGCCCCGCGGCTGATCGGAGCCGGCGGATGCTCGATCGTCAACTTCGCCTACGTGAAGAGCGCCGACCCGGGCCGGATGTATCGCCAGAACAGGATGCTGGTGAGCTCGATCGAGGGTGTGGCATCGGCCCGATGCCGCCGGTTGATCCAGATCAGCACGTCGGGCGTCCTCGGCATCCGGCTGCCCGATAACGCCGCGCCGGTCCGAGTCGCAAAGCCTCCGGACGACGCTTACGGTGAGTCGAAGCTCCACGCCGAGCATCTCGTCGAGCGGCTCGCCGGGAAGCTGTCGTGCGAGACGGCGATCGTGCGGCTGGGGAACGTGATCGGCCCCGGATCTCCCACCTGGGTCGCCGGGATCGCACAACGCCTGCTCGAGGTGAAGCCGGTCGCCTACGCGGGCATATCCGGGTTCTCCAACACGACCCACGTCGAGAACATCGGCGACTACGTCGCGGACCTGGTCGGCCGGCCCGACGGGCGCCCTCGCCGCCCACGGCACCTACCACCACCTCGCCGAGTTCTCCTCTCGACGGTGGCCCGAGCTCCTCGACGTGCTCAGCGCCGAGGTCGGCTTCCCATGGACGTCGGTGAGCCGCCCGGGTCCCGCTTGGTCGGGTGGCAACCCCGTCAAGCGCGCCTTGAAGGCGGCCAACCGGACCGGCGCCGGGCGCTACCTGCGCGCCGGGCTCGGGCTGATCCCGGATCCAAGAGCCCTGGATCGGCTCAACACTTGGGTGAGGTCCCCGGCTCCGCCCTGGATCGGGCCCGTCGACGCGGTCGGCGCCGACGACGCCGGGCTGCTCGAGACGCTCTCCGCCGAGCGTGAGTTCCGCTCTCACACCGTCGAGGGCTGGGTCCCGAAGCTGGACTTCGAGGCTGCGTGCGCGGGAATCGCCGATTGGGTCCGTGACTCGGGCTTCTCGATCCGAGCCCCGAATTGATTGTCCCGTAAGAGCGGCTTTGCACTCCCGACACCCCTCGGATGCATCTGCCTCGGTTGACATGATCGGAGGGTGAGCGCCCGGACGGTCCACCTGCATGTGCACAGCGAGTACTCGTTGCTCGACGGCGCCTGCAAGATCGACAAGCTCGCCGAGCGTGCCGCGGAGCTCGACATGCCGGCGCTCGGGCTCACCGACCACGGCGTGATGAACGGGTCGGTCGAGCACTACAAGGCGTGCAAGGCCGCGGGGATCAAGCCGATCATCGGCCTGGAGGCTTATCTCGTCGACGATCGCAACGCGACTCCGCAGGCCACGCGCTACGAGCGGAACCATCTGACCCTGCTGGCCTCGAGCGACGAGGGCTTCCGAAACCTGGTCAAGCTGAGCTCCGCCGGCTTCCTCGAGGGCTTCTCCCGGGGCAAGGCGAACGTGGACATGGAGCTGCTCTCGGCGCACTCCGAGGGAGTGATCGCGCTGACCGGCTGCCTGCAGTCGCGCTTCTGCCGCCGGCTGGTCGAGGACCGCCCGGAGGACGCCCGGGCGCACATCGATGACCTGATCGGCGCGTTCGGGCCCGAGCAGGTCTACTTCGAGGTCCAGCGCAACGGAGTCCCCGAGCAGGACAAGGCGAACGAGGGGATCGTCCGGGTCGCCAAGGAGCTCGGTCGGCCCCTGGTCGCCACCGCCGACGTCCATTACCTGCGCCGCGAGGACTACGACAGCCACGCGGCGCTGCTCTGCGTGCAGACGAAGTCGACGATCGAGCAGCCGAAGCTCCGCTTCGACACCAACGAGTTCTATTTGAAGAGCTCCGACGAGATGGCGGAGTCCTTCTCCGACATGCCGGAGGCCGTCGCCAGCACCACGGAGATCGCCGAGCGCTGTGAGTTGGAGATGCAGCTCGGTCAGCTGCTCCTGCCGCGATTCCCGACGCCGGACGGGGTCGAGCCGGGGGAGATGCTTCGCGATCTCGCGCTCAAGGGTCTCCGGCAGCGGTACGGCGACCCGATCCCGGCCGAGGCAATGGAGCGCTTCGACTTCGAGCTCGGGGTGATCTCCGAGATGGGCTTCGAGTCCTACTTCCTGATCGTCTGGGACTTCGTCAAGTACGCGAAGGAAAACGGGATCGCAGTCGGCCCGGGCCGGGGCTCGGCCGCGGGCTCGATCGTCGCCTATGCCCTCGAGATCACCGACCTTGACCCGCTCGCCAACGGTCTGCTCTTCGAGCGCTTTCTGAACCCCGGCCGCAAGTCCATGCCGGATATCGACATCGACTTCTCGGTCCGCGGGCGCGAGCAGGTGATCCGCTACGTCGCCGACAAGTACGGGCGCGAGTGCGTCGCCCAGATCATCACCTTCGGCAAGATGGCCCCGCGCGCGGCCATCCGCGACGGAGCCCGCGTCCTCGGCTACGACTACGCGACCGGCGACCGGCTCGCCAAGCAGATCCCCGAGCCGATCTTCGGCCGCAGCCCGAGCTTCGAGGAGTGCCTGAAGCCGGGCGAGGAGCTGAAGCGGACCTACGACTCCGATCCCGACGCGCAGAAGATCCTCGACACGGCGCAGGGCCTCGAGGGCATCGTCCGCAACCACTCGATCCACGCCGCCGCCGTCGTGATCGCCGACCGGCCGCTCCAGGAGATCGTCCCACTGCAGCTCGCCGAGGACCGCGGCGCGGGTGGCGGCAATGGCAACGGAAACGGCAACGGCAAGCCTGAGCGGGCCTACAAGACGGTCACGCAGTACTCGATGGGCCCGATCGAGGAGATCGGTCTGCTCAAGATGGACTTCCTCGGGCTACGCAACCTCGATGTGATCGAGGACGCGGTGGCGATCATCGAGCGCTCTCGCGGAGAGCGGATCGACATCAAGGACATCCCTCCCGACGATCCCAAGACCTACGAGATGCTTCGCAGGGGCGAGTCGATCGGCGTCTTCCAGTTCGAGTCCGAGGGGATGCAGGACGCGCTCAAGACCGTGAAGCCGACCGAGTTCCAGGACCTGGTCGCACTGAACGCCCTCTATCGCCCCGGCGCGATGCGCTACATCCCGGATTACGCCAAGGGCAAGCGCGATCCGGACGCGGTCCGCTACCCCGACCCCCGCTTGCGTCCGATCAGCGAGGCGACATACGGCTGCGTGATCTACCAGGAGCAGCTCATGGAGATCGCGAAGCAGATGGCGGGTTTCAGTCCCGCCGAGGCGGACGACCTCCGCAAGGCGGTCGGCAAGAAGAAGCGGGAACTGATGGCGACCATGAAGGAGAAGTTCCTCGAGGGCATGGCGGCGTCGAACACGGACCGCCGCGTCGCCCAGGACCTCTGGTCGCTGATGGAGGCGGCCGCGGACTATTCGTTCAACCGCTCCCATGCTGCGTGCTACGCGATGATCTCCTACCGGACCGCCTGGCTGCGCGCCAACTACCCGGCCGAGTACATGGCCGCCCTGATCTCGACGGTGATGTCGACCAAGGACAAGGTCCCGTTCTTCGTCAACCGCTGCGCCGAGATGGATATCGAGGTGCTGCCGCCCGACGTCAACAGCTCCGACCACGGCTTCGTCGTCTCCGGCAACAGCATCCGCTTCGGGCTCGACGCCGTGAAGAACGTCGGCCACATCGCGGTGCAGGCGATCCTCGATGCACGTTCGGAGGACGGAAGCTTCACCTCGTTGTGGGATTTCTGCGAGCGGGTCGATACCCGTGCGGTGAACAAACGCGCCGTCGAGTGCCTGGTCAAATGCGGAGCATTTGACTCGACGGGCGCCTCGCGGCGGGGGATGCTGGAGGCGCTGCCGGCCGCCACCGCGTTCGGCCAGAAGGCCCAGGAGGACTCGCGGATGGGCCAATCCTCGATCTTCGATCTCGGGGGCGGGGCGGAGGAGTCGGGCCCCTCGCGACAGCACCACGCCCCGATCCGCGCGGAGGAGTTCGACCAGCGCGAGCTGCTCCGGCTGGAGAAGGAGACCCTCGGCACCTTCCTCTCCTCGCATCCTCTGGCCGAGGTGAAGGACGCGCTGCGCTCCCGGGTGGACTGCTCGCTCTCGAGCCTGGCCGAGCGGCCCGACGGCTCGTGGGTGAGCGTCGGCGGGATCATCACGGAGTTCAAGAGGCACACGTCGAAAAACGGCTCTCTGATGTCGTTTGCGACCCTCGACGACATCGAGGGCCAGCTCGAGATGCTCGTCATGGGGAAGGCCTACGAGGCGTCGAGGGAGTTCCTGGCCGCGGACGCGATCGTCATCGTGCGCGGCAGGCTCGACCACAAGGGCCGCGGGGAGACCAAGCTCGTCGCGCAGGAGGTGGAGCTCTTCCAGCCCACCGAGGACGAGGTCGCCAAGGCGCGGGCCGCCCGTGACACAGGGCCCCTGCGCCTCGCCATCGATGCCTCCCAGTTCGGCGCCTCCCTGGTCGAGGAGCTGAAGGGGATCCTCGCGCACTTCCCCGGCGACTCCGAGGTGCTGCTGGTGATGAAGACGCGAGAGGGGACCCGCGAGCTTCGCTTCGGCCGCGAGTATCGCGTGCGCCGCTCCGCGGGCCTGGACGCTGAGCTCGACGCCCTCCTCGGCACCGGTTCGCGGGCCGCGGCTTGACTCGGCAGTCAACCGGCGATTAGCAGACTTGGCCGGGTTCGCGCAAGTCCCTCGGCAGTCCCAGGATCCCCAACACGCCTGCGGGCGTGCTTAGACTGAGCGCGTGCCCAGGCAGACACAGCAAGAGCGCAGTAGCGCCGGCGAATGCCGCCAGTGCCGAACGTTCTGCGACAAGCTGGTCAACCCGGCGGGATGCCTCGAGATGGGGTGCAAGTTCCTCTACACCTACGAGGACGCGCGCACCGGCGGCCGCTTCATGGGCTGCATGAACAACGTGTTCAGCGCGGAGATCGACTTCGACATGTTCCTGCTCGCCGAGCGCACGCGCGAGGGGTTCGGCGGGATCAAGATGACGGGCGAACCGCTGCCCCACTGCGAGTTCAGCGTCGAGCGGGCGTACGAGGGCGACGGGCCCGGCCACGAGTGCGTCAACCGCCGCTTCTTCGACGCCCCGGACGACACCCCGGAGTCGATCCGGGCGTTCGATCTGCGCAACTCGCTGACCTGAGGGCCGGGTCAGCCGAGCAGCTCCTCCAGTCGATCGAAGGAGTCGTTCCATCCGCCCTCGTGCAGGGCGCGCCGCTCCTCCGTCGCGAACTCGCCCTGGGTGAACCGGACCTCGGTCTCGCCCCCCTTGTCCTCGAGGGAGAGCGTCACCACGGTTTCCCGGTCGTCGGGGTCCGGGGGCTCCCATCGAAATGTGTAGGCGAGGCGGGCCGGCGGGTCGAATTCGTGGAACTCTCCGGAGAGGTGGAAGAGATCGCCGTCCGAGGGCTGCATCGCGATCCGCAGGCCGCCACCGACCCTGGGGTCGAGTTCGACGTCCGGCACGGTGAAGCCATGCGGACCCCACCACCTGGCGATCTGCTCCGCGTCGGTGAGCGCCCTGAACACCTCCGTCCGTGGGGCGGGTAGGACGCGCACCATGCGCAGCGATAGTTCGTCCTTGGCCGGCATCGGATCTCGGCGGTTCCGCCGAGGCATCGTAGGCCGAAAACGCGGTATCAGTGAGCCTATGCACAGACCTGCTCGCCGATTGCCGCGCTGCCGTGACGCTGATCGCGAGCGTCGCCCTGCTCGGATGCGGAGGAGCATCGGCGTCCTCGCCACAACAGGTCGCCGACCAGCTGGCTGAGACGGACAGCGCGCTGCGCGCGGCGATCGACGGCTGGCGGGCCGGGGGAGACCCGCCGTCCAGCGAGGCTCCCCAAGGGGTCCTTGACCAGGCCGAGGCCCTGGAGGACGACTCTCTCTACCTCGCCGAGCATCCGACCCTGACCGCCCGTGCCCTGCCCCTGCTGTCACCGAGTCTTCGCGACGAGATGCGGCGCCTGACCACCGCCAAGCGCGACCTGCTTCGCCTCTCCACCGGTGGCCGCCACCGGAAGCTGAAGGCGGGAGCGCCGGCGCCGCTCTCGGATCTGGTCGGCTTCTACCGCGAGGCGAACCAGCGCTACGGGGTGGCCTGGAACTACCTCGCTGCGATCAACCTCGTCGAGACGAAGTTCGGCCGCGTGAAGAGCGACAGCGTCGCCGGCGCCAGGGGCCCGATGCAGTTCATCCCCTCCACCTGGCGGATCTATGGGAGCGGTGGGGACATCCACGACCCTCACGACGCGATCCTCGCCGCCGCCAACCTGCTCCACCACAACGGAGCCCCGCCGAAGTACGCGCGGGCGCTGCGTTCCTACAACGACTCCGGCCCGTACGTGGATGCGGTCACCCGCTACGCCCGGGAGATCGCCGCGAACCCGTACGCCCTGTACTACCTCTACTCCTGGCTGCCGTAGGGCTCGCGAGATAGGCCCTGCCCCGCGGGGAGAGCCGGTAGCCGACCAGCAGGCTCTCGGTCAGGCCGAGCTCCTTGAGCTTGCGCACGTCGCGCTTGAAGGGCAGCTTCTCCATGCCGAGGGAGGCCGCCAGGTCGGCCGCCAGCATCTCCGGTTGGCCGGCGATCAGCTCGAGCACCCGGTGCGTCCATGGCTCGCCGCGGGCCCGGTCCATGCGGGCCAGCCGAGCGTCGAGCTCCTCGCGCTCCGAGTCGGTGATCTCGGCGCGCTCGCGCAGCGCTGCCCGTGGATCATCGCCGATGCGTCGGAACTCGACCCGGTAGAGCCGGCCCTCGGGCCGCAGGCTCCGGAGCAGCTCAGCGCGCGAGGCGAAGCCGGCGCGCCGGGCGTCGGCCACGCTGATCCTGCGTTCGCTGGTCGGCTCGACCGCTTCGATCGCCAGGACGCCGGCGCGGGTGCGAAGCGTGCCGCCGGCCTTCACCGTGGGGCGCTTCCAGCGCCTGAAGGCCAGGTCGATCTCGCCGGCTGCGATCCCGTCCAGGGCGCGGCGGTTGAGCAGCATCAGCCTCGGGCGCGGATGCCCTCGCGCAGCAGCCGGCGGGTCAGCTGGACGTCCTTCAGGTCCGTCGCACCGCCATCGATGCCCGGGCCCTCGAGCACCACCGGGACCTGCTGGAAGCCCGGCTCGCTGAGAAACGCCCGGAACCCCCTCCGACCGATCTCGCCCTTGCCGATCGGCGCATGGCGATCGCGGTTCGATCCCCGGGCGTCGCGTGAGTCGTTCACGTGGAGGAGCTTGAGCTGCTTCAGGCCGATCTTCGAGTCGATCTCGTCGACCAGGTCGCTCACGCCCTCGGGAGTGCAGACGTCGTAGCCGGTCGCGTGAAGGTGGCACGAGTCGATGCACAGGCCGAGGCGTTTCGGGCCGCCGGTCTTGTCGATCAGCTCCGCGGTCTCGTCGAAGTCACGACCCAGCAGCTGGGGAGATCCCGCGGTGTTCTCGTAGATGATCGGGCAGCGCTCCGAGCGGGCCAGCGCCTCCTTGATCAGGTCGATCGCGCGCTTGCGGGCGTTGGTCCGGGTGTCGTCCTTGAGCGCGCCCGGATGCACGACGACGCCAAGCGCGCCGATCCCGTCGCCGACTCTCAGCGCGTGCGTAAGCGACTCGAGGCTCTTGCTCCGCATCTCCTTGTCCTTCGCCGCCGGGTTGATCAGGTAGATCATGTGGATGGCGACCACCTCGACCCGCGAGGCGGCCATCCTCTCGCGGAAGGCGGCGAAGTCCTCGTCGGAGTAGCGCGTAGGGCGCCACATCCGCGGGCTCTGGTTGAAGATCTGGATCGCGTCGCAGCGGCGCTCCTCGGCGCGCTCGATGGCCTTGGGGAGGCCACCCCCTGTGGAAACATGGGCGCCGATCAGCATGATGAGCTCCGATCCATCAGTCCCCGTTCGAGTCCGCTTCGCCCCGTCACCGACGGGCGCCCTCCACATCGGGGGAGCGAGGACGGCACTGTACAACTGGCTCTACGCGCGCGGCAGGGGCGGCGAGCTGATCCTGCGGATCGAGGACACCGACCGCGAGCGCTCGACCCCGGAGAACGTCGAGCAGATCCTGGACGCGCTGCGCTGGCTGGAGCTCGACTGGGACGAGGGTCCCCTGAGTCAGTTCGAGCGCGCGGAGCGGCACCGGGAGCGGCTCGAGGAGCTGCTCGCCTCCGGCCGCGCCTACCGCGACTCGGCGACCGGCGAGGACGTCGCCGCCTGGAAGAAGGCGCACGGCAACCGGGGCTATCGCGGCGAGCCGAGCGATGAGCCGGGCGCCGCAGTCCGCCTCCGCGTCCCCGATGAAGGAGACACGGTGGTCGAGGACGAGATCCGCGGCGAGGTGCGATTCCCGAACGCGAGCTCGGACGATTTCGTGATCGCCAGGGCCGACGGGTCGGTTCTCTACAACTTCGCGGTCGCCGTCGACGACGCGGACATGGGGATCACCCACGTGATCAGGGGCGACGATCACCTCTCCAACACCCCGAAACAGGACCAGGTGATGGAGGCGCTCGGGGTCGAGCCGCCTCGCTACGCGCACCTGCCGCTGCTCCACGGCCCGGACGGCAAGAAGCTCTCCAAGCGCCACGGCGCCGCCAGCGTGCAGGAGCTGCGCGAAGCCGGCTACCTGCCCGCAGCCGTCCGCAACTACCTCGCGTTGCTCGGCTGGGGCACCCAGGACGACACCACCATCATGAGCACCGACGAGCTGATCGAGCGCTTCGACATCGCCGACGTGGGACGCGCCAGCGCGATCTTCGACGAGCAGAAGCTGCGCTGGCTGAACGGCCGCTTCATGCGGGAGATGGACCTCGACGATTACACGGCTGCCGTTGCCGCCCACCTCGGCCGCGAGCCGGACGAGCGCCTGCGCGCCGCCTGCGAGATCGCCCAGGAGAAGGCGCAGACCCTGGACGAGGTCTGGCCGCTGATCGGGTTCCTCTTCGAGGAGCCCGAGCCCGACGAGAAGGCCTGGAAGAAGGTGATGAAGGACGGCGCCCTACCGCTGCTGAGCGACGCCCTCGAGGCGCTTCGCGGCGCCGAGTCCTTCGAGCCGGCCGAGCTGGAGACATTGCTGGGGCGGATCCTCGCCGAGCACGACGTCAAGCCCGGCAAGCTCTACCAGCCGATCCGCGTGGCGATCACCGGCACCTCGGTCTCGCCGGGCATCTTCGAGTCGCTCGCGGTGCTTGGCAAGGACCGCTCCCTGGAGCGGATCGAGAATGCCATTCGGCGGCTTTCTACGGACACCCATGAGCCAACTTCTGGGTAGATCAACGCATGAGCTAAACAATCGGCAGGCGCGTGCCGATTACTACCCCATGGCGAGCACTGCCACGTCCACACGGGGTGCCCAGACGAGCGTTCGAGGCGAGGGCCGCGGACGCGTCCTGGCGGCAGCCTTCGACGAGGCCGAGCGCCAGCCGGCCCTCCAGGAGGGCCGCGAGCAGGCACTGGAGCAGGTGAACCGAGGCGCGCCGCCCCACGAGGTCGCCGCGGTGGTCGAGGCCGATGTCGGCCTCACCTCCGCCATCGTGCGGGCCGCGGGTCAGCTTCAGGGAAGCGGCCGCATCCACAGCGTCTCGGACGGCGTCGAGCGACTCGGCCCAGGCGCGGTCGAGGCGATCCTGCGCTCCGCCCCCTCATACGACCTCTTCAACGGCGACGGGCGGCTCGCCCTCGCCCCCGACCGCTTCCGGCTGCACGCCCTGGCCGTGCAACGGGCCGCCGACCGGATCGCGGAGATGAGCGGGATCGGCGAACGCGACGAGCTGGCCCTGGCCGCGATCCTTCATGACATCGGCAGGCCCGTCCTGGCGCGCCTGCATCCGGGCTACGCCGAGCGCTTCGATCGACGCGGGGCCACGCCAGACGACCGGATCGCCGAGGAGCGTCGCGAGCTCGGCATCGACCACGCGCTGGTCGGCGGCGTCCTCACTCGCCGCTGGGGCGTCCACGCGCGCGTCGCCGAGGCGATCGAGCGTCACCACACCCGGCAGGCGGAGGGCATGGCCGCCGTGATCCGCCTCGCGGACATGGTCGCCGCCCACATCGAGGACTGTCCCGTCAGCACGACGGATCTCGTCGAGGCCGCGGAGAGCTGCGGCATGGACGAGACCGACGTGCGCATGGTCCTCTACGAGCTTCCCCAGGGCAAGGGGTCACGTCGCCGGGCCACGGGCCCGTGTCCGCTCTCCACTCGGGAGCTGGACGTCCTCAGGCGCCTCGCCGAGGGCAAGGTCTACAAGCAGATCGCCGTTGAGCTCGATCTCTCGGCGAGCACCGTTCGCAGCCACCTGCACAACGTGTACGGCAAGCTGGGCGCCCTGGACCGCGCACAGGCGGTCCTCATGGCGACCGAGCAGGGCTGGATCTAGCAAGTCTCTCGATCGCGTCGACCCTTTCCCTACTGGTCGGGGAGGGCCGGCGCGCACGAATCAGGAGTGCGGCGATCACCATCCCGATCGCGTCGACGCCGACGTCGATCGGTGTTCCGGTCCGCCCGCGCACGAAGGTCTGGTGGAGCTCGTCCGTGCAGGCGTAGGCGAGGGCGATGCAGACGGCGATCAGGACAGGCCGCTTGACGACCCCCTGCAGCGCCCACGCCCAGAGCGCCGTGAGCAGCGCGTAGCCCGTCACGTGCCCGATCTTGCGGATGACGATCTCCCACCAGGCGTGGTGGGCCGCAGCCGGCTGCGCCGAGAAGTAGAAGATCGCGACCATCACGGCCATCGGCGCGAGCGAGCGAAGCAGCGCCCGGTTGCGTCGGTTCATCGCGACGCCGCCAGGCCCGGTAAAAGGGTTGGCGTGATCTCGGTCACCTCGAAGTCACGTTACGCGGTGGTGGCGCTGGCGGAGCTGGCGCGTGCCGGCGAGAGCCCGATGCCGATCGGCCAGGTCGCCGAGCGCCGCGGCATTCCCGTCCAGTTCCTCGAGCAGCTCTTCTCGACCCTGCGCCGCGCGGGCATCCTGGTCAGCCACCGCGGCGCCAAGGGCGGCTACACGCTCGCCCGCCCGGCCGACCAGATCAACGTGCTCGAGGTCGTCCAGGCCCTCGACGGCGTCGTCGGCCAGGAAGGCAAGGAGGCCGGCGGCATCTGGGAGGAGGGGGTGGAGTCGCTCCGGGCGACCTTCCGCTCCACCACGATCGCCGACATCGCCCGCCGCGAGGCCGAGGAGGCCGGCGCGGGGATGTACCACATCTGAAAGAGATGACTTCGGAGCGTCGTGCGGCGGCGTCTTCTGCGCGGACGCCTACTCGGCGGGGAGGAGCCCGAAGTCATTCGTGATGAGGTCTGCGAGGCGGAACTCGGACGGATCGAGTTCGCCGTTCCCTCTGTAGATGTGAGCTCCGCTCTGGTCGACCCGCACCTCGCGCACGAACTCGTCCGATTCCGCCTGGATCAGGATCAGCTCGATGACGAGCCGAGTGAGCGGAGGGCCGCCCCGACCTGCCTCCGCGAGGACTCGCTCGACCTCCGCCTTGAGCTCCTCCGGGCTTGGATCCGCGAGCTTGGCCGCCATAGCACGGCTGACGAGATGCTGATGGTTCCAGTCCTCGATCACGAACAGCCCACCGGGGCGCAGCCTCGGGAAGAGAACTTCGAACGACGCACGCGTCTCGGCGAGGTGGTGCGAGGCGTCGTCGATGACGAGTCCCAGCGGCTCGTCGCCGAACTCGTCCTCGAGGATCGCCGCCAGTCGCTCTCGGTTCGCTTGGTCAACGCCATAGTGCAGTCCGATGCGCTCGTGGAGGCCGCGCTCCGTGACCAGCAGGTCGAGGGCCTCAACGCGCTCTGGTGCGAGCTCGAAGGCGACGAGCTTCCGGGGCGGGGCGAGGAGCGCGGTCAGCGCAACGCTGCCGCCGGAAGCGATTCCCAATTCGACGAAGTTGTGGTCCTGGAAGCGCTGAACGATCTCGAGGTACGCCTCGATCCCGGCGCGATCCTTCCGGATCGAGAACAGCCCGATCGTGGGAAGCACCAAACTGGCACTGAAACTCGACATCGCCGACCCGGAAGCGCGGAGGCGGACCGGACGACATGAACTCGCCATCGCTCGGGGATTCGATCCAGGTGATGTCCTCGACGAGTCCCTCGCCCAAGGCGGAAACGATAGTCCTTCGCCGCAAGGCAGGGGAAACCCCGGAAACCTGACCCGGTTCCGCTAGTTTTCTCCAATGGCTGGGTCCAACGGGACGACAACGACGCTTCGCGTCGGCGCGGAGAGCTCCGCCGTGGTGGGCAACACGCCGCTCGTGGCGATGCCGCGGCTGGGCGCCGAGCTGCCCGGCGAGGTGGTCGCCAAGCTCGAGTTCCTCAATCCGGGCGGCTCGGTCAAGGACCGGATCGGCGTCGCGATGATCGACGCGGCCGAGCGCGACGGCCTGATCGAGCGTGGCCGCTCGGTGATCGTGGAGCCCACCAGCGGCAACACCGGCATCGCGCTGGCCCTGGTGGCCGCCGCCCGGGGCTATCGGCTGATCCTCACCCTGCCGGAGGGGATGAGCCGAGAGCGGACAGCGCTGCTACGCACCTACGGCGCCGAGGTCCACGAGACGCCCTCGCTGGGCGGCATGAACGAGGCCGTCGAGCTCGCCAATCGGCTCGCCAAGGAGCACGACGGCTTCATCCCGCAGCAGTTCTCGAATCCGGCGAATCCCGAGATCCACCGCCGCACCACCGCCGAGGAGATCTGGCGCGATCTCGATGGCCAGGTCGATGCCTTCGTCGCGGGCGTCGGGACCGGCGGGACGATCACCGGCGTGGGCCAGGTGCTGAAGGAGCGCCGGCCCGACATCGCGGTCATCGGGGTCGAGCCGTCCGCGTCGCCCGTCCTCACCGGCGGACAGCCGGGCGCCCACAAGATCCAGGGCATCGGGGCGGGCTTCGTGCCCGAGGTGCTGGATCGCGACGTCATCGACGAGATCGTCGGCGTCAGCGACGAGGACGCCCTCGAGACGGCTCGCGCGTCGGCGCAGCAGGAGGGTCTCTTGATCGGCATCTCGGCCGGCGCGGCTGTGCGTGCTGCGCTCGACCTCGCGGCTCGCGAGGAGATGAGCGGCAAGCGGATCGTGGTGATCGTGCCCGACTCGGGTGAGCGGTACATGTCGCTGCCGTTTTTCGCCCCGTAATCGCGGCGCGGCGTCCCTAAGCTTCGGCGTTGTGCTCGGCCTGGGAACCCTCAGACGCGTGGCCAAGGAGGTTTCGAGCGACGTCGCCTCCGCGCGCGAGCGCGACCCCGCGGCCCGCGGAATCGGAACGCTCGAGATCCTCACCGGCTGGGCCGGGGTGCAGGCGCTGCTTGCTCATCGCGCGGCGCACGCCCTCTGGGAGGCGGACGTCCCGCTCGCACCGCGGGCGATCGCCTATACGAGCCGCGCGCTCACGGGCGTGGAGATTCATCCCGCGGCGAAGATCGGCTCGGACTTCTTCATCGATCACGGCTCAGGCGTCGTGATCGGCGAGACGACCGAGATCGGCGACCGGGTCACGCTCTACCAGGGCGTCACGCTCGGCGGCACCGGCTTCGCCCGGGGCAAGCGGCACCCGACCCTCGACGACGACGTCACCGTTGGGTCGGGCGCAAAGCTGCTCGGCCCAGTCACCGTCGGGCGCAACGCCAAGGTCGGGGCCAACACCGTGGTGATCGAGGACGTGCCCGCCCACACGACCGTCGTCGGCAATCCGGGCCACCCGGTGCGGGTGGAGGGACACCCGGTGGAAGGGCCGGACACGGACTGGATCCACCTGCCCGACCCGATCGCCGAGGCGATGAAGGAGCTTTCCGAACGCATCGCCGAGCTCGAGAAGCGGCTCGCCGAGGCGACCGGCGACGACGCCGAGCCGGCCGACGTGACCGAGCTGCGACCGAAGAAGGGGCCGAGCTCCGCGGGCGGTTAGCGGCTGGGCGCGGTCCTATGCTTGGCCCGTGGCTCGCGGAAGAGAGGAACTGAAGGTCGCGCCCGAGGGGATGCGCGGCGCCCCGGTCGAGGCGGGCGCCGACCAGGTCGAGCGGCTGCTCGCCGGGCTGAACGGCCCGCAGCGCGAGGCGGTGACCTTCGGCGAGGGGCCCGCTGCTCATCCTGGCGGGGGCCGGGTCCGGCAAGACTCGCGCGCTGACCCATCGGATCGCCTGGCTGCTGGCGACCGGGCGGGCGCACCCGAACCAGATCCTGGCGATCACCTTCACCAACAAGGCCGCCGACGAGATGCGCGAGCGGGTCGCCTCGCTCGTCGGCGGTGTCTCGCGGCGGATGTGGGTGATGACCTTCCATGCGGCCTGCGCCCGGCTGATGCGGATCGAGGCCGAGCGCCTCGGCTACACGAGCCGCTTCACCATCTACGACGAAGCCGATTCGCTGCGGATGCTGAAGCGCTGCCTCGAGGAGCTCGAGGTCGACACCAAGCGCTACCCGCCGCGCGCCGTCCGCGCCCGGATCTCGGACGCGAAGAACCAGCTGATCGACGCCGAGAGCTACCAGGAGACCGCCGGAGGCCCGTTCGAGGACATGGTCGGGCAGGCCTACCGTCTCTACGAGCGCCGGATGCTCGACGCCAACTCGATGGACTTCGACGACCTGCTGATGCGCACGGTCAACGTCCTGGAGCTGTTCGAGGACGTCCGCCGCCGCTACCGCGAGCGCTTCCGCTGGGTGCTCGTCGACGAGTACCAGGACACCAACCACGCCCAGTACCGGCTGCTGCAGCTGCTCGCGGGGAAGGACGGGAACCTGACCGTCGTCGGCGATGAGGATCAGTCGGTCTACGGCTTCCGCGGCGCCGAGGTCCGCAACATCCTCGAGTTCGAGGACGACTTCCCGGACGCGCACGTGGTCAAGCTCGAGCAGAACTACCGCTCCACGGAGACGATCCTGCAGGCGGCCAACGCGGTCATCTCGCACAACACCGGCCGACTCGGCAAGCACCTCTGGTCCGACCTCGGCGAGGGCGAGAAGATCCACGTCGCCGAGCTCGAGGACGAACACGCCGAGGCGCGGTTCGTCGCCGGGGAGATCGAGGAGCTGATCGACCAGCACGGCGTGACGCGCGACGAGGTCGCGGTCTTCTACCGGACCAATGCCCACAGCCGGGTGCTGGAGGACATCCTGGTCCGCTACGAGCTCCCGTATCAGGTGATCGGCGGGACCAAGTTCTACGAGCGCGCCGAGATCAAGGACGCGGTCGCCTATCTCCAGCTCCTCGTCAACCCGGCGGACGAGGTGAGCTTCTCGCGTGTGATCAACTCGCCGCGGCGCGGAATCGGCGACACCAGCCAGGGCCGCCTCCTCGCGCACGCCAATACGACGGGCCGCACGATCTGGGAGATCGCACTTGAGAAGGAGACCGTTCCCGGGCTGTCCGCCGCCGCGATGAAGTCCATAGGCCGGTTCACCGAGCTGATCGAGGAGCTGCGCGCCGAGTTCGAGTCCGGCCCGGTGGCCGACCTGCTGCGCGCGCTGCTGGAGCGTTCCGGTTACCTCGACGCCCTGCGGGCCGAGCGGACGATCGAGGCGGAGGGCAGGATGGAGAACCTCGAGGAGCTGGTCGGCGTCGCCGCCGAGTTCGACGCAAACCGTGAGGTCGAGGGCCCGTCGGAGCTGGCGCCCCTGGAGGAGTTCCTCCAGGCGATCTCCCTCTACACGGACCAGGACGACCTCGACCGGGACGAGTCCAAGGTCACCCTGATGACGCTGCACAACGCCAAGGGGCTCGAGTACGACGCCGTCTTCATCATCGGCTGCGAGGAGGGCGTCTTCCCGCACTCGCGCTCGCTCGAGGAGGGGAACGAGGAGGAGGAGCGCCGGCTCGCCTACGTCGGCATCACCCGCGCCCGCAAGCGGCTCTGGATGACGCACGCGCGCAGCCGCCGCCTGTTCGCCGGACGGGAGACCGGCTTCCCTTCGCGCTTCCTCGCCGAGCTGCCCGAGGAGCTGGTCGAGCGGGAGGGGACGGAAGAGCAGGCGATCACCGGATGGGCACTCGGCGGCTCCACGAGCAACGCTCCGGCGCCGGGACCGTCGCTCTCGTTCGCCACGGGCGACGACATCGTGCACGCGAGCTTCGGCGACGGCGTCGTCACCGCGGTCGAGCCGGGCGGGGTGATAGTCGTGCGGTTCGCGAGTGACGGAGCCGAGCGCAAGTTGATGGCGGACTACGCACCACTCAAACATCAATCGGGTTCTTCCTCGGCTTCGCCTGCGGAAGACCCTCGCATCAGCTGATGGCCGCGACCGTGATCGACGGCAAGGCCGTGGCGGCCGGCGTACGCGAGCGCGTGCGAGGTGAGGTCGAGGAGCTCTCCGCGCAGCTCGGGCGCCCGCCCGGGCTCGCCACCGTGCTGGTCGGCGACGACCCGGCCTCCGCGATCTACGTGCGACGCAAGCGTGAGGCGTGCGAGGAGGTCGGGATCCGCTCCCTCCACCACGAGCCCGACGGCTCCGTCTCCCAGGAGGAGCTGCTCGAGCTGCTCGGTGAGCTCAACGACTCGGATGAGGTCGACGGGATCCTGGTCCAGCTGCCGCTCCCAGACCAGATCGATGCCGACGCGGTCGTCAACGCAATCGACCCGGACAAGGACGTCGACGGGCTCACTCCGATCAGCGCGGGGAGGCTGGCCCGCGGCGAGCCCGGCCTGGTGTCGTGCACCCCGCGGGGCATCATGGAACTGCTCTCCTCGGCGGGCGTCGACCCGGCCGGCAAGGAGGCGGTGATCGTCGGCCGCTCGAACCTGGTGGGCAAGCCGATCTTCTCCCTGCTGCTAGCCGCCAACGCGACCGTGACGATCTGCCACAGCCGGACGCGCGATCTTGGCGAGGTCTGCCGACGCGCGGAGATCCTGATCGCGGCCGCCGGGCAACCGCGGCTGATCGGCGCCGAGATGATCAGGCCGGGCGCCACGGTGATCGACGTCGGCACCAACCGCACAGACGACGGGCTGGTCGGAGACGTCGACTTCGAGGCCGCCGTCGAGGTCGCGGGCGCGATCACCCCCGTGCCGGGCGGGGTCGGCCCGATGACGATCGCGATGCTGCTCGCGAATACGGTTCAGGCGGCCCGGTTACGCCATCAAGTCGTGCTTGAATCCCGGCCGCTGCACTAATCCCATCGACGGAGGCTGACTTGGACTCATCACGGCTTCGCACGGGGGAGCTCGTCGCTGGAATCGGCGGCGTCGCCCTGTTCGTGTTCCTGTTCTTCGACTGGTTCGGCGGAGGTGCGGAGGTGAGCGGCAGCCTGGTGAATGGCACCGCGACGCTGTCGCACCCCGGCATCAGCGGCTGGGACGCCCTGACCGACCTGCCGGGCTTCTTGATCATCCTCTCGGGGGTCTCCGGGATCGCTCTGGCATATCTGGCGGCCGCCGGGCAGAGGGTGAACATCCCAGTCCGCCGCGGGGCGATCACCGCCCTGCTCGGTGCCCTGGCCGTCCTGCTGATCCTGTGGCGGATGTTCGCCGGGTCGCCGACGCTGAAGATCGGCGTCATCCTCGGCCTCGCCGCCGCCATTGCGATCACCGCCGGCGCACTGATGGCGCTCGGTGAGGACGGTTTCGAGCCGCTCGTCGCCGTGGCCGGCGGTCGCACTCGCGCGGCATCTGCCAGCGCGCCGGCGGCCAAGCCGACCCCGCCGCCTGCGGCGGCTCCCGCGAAGAGCCGCTCGAGCTCCGGTGGCTCGACCACGACGAAGAAGCGCACGACGACCAAGAAGGCGGCGGCGAAGAAGCCGGCGGCCAAGAAGTCGGCGGCGAAGAAGTCGTCATCTACCCGCTCCAAGAGCGGCGCGCGCTCTTCGGGCGGGAGCAAGCGGTCGTCAGGCGGACGCAAGTAGGAAACACCGGCCGCTTGCGGCATCTATAGGGTGCCGCGGGCGGCCGGTGCTCGCCCGCCGCTAAGCCGAGAACTTTGACGGAGGACGAACATGTTTGGTGGAAGGTTGTCTCAGGGGCAGATGATCGCGGCGGTCGGAGCCATTGCCCTGCTGGTCGCGACATTCCTGCCCTGGATAGGGGTGAGCGGCCCGTCACTGCCATCCGGGGTCAACTTGCCGCCCGGCGTTGCCAACGCCGTAGGCGGCGCCGGTAGTACGTCGGACAACGTCTGGAAGGGCTCGACGCTCGACATCTACCTGCTGATTACCGCGGTGGTCGCGCTGCTGCCTGCGCTGCTGGCGCTCATGGACGCCGCCGAGGAGTTCTCATTCGTCTCGGCCGCGACGTTCCTGCTCGGCGTCGTCGGGACGATCCTGGTGATCGCCTTCCTGACGGTCGACTTCCCCGACGGGGCGGACCGGAAGTACGGTGCCTTCATCGGCCTGGCTGCCGCCATCGTGATCGCGGTCGGTGGCTTCAGGGCGATGCAGGAAGAGGTCGCCGGAGAGATATAGGCTCGGGTGCCGAGGCGCGCGTCAGCGCGACCGTTTGAAAAGGAAAGAGGAGGCCAATTGGACGCGAACAGGTTGTCTCAGGGTCAGCTCGTTGCAGCGATCGCGAGCGATCGCCCTGTTCATCATCAGCTTCCTGCCGTGGTTCGGAGTCCCAAGCGTCACAACGGTGGGTGGCGTGCAGGTCGGAGGAGGCGGCAACTTCAACCTATGGGAGGCTGAGAATCCACTGGACATCTACCTCTTGATCGTGATTCTGGTGGCGCTGGTGCCGGCCGCGATGGCACTTATGGGCGATGGCGCCGATGCACCTCTGGCGCCGATCGCGACGGCGCTCCTCGGGGGCGTCGGAACCCTGCTCATCCTGTACCAGGTGTTCGACACTCCGGGTATCACCGACCGGAAGATCGGGCTGTTCCTGGGCCTGATCGCGTGCGGCGCGGTTGCGGTCGGCGGCTACCTGACCATGCAGGAGGACGCCGGGGGCGAGCGCTACTGAAGCCTGGCTTGAGGTCTGGCGAGTTGGTCGGGGCCATCGGCGGCCTCGGCCTGCTCGTCGCCTGTTTCCTTCCCTGGTACTCCATGGGCGGGGAGGACGCGACCGCCTGGCAGGCCTTCAGCGTCACCGACCTCTTCCTGGCGGTGGCGGCCATCATCGGGATGTCGGTGGCGATCTGCGTGCTCGCCCGCATCTCAGTGAGCTATCCGGTCGCCGGCAGCTCGGTCGCCGCGGGCTTTGGTGCGGTGGCGGCCATCCTGATCGTCGTCCGCCTAATCAACCCCCCCGGAGGCGCCGGGGTCGATATCGAGGTTGGCGCGTGGCTGGGTCTTGCCTGCGCGGCCGCCGTCACGTTCGGCGGCTATCTGGGAATGCAGCCGCTGAAGGCTCCACGCACGGCCTCAGCCCGCTAGCGCCGCGCCGACGTCCCCCGCCACGTGCGTGGCGCAGGCGATGACGGTCATCATCGGGTTGACGCCCACCGAGGTCGGCAGCAGGCTGGCGTCGGCCACGTAGAGGTTCTCCACGCCACGGACAGCGCCGCGCGGGTCGCAGACGCTGGTATTCGCGTCCGTGCCCATCCGCGCGCTGCTCATCGGGTGGAAGGCCTCCAGGCGCAGATCCGCGGGCCGCAGGGCCAGGGACTCGAATTCGGCGAGCTCCCGACGCGAGATCACGGAGACGGGACCCACGTTCGGATAGACCTCCGTCGCGCCGGCGGCGAAGTGGATCTCCGCGGCGCGCGCGATCCCGAATTGAATCCGGCGCGCCTCCTCCTCGAGCAGGCGGTAGGAAAGGCGCAGCGACCCGTTGGAGGCGAGGCCGACGCGGCCCTCCGAGCGGTCGTGCAGATGGACGCCGATCGAGGCGATGTGGGCGTAGTTCGCGACGCGGTCCGAGAAGGCGGCGCCGACGCCCGGCAGCCACTGGGCGCCGAAGGAGAGCGGGGTGAAGGTCGCCTCGAGCAGGATTCCCTCGGGCTGCCACTGGTCGACGTAATAGCTCTGCATCACGCCGTCCCAGCCACGGACCTCCTCCTCGTAGCGGGCCCCGATCCAGGCGGCGGGGTGGATATGGAGGTGCCGGCCGAGGGCAGGGTGGGTGATCCCTGAGCGAAGCAGCAGCTCCGGGGTGCCGAAGGCGCCACCGGCGCTGATCACGGCCTTGGCGCGGACCTGCCAGTCACGCCCGGGAGGAGGGCGGCCGTTCCGGGACAGCTCCTGGGCGGCCGTGGTCGGCATCCCCGCCCGGCAGGCGAGCCCCGTGGCCCGCCCGTCCTCGGTGAGGATCCCCTGCACCTTGACGCCGGCGCGGACCCGTGCGCCCGCGGCGACGGCACGCGGGAGGTAGGACACGTGGGTGGCCCGTTTGGCGTCGATCTCGCAGCCGAGCGGGCATGAGCTGCACTGCACGCATCTGCCGGCGTTGCGGCTGATCGGACCTCCGCTGGCACCGATCGCGCTCGCGCCCTCCGCGCAGAGCTGGCCGTTGCGGCCCAGCGTCTCGAGGTCGAGCGGTGTCACCGCGAGCATCTCCTCGGCGGACGCGTAGAGCGGGTCGAGGTCGCCGGCCCACGGAATCCCCTCGCGCTCGCTCCATTCCTCGATCACCTCGGCCGGCGCGCGGAAGCAGGTGCCTGAGTTGATCACCGTCGTGCCACCGACCGTGCGGCCGACCGGAATCGGGATGGCGGGCTTTCCCGAGGCGATCGTCATGCCGCCGTCGCGGTAGAGCAGCGGCAGCCCGTCGAGGGGGTCGGTCGGGTAGCTCGTGTGGTCGACGTAGGGCCCCGACTCGAGCACCATCACGTCGAGCCCGGCCTCGGCGAGGATGGCTGCAGCTGCAGCTCCGCCGGCGCCGGAGCCGACGATCGCGACGTCGCATTCCTCGCCGGCCCCGCGGGGCTCGATGTCGCCGATGCCGGTCGACGAAGGCTGGGGGGCGCCCTCGGCAACCGCGCAGCGGGACTCGAACCCGACGGCGCGGCGCACGCGATCGTCCCGGGCCCAACCGACCATCGCGAGCAGCTTGGCCAGCAGCAGCAGGTCCCGGTAAAGCGAGAAGCGCGAGCCCTCCATCTTCGCCATGTACTGCGAGCGGGCCTCGACGCTCATGCGGCTGAAGCGCCAGGGGAAGGGGAGGAACTCGAAGGCGCTCAGAGCGAGGCGAACGACCTGCACGGTGCGCGCCGGGAGCTTGGAGAGGAAGCGAGCGAGTGGCTCGGCGACCGGGACCTCGGTCTCGGCCGCGGGCAGCCCGTCCTCACCAGGGGCGACTGCCTCCGCGATCGCACGCAGGGTCCGGAGCTCGGCGGCCCGGAGCCCCGGCGGGCGCCTTCAGGGAGGGGCGGCGGTGGAGCCGACCCGTCCGGCCAGCGACCAGAGCAGCAGGGACGCGAAGACCAGCGAGCCGTCGACGATCCCGTTGAGCAGGTAGGCGAAGACGTCGTCCTCGGCGAAGAAGATCAGCGAGGTGATCGACGAGGCCGCCTTGCCGGCCGCCAGCGCCAGGATCATCGGCCGGTAACGGACGACGTCGGTCGAGGCGATCCAGGCGAGGAACGTGATCACGACCATGTAGGCGAAGCCGAGCGAGAGCCAGAGCCGCTCCTCGGTCTTCGGCGCGGGCGTGTGGAAGCCGAAGTGGTGGCCGAGCTCGGTGATGCGGTCGAGCGTGCCGTCGGGCCAGGCGATGAAGAAGAAGCCGGTGATGGCGAACCCGATCGCCATCAGGCGCAAATTGAGAACGACGAAGCGCTCGGCTTTCTCCCCCGTCATCGCCGCGGGATCCTAACTGGCTGGCTGGCCAGGCGGCGCCGGAATGCAGATTCAGGGATTTCCCGGATACAACCGTGCGCGCGAGCGCGAGATCGTGCAGTCATGACAACACGCCGCCTCCGCACAGTTCTGGGTATCTCAGTCGCCGCCTTCTGCTCGCTCGCCTTCGCTCCCGCCGCTTTGGCCGATTTCACCGTCAATGACCTCGGCGACCAGGACGATGCCGATTTGCCCGGGCGACTCCATTCGACGGCGTCTGCGACACGGTCGCCGGCGGCGCCGCGACCTGCACCCTGCGCGCCGCGATCGAGGAGGCGAACGCGAACGCGAACGCCGACACGATCACCTTCAGCGTCACGGGGCTGCATTCCGCATTGCAACGTGCATCCAGATCACGACGCCGATGACCATCGACGGCAACGGCAGCGGCGCCGCGCGGGACCGTGATCGACGGCTCTCGACTCCCATCGCTTGCTCGACTCAGTGGCGCCGCCTCGCCGTCACGCTCAAGGACCTTCGCCTGCAGAACGGCCACGTCGCCAATCCCGGCGGGACCGGCGGGCGCGGCGATCCAGAACGACGCCGCCTCGCTCAGCCTGGACAACGTCACCGTCACCAGCAACACGATCGACGGCACGGGTGCGGGACAGGGCGCCGGGATCTTCGACCCGGACAGCAGCCGACACGATCACCCTGACCGACAGCACGATCAGCGACAACGACATCGGCTCCACCGCGCAGAACTCCGGTGCCGGGATTTTCAGCGCCGGCCCGCTCAGCCTCACCGACAGCACGGTGAGCGGAAACCAGATCACGGCCGGCAGCGCAACCGGCGGCGGGGGCCTGCGGTCAGCACGACGCTCACCCTGCTGCGCAGCACCGTGAGCGACAATCAGCCTGGCCAGCGGAACCTCGTTCGGGACGGCGCGGCGCCGGGATCGCCACCTCGAACGCCACGATCACCAACAGCACGATCAGCGGGAACAGCCGCCGGCAACGGCGGCAGTGGAGAGGGCGGGGGAATGATCATCGCCGGCACCGGCACGATCACCAATGCCACCTTTGCGAACAACACGGCGTCGATCTCCGCTGCGGATCTCGCAGTCGGCTCCGGGACGTCGACCGCCAGGAACAGCATCTTCGCCTCGTCCAGCGCATGCCAATCTGCCTCGGGGACGCTCGCGTCGGCCACACCGGGGGACAACATCGACGCAGGGACCACCTGCGGCCTCGGGACGACCAACGGCAACCTGGAGAACACCAGTCCGACGCTCGACCCCCTCGCCCTGAACGCGCCGGGCTCGACTGCGACCCACGCGCTCCAGGCATCCAGTCCCGCGATCGACGCGGCGACGGGCTGCGCCGGGTTGACCGTCGACCAGCGGGGCGAGCCGCGCCCGCAGGGCCTCGCCTGCGACATCGGCGCCTACGAGCGACTGCGCCGCAAGCTCACCGTGGGCAAGGCCGGGACGGGCACCGGGACCGTCACCGGGACCGGGATCATCTGCGGCGGCGATTGCCTCGAGGGCTTCGAGGACGGGACGACCGGAATCGTGCTGACCGCTACCCCCAGCGCGAGCTCGTTCTTCGCCAGCTGGACCGGCTGCACCAGCGTCGCCGGGAATCAGTGCGCCGTTGATCTGACGGCGAACAAGGGCGTCACCGCGACCTTCACATCGACCGCGCCACCACCGCCGCCTGCGCGGTGGAGGCGGCGGCGCGACCACCCAGCCGCCTGCGACCACGACGACCCAGAACCCGCTCTGCGCGCCCCTTCAGCGGAAGCTGAAGAAGGCGAAGACAAAGGCGGCGAAGCGGAAGTTCCGCAAGAAGCTGCGCAAGCTCGGCTGCTGAGTCCCACGACCTAGAATCCGGTCGATGATCGACCGGGAGCAGGTCCTGCATGTCGCCCGCCTTGCGCGCCTTCGACTGAGCGACGAGGAGGTCGAGCGGATGGCCAGCGAGCTCTCCGGCATCCTCGAGCACGTCGAGCACATTTCCGAGCTCGACCTCGACGGTGTCCAGCCCACGTCGCATGTGACCGCCCTCGAGAACGTGCTCCGACCCGATGAGCCTCGGCCGAGCTGGGACCGCGACGAGGTACTGGAGAGCGCGCCTGACCCGGCCTCCGGATCGTTCCGCGTTCCCTCGCCGCAGGCGTAGATGGACGAGCTGATCGAACTCACGGTCGCGGAAGCGGCCGATCGAATCCGCTCCGGCGAGCTCTCCGCGGACGAGTACTTCGACGCCTACCGCAAGGCGGCCGCCGACGACTCGCTGAACGCTTTCCTCTGGACGGCCGACGAGGCCGAGGATGCGGCCGATGGGCCCCTGGGAGGCATCCCGGTCGCCGTCAAGGACATCTTCTGCACCGAGGGCATCCCGACGACCGCGGGCTCTCGGATCCTGGAGGGCTACCGCCCGCCGTACACGGCCACGGCGGTTCGCAAGTTGCGCGAGGCCGGGGCGCGCGTCCTGGGCAAGGCCAACATGGACGAGTTCGCGATGGGGTCGTCCAACGAGAACTCCGGCTACGGGCCGGTTCTGAATCCCTGGGACTCGGGACGCGTCCCGGGCGGGTCCTCGGGCGGCAGCGCGGCCGCGGTCGCCGGTCGCCTCGCCCCCTGTGCGATCGGCACCGACACCGGCGGTTCGATCCGCCAGCCCGCGGCGCTCTGCGGGATCGTGGGGATGAAGCCGACCTACGGCGCCGTCTCGCGCTACGGGATGATCGCCTTCGCCTCGTCGCTCGACCAGTGCGGCCCTCTCACCAGGGACGTCACCGACGCGGCGCTGGTGCTGGGGGCGGTGGAGGGCCGCGACTCGTGCGATTCCACCTCGACCGGCATCGAGGGGGGCGTCCAGCTGCCCAGCCGCGAGGACCTGAAGGGCCTCAGCTTCGGCATTCCCAGGGAGCTGGCCTCCGAGGCCGAGGGGATCGAGTCCGGGGTCAAGGAGGTCTTCGAGCGCACGGTGGCGCTGATCGAGGAGCTCGGCGGCGAGGTCTCGGAGACCGAGCTGCCGCACGCTCCGCACGGCATCTCGGCCTACTACGTGCTGGCCCCGGCGGAGGCCTCGGCGAACCTGGCGCGCTTCGACGGTGTCCGCTACGGGATGCGGGTGAGTGCGGAGGACCTGACGGAGATGTACGAGGAGACCCGGGCGGCGGGCTTCGGCGCCGAGGTGAAGCGCCGGATCATGCTCGGCACCTACGCGCTCTCCTCGGGCTACTACGACGCCTACTACGGCCGCGCCCAGCGGGTCCGCACAAAGATCGCCGAGGACTTCTCGAAGGCCTTCGAGCGCTTCGACTTCGTCGTCACGCCGACCTCGCCGACCGTCGCCTTCAAGCTCGGCGCAAAGACCGGCGACCCGCTGGCGATGTACATGAACGACTACTGCACGGTGCCGATGCCGCTGGCGGGCATCCCGGCGATCTCAATTCCGGCGGGCGTGGCGCCTCCCGACGACGGCGGCCCGGATCTGCCGGTCGGCTTCCAGATCGCGGGCCCGGCCTTCAGCGACTCGGCGATGCTCGACGCTGCCCATGCGCTCGAGGGAGCGATCGGCTTCCGGCGCAATGGGGGGGCCGGGGGATGAGGGGCTCGATGCAGATGACCGACGAGGAATTCCGCCAGGCGGTGCAGGAGGCGCTCGACTCCCTGCCTCCGGAGATCTCCTCGAAGCTCACGAACGTCGCGGTGATCGTCGAGGACCGCCACCCGAGCGGCCGCCTGCTCGGCCTGTTCGACCCGCGGGGCGGCCTGCAGCGGATCATCATCTACCGCGAGCACCACACCGACGCGGAGAGCGTCAAGCAGACGGTGCTCCACGAGATCGGGCACTACTTCGGCGCCGACGAGGCGACGGTCAGGCGGTGGGGTCTTTGACGGCTGAATACGAGGCGGTCATCGGGCTGGAGATCCACGTCCAGCTCTCCACCAAGACCAAGATGTTCTGTGGCTGCGCCCTCTCCTTCGGCGACGAGCCGAACGTGCACACCTGCCCGGTCTGCCTGGGGCATCCCGGGACGCTGCCCACGATCAACGAGGAGGCTGTCCGCTACGCGCTGATGATCGCCGCCGCGCTCGAGTGCGACGTCGCCCCACGACTCCGAGTTCGCCCGCAAGAACTACTTCTACCCCGACCTGCCGAAGGGCTACCAGATCAGCCAGTACGACCTCCCGATCGCAGTCGATGGGCGGCTGGGCGATGTGCGCATCCATCGCGCCCACCTCGAGGAGGACGCCGCCAAGCTCAACCACGTCGGCGAGTCCGGCCGCATCCACGGCTCGGGCGCGTCGCTGGTCGACTTCAACCGCGGCGGTACGCCGCTGGTCGAGATCGTCACCGAGCCGGACATCCGCTCCGCGGCCCAGGCGCGGGAATGGGCGCAGCTCCTTCGCACCACCATCCGCCAGCTGGGCGTCTCCGACGTGAACATGGAGGAGGGGAGCCTGCGCGTGGACGGCAACATCTCCATCCGGCCGGCCGGCTCCGACGAGCTCGGCATCAAGACCGAGCTCAAGAACATGAACAGCTTCCGCTTCCTCGAGCGGGGCATCGAGGCGGAGCTGGCCCGCCAGCGCGAGCTGCGTCGAGAGCGGGGAGGAGGTCGTCCAGGAGACGCTCCACTTCCACCCCGAGGACGGCTCGCTCACGCCGCTGCGCTCGAAGGAGTACGCGCACGACTACCGCTACTTCCCGGAGCCCGACCTCGTCCCGGTGGTGCCGACCGAGGAGATGCTGAAGGAGGCGCGCGAGTCCCTGCCCGAGCTGCCGGCCGCGCGACGCGAGCGCTACCTGACCGAGGTCGGCCTCTCCGAGGAGGCCGCGACCACGCTCGCCTTCCACGCGGAGCTCGGCGAGTACTTCGAGCGAGCGGTCGCCGCGGGCGACGGCGCCCCGGCCAAGGCCATCGCCAACTGGGTCACCGGCGAGCTCGTCGCGGCGCTGCGCCAGGCCGGCGCCGAGGAGGACCCGCTCGCCTCCAAGGCGACGCCCGAGGCGGTCGCCGCCCTCGCCGGGCTGGTGGAGGAAAAGACCATCTCCCACGGCGCCGGCAAGCAGGTGCTGGCCAAGCTGGTCGAGGACGGGGGAGACCCCGGCGCAGATCGTCGAGCGGGAGGGCCTCGCCCAGATCTCCGACTCCTCGGAGCTCGAGGGAATCGTGGACCGGGCGATCGAGGCCGAGGCCGAGGCGGCCGAGCAGATCCGCCAGGGCAACGACAAGGCGATCGGCCGGATCGTCGGCGCGGTGATGAAGGAGAGCAAGGGCCGGGCCGACGGCGGCGCCGTCACCAAGCTGATCCGCGAGCGCCTCGGCGCCTAGGCGCTTACCCTGAGGCCGATGGCCGGCGCCCCCTACGTGCTCATCGCGCTGCTCTTCGGCCTCGCCACCGGCTTCGTGGGCCGCGGCAAGGGCAGCTCCTTCTTCATCTGGTTCCTGGTCGGGACCGTGCTGCCGCTCCTCGGCCTGATCGCGGTGATCCTCTACCGCTCCGAGCACGAGGAGCCCGAGCGCCGCTGCCCGACCTGCAACAAGATCCTGAAGCTCCACGTCCAGGTCTGCCCGCGCTGCGGGACGGATCTCTATCTGCCCGATCCGGCGGAGGTGCGGCCGGGCCCGGCCACACCGTTCGCCATCAAAGGGTCGCGTACGCGCGCCCTGCTACCTGAGCCAGGTCCGGACGATCGCGTTCGCGAAGCCGAGGCCGTAGCGCGACCACGGCCGGCTTCTTCGAGTGGCCGTGGGTGCGCTTGGCCACGGTCACCGGCACCTCCATGGCCGGGACCCCGCGCTTGATCGCCTCGATCAGGAACTCCGAGGTGTGGAACTGCTCCTGGCGCAGGACCAGCTGGGGGAGGACCGAGGTGCGGACCGCGCGGTACCCGTTCGAGCAGTCCGAGACCTTGGTGCGGGTGATGAACGAGACGACCTTGTTGAAGAAGACGATGCCGAATTCCCGCGAGCGGGAATTCGGGTCAGCGTCGCCCAGTACCCGCGAGCCGTGAGCGACGTCGACCTGGTCGTCCAGCACCGGCTTCACCAGGCGCTCCATCTCGCTGGGCAGGTGCTGGCCGTCGGCGTCCAGCGTGACGACCACCAGGGCGCCCGACTCGGCCATCAGCCTGTAGCCGGTCCGCAGCGCGGCGCCGCCCCCGCGGTTGATCACGTGCCGGGCGACCACCGCGCCCGCCTTCGCCGCGGCCTCGCTGGTGTCGTCACTCGAGCCGTCGTCGACCACGAGCACCGCTCGTCTCGCTCACCGCAGACCTCCGGCGGAATCTGCCGGATCACGTCCCCGACGCTGTCCGCCTCGTTGTAGGCGGGGATGACGACGGCGATCTTGTCGCGGAATCGCTCGGGCAGCTTGGCCTGCCGGAACTCCTCCCAGGCCAGTCCCTCGAGCAGGGCAGAGAGCTGCTGGTTCATGCGCGAGCTCTCGGTCAGCGCCCGCAGCACGAGCAGGAACAGGATCACGATCGAGAAGACCGCGAGGCCCAGGATCCGCCCGCCGTTGCCCTTCTCGAAGGCAAAGGCGGAGAGCAGCTTGTTGAGCACCTCCGTGCCCGAGACGATCGCCAGAGCGATGCCCCCGAGGAGGGCCAGCAGCACCGCGCCGTTGGAGAGCGAGCGCCGCCGCCAGATCCCGAATCCGATCAGCAGGACCGCGAGGACGAGACCGAACGCGCGCAGCGCGGTCAGCTCTTCCGGGAACACGGAGGCGAGCACTGGGACGGTCAAGGCGGCGCCAGAATAGGCCTAGCCGGCCTCAAACGCGGGCACGACGATGCGCCGCCGGGGGCGCTACTCTGCCGCCTCTCATGCGCGTCCTCATCCTCGGGGGCGACGGGTATCTCGGCTGGCCGACGGCGATGCGCTTCTCGGCCCGTGGGCACGAGGTCTCGGTCGTCGACAACTTCTCCCGCCGTCACTGGCACGAGCGGCACGGCACCGATTCGCTGACGCCGATCAGGCCGCTGGACGAGCGGATCGCCGCCTGGCACGAGGTCTCCGGAAATCAGGTCCGCTCCTACGTGGGTGCGATCGAGGACGCCGCCTTCCTCGAGGAGGTCATCGTCGAGACCAAGCCGGAGGCCGTCATCCACTACGGAGAGCAGCCCTCGGCGCCCGTTCTCGATGGCCAACCGGGAGCAGGCGGTCGAGACCCAGTACACGAACGTGATCGGCACGCTCAACCTCCTCTTCTTCCTCCGCGATCACGCCCCCGACTGCCACCTGGTGAAGCTCGGGACGATGGGCGAGTACGGGACGCCCAACATCGACATCGAGGAGGGGTTCATCGAGATCGAGCACAAGGGCCGCAAGGACACGCTGCCCTTCCCGAAGATGCCCGGCTCGCTCTACCACCTCTCCAAGGTCCACGACTCGCACAACATCCACTTCGCCTGCCGCGTCTGGGGACTGCGCGCGACCGACCTCAACCAGGGCGTCGTCTACGGCATCGAGACCGATGAGACCGCCCAGGACGAGCGCCTCTGCACCCGCTTCGACTACGACGAGTGGTTCGGCACCGTGCTCAACCGCTTCTGCGTGCAGTCCGTCGTCGGCCATCCGCTCACCGTCTACGGCAAGGGCGGCCAGACCCGCGGCTTCCTCAACATCCGCGACACGCTCCAGTGCGTCGAGCTGGCGGTCGAGAACCCGGCGGACGCGGGCGAGTACCGCGTCTTCAACCAGTTCACGGAGCAGTTCTCGGTCAGCGAGCTCGCTGAGCTGGTGCAGCACTCGGCGGCCGAGGTCGGCTTCGAGATCGACATCGACCATGTCGAGAACCCTCGCGTCGAGGCCGAGGACCACTACTACAACCCGGTCCACACCAAGCTGCTGGACCTGGGGCTGAAGCCGAGCTATCTCGGCGACGAGCTGGTCCGCTCGATGCTGAAGACGATCGAGCGCCACCGCGAGCGCGTGATCGACTCCGCGATCGACCCGCGGACGCAGTGGAAGCCCTCGCGGGCTCCCGCCGCGGCCAGTTAGCGGAGCACGGCTTCGCCATCAAACGCGGCTGACAGCGGCCGCCCCGCACAAGTCGCTCCGGGCTTCGCCCTGCGCTCCTAGGTGCAGCGGCCTTGCAGCCGTTGGCTACCATCGGCCCATGCGCGCAGCGGACGCACTGATGGAGGCCCTCAAGGCCGAGGGCGTGCAGCACATCTTCGGGATCCCCGGCGGAGCCAACCTGCCGATCTACGACGCCGTCCACGGCGCCGACCTCGACCACATCCAGGCCCGCCACGAGCAGGGCGCGGGCCACATGGCCGAGGGATACGCCAAGGCCACCGGGCGGGTCGGCGTGGCCTTCGCCACCTCCGGGCCCGGCGCCACCAACCTGATCACCCCGATCGCCGACGCGATCATGGATTCGGTCCCCACCGTGTTCATCACGGGCCAGGTGCGAACCGACCTGATCGGCACCGACGGCTTCCAGGAAGCCGACGTGAACGGCATCACGATGCCGATCGTCAAGCACTCCTTCATGGTCCAGGACCCTCGCTTCATCCCGGACTACGTCCACGCGGCCTTCCACATCGCGTCGACCGGGCGTCCGGGTCCCGGTCCTGATCGACATCCCGCAGGACCTCTCGCGGGCCGACATCGACTACGAGCCGATCACCGAGACCCCGAACCTGCCGGGCTACAAGCCCTCCACCGAGGGCAACATCAAGCAGATCCGGATCGCCGCCAAGGCGCTGGCCAACTCCAAGCGGCCCGTGATCTACGCGGGCGGCGGCGTGATCAACGCCAACGCCTCGGACGAGCTGCGCGACCTCTGCCTTGCGGACAACTTCCCGGTCACCTGCACCGTGATGGGGCTCGGCGGCTTCCCCGCCGATCACGAGCAGTGGCTCGGAATGCTTGGCATGCACGGCACCCGGACCGCCAACTACGCGATGGACAACGCCGACCTGATCGTCGGGATCGGCGCTCGCTTCGACGACAGGATCACCGGCAAGCTCTCCGAGTTCGCGCCGCGGGCGAAGTTCGTCCATATCGACATCGATCCGGCCGAGATCTCCAAGAACGTCCCGGCCCACATCCCGATCGTCGGCGACGCCAAGGAGGTGCTGCCGAAGCTGACCAAGGAGTACCGGGCGATCCAGGCCGAGCGCGAGCGCCTCGATCCCTGGTGGGACCAGATCCACGGCTGGCAGAAGGACTACCCGCTGGGCTACGAGGACTCGAGCGACTCCGAGATCAAGCCGCAGGCGATGATCGAGGCGATGTACCGGGCCACGGACGGCGACGCGATCATCACGTCGGATGTCGGCCAGCACCAGATGTGGGCGGCTCAGTACTACGGCTTCACCAAGCCCCGCCGCTGGATCAACTCCGGTGGGCTGGGGACGATGGGCTTCGGCCTGCCCTCGGCCATCGGTGCCAAGGTCGGAGAGCCCGACGAGACGGTCGTGTGCCTCGCCGGTGACGGCAGCCTGATCATGACCTGCCAGGAGCTCGCCACCGCGGTCCGCCACGAGATCCCGGTGAAGGTCTTCCTGATGAACAACGGCTACTTCGGCATGGTCCGCCAGTGGCAGGAGCTCTTCTGGGATGGCCGCTACTCCTCCGTCGAGATGGGCCCGAGCCCCGACTGGCCGAAGCTCGCCGAAGCCTTCGGCGCCACCGGGCTGATGGTCGACGACAAGAACGAGGTCGAGGGCGCGATGCGCGATGCCATCAACACCGAGGGCCCGGTCCTGGTCGACGTGCGGGTGTCCCAGGAGGAGAACTGCTACCCGATGATCCCGGCCGGCGCGGCCGCGCGGGACATGGTGGGCGGCCCGGAGCCCGCCCACAAGGGATAGGGCGATGGAAGCCGGCACACCCGATCTGATCAAGCTCGAGGACCTGCAGGCAGCCTCGGGCGCGCTCACCGGGCGCAAGCACGTGCTCTCGATCATGGTCGAGAACCGCCCGGGCGTCCTGGCGCGAATCGCGGGGCTCTTCAGCCGCCGCGGCTTCAACATCGACACCCTCGCGGTCGGACCGACCGAGGACCCCGACATCTCCCGGATCACGCTGACCCTCGACGGTGCCGTTCACCCGATCGACCAGGTCACCAAGCAGCTCCACAAGCTGGTCAACGTGATCAAGATCAGGGACATGGAGCCGGGCGAGACGATCGCCCGCGAGATGGCCCTGTTCAAGGTCTCCGCCCCGATCGAGAGCCGCGCCGAGATCATGCAGTTCGCCGAGATCTTCCGCGCCAAGATCGTCGACGTCTCTCGCCGCTCGCTGACCATCGAGGTCACCGGCAGCGCCGACAAGATCGAGGCCTTCGAGCGGATGATCCGCCCGCACGGCC
This sequence comes from uncultured Solirubrobacterales bacterium, assembly GCA_963763985.1. GTDB lineage: Bacteria > Actinomycetota > Thermoleophilia > Solirubrobacterales > 70-9 > DASUPK01. The sequence goes on along the minus strand of CAVXQO010000012.1, from coordinate 115,205 downwards.
TGATCGAGATGGTCCGCACGGGCGAGGTCGCGATCGCCCGCTCCAAGCCCGACAACTAGGGCTGCGAGTGAGCGTCGCTCTCGACGCCGGACCGCTCCTCGACCGGTTCGAGGGCGCCCTGGCGCGCGCCGGCGAAGGGCGTCTGGTTGCCGCCACGGTTGAGATCGAGGAGGACGTGGACCCGGCGGCGCTCGCCGCAGGCTCCAGGCTCGCCGCCGACCGCTGGTTCAGCTGGGAGCAGCCCGACCGCGGCTTCGCGCTCGCCGGGATCGGTACCGCCGCCGAGGTGATGAGCAGGGGGGAGGATCGGTTCCGCGACCTGGCCGAGGGGTGCTCGCGCGTCACCCGGGACCGGGTTGCCGACGAACCGAGCGGGCTGCCCGCCGGGGCGGGCCCGGTGTGGGCCACGGGCCTCGCCTTCGCGCCGCGAGGGAGGGACGGAGCCGATCTGGTCCTCCCTGCCGCCCGCGCTCGCCGTCCTGCCCGAGATCGCGATCGCGCGCAGCGAGGGGCGGGGGTTCCTCACCGCCTCCGCTGCTGCTCGAGCCCGGAACCGACCCCGATGCGCTCCTGGCGAGGATCGGCGGCAGGATCGCATCCCTCCGGCAGGCGCCGCTGACCCCGGCCGATCCGCACCCGAGCGCGGCGACGCGGATCTCCGGTCGCTACCCGCCGGAGCGCTACGAGCGAATCGTCGCCGACGCCGTCGAGCGGATCCGCTCGAGCGGGATCGACAAGGTTGTCCTGGCACGAGAGCTGACGGTCGAGGCACCGGCCGCCCATGACCCCGCCGCGCTGCTCGGCGCGCTGCGCGACCTCTTTCCCGTCATGCTTCTGCTTCTGCTTCGGCACGCCGGAGGCGGCGTTCATCGGAGCCAGCCCGGAGCTGCTGGTGCGCCGGTCCGGCGCCGTGGCCGCCACAGTCGCGCTGGCCGGGACGACCTCCCGCAGCGCGGACCCGGCCGTCGACGACCACCTGGGCGAGGCGATGCTGCGCAGCCCCAAGGTCCGCGACGAGCACGGCATCGTCGTGCGGCGAATCGAGCGCACCCTGCGTCCCCACTCGGTCTGGGTGCACGCCGAGGGTGAGCCGTTCGTGGTCAAGGTGGGGAACCTCCAGCACCTCGCGACGCCGATCCGGGCCCAGCTCGCGGAGTCCCACAGCGCGATCGAGCTCGCCGCGTACCTGCACCCGACCCCCGCGATCGGCGGCGAGCCTCGCGAGCCCGCCCTGGAGCTGATCCACGAGCTCGAGGGCATCGACCGCGGCTGGTACACGGGCCCCGTCGGCTGGATGGACGCCGCGGAGGACGGGGAGTTCTGCGTCGGCCTGCGCTCGGCGCTGCTCCGGGACCGCGAGGCGCACCTGTTCGCCGGCTGCGGGATCGTCGCCGATTCCGACCCGGCCGCCGAGCTTCAGGAGTCCGAGCTCAAGTTCGAGGCGCTGCTGCCGCTGCTAGCCGGCTGAGCTCCCGGTGCAGCTCGAGGTTGCGGCGGCGGTCCGTGCGGACGACGATCATCCGCGCGTCGCCGGCGCAGCGCCGCGTCCAGCTCGGCCGGGGTGGCTGGCGCCGCCACGCCGAGCCCGAAGAGCTCGCGCCGCTGAAGCGGGCTCCAGGCCGCTCGGGGTGCCGAGCAGCGCCTCGAACTCGCCCTCCGGCATGCGCCTCCGCCTGCGGCAGGAAGTGGAAGATGCCCCCGCCCGAGTTGTCGATCACGATCAGGCGCAGGTCCGGCGTGGCTCGCGCCGCCGCCAGGCCGCCGAGGTCATGGAAGAGCGCGAGGTCGCCTACAACCGCCCAGGTCCTGCTTCCGCTGCCGGCCGACAATCCCGCCGCGGTCGACACCAGCCCGTCGATGCCGTTGGCGCCCCTGTTGGACGCGAAGCGCACGCCCTCCGGGCCTGGCCGTAGGAATGCCTCGAGGTCGCGGACGGGCATGCTCGAGGCGGCGAGCACCGAGTCGCCGTCGCGGAGGACGCCGGCCAGGGCTCTCCAGACGCCCGGCTCGCTGAGCTCGTCGAGCGCGGCGAGCCGTCCGTCCACGGCCTCCCGCACCGCGCGCTCCGCCTCCAGCCACCCGGCGGCGAACGGCGCCCCCGCCACGGCGCTCGCTCCGGGACGCAGGCGGGACAGGCGCTCCGTCAGGGATCGAGCGGTCGCGCCCGGATCGGCGCGGACGATCGTGCCCGCCCGCCGGGTCGGCTCGCGCCACTCACCGGCGGGGTCGATCACGATCTGGTCGAGCCCCTCGATCGCGGCCAGCCATTGGCGCAGCGGCTTGCTCGTCGGCATGTCGCCGACGCGCAGGATCAGCTCGGGCTCGAGCTCGGCGGGCCGGTCGCGAGCGATGTGGTCGTAGGCCGACACCACCAGGGACCTGTCATGCGGGCCGCGCCGGAGCTGGGATGTGGGCTCGGCGAGGATCGGATATCCCGCGGCGGCCGCCAGGGCCGCGACGGGCTCCGCCAGCATCGGATCCGCCTGGCGCCCGGCGACGATCAGCCCCCGAGGGGCTCCCTCGATCCGCTCGGCGAGCCGGTCCAGGAGGCCTTCATCGGCGCGGGACGTGCTCCGGGTCACGGCATTGAGCGGGGCTGTCCCCGCGGCCCTCGAGCGCGAGCGGGTCGGTTGCGGTCACCTGGCCGTCGACCGGGATCGGAGCGAGCGGCTCACGCCAGGGGATGTTGAGATGCACGGGGCCGGGTCGCGGATCCCCGGACGCGGTCGCGTAGCTGCGGCATGCGACCGCGCGAAAGTGCAGGAGACCGTCGTCGTCGGCCTCGTGGGTCCCCACGTCGCAGAACCAGCGGACCGCGTCGCCGTAGAGCTTGAGCTGGTCGATCGTCTGCCCGGCCCCGATGTCCCGCAGCTCCGGAGGGCGGTCGGCGGTGAGCACGATCATCGGCACGGCGGCCTCGTCGGCCTCGACCACGGAGGGGTGGAGGTTGGCGGCGGCCGACCCGGAGGTGCAGAGGACCGCCGCGGGCTCGCCCGTGGCGAGCGCGGTGCCGAGTGCGAAGAAGCCGGCGCTGCGCTCGTCCAGGATCACCGTCACCTCGATGCCGGGCTGTCGCCAGAGCGCCACCGCCAGTGGCGTGGAGCGGGAGCCGGGGGAGACCACCGCCCGGTTGACTCCGCAGCGAGCCAGCTCCTCGGCCATCGCCGAGGCGAGCGCGGTGTTGCGATTCGTCGGATCCATGCCCACCATTAAACGGGTTGCTCTCGGCTTCGCCTGCGAGCACCCTCGCATTTCGAGTCAGGCGGCGCGCCGCAAGCGCCTCTTCGTCGATCTCGACGCCCAGGCCGGGGCTCTCGTCGACGATCAGCTCGTCCCGCTCCGCCAGGCTCCGCTGGCCGACGGTTCGCGAGAAGAGCCGCTCGGTCGCAAGCCCGTGGGCGACGCCCGCATCCCCGTCCCGCCCCTGAGCGCCTGCACGGCGTGGGCGGCGGCCGCGATCCCGACGGGTCCCTCGAGGGCGCTCGAGAGGTAGGAGGGCATCACCTCGGCGATCTCCAGCGCCGCCCCAAGCCCGCCGACCTTGGCCACCTTGACCGCCGCGACCTGGCAGGCCCCCAGCTCGCGCGCGCGGCGAGCATCGAACGGAGAGACGAGGCTCTCGTCGGCCGCGATCTTGACGTCCACCCGACTGCGTAGCTCCACCATCTGCTCGAAGGTGCCGACCGGCTGCTCGGCGAGCTCGATCCCGTGCTGGGCGAGCGCGCGCAGCCGCTCCGCCGCATCGTCGACGCTCCACGCGCCGTTGGCGTCCAGACGGATGGCCACCCGGGGACCCGAGGGTCTGGCGCACGGTCGCGACCTGAGTGACGTCCCCAGGCAGCCCGACCTTGAGCTTGAAGGTCCGGAATCCCTCCGATCGCCACTCCTCGGCCATCTTCCGCGTGGCGGCCGGGTTGGCCGCCGGCAGGGTCGCGTTGCAGACCACCGGGCGCGCCTCGGAGGCGCCGAGGAGCCGCCAGACCGGATCGCCGGACGCGCGCCCGACCAGGTCGTGCAGTGCGATATCGACCGCGGCGAGCGCCTGCGCCGAGGCGCCGCGGTTGCGGCAGCGCGCGATCGCCGACCAGATCCTGGTGGGATCGACGCCCCCGTCAAGCAGCGCCGGCCAGCAGCGCTCCCGGATCTCAGCCACGATCGATCGATCCGGATGCCGCCGCGCAGTGCAGAGCGCGGCGGTCTCGCCCAGGCCCTCGAGTCCCTCGCCGCGAATCCGCACCAGGATCAGGTTCCGCTCCCGTGAGCTCGCCCGCGGGCGGTCACGTACGGCTCGCGAAACGGCAGCGAGTACGGGATGACCTCGATCTCCTCCAGGAGCACCCGCCGACCGTAGCCCCGGCCTTGCGACCCGGTGGCAGCTAGGAGGCGATCAGCAGCCCGGCCGAGACCGCCAGGCTGAAGGCGCCGAGCAGTGCGCCGGTTCCCGCCAGCGCACCATTCAGGGCGGGGCCGTCGGTCCGGGTCAGCACCGCCCGCGCCGGGCGAATGCGCCAGTGGAACGGAGACGCAGCCCGAGCAGCGCCCACCAGGGGCCACCGTTCGCCGCCAGGGTCACCGAGCAGCGCCAGATAGGCGGCGGCGATCAGACCGACGTAGAGGCGGCGCGCACCTTCTCGTCCCAGCCGCACCGCGAGCGTGTTCTTCCCGGAGCGCCGGTCGGTGTCGATGTCCCGCACGTTGTTCACCACCAGGATCGCCGTCGCCAGGCAGCCGACCGCCACCGAGAGGCCGAAGGGCAGCCAGTCGAGCCGCTCGAGCTGCACGTAGTAGGAGCCGTTGACGGCGACCAGCCCGAAGAAGAGAAAGACGAAGAGCTCGCCGAGGCCTGCGTAACCGTAGGGGCGCGGGCCGCCCGTGTAGAGGACGCCGGCCGCGATCGAGGCGACGCCGACCGCGATGATCACCCAGCCGGCGACCGTGGCGAGATAGATGCCGGCCGCCACCGCGATCCCGAACGCGACCCAGGTCGCGACCAGCACCCGCTGCGGAGCGACGAGCCCCGCGGAGGTGACCCGGACCGGGCCCAGCCGGTCGACGGTGTCGGCGCCGCGCTTGGCGTCCGAGTAGTCGTTGGCGAGGTTGGTCCCGATCTGGATGAAGATCGAGCCGATCAGCGCGGCGATGAAGGCGCCGACCCGGCGGAGGTCTCCGTGATGCTCGATCGCCGCGGCCGTCCCGACCAGCACGGGCGCGATCGCCGCCGGCAGCGTCCGCGGACGCGCCGCCATCAGCCAGATCCTCAACTCAGGGCCTCTTCGGGTACTTGGAGAAGTCCGGGCTGCGTCCCTGCTGGTAGGCGTTGCGCCCCTCCTGACCCTCCTCGGTCATGTAGAAGAGCAGCGTCGCGTCGTGGGAGAGCTGCTGGATCCCGGCGAGGCCGTCCTCCGTGGCGTTGAAGCTCGCCTTGAGCAGTCGCAGCGAGAGGGGGGAGAGGGCGGCCATCTCCCGGCACCAGGCGACCGTCTCGCGCTCGAGGTCCCCGAGCGGGAACACGGCGTTGACCAGGCCCATGTCGAGCGCCTCCTGCGCGTCGTAGAGCCGGGAGAGGAACCAGATCTCCTTCGCCTTCTTCACTCCGACGTTCCGGGCCAGGAGCGAGGCCCCGAAGCCGCCGTCGAAGCTCCCGACCCGAGGGCCGGTCTGCCCGAAGACCGCGTTGTCTCCCGCGACCGTCAGGTCGCAGACCAGGTGGAGGATGTGGCCGCCGCCGACCGCGTAGCCCGCGACCATCGCGACCACCGGCTTCGGCAGGCGCCTGATCTGGACGTGCAGGTCGCCGACGTCGAGCCGGCCGACTCCCTGCTTGGCGACCTCGTCGTCGCCGATGTAGCCGTCGTCCCCGCGGATCCGCTGGTCGCCGCCTGAGCAGAAGGCCTCGTCGCCGACGCCCGTGAAGATGATCGCGGCGACCTCGACGTCGTCGCGAGCCCGGGTGAACGCGTCGCGGAGCTCGGCGAGGGTCGGCGGCCGGAAGGCGTTGTGGACCTCGGGCCGGTTGATCGAGATCTTGGCGATCGCCTCGGTGCGCTCGTAGAGGATGTCCTCGTAGTCGCCCTCGCCGCGCCATTCGATCGGCGCGTAGAGCTGCTCCTCCGGCGGGGCGTCTTGGTGACGTCTCGGCATGCGGGCGCTTAGGCTAGGGGACCGTGAAGCTCGACAACTGGCTCGCGCAGCGGGCTCAGAGCTGTCCCGAGCGAACCGCGCTGGTGACGGAGGCATCCAGCGTGACCTATGCGGAGCTCGAGGCGGAGGCGACCTGGGTCGCCAGGAGGCTCGCGGCCTACGGAGTGAGGAGGGACGGCATCGCGGCCCTCACCATGCACCCGCGCCGCGAGGAGGTCGTGCTGCTCCACGCCCTGATGAAGCTGGGCGCCGTGGCGCTGCCGCTCAGCCCGCAGCTGACGGAGCCCGAGCGCGCCGCGGTGCTCGCGGCCGAGCGCCCGGCGGTGGACCTGAACGACGCCGCGGACCTGACCCAGACCGAGGCCGACCTGCCGCTGCTCGGAGAGCACGACATGGACGACCTCCAGTGCCGGATCCTGACCAGCGGCACCTCCGGAACGCCGCGCCCCGTCGACCTCACCTACGGGAACTTCCTGTTCAGCGCGGTGGGCTCCGCCTTCAACATCGGCGTCGAGCCGACTGACCGCTGGCTCTGCTGCCTGCCTCTCAGCCACGTCGCCGGACTCTCGATCATCCTGCGCTCCGTCATCTACGGCACCACCGCGGTGCTGCTCGACGGGTTCGACACCGAGCAGGTGGCGGACACGCTGCTCACCGGCGACGTCAGCCTGCTCTCGCTGGTCCCGACCCAGCTGATCAGGCTGCTCGAGGCCGGGGCGGACCTCTCCCGGCCCCGGGCGATCCTGATCGGCGGCGGCCCGGTCCCGCCGGACGCGCTGCGCGAGGCACTCGACCGCGGCGCAACGGTGGTGCAGACCTACGGAATGACCGAGGCCTGCTCCCAGGTCACGACCCTCGCGACGGAGGATGCGAAGCGCAAGGTCGGGTCGGCCGGGCGGCCGCTGCTCACCACGCACGTCCGGATCGAGCAGGGCGAGATCCTGGTCCAGGGGCCGACCGTGTCACGCGAGGCGATCGACCCGGACGGGTGGCTGCACACCGGCGACCTCGGCCACATCGACGAGGAGGGCTTCCTCTATGTCACCGGCCGCAGCAGCGACGTGATCGTCACCGGCGGCGAGAACGTGATGCCGGCGGAGGTGGAGGCGGTCCTGCTGGCCCATCCGGCTGTCGCCGACGCCGCCGTGGTCGGCCGACCCGATCCGGAGTGGCAGGAGGCGGTCTGCGCGCTGGTGGTCCTGCACCGAGGGGAGCGACGCGAGCGAGGAAGAGCTGCGCTCCCACTGCTCCGCCACGCTCGCGTCCTTCAAGGTCCCGAAGCGCGTCGACTTCGTCTCGGAGCTGCCGCGCACCGCGTCGGGCAAGCTCCTTCGCGGGCAGTTGCCCGAACCCGCCTCCCGCTAGCATCCGCCGCCGCATGGCCGCCGACGAGGTTCTCTACGACAAGGACGCCGACCTCTCTGTCCTGGAGGGGAAGACCGTCGCGATCCTCGGCTACGGCTCTCAGGGCCACGCACACGCTCTCAACCTGAAGGACTCCGGCGTCGACGTCGTCGTCGGGCTCCGTCCGGACTCCTCCAGCCGCGACGACGCCGAGGGAGAGGGCCTCGAGGTCCTCGACGTCGCCGACGCGGCGAGCAAGGGCGACGTGGTGATGATCCTCCTGCCCGACGAGAAGCAGGCCCAGATCTGGCGCGAGGAGATCTCGGACGGGATCGCCGACGGCAACCTGCTGATGTTCGCCCACGGCTTCGCGATCCGCTTCGGGCAGATCGAGCCGCCGCCCGGCGTCGACGTCGGCATGGTCGCCCCGAAGGGCCCGGGCCACCTCGTCCGCCGCGAATTCGTCGAGGGCGCCGGCGTCCCCTGTCTGATGGCGGTGCACCAGGACGCCACCGGGACCGCCAGGGACCAGGTCCTGGCGTACGCGAGCGGAATCGGCGGCGGCCGCGCCGGGATCATCGAGACCACCTTCAAGGACGAGGCCGAGACCGACCTCTTCGGCGAGCAGGCCGTGCTCTGCGGGGGCGCCACCGAGCTCGTCCGGGCGGGCTTCGACACCCTGGTCGAGGCCGGCTACGACCCGCGGCTCGCCTACTTCGAATGCCTCCACGAGCTAAAGCTGATCGTCGACCTGATGTACGAGCATGGCATCCAGGGAATGCGCCACTCGATCTCGAACACGGCCGAGTACGGCGACATGACCCGCGGCCCCAAGGTGATCACCGACGAGACCCGTCAGGCGATGAAGAAGATCCTCGCCGACATCCAGTCGGGCGAGTTCGCCAAGGAGTGGATCGCCGAGAACGAGGCGGGCCAGGAGAACTTCCAGCGCATGCGGGAGGAGGCGGCCGGCTCCCAGGTGGAGCAGGTCGGCAAGAGCCTCCGGTCGATGATGCCCTGGATCGACGACTAGCCGGAGGCTCTTACCGCCCGCTCCCCTCAGTGGGCTGGTCAGGCGGCGCTCGGTGCCGGGACTCCCGCCACCGGAGGCGGCCCGTACCGATTCTCGCCCGGATCGCTCTGGCGCAGGTAAAAGATCAGCAGCACGATGAACCCGATGATCGGGATCAGGCCGATCAGCACCCACCAGCCACTGTGGTCGGTGTCGTGCAGCCGTCGTATCGCCACCGAGAGGTTCGGCAGCAGCAGCGCCAGCGCCGCGAGCCCGTTCACGACGCCCCAGGTGCCGATGATGGCGTCGATGATGTTGGCGCCAATCGCAACCAGGACCCCGAACAGGAACCACCACCAGAATGCCGGTCTCCCGGCCCTGCCGTCGAACTTCGTGTAGTGATCGAAGCCGGACTTGACCGCTTCGCTAAACGTCATTCTCTTCTCCCTCTTTTGCGACCGGGCGTCAGGGGTGGCGCCCGATTCCAGACACACGCTAGATGACCGGGCGGCGTGCTGACTAGAACCCGGGACCGCGAGGGTTCGTCTCACCCTCGGGCACATGAGCGTCCCGCCCGACGTAGCCGGCCTCGGCGCCGACGATCAGATACTGCGCGTCCTCGGTCTCGCTCAGGTTCCGGACCGAGCGGACGGTCGCGGCGTCGACCCGCGCCGCGCCACCCTCGCGCAGCTCCGCCTTGGCGCCGTCGCCGAAGGTCATCTCGATCGCGCCGCGGTGCACGAAGTAGAGCTCCTGCTGGCGCTCGTGGTAGTGCCCGCCGGTCGCGTAGCCCGGGGGGATGGTGATCACGTTGACGCCGAACTCGGTGACGTCGAGCTCGCGCCGGAGCTTGCGGAATCCGTAACCCTCGCCCAGCGCGTCCAGGTCGGGCGCCGCCGCCCAGCCCTCGCCTCGCGTCACGCCGTCCGCCATCGCGCTCAGGCGCTGGTCACGGGATCCTGCGCGGAGATCGGCGGCAGGGTCTCGGTCATCAGCAGGAAGTAGGCGTTCGAACGAAGGGTGTAGGCGAGCCCGTAGCTGAGCGCGTTGTGCGTCCCGGGCGAGGTGCGACCGGTGAAGACGATGTGGAACCAGGCGATCATCCCGGCGATCGGATACAGCGAGCCGATCAGGTAGAGCATGAAGAACACCGGGAACCCGAGGATCAGGCGGAAGCCGGTCTTTGCGCGGCTGTAGCGCGCCTGGACGGGATCGACCGGAGCCCGGATCGGATACTCGGGCGCCTGCTCGAAGGCGAACGGCGGCCACTCGTCGGTCTGCAGCCAGAGGAAGGCGTTGGAGCGGGCGATGAAGCGCAGGACGCCGGCGTTGAAGTTGTAGAGGCTCACCGGATATCGGCCGGTGAAGACGATCGCGAACCAGGCCATGAACGCGACGATGAAGGCGGCGGTCACGTAGGCGCTGCCGAGCACCAGCCAGGGGATCGCGACGATGAAGCGGAAGCCGGTGCGCCAGCGCTTGCGCTCCTCGGCGTAGTCCGCCTCGTATTTGACCGGATACATGTGGATTCGTCGCTGGAGCTGGCTGGGGCCCGGCCTCAGGCCGGGCCCCAGTCCCAGCGAATGCCTTGCCTGGCCCTAGGCCTGGCGGCGTCTCGGACTCGCTGCCGATCTGGCCGGCCGGCGGCGGCGCCACCCTCCTCATAGGAGAACGGCGGATAGTCCTCGGTGAGCAGGAGGAAGTAACCGGTTCCCCTGGTCAGGTACGCGATCGCGGAGCGCATCGGGTTGAACAGGCCCTCCGGGAGCTTGCCCGTGAACAGGATCACGAACCAGGCGATGATCGCGCAGACGCTCAGGATGATCGACTGGACGATGGCCAGCAACCAAACAGGGATCCCGATGATCAGGCGCAGCCCGGTCTTGAGCCGGTCGTACTCGTCGAGCGGGGGCGGGACGCCGACGCGGACCGGGTAGTTCGGGTCATCGTCACCGCCGAACGGCGGCCACTCGTCGTTGAGCAGATACTCGAATCCGTACACCCTGCTGATCATCCGCAGGTAACCCGCATTGAAGTTGTAGAGGCCCTCCGGATACTTGCCGGTGAAGACGATCGCGAACCAGGCGATCACCGCGACGATCTCGGCGACGAAGCCGTAGATGCTCGCGACGATCAACCAGGGGATCGCGACGATGTATCGGAAGAAACTGGTTAGCCGGTTCCTGCCCTCCAGGGCAGGGTCGGCGTCATAGCTGATGGGGTACATATATCTCTCCAGGTCGAGGTCTCGGGGATGTACGCGCCCCCGGCGAAGCCGGCCCCTCGGACGCCCAGCCACACTAACCGACGTAACGGCGGGCGGTCCGGCGTTACCGCCTAATACGCTGAATCGATGACACGAACAATCGTTGAGATCCCTGACGCGCTGAAGCCGGCCGACGGCCGGTTCGGCTGCGGTCCCTCGAAGGTGAGGCCCGAGGCGCTCGCCAAGCTGGCGAGCCAGAATCAGCTGCTCGGCACCTCTCATCGGCAGGCGCCCGTGAAGGATCTCGTTGCCCGGATCCGGACGGGACTCGGCGAGCTCTTCGAGAGCCCGGATGGCTATGAGGTCGCGCTGGGCAATGGCGGCACCACCGCCTTCTGGGACGCCGCCGCCACCTCGATCGTGCGCGAGCGGGCCCTGCACCTGACATACGGCGAGTTCTCGTCGAAGTTCGCCAAGGCGACGGCGGGCGCCCCATTTCTGGCCGATCCGATCCTGATCGAGGCCGAGCCCGGCGACGCCCCGACGCCGACCGCCGACCCGGAGGCGGACGTGATCGCCTGGGCCCACAACGAGACCTCGACCGGGGTGATGCTTCCCGTGGAGCGGCCCGACGGCCTGGGCGAGAGCCTCGTCCTGATCGACGCCACCTCGGGCGCCGGGGGCCTGCCGGTCGAGATCGAGAACGCCGACGCGTACTACTTCGCTCCTCAGAAGGCCTTCGCCGCGGAGGGCGGGCTCTGGCTGGCCATCCTGAGCCCGGCGGCGATCGAGCGCATCGAGCAGCTCGATGGGGCCGACGGCCGCTGGCAGCCTGCGTTCCTCTCGCTCGCGACCGCCCTCGAGAACTCGCGCAAGGACCAGACCTACAACACGCCGGCGGTGGCCACCCTCTTCCTGCTCGCGGATCAGATCGACTGGCTGCTGGAGGGCGGCGGCCTCGAGTTCGGGGTCTCGCGCAGCCGGGCGTCGTCGCGCCACCTCTACGGGTGGGCCGAGGCGTCGGAGGTGGCTGCGCCGTTCGTGACGGACCCGGGAAAGCGGTCGCTGGTGGTGGGAACGATCGACTTCGCTGACGAGATCGACGCCGCGGCCCTGGCCGGGACGCTGCGGGCGAACGGCATCGTCGACACCGAGCCCTACCGGAAGCTGGGCCGCAACCAGCTGCGGATCGGCATGTTCCCCGCCGTCGACCCGGCGCGATGTCGAGGCGCTCACCGCGTGTATCGACTGGGTGCTGGAGAACGCGGACGACGTGCGGCGATGAAGGTCCTGGTCAAGGAGAAGATCGCGGACACCGGCGTCGAGCTGCTGCGCGAGCGCTTCGACGTGGAGCTCGGCCTGGACTGGGACGGGGACGAGCTGGTCGAGCGGATCGGCGAGTTCGACGGCATCCTGATCCGCTCCGCCACCAAGCTCACTCCGGAGCTGATCGGGCGCGCCGAGCGGCTCAAGGTGATCGGACGGGCTGGGACGGGCGTCGACAACGTCGACGTGGACGCAGCCACCAAGCGCGGCATCGTCGTCGCGAACGCGCCCGAGGCGAACTCGATCGCCGCCGCCGAGCACACGATGGCCCTGATGCTCGCCCTCTGCCGGAAGATCCCGCAGGCGCATGCCTCCCTGGCCGGCGGCAAGTGGGACCGCGCCAGCTTCAAGGGGACGGAGCTCTACGGGAAGACCCTGGGCGTCCTCGGCTTCGGCAGGATCGGCCAGCTGGTCGCCGCGCGTGCCCAGGCCTTCGACATGCAGGTCGTCGCCTACGACAAGTTCGTCACTGCCGAGCGCTTCAGGGAGCTGGGCGCCGAGGGAGTCGACGATCCCGCCGAGCTCTACGCCCGCGCCGACTTCATCACGCTGCACCTCCCGAAGACCGAGGAGACCGTCAACTTCATCGACGCCGCGGCGATCGGGCTGATGCGCGACGGCGCCCGGATCGTCAACTGCGCGCGCGGAGAGCTGATCGACCTCGACGCCCTCGTCGAGGGCCTCGAGTCGGGCAAGCTCGGCGGCGCGGCACTCGACGTCTTCCCCGAGGAGCCCTTCACCGGCCATCCCGTGCTGGACCGTGACGACGTGGTGGTCACGCCCCATCTCGGCGCGTCGACCGCCGAGGCGCAGGACCGCGCGGGTGTCGTCACGGCCGAGCAGGTGACCGCCGCGCTCACGGGCGGCGTGGTCACCACCGCGGTCAACATCGCCCCGGTCCGTCCCGAGGTGATGGAGCAGCTCGCCCCGTTCGTGCCGCTCTGCGAGAAGCTCGGCCGCCTTGCGCAGGCGCTCGGGGAAGGCCCGCCCGACCGGGTGGAGGTCGAGTTCCGGGGGCGCCTGGCGGACCAGGACACACGCATCCTCGGCATCGCCGCACTCGTCGGGATCCTCGCCGGCCACACGGAGGAGCCGGTCAACCTCGTCAACGGTCCCCACATGGCCGAGGAGCGTGGCATCGAGCTGACCGAGACCAGGGATGCCACCTCGGAGGACTTCACCGAGCTCGTCGTCGTGCGGCTTCACACCGGCGACGAGGTGGTCGAGGTCGCCGGCACCTGCGTCGGCCCGCGGAACATCCCCTACCTGGCGCGGGTCTGGGGGGAGGACTTCTACCTCCCGTTCGCCGAGCACCTGGCGATCTTCCGCTACACCGACCAGCCGGGAATGATCGGCCGGGTCGGGACGATCTTCGGCGAGGAGAGCGTCAACATCGTCTCCGCCGCAGTCGGTGCCGAGCCCGACGGCGAGACGGCGGTGATGGCGCTGACCACGGACGCCCCGGTCAACCCCGGCACGATCGACCGGATCCTCGAGCTCGACGGCTTCTCGGTCGGACGCGCGGTCTCGCTGTAGGGTCCGTCGCATGAGGGCGGTTGTGATCACGGGCCATGGCGGCCCGGAGGTTCTTCAGGTCCAGGAGAAGCCCGACCCGCCGGTTGGCACCGGTGAGGTGCGGATCGACGTGAAGGCGGCCGGGATCAACTTCGCCGACACGATGGCGCGGGTCGGTCTCTACCCCGAGGCGCCCAAGCCGCCCTGCGTGGTCGGCTACGAGGTCGCCGGCGATGTTGAGTCCGTGGGTAACGGGGTCGAGTCGGTGAAGGTCGGCGACAAGGTGATGGCCGGCACGCGTTTCGGGGGTCAGGCGTCGATGGTCACGGTGCCGGAGAACCAGGTCTTCCCGCTGCCGGACGGCTTCAGCTACGAGCAGGGTGCCGCCTTCCCCGTCAACTACTCGACCTCCTACGTGGCGCTGGTGATGATGGGCGGACTGCGCGAGGGGGACCGTGTCCTGATCCACGCAGCCGCCGGCGGCGTAGGGATCTCCGCCACGCAGATTGCTCGCTCCCGGGGCGCCGAGATCTTTGGCACCGCGTCCGCATCCAAGCACGACGCAATCCGCGAGCAGGGCGTGCAGCACGCAATCGACTACCGCAGCCAGGACTTCGAGCAGGAGATCAGGCGGATTACGGGCGGCGAGGGCGTCGACGTGATCATGGACGCCACCGGGCCGACCAACTTCCGCAAGGATTATCGCCTGCTGCGCGAGGGCGGCAGACTGATCATGTACGGGCTCTCCGAGGCCTCCACTGGCACAGGTCGCGACATGAAGAAGCTCTTCAGCAGCCTGGCCCGGATGCCGTTCGCGACCGTGCCCTGGTGGAAGAGCCTCCAGCTCATGAGCGAGAACAAGGGCATCTTCGGGCTCAACATGCTCGCCTGGCAGGACCGGGAGGGGCTCGATCGCGTGCTCGAAGCGTTCAATAAGGAGCTCGACGCCGGCACGATCTCGATCGATCCGGTGATCGCGAAGGCCTTTCCCTTCGATCGTGCGGGCGAGGCCCACACGTTCATCGCCGAGCGCCGGAACATCGGCAAGGTCGTGCTCGTCCCCTAGGCGACCGGCCCCGCGGGGCGCTCTGATCGCCCCGGAGCGGGGTTACGATCGATGAGATGAAGCTAGGGAGAGGCAAGGCGCTGTGCGTTCTCGGCATGCTCGCCGCCGGCTGCGTCGCGACGCCCGCGGCGGCCTCGGCGCAGCCGAGCGTGACCGACGCCGTCTGGACCGTGCATGGGCAGGGCGCGAGAGCGTCGGCAGCGGTCAACGTGCTGACCCTCAACGACCAGCGGCGGATCGACAACCGGATCAGCGCCTCAATCGCGTCGAACGGGCGCCTCGTGCTGACCGCTCCCGAGGGCCTGGGAGACCCGGACGGCAGCGGCGCCAACTGCGACCTCGACAACGCCAAGTCAGGCGAGACGAGCGCGACCGAGGTGAGCTGCGCTGCCGGGTACATCGGGGCGATCGTGGGCAATCTCGGAGGTGGTCATGACACCTTCGATGCGGATCCGGGCCTGACCGTGATGGTCGGGGCTGTGATCGATGGGCAGCCCCGGTCGCTCTCGGGCGGCCCCGGACGTGACCGGCTTGTGGGCGGGGCGCTGCCGGACCTGCTGGCCGGCGGCGGCGGACCCGACTCCCTTGTCGGGGGCGGCGGGGATGATCTCCTCGTCGGGGGCGCAGGCACAGACAAGCTGATCGGTGGGGGCGGCAGGGACGTCTGCCGCGGCGGCGGCGGGACAGACACCGCCAAGAGCTGCGAGCAGGTCCGCTCGATCCCATAGCGTTCCACCATGCTCGTAATGGGGAGCGTCGCGAGCGCCTACCGCGACGGCATCGTCGACACCGGGCGCGAGACCCAGTTCCTGTTCTTCATCTCCTTCCTCGTCTCGTTCGGCTTCATCCGGACGAGCGCGCACATGATCCGCGCGCAGGTGAGCTGGTGGCCCGGCAACGTCTCGGTCGGCGGGACGCACATCCACCATCTGGTCTGGGGGATCCTGCTGCTGCTGATCAACGGCTACATCGGCGTGGCCATCCACCCGGGCGACCCATGGCGGGACATCGTCGCGGTCTTGTTCGGCGTCGGCACGGGGCTGACCCTCGACGAGTTCGCCCTCTGGCTCAACCTGAAGGACGTCTACTGGTCGCAGCAGGGGCGCCGCTCGATCGACGCGGTCGTGATCGCCGCGGCGCTGTCGGGCATGCTGCTGATCGGCCTCCGGAGCTGGATCGATCTGACCACCGAAGTCGCGGATGTGGTTCAGGCCGTCGTCGGAGCGATCGGCCTGCTCGGCGTCATCCTCGCGCTGGTCAACGCGGCCAAGGAGAAGTTCGGGATGGCGATCTGGAGCATCCTGGTCCCGGTGGTGGGCCTGGTGGGCGCCGTCCGGCTCGCGAAGCCGCACTCGGTCTGGGCGAAGCTCTTCTACCGGCACGGCAAGAGGGACGGCTCCGAGAAGCGCTTCGCGGGCGACCGCGGAAAGCCGTTCTGGAAGCGAGGCGGCGAGCTACTTACCAGGCTCAGGCTCCGCCGCCCCGTCAGGGGGACCTGAGAGCACCAGCTCGTCGATCACCACGCCGAGAGAGGCCGCGGTGGGGATCGCCAGCAGCGCACCGAGCACCCCGGCGAGGTTCGCGCCCACGATCACGGCGACGATCGCCACCGCCGGGTTCACCTTCAGCGCGCCGCCCTTGTAGAGCAGCGGCTGAATCACCCGGTCCTGGGCCTGCTGGTAGACCAGGAAGAGGACGAGCCAGACGATCGCATCGCCGGGTCCGCCGTCGATCATCAACACGCCGAACACCGCGAAGCCTCCGACCGTCAGCCCGATCAGCGGGATCAGGTCCAGGAAGGCGACCAGCACGTGCGAGCGGGACGGCCAGGTGGAAGCCCTCCGCCTGGAGGAATCCCCAGGTCAGCAAGCCGGCGGCGATCGCGAGCAGCAGGTTGACGCTGACGTAGGCCTTGACGACCTGGGCCACCCGGTTCGGCGATCCGGCGGGCGCGACTCGCGCTGCGCCTTCCGGAAGCCGCCGGTGCCGCGCTCGACCATCCCGCGCCCGTCGAGCAGCAGGAAGAAGGTCAGCGTCAGGATCGTGATCGCGGCGAGGATGTGCTCGAGGATGCTGACCGTGAAGGAGCCGATCGTGCTCGCGCCGCTGCTCAGGTGCGAGGGAAGGGTGCTGGCCTCCTGGCTGAGCTTCGCGGTGATGTCGTACTTGTTGTTGAGATCCTGGAACTGCTTGTTGTTGTTCGCCCAGTTCTCGAAGTCGTGCACGTAGCGCGGAAGCTTGTGGGCCAGCCCCTCGATGTCGTGGACGATCGGCGGGAAGACGTGCAGGACGAGGAAGATCAGTGCCGCCAGGGCCACGACGTAGACGAGCAGGATCGCGAGGACTCGCGGCATCCTCCCGTCGCCCGGCCAGGCCCGCTGGATCAGCCCGACGGCCGGGTCCAGCGCGAGCGTCAGGAAGACCGCGGCCGCCACCCACTGCAGCGTCGTCCGCGTGTGCAGCAGCGCGATCGCCAGCAGCACCGCGACCGCGGACCAGAACAGAGCCACCAGCACGATCTTGGCGACCGCCCGCGCCTGGATCTGGTCCGCGCGCATCGGGGTGACGCTAAAGAGCAGTCCGGACCCAATAACTCATTCGACCAGCTGGAGTCGCTGCGCTACTCTCCGTTGACTTCGATGACCCACCGGCTCGACAGCCTGGCGCTTCTCCTTCTCCTCCCCCTCCGGGGGGAATAAGCGCTGGCGGCGCGAGAGCCGCGAACTCAGGAACAGGTCATCGGAAGTCTTAGGAGAAGGAGGTAGGACATGAGTGATGTAGGCGGTGTAGCCAATCCGGTCTCAGAGGAGAACCGGGTCCACATCTTCGATACGACGCTGCGCGACGGCGAGCAGTCGCCCGGCATCTCGCTGAACACGCAGGAGAAGGTCGAGATCGCGCAGCAGCTCGCCCGCCTCGGCGTCGACGTGATCGAGGCCGGCTTCCCGATCACCTCTCCCGGTGACTTCGAGGCCGTCGAGACGATCGCTCACAACGTGCAGGGCCCGGTGATCTGCGGCCTCGCGCGCACCCACAAGGCGGACATCGATGCGGCGTGGAACGCGATCAAGGACTCCGAGCGGCCGAGGATCCACACCTTCATCTCGACCTCCGACATTCACATCGAGCACCAGCTCCAGACGACCCGCGAGGACGTCAAGGGGCAGGCGAAGGCCGCCGTCGCCCTGGCGAAGTCCTACTGCCAGGACGTCGAGTTCTCGCCGATGGACGCGACGCGCGCCGACATCGAGTTCACCGCCGAGGTCTGCGCGATCGCCGTCGCCGAGGGCGCGAACGTGATCAACGTTCCCGACACCGTCGGCTACACGACGCCGGAGGAGTACGCCGCCTACTTCCGCAGGCTCTACGAGCTGGTTCCGGACCTCGCCAAGGTGGAGGTCTCGGTCCATTGCCATGACGACCTCGGCCTGGCCGTGGCCAACTCCTTCGCCGGCGTCGTCGCCGGCGCCCGCCAGGTGGAGTGCGCGGTCAACGGCATCGGCGAGCGGGCGGGCAACTGCTCGCTGGAGGAGATCGTGATGCTGCTCCGGACTCGTCGCGACGCCCACGGCCTCGACACCGGCATCGACGCCCGCGAGCTCGCTCGCACCAGCCGCATGGTCTCCCGCCTGACCGGCTACTCGGTCCCGCCGAACAAGGCCGTGGTCGGCAGGAACGCCTTCGCCCACGAGTCCGGCATCCATCAGGACGGCGTGCTCAAGGAGCGCTCGACCTACGAGATCATGGACGCGACCGAGGTCGGCCTGGAGTCCAACTCGATCGTGCTGGGCAAGCACTCCGGCCGCCACGCTCTCCAGGACGCCCTGCAGCAGCTGGGCTTCAAGGTCGAGGGCGGCGCGCTGAACCAGGCGTTCAAGCGCTTCAAGGAGATCGCGGACAAGAAGAAGCAGGTGACCGCGCTCGACCTGGAGGCGATCGTCTCGGACGAGATGCGCGAGCGCGCGGAGGCATACAACCTCGGCTGGTTCGAGGTGGAGGCCGGCTCCGAGCGCGCTCCCCAGGCCAGGGTCAGCGTCATCCTGCCGAGCGGCGAGGAATCGGTCGCGGAGGCATCGGGAGACGGCCCGGTCGACGCGATCTTCGGTGCGATCCGCGATGCGACCGGCACCGATGCGGAGCTACAGCGCTACGAGGTGGAGGCCGTCACCGGCGGCACCGACGCGCTGGGCGAGGTGAGCGTGTCCGTCCGCGCCAACGGCCGGCTGGCAAGCGGCCAGGGCGTGGCGACGGACATCCTCGAGGCATCGGCTCGCGCCTTCGTCCGAGCGATCTCGAACGCCCTGGAGGGCGTCGCGATCCGCGAGGCGGAGGATGCGACCGCCGAGGCCGCCGTCGAGCGCACGCCCGGGCCCTGACCGCATAGGGTGGGCAGCGTGAAGCTGCCTCCCGCACCGCAGGCTGAGTTCCCCGTTCTGGTG
Organism: uncultured Solirubrobacterales bacterium; assembly: GCA_963763985.1. GTDB lineage: Bacteria > Actinomycetota > Thermoleophilia > Solirubrobacterales > 70-9 > DASUPK01. The sequence goes on along the minus strand of CAVXQO010000012.1, from coordinate 96,156 downwards.
GGTCTGGGAGATGGGTCACCGACGTCCACGTCGCCGCCTACAAGCTGAGCCACGGCCGGATCGGCGGCCATTCCATGGGCGCACCGGTCGCGCTGATCGAATCGGTCGGGCGGAAGAGCGGCAAGCACCGCACCCATCCGCTGATCTGCCAGCCGGACGGCGACAACCTCGTGCTGGTCGCGTCGAAGGGCGGAATCGACAAGCACCCGGCCTGGTACCTGAACCTGAAGGCGAATCCCGAGACCAACGCGTGGTGGAAGGGACAGAAGCGACGCGGTCAGGGCCCGCGACGCCACCGACGAGGAGCGCGAGCGCCTCTGGCCGATGATGGTCGAGGCCTACCAGCCGTACGAGAGCTACCAGCGTCGCACCGAGCGCCAGATCCCGGTGGTCGTGCTCGAACCCGCCTAGCCCGACGCCGCCGCGGCGCCCTTGTCCGTGGGCCCGGGTTTCTGCGGAATGGAGGGGGCGGCCACAGGCCCGACCCGTGGGAGCCATTCGAGCCAGCTCGGCAGGTACCAGTTCCAGTCGCCGAGCAGCGTCATCGAGGCGGGCAGCAGGATCGCCCGCACGAGCGTCGCATCGATCAGCACCGCGACGCCCAGGCCGACGCCGAGCTCCTTGAAGAAGATGAGCGACAGCGTCGCGAACACGGCGAAGACCGCGATCATGACGGCGGCGGCACTGGTAACCACGCCGGCCGTGGTCTTGATTCCGTGCGCGACGGCCTCCTCGGTGGGCATCCCGCGGTCGTAGGCCTCGCGAATCCTGGTGAGGATGAAGACGTGGTAGTCCATCGAGAGGCCGAACAGGACCACGAAGAGGAACAGCGGCATCCAGGAGATGATCGCCCCGTTCGAGTGGAAGCCGAGGAACGACTCCAGGTGGCCGTCCTGGAAGACCCAGACGATCACCCCATAGGCGGCGCCGACCGAGAGCAGGTTGAGGATGATCGCCTTGATCGGTATGACGATCGACCGGAAGGTGAAGAGCAGCAGCAGGAACGCGGCGGTCAACACGAAGGCGAAGACGATCGGCAGGTGTGACTTGGTGACGTCGGTCCAATCCTTCGACTGTGCCGAGAACCCGGTCACGTCGGCGCTCGCGCCTGGCAAGGCCCCGATCGTCGCCGGGATGATCCTGTCGCGCAGCTCGTTCACCGCATCGTAGGACCGGGAGTCGGTGCCGTCGCCGGAGATCGGGATGCTCACCTGGATCACGTTGGGGTCGGGATAGGTCTGGAGGGTGACCGGATGGTCCTTGAACAAGGGCTCGCCTTCGCCTGCGCCACCATCCGCCGGATGCCTTGTCTGACCTGCGGCGTCGGGCCGCTGTCGGAGCTGACCACGATGACGGCCGGGATCCCGCCGCCTGGGAAGGCCTCCTGAATCCGGTTGTAGGTCTGGATCGAGGAGACGTCCTGGGGGAGGGATTCGACGCTCTCATTGGCCGTGTGCAGGCGGAACGCAGGAAGAGCGAGGAAGACCAGCAGGCCGGCCGCGAGAAGCAGCGAGAGACCCGGGATGCCGCAGCACGGGATCGAGGATCCTGTTCCAGAACCTGCTCTCTCCCGCGTTCCAGGGCTGGTCCTTGAGGATCGGCACCCCGCCCTTCTCGACCCGGTCCCCGAGCCACGAGAGAATCGCCGGCAGAACGGTCAGCGATCCGACCAAGGCAACGGCAACGACCAGGATGGTCCCCGTGGCGAACGACTGGAAGGTCGGTGTGCCGGCGAAGTACATGCCCGGCCATCGCGATCATCACCGTGAACCCGGAGACCATCACCGCGCGCCCCGAGGTCGCTGCGGCGGCGGCGAGCGACGCTTCCTCGCTGCGCCCGGCCTCGCGTTCCTCGCGCTCGCGCCGCAGATAGAACATCGAGTAGTCCACCCCGACGGCGAGCCCGATCAGGAGGATCACCTCGTTGATCGAGTTGTCGACGCCGCCGATGACGTGGCTGAGCGGGCCCATGATGCCGATCGTGCCCATCACCGCGGTGATCGCCAGCAGCAGCGGGACCCCGGCGGCGACCAGCGCGCCGAAGGCGAAGAGCAGAATGATCAGGGTCACCGGCAGTGAGGTCTTGAGCGCCTTGCCGAAGTCATCGGAGACGACCTTCTGGATCTGCTCGTTCGTGCTCGCGTCGCCGAACTCGCCGAGGGTGAAGCCCGGGTGAGCCTCCTCCGTGGCGGCGATAGCCGCCACGGCAGGCTTCACCCGGTCGGTGACCTCACTGTCCTTGCCCGCGATCTGGAAGCGGAGAAGTGCCGCGTGCCCGTCGGTGGAGACCTGGTTCGCGTGCGCGGGATCGAGAGGGCTCTCGAAGTTCTGGGTGTCGGGAATCGCCTCGAGCTTCCGCTGCGCGTCGGCGACCACGGCCCGGAACGCCGGGTCCGCGGCGGTGGCGCTGCCGCTCTGAACAAGGACCATCTCCTGCGCGTACTCGGGCGCGGCGTCCGCGATCGTCCGGTCGGCTCGCCCCGACTCGCCGACGCTGCCGTCGGTGTGCTCGAGTGTCTTGGTGCCGACCGCGCTGCCGATGAACATCGCCAAGACCACGAACGCGAGCCAGCCCCAGATGGCGAGCTTGCGATGGCGCGCACTCCAGACCCCGGCGCGGGAGGCAATCCCGCGCGGGCTCACGCCAGTGCTTGAGTCCCCGGGAGGGGGAGAAGACGCCGACATCGTGGACCTCCATGTCTCGGAAGGCCTCTCGACCCTACCGCCAATGGCGCATACGAGCGTATGTGATAGCGTACGCTCGGGATGGCGAACGCGACTCAGATCACCGGCGGGTCCGGTACGGCGGTTTCCACAGGACGGTTCCGTGGGCGCCCGTGTCAGAAGCCTGCGGGAGGCGATGGACCTGTCGCTTCGAGACCTGGCTGATCGCAGCGGCGTCAGCGCGCCGATGCTCAGCCAGGTCGAGCGCGGCGACACCAGCCCGACGCTGGCCGTCGCGCAGAAGATCGCCGCTGGCCTCGATCTGACGCTCTCCCAGCTGCTGCGGCTGGATGAGGACCGCCACGTTGTCGTGGTCAGGTCGAAGGACCGGCGAATTCAGCGCCGGCGCGGCCACAGGGTGGAGGAGCTGACGCCACCGCTGCCCGGTCAGCGCGCAGACGTCTCGGTGCACACGCTGGCGCCGGGCGCGGCCACCGGAGGGCCGGACGACCCGCCGATGCACGAGCCCGGCAGCCGCGAGACGGCCGTCGTGCTCGAGGGCGCGGTCGAGCTCTTCATCGACGGACAGCGCCACGAGCTCAGCCGACGGGCGACAGCGTCACCTTCGACGCCGACCTGCCGCACCATTTCGAGAACAATGCCTCCTCGGAGGCCCGGCTGATCGCCGTGGTCGCCGCCGGGTTGAGGCGAGGCTAGGAGGACCGATGGCCAAGAACCTGTTCGAGAAGATCTGGGACGCCCACGAGGTCGATGACGACCTGATCTACATCGACCTCCACCTCGTCCACGAGGTCACCTCGCCGCAGGCCTTCGACGGCCTGCGCCTGGCCGAGCGCGGCGTCCGGCGCCCCGACAAGACCCTGGCCACCGCCGACCACAACGTCCCGACGGACGGGACCCCGACGGCGAGGCTGATCGCCGACGAGCTCTCGCGCGTCCAGGTCGAGGCCCTGGAGAGCAACTGCGAGGAGTTCGGGATCCCGCTCTACTCGCTGGGCTCGGACCGTCGCGGGATCGTCCACGTGATCGGGCCGGAGCTGGGCGTGACCCAGCCGGGCATGACGATCGTCTGCGGCGATTCCCACACCTCGACCCACGGCGCCTTCGGCGCGCTGGCCTTCGGCATCGGGACCTCCGAGGTGGAGCACGTCCTGGCGACCCAGTGCCTCGGGCAGCGCCGCCCGAAGACGATGCGGATCGACTACGCCGGCGAGCTCGGCTTCGGCGTCACGGCGAAGGACCTGATCCTGGCCACGATCGGGCAGCTCGGCGTCGGCGGCATGCAGGGATATGCCGTCGAGTACGCGGGCGAGGCGATTCGTGCCCTCTCGATGGAGAACCGGATGACCATCTGCAACATGACCATCGAGGGCGGCGGCCGGGCGGGGATGGTCGCCCCCGACGAGACGACCTTCGAATACATGCGGGGTCGTCCCGCCGTGCCCGATGACTTCGAGGCGGCGCTGGAGCGCTGGCGTCAGCTGCCCACCGACGAGGGGGCGAGCTTCGACACGGAGGTCGAGATCGACGCCGCCGCGATCTCGCCGATGGTCACCTGGGGGACCACCCCGGGGATGGTCGTCCAGGTCACGGACCAGGTTCCCGATCCCACCGGCATGGACTCGCCGGCGGACCGCGAGACCGCCGAGCGAGCCCTCGCCTACATGGACCTGAAGCCGGGCACCCCGATGACCGAGATCCCGCTGGACCGGATCTTCATCGGCTCGTGCACGAACTCCCGGATCTCCGACCTGCGGGAGGCGGCTTCGATCGTCGATGGCCGCAAGATCGCCTCGAGCCTGCGCGGCATGGTCGTGCCGGGCTCCCAGCAGGTGAAGGCCCAGGCCGAGGAGGAGGGCCTCCACGACGTCTTCCAGTCGGCCGGCTTCGAGTGGCGCGAGTCGGGCTGCTCCGCCTGCCTCGGAATGAACCCGGACATCCTCAGCCCGGGCGAGCGCTGCGCCTCGACCTCGAACAGGAACTTCGAGGGCCGCCAGGGCGCCGGAGGGCGAACCCACCTGGTCAGCCCGAAGATGGCCGCCGCCGCGGCCGTCGAGGGGAAGTTCGTCGACATCCGCGAGTGGAGCTGATTGCGATGCCGATGGACCCGATCGACGTCATCGAGGGCCGCGTCGCGGTGCTGGACCGCTCCGACGTCGACACCGACCAGATCATCCCCAAGCAGTTCCTGAAGCGGATCGAGCGGACCGGCTTCGGCGAGTTCCTCTTCTACGACTGGTTCCGATCGGGCGAGATCGAGCTCGAGGCCCATCCGATCCTGGTCACCGGCCGGAACTTCGGCTCGGGCTCCTCCCGCGAGCACGCCGTCTGGGCGCTCAAGGACTACGGCTACGACGCGGTGATCGCCCCCTCGTTCTCGGACATCTTCTTCACCAACTGCACCAAGAACGGGCTGCTGCCCGTGGTGCTCGACGAGGAGCACTGCCGGGCGGTCGCCTCGACCGGCGAAGCCCGAATCGACCTCGACGACCAGACCGTCACCTGCGCCGAGGGCGTCTTCCAGTTCGAGATCGACGAGGACATCAAGCATCGCCTCTCGAACGGCCTGGACGACGTCGCGATGACGCTGCAGCGCGTGGAGGCGATCGACCGGTTCGAGGGGGCCGGCAAGGCCGACCAGGGCCCCGTGACGACCTCGCTGTGAGTCCCTCCATGAACAGCGGCCCGCGGGAGTGGGACGCCCAGACCTACGACCAGATCTCGGACCCCCAGTACCAGTGGGGCCTCGAGGTCCTCGATCGCCTCGAGCTGCGCCGGCGACGAGACCGTGATCGACGCCGGCTGCGGCTCGGGCCGGGTCACCGAGAAGCTGCTCGAGCGGCTTCCCGACGGCCGGGTCGATCGGCGTCGACGGATCGGCCGAGATGATCAAGGTCGCCGGCGAGAGGTTCTCCGGCGACGAGCGTGTGACGCCTGTTCGTCTCCGACCTGCTCGAGCTGACTCCGGCGCTGCTGCGAGCAGAACGGCGCTGCGCCCGCGGTCGACGTGCTCTTCTCGACCGCGACCTTCCACTGGATCCCCGACCACGACGCGCTCTTCGCCAGGATCCACGACGTGCTCCGACCCGGCGGGCGCCTGTACGCCCAATGCGGGGGAGAGGGCAACGTGGCGAGCACGCCAGGGCGATCGTGACGGTCGCGTCCCGGCCCGAATTCGCCGCTCACTTCGAAGGCATGTCGGTGATGTGGAACTTCGCGCCGCCTGACGAGACCGCGCAGCGACTCCAGGCCGCCGGCTTCGACGACGTCTGCTGCTGGCTCGAGGAGAAGCCGATGCAGCCCGAGAGCCCGTACGAGTTCACCTCGACGGTGACGATGGGGCCGCATCTGTCGCGCCTGCCGGATGAGCTGCACCGCCCGTTCGCCGAGGCGGTGCTGGAGCTGGAGGACGAGCCGCTCACCCTGAACTACGTGCGGCTCAACATGGAGGGCCGCCGTGCCTAGCATCGTTCTGCTGCCGGGCGACGGGATCGGCCCGGAGATCGGCGCCGCGGCCACCACGGTCCTGCAGGCACTGGGCGACTTCGAGATCACCGAGCACCTGGTCGGCGGCGCCTCGATCGACGAGCACGGGACCGCGCTGACCGATGAGGTCCTCGAGGCGTGCCGCGCAGTCAGACGCGGTGCTGCTCTGCGCCGTCGGCGGCCCCAAGTGGGACACCACCGACCCGGACAAGCCCCGGCCGGAGCAGGGCCTGCTCGGGCTGCGCAAGGGCCTCGGCCTGTTCGCCAACCTCCGCCCGGTGCGCCCCAGCGAGGCGCTGCTGGAGGCGAGCCCGCTGCGCCGCGACCGCATCGACGGCACCGACCTGCTCGTCGTCCGCGAGCTCACCGGCGGCATCTACTTCGGCGATTCCGGCCGCGACGGCGACCGCGCCCACGACGACTGCGCCTACACGGTCGAGGAGATCGAGCGGATCGCCCGCGTCGGCTTCGAGGCGGCGGGCGAGCGCAACGGCCGCCTCACCTCGGTGGACAAGGCCAACGTGCTCGAGACCTCCCGGCTGTGGCGGGAGACGGTCACCAGGCTGGCGCCCGAGTACGAGGAGATCGAGCTCGATCACCTGCTGGTCGACAACGCGGCGATGCAGCTGGTCTCGAACCCGACGGGCTTCGACGTGATCGTCACCGAGAACCTCTTCGGAGACATCCTCAGCGACGAGGCCGCGATGCTCACCGGCTCGCTCGGGATGCTGCCCTCCGCCAGCCTCGGCGAGGGCGGCCCGGGCCTCTACGAGCCCGTGCACGGCTCGGCGCCCGACATCGCCGGCACCGGCAAGGCCAACCCGCTCGCGACCCTGCTCTCGGTGGCGATGATGCTGCGCTACGGCCTGGGCATGCACGACGAGGCGGATCGGCTCGACAAGGCCGTGGACGCTGCGCTCGCCGAGGGGCTCCGCACTCCGGACCTGGCCGGGGGAGACGGTACCCGCGAGGTCGGGACGCAGGAGATGACAGAAGCCGTTCTCCAGTCCCTCTGAATTGGTCCATCGTTCATACTGATCGACTCATGGAGAAGGCCGATTACATCTGGATGAGCGGAGAATTCGTCCCCTGGGACGAGGCCAATGTCCACGTACTCAGCCATGGCCTCCACTACGGGACGGGGGTCTTCGAGGGAATCCGCTGCTACGAGACCGAGCGCGGCCCCGCGATCTTCCGCCACGACGCGCACCTGAAGCGCCTGGTGCGTTCGGCCGCCCTCTACAACATCCCGCTTGGGTACACGGCCGATCAAATCGAGGATGCGACCAAGGAGCTGATCCGCCGCAACGGGCTGCGCAGCTGCTACATCCGGCCGCTCGCCTTCCGGGGCTACGGCGAGATGGGGCTCTACGCGGCCAGCGCGCCCGTCGAGCTGATCATCGCGACCTGGCCCTGGGGCGCCTACCTGGGCGAGGAGGGCAAGAATCACGGCATCCGCGCGACGGTTTCCCCCTGGCGGCGCATTTCACCGGACAGCCTGATCCCCGCCTCCAAGGCTTCGGGCCAGTACCTCAACTCGATCCTCGCCAAGAACGCGTCGGTCGAGGCCGGCTACGACGAGGCGATCCTGCTCGACCACCGCGGAATGGTCTGCGAGGGCACGGGGGAGAACATCTTCGTCGTCCGTGACGGCGTGATTCTGACGCCGCCTTACGTCGCCTCGATCCTGGACGGTGTCACCCGGAAGTCGATCATCCAGATCGCGGAGGACCTCGGCTACAAGGTGGTCGAACGCGACATCGATCGGTCGGAGCTCTACCTGGCCGACGAGGTCTTCCTGACCGGTACGGCGGCCGAGCTGGTGCCTGTCCGGGAGATCGATCACGCCGTGCTCGGGGAGCCGGGCGAGATCACGCGCGTCATCCAGGCGAAGTTCGAGGACGCGCTGCACGGCCGGGCCGACGAGTACCTGGAGTGGCTCGACTTCGTCGACGAGCCCGCCGACGCGGGATCGACGCCTGACCGCGCCGCTGCAGGGGCGAAGGCCGAGGTCCAGTAGATTGGGTTCCTGATGCTGCACCGCTTCACAGGGCGAATTACTGACACCGCTGCCGCTTAGCGGCCAGCGGCCTCCGCCCACCGGCGGCCCCCGTTCCGAGCGGATGCGCCGCCCGCCGACGAAGCAGAAAGGCAGCGATGCGACAGATACTCCTCTACGACACGACTTTGCGCGACGGCATGCAGGGCCAGGGCATGTCCCTGTCCGCGCAGGAGAAGGTCCGCGTGGTCCGCAAGCTCGACGAGCTGGGGATCCACTTCATCGAAGGCGGGTTCCCGGGGTCCAACCCCAAGGAGCTCGAGCTCTTCGAGATGCTGGCGGAGGTCGAGCTCAAGCAGGCGGCGGTCTGCGCCTTCGGCATGACCCGCCGCCGCGACACCGAGGCGGCGGAGGACGAGGCGCTGCGGCTGCTCGCCACCGGCTTCGCTCCGGTGGTGACGCTGGTCGGTAAGACCTGGGGCCTTCACCTCGAGAAGGTCACCAAGGTGAGCCGGGAGGAGAACCTGGCCATGATCCGCGATTCCGTCGCCTATCTCACCCAGGCCGGCAAGCGAGTGATCTACGACGCCGAGCACTTCTTCGACGGCTACCGCGACGACGCCGGCTACGCGCGGGAGTGCCTGAGCGCCGCCGCCGACGCGGGCGCCGAGAACGTCACCCTCTGCGACACCAACGGCTCGAGCCTGCCCGTGCAGATCGCGGAGGCGACCAAGGCGATGGTCGACGAGCTCGATGTCGCCGTCGGCATCCATACCCACAACGACCTCGAGTGCGCGGTCGCGAACTCCATGGCTGCCGTCGAAGAGGGCGCGAGCCTGGTGCAGGGGACGATGAACGGCATCGGGGAGCGCACGGGCAACGCCAACCTGACCTCGATCCTGCCGGCGCTCCAGCTGAAGATGGGCTACCGCTGCGTCGAGGACGACCAGCTCGCCCGGCTCACCGGGATCGCCCACTTCATCGACGAGCTGCTCAACATCACGCCGGACCCCGACCAGCCCTTCGTCGGGCGCAACGCGTTCGCCCACAAGGGCGGCATGCACGTGGCCGGTGTGAGCGCCGACGCGCGCACCTTCGAGCACATGGACCCGGCCGAGGTCGGCAACCAGCGCGAGGTGGTCGTCTCGGAGCTCTCAGGCAAGGGGACGGTGCTGCAGCGGGCCGAGCGCTCGGGCATCGCGCTCGACGAGGAGCAGGCGGCGAGAGCTCTGCGCACCCTGAAGGAGCGAGAGCACCGCGGCTACCACTACGAGGCCGCTGACGCCTCCTTCGAGCTGCTCCTCCGCAAGGAGACCGAGGGCTACGAGCCGCTCTTCCGGCTGGAGGGGTTCCGGGTCATGGTCGAGAAGCGCGAGGACGGCAAGGTCGTCACCGAGGCCACGATCAAGGTCTGGGTCGACGGCGAGCGCTACCTGCGCACCGCGGAGGGGAACGGCCCGGTGAACGCGCTCGACAAGGCGCTGCGCGGGGCGATCATCGACCGCCACCCGCACCTGGCCGACATCGAGCTCACCAACTACAAGGTCCGGATCCTGGACGAGCACCACGGCACCGGGGCGGTCACCCGGGTACTGCTGGACTCGTCCGACGGCGAGCGCGAATGGGGCTCGATCGGCGTCTCGGAGAACATCATCGAGGCCTCGTGGGAAGCCCTGGTCGACTCGCTCGAGTACGCATTCCAGCCACGTCAAGAGAGCACCGCACCGAGTGAACGAACCGATCCCGCTCGCACGCCCTGAGCTCGGCCCGCGCGAGGAGGAGCTGCTGCTGGAGGTCGTTCGCTCCGGCTCGCTCTCCCTGGGCCCGAAGCTGGAGCAGTTCGAGCACGACTTCTCCGATTGGCTCGGCGAGGGCTACGCGGTGGCCGTCTCGAGCGGGACGGCCGCTCTCCACCTGGGGGTCAGGGCGATGGGATGGAGCGACGGGCGACGAGGTCATCACCAGCCCGCTCAGCTTCGTCGCCTCGTCCAATTGCCTGCTCTACGAGGGAGCGAACCCGGTCTTCTGCGACATCGACCCGGTCACGCTCAACCTCGATCCCGAGCCGGTCGCGGCGGCGGTGGGGGAGAGCACGGCCGGGATCCTGCCCGTCCACATCTTCGGATACCCGGCCGACATGCCCGGCGTTCGCCAAGATCGCCTCGGAGAGCGACCTCGGCCTGCTGGAGGACGCCTGCCAGGCCCTCGGCGCGGTCGACCGCGAAGGCCGGCGGGTCGGGATGTCCGGGAACATCTCCACCTTCGCCTTCTACGCGAACAAGCAGATGACCACGGGGGAGGGCGGGATGCTGGTCACGCCCGACCGCGACCAGGCGAAGAGCGTGCGCAGCGAGCGCAACCAGGGACGCGCGCCCGACATGGAGCAGGTCGAGCACGACCGGCTCGGCTTCAACTACAGGCTCACCGACCTGCACGCCGCGATCGGCATCGCGCAGCTCGAGCGGCTGGGCGAGATGCTGAACGCCCGGGACAACGTCGCCGCGCTCTATCGCGAGCGGCTCACGCAGCTCGGCGCCGAGCCCGCCGGCGAGGAGGACAACGATGACCTCGTCCTGCCCTGCGAGAACCAGGGGGACGAGCGTCGCAGCTGGTTCGTCTTCGTCCTCCAGCTGCCCGAGGGCGCCGACCGAGACGCGGTGATCGCGTCGCTGGCGCAGAACGGGTCGCCTCGAAGGCGTACCTGCCGTGCATTCACCTGCTGCCGCCCTACCGCGAGCGCTTCGGCTTTGTGGGCGGCGAGTTCCCGGTCGCCGAGCGCGTGGCCGAGCGCTCGCTGGCGCTGCCGTTCTTCACCTCGATGACCGAGGGACAGGTCGATCGGGTCTGCACGGCGCTGGGCGAAGCGCTCGGAATCCAGCCCTAGACTCAGCCCATGTCCAGGTTTGGCGAAGAACAGGACCCGCTGTTCAGGCGGATCAACTCCTCGATCTCCTTCGACTGGCGCCTGGCGTCCTTCGACGTCGAGCAGTCGAAGGCGCACGCTCGGGCGCTGTCGAAGCTCGGCGTGCTCGACGAGGGGGAGCTGGCGAAGATCTCCGAGGGACTCGACCGGGTCGGGGCGGAGCTGGATAAGGGTTCCTTCGAGTTCCACGAGGACGACGAGGACATCCACATGGCGATCGAGCGCCGGCTGACGGAGCTGATTGGGCCGCTCGGCGGCAAGCTGCACACGGCGCGCTCGCGGAACGATCAGGTGGCCACGGACCTGGCGCTGCTGGTCAGGGCGCACGCCGCGCGAGCGATCGCCCTGCTCGAGAGCCTGATGGAAGCGCTGGTGGCACAGGCGGAGGCCCACCGCGACTGGGCGGCGCCCGCCTACACCCACCTGCAGCGAGCGCAGCCCGTCTACCTCGGCCACCACCTGCTGGCCTACTTCTGGATGTTCCAGCGGGACTCCCGCCGCTTCTTCCGGGCGGCGGAGGCGACGACGGACATGCCCGCGGGCTCCGGAGCCCTGGCCGGCCTGAACTGGGACCTCGACCGGGACGCGCTCGCAGCGGATCTCGGATTCGAGCGCCCATATCCCAACTCGCTCGACGCGGTCTCCAACCGCGACTTCGCCCTCGACTACCTGTCCGCGGCGTCCATCTGCGCGATGCACCTCTCCCGGCTCGGCTCCGAGATCGTGCTCTGGTCCAGCCAGGAGTTCGGCTTCTGCGAGCTGCCCGACTCGTTCGCCTCGGGCTCGAGCATCATGCCCCAGAAGAAGAATCCCGACGCGGCGGAGCTGCTCCGCGGCAAAGCCCCGCGGATCGCGGCGTCGCTGGCGAGCCTCCTCGGCACGATGCACGCCCTGCCCCTCGCCTACAGCAAGGATCTCCAGGAGGACAAGGAGCCCCTCTTCGACGCGATCGACAACCTGGAGCTCTGCCTGGCGGCGGCGACCGGCATGCTCGCCGGCATCAGCTTCAACCGGGAGCGGCTGGCGGCCGCCGCGGAGGACGAGATGCTCGCGGCCACCGATCTGGCGGACGCGCTGGTGCAGGAGGGCGTCCCCTTCCGTGAGGCCCACGGCCTGGTGGGGGGTCTGGTCAGAGCGGCGGTCGAGTCGGGCAAGCCACTTTCGCAGCTGACGGAGTCAGAGCTCGACGGCGTCCCCGAGGACGCCCGGCAGGCGGTGCGGCGCGCGCTCGAATCCGGTCAGACGATCGAATCGAAGGTCTCGGCCGGAGGGACCGCCTCGGGCCGGCTGAACGAGCAACTCGAGCGGGCGCGCGAGGCGCTCGCGGCCCTGCGCGCGTGAACCGCGAGTTCTTCGACCGCTCCGTGCACGAGGTCGCGCGCGAGCTGATCGGCTGCGAGCTGGCGGTCGGGGAGACCGCCGGGATCATCGTGGAGACCGAGGCATATGACGCGACGGACCCGGCCTGCCATGCCTACATCGGCCGGACGGCCCGCAACGAGGTGCTCTTCGGCCCTCCCGGTCACGCCTACGTCTACCTCTCCTACGGGATCCACAGCCTGCTCAACGCCGTCGCCGAGCCGGAGGGGAGCGCCGCCGCGGTGCTGATCCGCGCGCTCGAGCCCACCGAGGGCATCGAGGCGATGCGCGAGCGGAGGGGCCGCGAGGACGTCGAAGGACTCTGCTCCGGCCCCGGCAAGCTGACCGAGGCGCTCGGCGTGGGACTGTCGCTGAACGGGGCGGACCTCGACGAGCCGCCCTTCCGGATCTCCCCCCGCGCCGCGAGCTGGAACGGCGCCGAGATCGTCGCGGACACGCGGATCGGCATCACCAAGGCCGCCGAGCTCCCCTGGCGCTACTGCGTCAGGGGCAGCCGTTACGTCTCGCGGCCCTGGCCGGTGGCGATCGGTCGGGCCGCCTAAAGTCCGGTGCCGCCGGTGCCGCCGGTGGATCCACCGCCGGTCGCGCCACCGCCACCGCCGCCACCCGCGGCGGGAGCCGGGGCGCTGTTGTTCCCACCACCGCCGCCTGCCCCCGCCGGAGGATGACGAGGAGGAAGACGACGATGAGCTAGGCGAGTAGTACGAGGAGCTGCCGGAAGAGCTGGAGTCACTCGAGCTCGAGCTGCTCTTGCTGTTGGCCGCGGCCTTGTGCTCGGAGTAGATGTTCTCGATCGACGACATGATCCGGCCCCAGATCAGCGCCGGGTAGGTGCCGCCGTCGACCGGCCCGCCGTTGTAGTCGGTGGACATCGACTCGGTGCTGTCCGGATGCCCGACCCAGACGCAGGTCGTGAAGTGTTCGTCGCCGCCGCAGAACCAGGCATCGCCGTTGTTCTCCGTCGTCCCGGTCTTGCCCCACTCAGTGGAATTGCCGAATTGGGCGAGCTTCCCGGTTCCGCCCAGGACGTTCGCGTGGAGAATGCTCTTCACCTCGTTGGCGACGCTCGGATGAGAGGACGCGAATCTTCTTCGTCTTGTTCTCGGCGACCGTGTCCCCGTTGGGTGCTGTGACCTTGTCGATGGCGACCGGCCCCAGGTCGGTCACCTTGTTGTTCGGCCCCGGCAGTGCTGTCCAGATTGCCGCCGACGCGCTCGCCGCCCGTTGAGATGGTCTCGTAAGCGTGCGCCATCTCGAGCGGGGTGACGCCCGGGTCGATGGCGCCGAGGACCATCGAGGGGTTCGTCGAGAAGCCGGTCTGGATGCCCATCTCATGCGCCGTGTGGGCGATCCGCTTCGTTCCCCCGTTGACTGCCGGGCTCCCGCCGCAACCCGAAAGGCATCTCAGAGTGTCCCCGAGCGCCAGCTCGGCGTAGACCGAGTTGTCCGAGTGCAGCGTCGCGTCGTACAGGGTGGAGCTGCCGTAGTACTCGTCGCTGTAGTTGTGGACGTCGAAGACCTCCTTCCCCCCGTGCGGGACCTTGAAGACCTTCTCGTTCGAGCTGTAGCGTGTTGTTCGGCGAGATCCCCTGGCTCAGGGCGGTCGCCAGCGTGAACGGCTTGAACGAGGAGCCCGGCTGCCGGTGCCCGTTGGTCGCCAGGTTGAACGGGTGGGTCTGGAAGTCATTGCCGCCGACCATCGCCTTGACCTCACCGGTGGAGTTGTCGAGCACCACCACGGACGCCGTCGGGGCAATGCCCGAGAGCGTGCTCTGCGCGATCTCCTGCGCCGTGTTCTGCATGTCGAGGTCCAGCGAGCTGTGGATCTGGTAGCCGGCGCCAAAGGCGCGTCCCGCGCCGTAGAGGTCGACCACCTGCTGGCGGAGCCAGGAGGTGAAGTACGGGGAGAGGGAGTCGTCGGTGGGGCGACGGATCTGCGACGGCGTCGGCACCTGGACGTTGATCCCTTGGGCCGGGCCGTTGTACTCCTCCTGGGTGATGTCCCCCTGGTCGAGCATGTCCTTCAGCACCAGGTTGCGCCGGTCGGTCGCGGCCTGCGGATTGGCCCTCGGCGAGAACGCGGACGGTGACGCGATGATCCCCGCGAGCATCGCGGCCTCGGGGGGCGTCAGCTCCTTGGCGCACGGGTCTTGTCCGCTCTCCCCGCAGCCCGGGTGGTTCCAGCCGAAGTAGGTGCGAGCTGCCGCCTCGATCCCGTAGGCGCCCTCGCCGAAGTAGATGGTGTTCAGGTACTCCGTGAGGATCTTGTCCTTGGTCCAGTGCCGCTCGAGCTGGGTCGCGAGCGCGGCCTCGCGGAACTTCTCGAAGACCGTTCTGTCTCCCTGCGCCTCGAGCGCGTTCTTGACGAACTGCTGCGTGATGGTCGAGGCTCCCTGCCTGGAGCCGCCAGGGAGGACGTCCTGCACTGCAGCACGGGCCATACCCATGATGTCGATCCCGCCGTGCTCGTAGAAGCGCTTGTCTTCGATCGCGACCGCCGCCTCCTTCATGTAGGGCGAGATCTGATCCGAGTCGGCCAGGATGCGCTGGTTGTTGTTGAGCAGCGTCCCGATCTTGTTGCCCTGGTCGTCGAGGACGACGGAGTTCTTGGCGGTCTCGAACTCCTTCTTGTTCTCGAGCTGAGGCAGGTCCTGCGAGATCGCCATCATCATCCCGAAGAAGGTCGAGACGATCGCCAGCAGGCCGAGGCCGGCGAGGATGATCAGCAGGCGGAACTTCTTGATGCGGCCGGGCTTGGGCTTGCGCGGCCGGCGAGAGCTGATCCGGCGGGGCAGGCGGGGTGGCGGGGGCTTGCCGTCGCCGGCGCCCGCGGGCCGCGGCTGCGGCACCGAGGGGACCCGCTCCCGCAGGGCCTGCACGCGGTCGCGCCCTTCGGCAATCCTCTCGCCGCCCACTCGTCGCAGGCTCTCCATACCGCCGCGAAACGCGCCCCTCAGGGCCGAGCCACGGCGCGCCACGCCGCTCTTCTGCGGCTGTTGCTCGAGCATCGACTCGAAGTCGATGTCCGGATCGGCATCATCGCTCTCCAGTTGCTCCCTCTCCGCGTCGAGGTCGAGGATCGGGCTCGGGCGGCGCGAGGCCCGGCGCCGGGCTTCCTTGGCGAAGTTGCGCGCCTCGCCGGGGGTCGGTGCGCCCGCCGGCCCGTCGTCACGCTCGCGCAGCGGTGAGCGGCTGCCGGGCTCGAAGTCGTCGTCGCCGAGGCTGAGCCAGTCGCCCTCGTCGGGTCGGGATGGGAAGGGGGTTGGAGCAGCGGGAGGGGGAGCGTCGGCCACGTCCTCTTCCTCGTCCCGGTAGACGAGCTCGGAGCGACGGTTGAGCAGCTCCTTGGCGCGAGATGCGTAGCCGCGGGATCCGTTCCCACCGCCGTTGGCGCGGGAGCCATTGCCCCGGCCATTGCGGGTCTCGGGAGCCTCCTCCGGCTCGCGGCCTTCCGTCCGCGAAGCCGATCGGCCCCGGTCTACATCGAAGTCGAAATCGAAGTCGTCTGTCATGTTGCGTAGGCGCCGCTGCGTGGCCCGCGCCCGGATCCAAATGCGCCTGAACGTAAAAATAGGGACGCGCACGGACCTCCGCGCCCGGCCAGGCGGAACGGGGCAGTCTAGCATTGGCCCCGTGACGGAATTCCGGGTACCGACGAGCGTTTTCGCGACCGCCAGCGCCTGGATGATTGCCGTGCTCAGGCATGGCTGACCTCGACATACTCACCCGCGGCGCCGAGGAGGTTCTGCCGAAGGGCGCGCTCGAGAAGCAGCTCGCCAAGGGCGAGCCGCTCAGGGTGAAGCTGGGGATCGATCCAACCGCGCCCGACATCCATCTCGGCCACGTGGTCGTGCTCACCAAGCTGGCTCAGTTCCAGCAGCAGGGACACCGGGTGGTGCTGATCATCGGCGACTACACCGCCCGGGTCGGCGACCCGAGCGGCCGCGACGCCCGGCGGCCCGTCCTCACCTCGGAGCAGATCGACGCCAACGCGAAGACCTTCCAGGACCAGGCCTTCAAGGTGCTCGACCGCGACGCGACCGAGGTCCGCTTCAACAGCGAATGGCTCGACATGCCGGCGCAGGAGCTCTTCGAGCTGATGGCCAAGGTGACGGTTGCCCGCCTGCTCGAGAGGGAGGACTTCACGAAGCGCATCAAGGCCGATCAGCCGATCTCATCGCTCGAGCTTCTCTACCCGATCCTGCAGGGATACGACTCGGTGGCGATCCGCGCGGACGTCGAGCTGGGGGGGACCGACCAGAAGTTCAACCTGCTCTTCGGCCGGGACATCCAGCGCGCGTATGACGTGCCGGAGCAATCGATCATGACCCTGCCCATCCTTCCCGGCATCGACGGAGTTCGGCGCATGAGCAAGTCGCTGGGCAACTATGTGGGGGTCACGGACCCGCCGGAGGAGATGTTCGGGAAGCTGATGCGAGTCCCGGACGAGGCGATGGGCACCTATTACGAGCTGCTGCTGGGCGAGCCTGCCCCGGCGGGCCCCGCCGTCGAGGCGAAGCGCGCCCTGGCGCGGCGAATCGTCGACCGCTTTCACGGCGACGGTGTGGGTTCCGGAGCCGAGGCTCATTTCGACCAGGTCCATGTCTTCAAGGGCGTGCCGGATGAGGTCGAGGACCTCGTCCTCGACCCGTATGTCGAGACGGGAAACGCCGTCCACATGCCGAAGCTCCTTGGCCAGGGCTTCGGCATGAGCTCGAGCGAGGCGCGACGGCTGATCGACCAGGGCGGCGTGAAGGTCGATGGCAAGGTGCTCGCGCCGGGAGAGTTCGACGTGGACCCCTCCGAGCTCGAGGGCCGAGTCATCCAGGTCGGGAAGCGAAAGTTCAAGCGCCTGGTGAGTCCTTGAACAACTGGACGCCAGCGGGCTATACTCCCCGGTCGCTCTTGCTTTGGATCGCGAAAAGAGCCGCCTCGTAAGAGGAGCCCAAATCGGCCGAGATCTCGGCCGGGCGACACCGGGCCCCTCGGCGAGGGGCCTTTTTTCGTGAACGAGGCGTGAGAAGTGAGGCGACGAGACCCGTCGACCCCGCCGAGTGGTCTTTGAAAACTGAGCAGCGCGTGATGAGGGACATCTGTCCCTCATTACTCGAGCCCGATCCCCGCTCATCATGCACCGGGTGGGGATTGAGAAATAACTCCGTCATGTTGTACCGCCGCTCTGTGTACGCGGCGGTTGTCAGCTACATGACAGCTCTCTTGTGACTGACGTTTGGTCACGTCACATTTTTTACGGAGAGTTTGATCCTGGCTCAGGACGAACGCTGGCGGCGTGCTTAACACATGCAAGTGGAGCGACGAACCGGGCTTCGGCCCGGGGCAAAGCCGCGAACGGGTGAGTATCACGTGGGTAACCTGCCCCGATGACCGGGATAACCCGAGGAAACTCGAGCTAATACCGGATGTGTTCTCCGTGCATCAGCGCGGAAAGCAAAGGAAGCTTCGGCCTCCGCTTCGGGATGGGCCCGCGGCCCATTAGCTTGTTGGTGAGGTAAAAGCTCACCAAGGCAACGATGGGTAGCTGGTCTGAGAGGACGATCAGCCACACTGGGACTGAGACACGGCCCAGACTCCTACGGGAGGCAGCAGTGGGGAATCTTGCGCAATGCGCGAAAGCGTGACGCAGCAACGCCGCGTGAGGGAAGAAGGCCTTCGGGTTGTAAACCTCTTTCAGGAGGGACGAAGGTTCAGGCGCGAATAGCGTCCTGGACTGACGGTACCTCCAGAAGAAGCCCCGGCTAACTACGTGCCAGCAGCCGCGGTAATACGTAGGGGGCTAGCGTTGTCCGGAATCATTGGGCGTAAAGCGCGCGTAGGCGGCCCGGTAAGTCCGCTGTAAAAGTCAAAGGCTCAACCTTTGAATGTCAGTGGATACTGCCGGGCTAGAGTCCGGAAGAGGCGAGTGGAACTCCTGGTGTAGCGGTGGAATGCGCAGATATCAGGAAGAACACCAACGGCGAAGGCAGCTCGCTGGGACGGAACTGACGCTAAGGCGCGAAAGCGTGGGGAGCGAACAGGATTAGATACCCTGGTAGTCCACGCCGTAAACGATGGGCACTAGGTGTGGGAGGTGTCGACTCCTCCCGTGCCGGCGCTAACGCATTAAGTGCCCCGCCTGGGGAGTACGGCCGCAAGGCTAAAACTCAAAGGAATTGACGGGGGCCC
>CAVXQO010000012.1:0-72500 GCA_963763985.1 uncultured Solirubrobacterales bacterium | reverse complement strand
TCACCCGCCTCGCGCAGCGGCTCTCGGAGCGCCGACCCGACCTGGGCCTGGAGGGAACGACACACAACGCCGGTCTCACCTACGACACGACGCCGGTGATGGCTCGAGGAGGACGCGCGATCACCTTCAGCACCCAGGACTCGACGATCCCCAATTACCACTCGCCGACGGACGTGGTCGAGAATCTGGACCCGTCCGCGCTCGATCACGCGATCGAGGTCGGCCGGGAGATGCTCGCCGCGATCGACCGCGGGGAGGCGGACTAGGCGGCGATCCGGTCCTGCACGCCGGCGCGGTCGTGCAGGTGGTGAGGCGCGCCGGAGGCGAGGCCGATCGGACGCCGCTCGCAGTCGCGAACCGGCTCGGGCTCGATGCCGTACTCGCCGAGCGTCGCGAAGTCGATCACCAGGTCGGCCGCGTCGAGCAGCCGCTCTCGTATGTCAATCAGCTTTCCCATGGGCGGGAAGGTATGGACGGCCTCGGACGGAACCCGGCCATTTGCAGGGGAAGTTGCAGCGCCCGCGCAGGCGGATATGTTGCCGCCACTTCAGATTCCACAAGGGGGGCCCGGATGCCACTCGCAGTCACGAATGTCGAGTTCTCGATCTTCCTGCACGTCACGGCGGTCGTGGTCGGCTTCGGCTCGACCTTCTCCGAATCGGTGATGTTCCCGGTCGCGATGAAGATGAGCGCGCGGAACCTGCCCTACGTGCATCGCCTGCAGCTGGTCATCAACCAGTTCTTCGCGATCCCGGCGGCCATCGTCGTCGCCGCCACCGGCGTCTACCAGGTGGACAAGTTCGACTTCGACTACGGCGACTTCTGGCTGAGCGCGACGATCGCGATCCTGATCGTCATCTTCCCGGTCAACATCTTCTTCTTCATCCCGACCGACCGGAAGCTGCTGCCGATCATCGAAAAGGCCGTTGCCGACGCCGGCGACAAGGAGCTGACGCTCTCCGACCTGCCGCCCACGTATCAGCGGTTGGGCAGGGCCGAGGGCATCGTCGGCTCGATCATGGGCATCCTGCTGATCGCGGCGATCTACTTCATGACCACCAAGCCCGGGCTCGGCTAGCCATGACCGGCACGGTGCTGGTCCTCCACAGCTCCGGACCACAGGGGCCAGGCGAGGGCAGCGAGCCGTTCGTCCGTCGCCTGCGGGACGAGCTGGGAGGGGAATTCGAGGTCCTCTTCCCGGTGATGCCGGGCACGGAGGACGAGCCGCACTACGAGCCGTGGCGGGATCGCCTCTCGGCGGAGCTCGACGCGCTGGAGGGCAAGGTGATCGTCTTCGGTCACTCCCTGGGCGGCTCCGTCGCGCTCAAGTACTGCGCCGAGGTGGGCTTCGACGAGAAGGTCGCGGGCCTGGTCACCGCCGCCGCCCCGTACTGGGGGACGAGCGACTGGGAGCAGGAGTGGGCCCTGCCGGAGGGCTGGCCGGCCGAGGGCCCGCGGCTGCCGCCGGCCGTCCTCTTCCACAGCCGCGACGACGAGGTGAGCCCGTTCTCAAGCCTCGAGCGCTACGCGAAGCGGCTTCCGGACGCCACGATCCGGCCGCTCGACGGCTACGGGCATCTCTACGACAGGGGAGACCTCTCCGAGATCGTCGCGGCGATCAGGTCGCTCTAGCGCCCACGGCGCCCGAAGCTGTGCGGGGCCGGGAGCGAGGCGGCGAGCTCCGCCATCGCCGCCTCGCGTACCCCGTCGAAGCCGCGCTTGGAGAGGCCGACAGCGGACGGGCCGGCCATCGCGGGCTCGCGCTGCGGCTGCTCTTCCGGATCCCTGCCCGTCTCCCTGTGCACCGGCGGCTCGAGCTCCCGGATCCGCGGGGGCGGCAGCTCGTCGGTGCTGAGCCGGTCGATCCGGGTGACCACGACGTTGGTGGTCCCCTCGCGATGCTCGAGCTTGCCGGCGGCCAGGACGAAGCCGGAGGTCCTCACCGCCAGGCGGTAGCGCTCGACGACCGGGGGAGGGACGATCAGGTTGATCGTGCCCCGCTCGTCCTCGAGCAGCATGAAGACGACGCCGTTGGCCGTCGCCGGGCGCTGGCGGGCGACCACCATCCCGGCCACCTTCACCCGGGCGCCGTCGCGAGTGCGGCCCAGGCCCTCGCTGGTGAGCACATCGGAGGGCAGGTTGCCCCGGATCAGCTCCATTGGATGGCGGCCCAGGGTCATGCCGGTCGTCCGGTAGTCGGCCACGATCCGCTCCCATGGCCCGAGCTGCGGCAGCGGCGGGGTGGGGGAGCCGTCCAGCGGCAGCGCCAGCTGCGCTCCGTCGTCGGTGCGGGCGGCGCGAGCCGAGCCGCCGACCTCCCAGAGCGCCGGGCCGCCGCAGCTCGATCGTCGGGGTCGACCGGCCCCGACCCCGGCTGGACGAGGCCGTCGCAGGCTCCCGCCCAGGCGAACCGCTGCAGGGCCGCCGCGCCCGCGCCCGAGCGCCCGGCGAGGTCCGAGATGCTCCGGTAGGAGCCGCCCGCGCCGGCGCTCGTCGATCACCGCCTGGGCGTCGACCTCCGCCACCTCGGCGACGTAGCCGAGGCCGATCCGGACCGGCGGATTGCCCGCCGAGCCGGCTCGCGGCGCCCGTCGTCTCCACCCGGCAGTCCAGCTCGCTGACGTTGACGTCCGGAGCCAGGATCTCGAGGCCGCGCCGCTGCGCCTCGTGGACCAGCGCGTCCGGCGGGTAGAAGCCCATCGGCTGCTCGTTGAGCAGCGCGCAGAGCAGCTCCGGCCCGTAGTGGACCCGCAGCCAGGTCGACTGGTAGGCGAGCAGCCCGAAGGCGGCGGAGTGCGACTTGGGGAAGCCGAAGCCCGAGAAGCCCTCGATCTGGCCGTAGACCCGCTCCGCCACCTCGCGCGAGACCCCGCGGCCGACCGCGCCCTCGATGAACCGCTCGCCGGTAGCGCTCCATCGCCGCCTGCGAGCGCTTGCGGCTCATCGCCCGCCGCAACCCCTCCGCCTCGCCGACGGAGAAGCCGGCCAGCGCCATCGCCACCTCGAGCACCTGGTCCTGGAAGACGATCGCGCCGAGGGTGTCCTGCAGCACCGGCTCCAGCGACGGGTGCTCGTACGGGACCTCGTACGAGGGATCCGCCCGCAGCCGCTTGCGCCGCTCGATGTAGGGGTGGACCGCGCCGCCCTGGATCGGACCGGGCCGCACCAGGGCGACCTGCACCGTCAGGTCGTCGAGGTCCTGCGGCAGCGTGCGGGGGAGCATCTGCATCTGCGCCCGGCTCTCGATCTGGAAGACGCCGGTGGTCTCCGCGCGCTGGATCGCGCGTCCAGACCTCGTCGTCGTCGAGGGGGACGTGGGAGAGGTCGATCCGCTCTCCGCGGGTGCGCGCGATCTCGTCGACGCAGCGCTCGACCGCTGAGAGCATCCCGAGCCCCAGCAGGTCGATCTTCAGGAAGCCCGCATCCGCGCACGAGTCCTTGTCCCACTGCACGATCTGCCGCCCCTCCATCGCCGCCGGCTGCACAGGGCAGAGCTCGATCAGCGGCGTGGTCGAGATCACCATGCCGCCGGGGTGCTGGGAGATGTGGCGGGGGAGGCCCGCGATCTCCGGCAGCAGCTCGGCGAGCGCCCGCCAGCGAGGGGAGCGGGCGCGCAGCTTGCCCAGGGTCTCCTCCATCCGGGCCCAGGCATCGCGGCTCGCCTCATAGACGTCCACGGCGCGGGCGAAGCGCTCGACCTCGCCGAGGGGAAGCCCCAGCGCCTTGCCGAGGTCGCGGATCGCCCCGCGCGCCTTGTAGGTGGCGAAGGAGGCGACCAGCGCCGACCGCTCAGGGCCGTAGCGCTCGTGCACCCGCGGAATCAGCTTCTCGCGGATGTCCCGGGGGAAGTCGAGGTCGATGTCCGGGACCTCGGTCAGCTCCTCGTTCAGGAAGCGCCCCAGGAAGAGGTCGTTCTTCACCGGGTCGATGTGGGAGAGGCCGGTCAGGTAGCAGACCAGCGAGCTGACGCTGGAGCCGCGGCCGCGCCCCGGCGGCAGCAGCCGTCGCGCGGAGTCCGGGCCGCGCACCTCGGCAGCCACCTCGCGGGCCAGCTCCAGCATGTCCTGGTGGAGCAGGAAGAAGCCGGAGAGACGCAGCTCCCTGATCAGGGCCAGCTCCTCGTCGAGCCGCCGCTCGGCCTCGGCGCGATGCGGGGTCCCCTCGTAGCGGTGGACCAGGCGCAGCCGGCAGAGCTCGGCGAGGCGGCGATCGGTGCGGCGGCGTTTGGCCGCCGTGTCTTCCTCCGCGCCGGGGTAGCTGTAGCCGATCTCCCTGGTCAGGTCGAAGCGCAGGCGCTCGGCGAGTCTCGCCGTTTCGGCCAGGGCCTCGGGGTGGTCGCGGAAGCGCGTCGCCGCCCGGTCTGCCGAGAGCAGGGCGGAGGCGGAGTTGCCGCGCCGCAGCGCCTCGGTCTCGTCCAGCGTCGCTCCCAGCCGCACCGCCACCATCGCGTCCTGGAGCGCGAGGCGCGAGCGGTCGTGGGCGTGCGCATCGCCGGTAGCCACCGCGGGGACGCCGAGCCGCTCCGCCAGCGAGGTCAGCCAGCGGTTGCGCGAGCGGTCATGTCGCCAGAGCGGCCGCTGCAGCTCGATACGGAAATGGCTTGGACCGAAGGCCCGCAGCAACCGCCGAGCGAGATAGGTCGCGCCGGCCGGATCGCCGCGCTCCCAGTTGCCGGCCACGGCGCCGTCGCGGGCGCAGCCGGAGAGGCAGACCAGGCCCTCGGTGTGGCGCTCGAGCTCGTCGATCTCGATCGAGGGAGGCAGCGCTTCCCTCATCCCAGCTCCCTCGCGGGTGCCGCAGTGCGCCTCGGTGATCAGCCGGCAGAGGCTCGCCCAGCCGCGCGCGTTCTCGACCAGGAGCGTGACGTGGACCGGGCGCGGCATCCGCCGCGGCACCTCCACGGTCAGCTCGCAGCCGATGATGGGGCGGACGCCGACCCCCTTGCAGGCGTGAGCGAACTCCATCGCCCCGCAGACGTTGTCGTGGTCGGTCAGCGCCAGGGCCTCGTGGCCGAGCTCGGCCGCGGTGGCCGCCAGCTCGGCCGGGTCGGAGGCGCCGTCCAGGAAGGAGTAGGCGCGAGTGGCAGTGGAGCTCTACGAAGCTACATCAATCCCGCTGGCGGAACCAGCGGTCATCCGGCTCGCGGAAGACGACGACGTCGCTGCCGTCCTCCAGCACCAGCTCGAAGTAGCGTCTTTGCAGGGGTTTCTGCGTCCACCAGCCGTCCTCGACCAGCCACTCCTCGCGAACGGACTCCACCGCGAGGCGGCCGACCGCGCGCGGCGTCCCGTCCGGGCCGACCTGGACCGGGACCGGCCAGGGCTTGTTGACCCGCCCGGGCCGCATCACGGCTCTTCAGGGAACGGCATGAGCACCTCCCGGCGCTCGGGCACCCGCGACTCCGGGTCCACCTCGAGCACCCGCAGCAGCGAGTCGGCGCCGGCGGCGGAGCGAGTCTGGCGGACCGCCTCGGAGATGCGCTTGCGCCGCTCCTGATCGGGGCTGGACAGGGACAGCTGCTCGCCGGTCTCCGGCCCCAGCGCCACCGCCTCCAGCCGCAGCGTCGCCGCCGGGGCCGGGAGCAGGGTGAGGTGGGGGAGGAGGGCGTCGGCGAGCCGGGACCGGTCCGCGCTGGCGCGCCGCAGCGCGACCTGGCGCCGCCAGCCCCCGCCGGCCGCGAGCCGGGCGGAGAGGCGCAGCGTCCGGAGCGTCCTGCCGCGCCGCGCGCCGTGGGCGAGCAGTCGGGAGATCAGCAGCTCCAGCGCCCTCTCCAGCTGCTGGCCGGAGACGGCCTCGGGCAGCTCGAGCTCGACCGCGATCGCCTCGCGCACCGGCCTCGGGCGCAGCGGATCGTCCTCGCCACGCGCCAGCCGCCGCGCGCGCAGGCCAAGCCGCCCGAAGCGATCGGCGACCGCGTCGCGCGGCAGCCCCGCGAGCCGGCCGAGGGTGGAGATCCCGAGCCGCTCGAGCTCGTTGGGGAGGTCGTCGGCCTCCTCATCTCGGCCTAGGCGGCCGCAGAGCAGCGAAACCGGCAGCGGCTCCAGGAAGTCCGCGGCGCCTTCGTTCGGAACGATCCCGCCGGAGCTCGCCGCCGCCACGTACGCGCAGAAGCGTCCGGGGCCCGCGCCAAGGCGGACCTTGCCGAGCTGCTGACGGACGCGCTTCAGCACGCCCTCGACCCCGCCCCAGAGGCGGCTCAGGCCGCCCGCCTCGAAGAACGCCTCGCCGGCGCGGGCGGACTCGACCTGCGCCCCGATCCCCTCCAGCCGCCGCAGCGCCTCCTCCCAGGAGCGCTCGGCGCGCTCTGGATCCGGGGGGATCAGGGCGAGCTCGGGACAGCGCGAGAGCGCCTCGCCCATCCTCATCCCCGCCCGCAGCCCGAAGCGCTCCGCCGGCTCGGAGACCTCGCCGATCAGCTGCGCGCCGCCGGGCTCGGGGGCCAGAGCGGCCGGGCGCACCAGGGTCCCGCGATTTCCGGTGGTTGCTGCGATCAGCCGGAATCGGGGGATCAGGGCGCATGCGACGGGCATCGAACGTATGTTCGTATACCCGCGCCCAAAGGTCAAGGAACCGGGAGTACTCTCCGCGAAATGCCGAAGCGCGAACCCACCACGGAGGAACTGCGCCGTCTCCAGCACGAGCGGGCCACCGAGGAGCACGAGGCGATCCCCAATTCGCTCACGCCGGAGGAGGAGCGCCAGCATCGCCGCCGCGCCGCCAAGTCCGCCTATCTCGAGCGGAAGCTGGCCGAACGCGAGCGCTCGGAGCGGGACGACGACCGCTAGAGCTATTGCCGCGATGGCGGCGCTTTGCGTCGCCGCGCTGACCGGCTGCGGGTCATCTTCCAAGGAGACCAACAGCGTGGCCGGCAACGCCGATGCCGACGCGGTCCAGGTGATCAAGAGCTGGGCCGACGAGCTGCGCTCCGGCGACATCTCCGCGGCCAGCAACAGGTTCACGATCCCCACCTTCGTCCAGAACGGCACCCCGCTGCTCCAGCTCACGAACCGGCGGCAGGTCGAGCAGTTCAATCAGTCACTGCCGTGCGGGGCGAAGCTGACTGCCGCGAGCACCTCCGGCAGGTACACGATCGCGACCTTCGTGCTCACCGAGCGCCCCGGCCCGGGTCAGTGCGGCAACGGCGTCGGCGAAGCGGCCAAGACCGCCTTCGTGATCCAGGACGGGCACATCACGGAATGGCGGCGGGTCGTCGACACCGAGCCCACGGGGCCAACGAGCACGGCGCCCGTCATCTGATCCGCTCGATCACCGCGTCCGTGAACTCGGTGGTGCTCGCGTGGCCCTTCAGGTCCGGGGTGCGGATGCCGGCCGCCGCCGTCTCCAGCACGGCCTCGTAGATGGCGCGCGAGGCCTCGTCGGCGCCGTCGACTCCCGCCACTCCGGCGTAGTGGAGGACCGCGGCCGCGGCCAGGATCATCCCCATCGGATTGGCGATGTCCTTCCCCTCCAGGGCCGGGGCGGTCCCGTGGGGCGCCTCGCTCATCGCCACGCGCACCCGCAGGTCGTCGTCCAGCGCGAGCAGGATCGACTCGGCGCCCGCGATCGATCCGTACAGCGGCAGGACCAGGTCGGAGAGCAGGTCGCCGTCGCGGTTGAGGCTGGGAATCACCAGCGGTGCGTCGGCGCGGCCGGTGAGCAGCCCGGCGTAGGTGGCGTCGATCAGCAGGGGCTCGTAGGCGACCTCCGGATGGCGCTCGGCCGCCGCGTCCATCTCCTCCTTCAGCATGCCCTCGTAGACCGGGCTGACGGTCCACTTCGGCCCGCCGTAGACCCGGCCGTCGATCTCCTCGGCGGTCCGGAAGGCGTACTCGGCCACCGCGCGGCAGTTCGAGCGATGGATCACCTCGGTGCGCTGCGCGACCTCGTCGCCGTTCTCGGGGCGGCGGGACTCCTCGGCGCCGTAGGCGTCCTCCACCGCCATCCGGACGACCGAGATCGGGTGGTGGATCCCGGCGACCGGGCTGACGCCGGGGATGCGGCGGCCGGTCCGCACGATCACCTTGCCGTCGACCGCCTCACGGATCAGGCGGTTGGGGCTGCCGACGTCGTCGGCGCCCTCCGGCGTGATCGTCGCGGCCTTGATCCCGAAGCCGGCCTCCGCCATCGCCTCTGCCGCCTCGGTGCAGATCTCGTTCTTGGTCCGGCGGCGGCTCTCGAGCGAGAGGTCGAAGCGCTCGAGCTGCACCTCCAGCCCGATCACGTCCGGGTCGATCACCCGCAGCGCCTGCTCGAGCAGCTCCTGCCCGGTCTGATCGCCCTCGAGCACGACTATGTTCAGCCCGGCCATCCGACTGCGAGGCTATACGCGTGAACGAGAGCTGCACCTGGTGTGGAGCGGAGGTCGAGCCCGACGACGGCTTCCGCGCCTACCTATTGGCCGCCACAAACACCGCGGCCGCATCTACCGGAGGGCGGCGAGCCGTGTTCTGCCGGCTCGAGCACCTCATCCCCTGGTCGCTCCAGGGCGCGCACTGGGACGCGGGGGAGTTGAGCGAGCCGCCCTCGCTGGACGAGGGCGCCACCAGCTGCTCCCACTGCGACGCCGAGCTCACTGACGCACACGTCCTGCTCGTCCGCCACCGCGGCGAGCACCGCGTCGCCGATGCGTTCTGCTCGGTCGACCACATGACCGAATGGGCGAAGGCCGGAGGGCGTTGGCAGTAGGCTCGCCGCATGGATGGCAAGTACGTGAGCCTCACCAGCTTCAAGCGCGACGGCATCGGGGTGGCCACCCCTGTCTGGTTCGTCCAGGAGGACGGCAGGCTCTACGTGAGGACCGACGGGAACTCGTTCAAGGCCAAGCGGATCGCGCGGAACCCATCGGTGACGATCGCCCAGTGCAGCGCGTCGGGTCGGCTGCGGGGCGAACCGGTTCCCGCTCGCGCCGAGATCCTCCGGAACGGGAAGGGCGAGCACGTCGACGAGCTGATGGGCCGGAAGTACAGGCTGGACAGGATCCTGATCCTGCCGATCTACAACGCGGTGCAGCGGCTTCGTGGCCGGCACTCCGGTGACGAGGATCCTGTGATCGTCGCGATCACTCCGGAGTAGCCGCGATCCCGCAGTTTCCGGCGATCCCCCGGCGGCGCCAATTCACCGATCGCCGCAAAACGCGGGATCTCGCGTCTTCACCCATTGACGTCCCTGTTGCAGACGCTAGGGTGCTCGCACTTGAACAAGACAGGTTGATCGAAAGGTCAATCAGGTCAGTTCAAACAGAGACGGCCCGGGAAACCGGGCCGTTTCGCTTTTCGCGGGGGAGCAGGCCTTTTTTCGCAGATTGCGGCAACGGCCCGTTCACAGACCCTTGACTTCCCTCTTGCGAGGCGTAGGGTGCTCATTAATGGAACAAGGGAAACCTTGTTCTTAGAGAAGGCCCGGGAAACCGGGCCTTCTCGCTATTTCTGGGCCCGCTTCTTGGGTTCGTTTCTTCCTCGGCGCCGCGGCGACCTTCTTCGCCGGCGCGCCTTCGGCGGCTTGCGAACGCCAGGATCAGCGGCGCCACGAGGTCTCGGCTTCTCGACGTTGGGGGAATGGCCCGCGCCCGGGATCAGGTGCGTCTGCGCGCCGGGCACCTGCCGGTAGCGGGCGATCGCGGCCTGGGGGTCGTAGATCTGATCCTCGGCGCCGAAGATGACGAGCAGCGGGACGTGCAGCGCCTCGAGCCGCTTGTCGAGGGGGCTCTCGTCCACGTAGTCCTGCTCCGCGTCGAGGGTCTCCTTGAGGGAGGTGTAGGTCATCGCGCGCAGATCGTCGACCGGCTGGTCGGGATTGTCGAAGCCGCTCGAGATGTTGTAGCCCGGCGCGAACGCCTGGTCGTACTCGCCGCGGACCATGGAGGCCGGCGCGACCTGCACCAGGCGCGCCACCGCCTGACCGATCACCGGCCACATGCTGAGGTGCTCGCCGAGCGATTCGTGCTCGAAGCCGTCCTCGGGCGACTGGTCGACGATCACGATCCTGGAAGCGAGCTGAGGGCTCTGCTCGGCGACCGCGACCGCGACGCTGCCGCCGAGCGAGTGGCCAACCACCGTTGCGCCGACCACGTGCAGCTTCGCCAGCGCCTCGGCGACCGCGCTCGCCTGATCGTCCATCGAGTACCCGGATCCCGGCTTGGCTGACCCGCCCATCCCGAGAAGGTCGATGCGGATGACTCGATGGTCCTGCTCCAGCAGCGGTGCGAGGTTGTCCCACCAGTCCATCGAGCAGGTCGCGCAGTGGAGCAGGACGATCGGGCTTCCCTGGGGGTCGCCCTGATCGAGCACCTGGAGCGTGCCGCTCGAGGTGTCCACGAGATGTGCCCCCTCGTCCCGGACGTACGCGGCCTTGGTCTCGTTGGAGACGACCAGGGCGTTGAGCAGCAGGAGGACGATGAGCCCGCCGAGGATCCCCAGGGTGATCTTGAGCCAGCGGCTCACAGGCCGAGCTCGTCGGAGCGCTCGGCCAGCGCCTCGATGATCAGCGCGATGTGCTCGTCCTGATCGACGCCGAGCTCGTCGATCCCGCGCTGGACCTCGTCGCGGTTGACGGCGGCCGCGAACGAGGGCTGCTTCAGCTTCTTCTTGACGGACTTCGGCTTCATGCCCTCGATGCCGGTGGGGCGCACCAGGGCGCAGGCGGCGACGAACCCGGAGAGCTCGTCGACCGCGTAGAGCGTCTTCGCCATCCGGGTCTCGCGGGGGACTCCCATGAAGTCCGCGTGCCCGGCGACGGCGTCGATCACGTCCTGCGGGTAGCCCCGCTCCTCCAGCTCCTTGATCGCGTAGCGCGGGTGACCGGTGTCGAGGTCCGGGTAGCGCTCGTAGTCGAGGTCGTGAACCAGCCCGGTGACCGCGTAGAGCTCCTCGTCCTCATCCCATTTGCGGGCATATGCGCGCATCGCCGCCTCGACTCCGAGCAGGTGCTTTCGCAGCGAGTCGGACTCGATCCACTCGGTGACGAGCTGCCATGCATCCTCTCTTGAGACGTCCGCCATGCGGCTGGCTACTCTAGGCGCCGATGGAGAAGTTCATCATCCAGGGCGGCGTTCCGCTCTCGGGAGAGATCGTGCCGGCGGGCAACAAGAACGCCGCGCTCCCGATCCTCGCCGCCTGCCTGCTCACCGACGAGGAGCTCGTGATCCGCAACGTCCCGCGGATTCGGCGACGTCGAGTCGATGCTCGGGCCTGCTCGAAAAACTGGGCGTGAAGGTCGCCTGGACGCGGCGAGAACGAGGTCAAGCTGCAGGCCGACAACATCGCCGGCACCGAGGTCGACGAGGAGCTCGCCAACCGGATCCGCGCCTCCTTCCTGGTCGCCGGGCCCGCTGCTCGCCCGCTTGGCGAGGTCAGGATGCCGCCACCCGGCGGGGACACGATCGGGCGCCGCCGCCTGGACGCCCACCTCGACGCCTTCCGCGACCTCGGGGCGAAGGTCGACGGCGACGTCTGGATCGAGCTCTCGGCTCCGCCGGACGGCCTGAAGCCGAAGCGGATCTTCATGGACGAGCCGTCGGTGATGGGCACCGAGAACGCCCTGCTGGCCGCCGCTCTGACGGAGGGCCCGACCACCATCGCCAACGCCGCCTGCGAGCCTCACGTCCAGGATCTGGCCCGCCTGCTCTGCAAGATGGGGGCGGAGGTCGACGGGATCGGCTCGAACGTGATGACGGTCCACGGCCGCGACAAGCTGGCCGGCGCCGAGCACGACGTCTGCCCCGACCACATCGAGATCGCCAGCTTCATGGCCCTCGCCGCCGCGACCAGCGGCGAGCTGCGCATCCGCGACATCGTGGCCGAGGACCTCGAGGGAATCCGCCGTCACTTCCGCCGGATCGGGCTGCAGACGATGGTGGAGGGCGAGGACCTGCTGGTCCCGCCCGAGCAGAAGCTCACCATCCGCGACGACCAGGGCGACGCGATCCCCAAGATCGACGACGGCCCCTGGCCCGCCTTCCCGGCCGATCTCACCTCGATCGCGCTGGCCCTCGCCACGCAGGCGGACGGCACGATCCTGATCCACGAGAAGATGTTCGAGAACCGGCTGTTCTTCGTCGACAAGCTCGTCGCGATGGGCGCTCGGATCCACCTCAGCGACCCCCACAGGGCGGTCGTCAGTGGTCCGAGCCGTCTTCATGGCGCTCGACTGGAGAGCCCGGACATCCGCGCCGGCATGGCGATGCTCATCGCGGCGCTGGCCGCGCAGGGCACCTCGGAGATCGGCAACGTCGCGCAGATCGACCGCGGCTACGAGCGGATCGACGTGCGGCTGCGCGATCTGGGCGCCCGCATCGAGCGGGTCGCCTCAGAGCGCGTTCCGGCCTGACCTACGGTCAGACCGTGTAGGCGTTGTGCAGCTCGGTGAACTTCGGCTCCGGGCGGCGGCGGAGCGTCGTCGCCGAGCGTCTCGGCGATCCCCGGGCCGAGCCGCGACTCGGCGAAGGCGCCGAACGCCTCGGGCGACTCCCAGATGTCGAGGACCTTCAGGGTTTCGCCGTCGAAGCGAGCCGTGTGGGCGATCAATCCGTCGGGCGGATCGCCCTTGGGATCCAGCGCCGCATCGATGGCGTCGTACTGATCGGGGGTCACCGTCATCTCCATCTCCATGAAAACTGCCATTTCCTCTCCTCCTCGAGTCGGGTAGCGGGACCCGGATCCTATGCGGACGAACCTTGCAGCCTGTTAAAGGCGAGAAAGCGATGATGGGGCGATGATCCACCCGATCCCACCCGGAACCCGGGACATCCTCCCGGACGAGATGCGCGAGCTTCGCGCTCTCCAGGCGACCCTGATCGAGGTCTTCGAGCGCTTCGGCTACGGCCAGGTGGCGACGCCGACGCTCGAGTACGACGAGGTGCTGCAGCGCGGCGAGGGCCGCAGCGGCGTCGGCGCCTACCGGTTCTTCGACGAGCGCGGCGAGCTCCTCGCCCTGCGCTCGGACATGACGATCCCGATCGCTCGCCTGGTCGCGACGCGCTTCGCCGACGCCCAGCCGCCGCACCGCTTCTCCTACGTCGGCAACGCGTATCGGATCGTCCGCCCGCAGCGCGGCCAGGTCCGTCAGTTCCTGCACGCCGGGATCGAGCTGCTCGGCTCGCCGGCGCCCGAGGGAACCGTCGAGGTGCTCGAGGTGCTGAGCGCCTCCCTCGACGCCGTCGGGCTGAACCGCGCGGTGCTCGGGCTCGGCGACGCCGACCTCTACCGCCAGCTGCTCACCGAGCTCGGCGTGGAGGGAGAGCACCGCGCTCGGATCCTCGACCGTCTGGCGGAGCACAACCTCGTCGGGCTTGGAGATGGCGGTCGACGACGTCGAGGGCCTCGATGCCCATGGACGCGAGACGCTGCTGCGGCTCCCGGGCCTGCGGGGCGGGGCGGAGGTCCTGGACCAGGCCCGCGAGCTCGGCGGGGCCGCCGTCGAGCGGGCGACGCAGCGCCTTCAGCAGACCTATGACCTGCTCGTCGAGCGGGGCGTCGCCGGCCGCGTCCAGCTCGACCTCAGCCTGCTGCGCGACCTCGGCTACTACACGGGCGCGATCGTCGAGATCTACGACCCGGCGCTCGGGCACATCCTCGGCGGGGGCGGCCGCTACGACGACCTGGTCGGCCGCTTCGGCAGCGCGATGCCGGCCGCCGGGTTCGGCCTCTATCTGGAGCGGGTGCACCTCGCCCAGATGGAGGAGGAGCGGCTGGCGAAGGGAGGCGCGGAGAAATGACGCCGCCGACGGTGGAGGCTCCGCGCGCCCGCCTGGGCGGGCCGCTCAAGCTGGCGATCCCGCGGGGAGCCCTCTGGGGCGAGACCCTCGACGCGCTCGACCGGATCGGGATCGACACCGCGGAGATGCGCGGCGATTCGCGCTCGCTCATCTTCGAGGCCAACGGCATGAGCCTGGTGACGATGCGGCCCTCCGACGTCCCGACCTACGTCGAGTCGGGC
Source organism: uncultured Solirubrobacterales bacterium (assembly GCA_963763985.1). GTDB lineage: Bacteria > Actinomycetota > Thermoleophilia > Solirubrobacterales > 70-9 > DASUPK01. The sequence continues at coordinate 58,568 of CAVXQO010000012.1, read as the reverse complement.
GCCGCCGACCTGGGGATCACCGGCAAGGACGTCCTGCTCGAGCACACCGACCGGATCGTCTACGAGATCCTCGACCTCGGCTACGGCGCCTGCCGGATGGTCCTGGCGGGGCGCGACGGGCGACGAGAGCCTGGGCGAGACCGAGAGGCGGCTCGGCGGCATGCGGATCGCGACCAAGTACCCGCGGATCGCGGAGCGCTACTTCGAGGAGACCGGGCGCCAGGCCGAGGTGGTCGAGGTGAAGGGCTCGGTGGAGCTGGCCCCGCTGGTCGGATTGGCCGACGGGATCGTCGACCTGGTCGCCACCGGCCGGACCCTGAAGGAGAACGGCCTGGAGATCCGCGAGGAGATCGCCTCGTCCACCGCGAGGCTGGTCGCCAATCGCATCTCCCACAAGCTGCGCGCGGCCGAGGTCGACGACCTGGTCGAGCGCCTGCGCCCGGAGAAGGGCTGATGAAGATCACCCGCTTCGACTGACCGAGGCCCGGCTGGAGAGCCTCGAGTCCGCCGCCGCACACCTGCGCGGCCTCCAGCCGAGCCTGGGCGAGGTGAGCGACCCGGTGCGGGTGATCGTCGCCGCCGTCAGGGAGCGGGGCGACGAGGCGCTCGTGGAGATCGAATCCCGCTTCGCCGAGGCCCCTGTGGAGCTGGACGACCTTCGCCGGTCCGAGGAGGAGACGCGTGCCGCTCAGGAGCGGCTCGACCCCGAGCTGCGGGGTGCGATGGAAACCGCCGCCAGCAACATCCGTGCGGTCGCGGAGGCCCAGCTCGGCGATCAGCGCCGCCTGGAGCTCGATCAGGGCCAGTCCGTCGAGCTGCGGGAGGTGCCCGTCGACGCGGCGGGGATCTACGCGCCCGGCGGGGCTGCCGCATATCCATCGACGGTGCTGATGGGCTGCATCCCGGCGAAGGTCGCCGGCGTCCCGCGCGTCGCAGTGGCCACGCCTCCGCCGGTCTCCGACGTGACCCTGGCGGCGGCCGCGATCGCCGGGGCGGATGAGGTCTACGCGATGGGCGGCGCCCAGGCGATCGCGGCCCTGGCGATCGGCACCGGGCGGATCAGGCCGGTCGATGTCATCGCCGGCCCCGGCAACCGCTACGTCCAGGAGGCGAAGCGGCAGCTCGTCGGCGAGGTCGGGATAGACGGGATCGCGGGCCCATCGGAGCTGATGGTCATCGCCGGGGATACGGCCAATGCAGAGTGGATCGCGCTCGATGCTCTGCGCACAGGCGGAGCACGGGCCGGACGGCCTGGTGATCGTTGCCGCTGTGGAGACCGTGATCCTCGACGCCGTGGATGAGGCGGTGACGAGGATCGCGTCCGAGCACGGGATCGCGGAGGACGCGCCGCTCGCCCTGGTCTCGGTCCCCGATACGACCGGCGGGGTCATGCTCGCGAACGCGATCGCCCCCGAGCACCTCGAGATCCTCACCGAGGACGCGGAGCTGCTCGCCGGCACGGTGACCACCGCCGGCTGCGTCTTCGTCGGCGAGCGGAGCGCCACGGCGTTCGGCGACTACGCGGCCGGCTCCAACCACGTGCTTCCGACCGGAGGCGCCGGCCGCTTTCAGGGGCCTCTCGGCCCGGGCGCCTTTCGGCGGAGGATCGCGACGGTCGAGATGACGCAGGACGCGGCCCGGGAGCTCGCCCCGACGGTCGCTACATTGGCCCGCGCCGAGGGTTTCCCGCTGCACGCCGAGTCCGCGTTGGTGAGAGGGCGCCCCGCAGGCGAAGCCGAGGAGCGACCCGATTCATGATGGACGAGACAAGGGGCCATGAGCCGCACAGCGGAGATCAAGCGCGAGACCAAGGAGACGAAGGTCAGGCTGCGCCTGGACCTGGACGGCGGCGAGGCCAAGATCTCGACCGGCGTCGGGCTTCCTGGATCACATGCTGGAGCTGCTCGCGCGCCACGGGCGACTCGGCCTCGAGGTCGAGGCGTCCGGAGACCTCCAGACCGGCGCGCACCACACCACCGAGGACGTCGGGATCTGCCTGGGCCAGGCGATCGACGAGGCGCTGGGCGATCGTGCCGGGATCCGCCGATACGGCTCCGCGCTGGTGCCGATGGACGAGGCCCTGGGCGAGTGCGCGATCGACATCTCCGGACGGCCCTTCTGCGCCTTCGACGCCAAGCTCCCGGACGTGACGATCGCGGGATTCGACTCCGAGCTGACGGAGGAGTTCTTCCGCGCCGTCTCCAACAACTCCAAGATGACGCTCCACCTCTGGGTGCGCTCGGGATCGAACGCCCACCACATGATCGAGGCTGCCTTCAAGGCCTTTGCCCGCGCGCTACGCGTGGCGGTCTCGATCGACCCGGACGAGAGCGGCGTGCCGTCCACCAAGGGCACCCTGACCGAATGACCAGGATCGCGATCCTGGACTACGGGATGGGCAACCTCCGCTCGGTCGAGAAGGCCCTCGAGCGGGTCGGAGCGGAGGCCGAGATCACCTCGGACCGCGAGCGGGTCGAGTCCGCGGACGGCGTGATCCTCCCAGGGGTCGGCGCCTTCCCGAGGGCCATGGAGCGGGTGCGCGAGATCGGGCTCGACGAGCTGGTCGCCGGCCGGATCGAGGCAGACACGCCGGTGCTCGGCATCTGCCTGGGCCTTCAGCTCCTCTTCGAGTCCTCGGTGGAGAACGAGGGCGCGAGCGGGCTCTCGCTGCTCGGCGGGATCGTCGCCCCGCTCGAGGCGAACGGCTACAAGGTCCCGCACATCGGCTGGTCGCCGGTCCGCTGGGAGCACTCCTCGAGGCTCACCGAGGGCCTTGGCGAGGAGACGCCGTTCTACTTCGTCCACTCCTTCGCGCCGCACCCCGCGACGGAGGGCGATCTGCTCGGCACCGCCGCGTATGGCGAGCGCTTCGCCTGCGCGGTGGAGCGGCCGCCCCTCTACGGCGTGCAGTTCCACCCCGAGAAGTCGAGCTCGGCGGGGCTTCGGCTGCTGGCCAACTTCGTTCGCATCTGCAGTTGATCCTCTACCCGGCGATCGACATCCGCGACGGCAAGGCCGTCAGGCTGATCCAGGGCGACTATGAGCAGGAGACGGCCTACGACGACGATCCAGTGGTCGCCGCTCGCCGCTGGGTGGACGGCGGGGCGCGCTGGCTGCACGTCGTGGATCTCGACGGCGCCCGCGCCGGCGAGCCAGTGAACCTCGAGCACGTGCGGCGCATCGTCGCCGCGGTCGCAGTCCCGGTGCAGCTCGGCGGTGGCCTGCGCGACTCCAAGAAGGTGGAGGAGGCGATCTCCTCCGGCGCGGAGCGGGTCGTGCTGGGCACCGCCGCCGTCCGCGATCCCGATCTCGCCGCGGCGATCGCCGACGCGCACGGTGACCGCGTCGTCGTCTCGGTCGACTCCCGCTCAGGGAAGGTCGCGGCGGAGGGCTGGACGGAGGCATCGGACCTCGGCACCGAGGAGGTGATCGCGGCGCTCGCCGATCGGGGCGTTCGCCGGTTCGTCTACACGCCGGTGGAGGTCGACGGACTGATGGAGGGCCCCGATCTCGACTCGCTCCGTGAGGCCGCAAAGGCGACCGACGGCGAGCTGATCTACTCGGGCGGCGTCGGATCGCTCGACGATCTGCGCGCCCTCGCCGAGCTCGGCATCGACAACCTCGGCGGGGTGATCGTCGGCCGGGCCCTCTACGAGAAGCGCTTCACCGTCGCCGAGGCGCAGGCGATCCTCGAGCCGTAGGATTCTCCGCATGGGGAGGCTCTTCGGCCCGTTCTTCGTCTTCGCGGGAATCATGCACTTCGTCAAGACCCGCTGGTACGAGCGGATCATGCCGCCGTACATCCCGCGCCACCGCGAGCTCGTCTACGTCAGCGGCGTCGCGGAGATTGCCGGCGGTCTGGCGACCATGCATCCCGCGACACGCAGGGCGGGAAGCCTCTGGTCCATCGCCACCCTGGTCGCGGTCTTCCCGGCCAATCTCCACATGGCGCTGCAGCCGGAACGCTACGAGAAGGGCGATCCCGGGAGGCCGCAACGCGCTCTACGCACGCCTGCCGGTGCAGCTGCTCTTCATCGCCTGGGCGTACGCCGCGGGCGACTGGGACCGCTAAGCCTCGACCCCTAGCCTTAAGGGAATGGTCCTGAAGCGAGTGATCCCGTGCCTCGACGTCGACGACGGCCGCGTCGTCAAGGGCACGAACTTCGTCGACATCCGTGACGCCGGCGACCCCGTCGAGCTCGCCGAGCGCTACGACGCCGAGGGCGCCGACGAGCTCGTCTTCCTCGACATCACGGCCTCGCACGAGAGCAGGGACACGATCGTCGAGCTGGCCCGCCGCACCGCCGACAACGTCTTCATCCCCTTCACGATCGGAGGCGGCATTCGCTCCGTCGAGGACGCCCAGGCGGTGCTCGATGCGGGCGCCGACAAGGTCTCGGTCAACTCGGCGGCCCTGGATCGTCCCGAGCTGATCTCGGACCTGGCGGAGGTCTTCGGCTCCCAGTGCGTCGTGATCGCCATAGACGCGAAGCGGCGCGCGACGAGTCGGAGACCTGCCAGGCGCCCGGGCACTTCGGGACGCCAGTGGGATGTCTACGTCCACGGCGGCCGCACCAAGGTCGAGGGCCGCGAGGCCGTCGCCTGGGCCAAGGAGGCGACTGAGCTCGGGGCCGGGGAGGTCCTGCTCACCAGCATGGACCGCGACGGGACCACCGACGGCTACGACCTTGAGCTGACCCGCGCGGTCGCCGAGGCGGTGAGCGTTCCGGTGATCGCCTCGGGCGGCGCCGGCGAGCTGGACCACCTGGTCGAGGCGATCGAGGAGGGCCACGCGGATGCCGTGCTCTGCGCCTCGATCTTCCACTACGGCGCCCACACCGTCGCGGAGGCCAAGGAGCGGATGGAGCGGGCCGGAATCCCGGTCCGGATCGCCTAGTCCTTCTTCCCCTTCGAAGACTTCTTCTTCGACCCCGACTTCTTTCCCGACTTCTTCGCCGGCTTCGTGCTCGGCTTCTGGAGGATTCCGTTGATCGCGTTGCCCTGGCCCGGCGTCAGCGCGTAGATCGTCTTGTAGCCGGTCAGGAAGAGCTGCTTGCCGTTGGAGATCACCGGGTTGTAGGCGCCGTCGGAGTACTGGAAGACCTTGTGGCCGTTGGCGGCGTTGAAGCCGTAGGTCGAGGTGTGCTGGAGATCGGCGACATAGACCGTGTTGCCGATCAGGCTGGCCGCCCCGGAGATCGATCCGAGGTTGTGCTGGCTCCAGCGCTCGTTGCCGGTGCGGGCATCGAGCGCGTAGAAGTTGCCGTCGTAGGAGCCGAAGTAGACGGTCGGCTCCGTGTCGGGGGTCCGAGCCGCCACCGGCCCGGCGTAGACGTAGTTGCTGGTGGAGTGGCTCCAGGCCAGCCTGCCCGGTCTGCTGGTCGAAGCTGTACATGCGGCCGTCGGTGTTGCCGGCGTAGACCCGGCCGAAGGCGACCGCAGCGGTGGCGTAGAACTGGCCGGTCCGGCCGAAGCTCGTGCCCTGGGAGCCGGTCTGCCACTTGATCGACCCGTCGTTCACGTGCAGCGCCGTCATCTCGCCGCTGTAGTCGCCGACGTAGACGATTCCGTCGCTGTAGCTGGGGGAGGCCTTCACCGCGCCGTTCACGTGGCGCTCCCAGATCGTCTTGCCGGTCTTCTTGCTGAGCGCGTAGATCGTGTTGCACTCGCAGCCGACGATCACCTTGTTGCCGACAACCAGCGGGGAGGACTCGGTCCGGCCGGGAAGAGGGTGCTTCCAGATCAGATGCCCGTCCCATGCCGCCAGGTCGATCACCTGCCCCGGCTCCAGGTTGGAGATGTAGACGTTCCGGTTGCTGTACGCGGGCGTGGAGGCGTTCAGGCTCGCCACCTGCCGCTTCCACCGGGCCTTCCCGGTGCGGGTCTTGATACCGAACGCGAGGCCGTTGTTGTTGATCCCGAAGAGGGATCCGCCGACGAGGATCGGCGAGTACTCGAGCAGGTGTCCGCCCTTGAAGCGCCAGCTGATCGAGTAGGGGGGCTTGACGCCCGGGGCGTCCAGGTACCGGGTGCGCTCCTCGTCAAGCCCGTAGGTCGGCCAGTCAGTGACTCCCGTGACCGGCTGGGGCGCCTCGCTGGTGATCGTGCACGGGGCTGGGCATGACTTGTCCCCGGGTCGCTTCAGGACCAGGTAGCCGGCCAGAGCGATCAGGACCACGCCGACGCCGGCGGCCACGCCGATCGTCGCCCAGCGGTGGTCGCTCCAGAGCTTTGTCAGAGTCGCGCGCATACGGTCCCCCCATGACGAGGGCGCACATGGTAGGAAAGCCACCTAATGCCCGGCTCATCGCACATCGATCCTGCCCGTCTGCCCGAACTGGTCGAGGCGCTGCCGGGCATCGAGGCGCTGCGAGGCATCGCCGAGATCGTGCCCGCCTATCTGGTCGGGGGGGCGGTCCGCGACCTGCTGCTCGGGATCGAGGGCGTGGACCTCGACCTGGCGATCGAGGGCGATCTCGAGGCGCTCGCCGGCGCTCCCGGCTTCGAGATCGAGCGAGAGGGGCTTTTCCTGACCGGCAGGCTCGAGCTCGGGGAGCTCAAGATCGACGTCGCCCGGACGCGCGCGGAGAGCTACCCGCACCCGGGCGCGCTGCCGGAGGTCCGGCCGGCGCCGATCGCCGAGGACCTCGCCCGCCGGGACTTCACGGTCAACGCGATGGCCTTCCCGCTCGCCGGTGATGGAGAGCTGCTCGATCCCCACGGTGGGCTCGACGACCTCCGGGCCGGAGTGCTCCGGGTGCTGCACGATCGGTCCTTCATCGACGATCCGACCCGGGCCCTCCGCGCCGCCCGCTACGCGGCTCGATTCGGGTTCGACCTGGAGCCGGGCACTGCCCGCTTGCTGGCCGCGGCCGATCTCTCCACGGTCTCCGACGACCGGGTCCAGGGCGAGCTGCGCAGGATCGCCGCCGAGGAGGATCCGGCGAAGGCCCTCCAGCTGATCGTCGACTGGGAGCTCATGCCGACCCTCGATCCCGAGGCGCCGGGCCGGGTTGCCGAGGTGACGAGGCTGGCTTCGACTCCGCCCTGGGCCGGCTGGGCGAACCGGGAGCTGGCGGTGGAGCTGGCGATCGTCCGGCCGCTGCCGCAGATCCGAGAGCTCGCAGCCGCAACGCCGGAGCGCCCGTCGGAGGCCGTCCGCCTGGCGGTGCCCTGGGACCCGGCCCAGCTGCTGGTGGCCCGCGCGCTGGGTGCCGAATGGCTCGACCGCTACGCCGAGGAATTGCGGCATGTGCACCTGGAGATCACCGGGGAGGACCTGATCGCAGAGGGGATCCCGGAGGGACCGGCGATCGGCCACGGCCTCGAGGCCGCCCTCTCGGGCAAGCTCGACGGCGAGCTCTCCGGCCGCGAGGAGGAGCTCCGGATCGCCCTCGCGGCCGCCCGCGGCGAGATACCGGAGGACTGAGTGGGCCCTGATCTAGCCTGCCCGCCATGGAGTGGCGTGAGCGAGACGGCGTTCGCTGGCTCGAGGCCGAGCTGCCCGGTGCCAGGGCGGCGTTCTCGACCAGGGTCGGCGGGGTGAGCGAGGCGCCGTATGAGGCGCTCAACGTGGCGATCCTCACCGGCGACGAGCTCGACAGCGTGCGTGAGAACCGGCACAGGCTCGCGTCGGCGCTCGGGCGCGAGCCCGAGGGGGTCGTGATGGGACGCCAGGTGCACGGGGTGGAGCTTCGTCGCCATGACGAGCGGCAGAAACCCCGCGTCTACGCCGATGTCGTGCGCAGCCCGGACGAGGTCGACGCTCATGCCACCGCCCGCGCCGAGCTGACGCCGCTGGTGATGGTCGCCGACTGCCTGCCCGTCGCAATGGCAGGACCCCGGGGGGTGGCGATGGCGCACTGCGGCTGGCGCGGCCTTGCCGGGGGGATCGTGGCCAAGGCCGCGGAGGCGGTCGGAGCGGAGGCCGCCGCGGTCGGACCCGGGATCGGACCGTGTTGCTACGAGGTGGGGGAGGAGGTGCTCTCCGAGTTCGACGACCTCGACGGCGTCGCGCGGGGACGGATGCTCGACCTGACGCTGGTCGCCACGGCCCTGCTGGAACGCGCGGGGGTCACCGCCACGGAGTCGTCCGGCCTCTGCACGAAGTGCAACCCGGAGCTCTTCTACTCCCATCGCCGGGACGGCGAGCGCACCGGACGCCAGGCCGGCCTGGCCTGGTTGCAGTAGCGGTGGTGGAGCCGGTCACAAACCTGGACTCCGAGCGCGTCCGCGCGAACCTGGAGCGGATCCGCGAGCAGGCCGGGCCCGATGTCGAGATCCTCGCCGCAACGAAATACATACGGAACGAGGACATGGGTGCCCTCGCCGACGCCGGCGTCACCCTCGTCGGGGAGAACCGCCTTCAGGATCTCGAGGAGAAGCAGCAGCGCTGGGGCGACCGGTTCACCTGGGACTTCATCGGGAACCTGCAGAGCCGCAAGCTCAAGCGCATCCTGCCGCTGGTCCGCCTGATCCATTCGGTCGCATCGGATTCGGTGCTGGAGCAGCTGGGCCGGCACGGCGGACCCGACACCGAGGTCCTCGTGGAGGTGAACCTCTCCGGCGAGGAGGAGAAGGGCGGAATCGACCCAACGGCACTCGACGAGTTCATCGAACGCTGCCCGGTCAGGGTCTCGGGGCTGATGACGATGCCGCCGTTCACCGAGGATCCGGAGGCGTCGCGGCCGTATTTCGCGCGCCTGGCCGAGCTGGCATCCGAGCGCGGTCTGGAGCGCCTCTCGATGGGGACGAGCCAGGATTGGCCGGTCGCGGTGGAGGAGGGGGCGACGATCATCCGCCTGGGCTCGGTTCTTTGGGCATAATCGGTTAACACCGGCTGGAGGAATAACGTCCGTCAAGCCGAATCTGAGCCGAGATGGCGATTAGGGACACATGGAGACGCGCGCTCGAGTACTTCGGCCTCGTTGAGGGTGACTACATCGAGGAGGGCGAGTACGACGAGGGCGACACGGGCAGCGAGATGGCGCTCGACCAGACCGCCGCCGCGCCGCGCGAGCCGGTCCGCGGCGCCAGGCGCGGCCGCGGACGGGAAGAGGACATCGACGACATCTTCGGCGACGAGGAGCCCGCGCCTCGCCGCGGCCGCATTCGCGCCGTGGACGACACGGCCGAGGAGCCCCAGCCCCGCAGGGGCCGCCGCCGCGCGCCCGCCGGAAACGGCGGTGGCGTCGCATCCATGCACGTCGTCACCCCGAGAAGCTTCAACGACGCCCAGCAGGTCGCCGACGAGTTCAAGCGCTCGAAGCCGGTGATCATCAACCTTCAGTCGACCGACCGCGAGCTCTCCAAGCGGCTGATCGACTTCTCCTCCGGCATGACCTACGCCCTCGGCGGCGGCATGCAGCGGATCTCGCAGGGCATCTTCCTGCTGACGCCCGAGAACGTCGAGGTCTCCGCCGAGGAGAAGGCCCGCCTGCTCGAGGGCGGCTTCTTCAATCAGACCTAGGCCGCGGCCCAGTGCGGCCCGGCGCCGGGACCGTCGCGTGGGCGTCCCACGGTCGGCAGGGCCGGGGTGTCAGACCGGCTCTCCGGCGTCCTCCTGATCGCAGGAGGCGCCAAGCACAGCCGCAACCAGCATCGAATCGCGCGAATCGAGACGCTGACGACAGCCGGGCCGGTGACCCGGCTTCGAACGATCCGCGCGCGCTCGGCCGGCAGCGCCGGCGGAGGTGGGGTCCGCCCGCGGCCACGGTGCCGGCGAACGCGACCGTGGCGATGGCGACCAGCACCTGGCCGTTTCGGCGTCGTACTGAGACGAGGTGCGTCGCAGTCCGGGGCTGTGCTCTGCCATGCCTGAGGAGATCAGGTGATTCTCAGCGCAACCTGTGGCGACGGTAAGATGCTGTGAGAGATTCGAGCGGTGCCGCTCATTGGTAAACCACCGGCCCGGCCCATCCGCGAGCCCCTGCCATTTCGGCGAGGCGCTCACCGTCGAAGGGTCGATCCTGATCCGGTGGACAAAGCGGTGAGGTGACGCCGCTCGGCCCGAAGCGACGCGCGAGGATCCGGGTGTCCAGACTTCCCGCCGAGCCGACCAGGACACCCGCCGGAGGAATCGCAAAAGGAGCCCACCCTCCCACCTGGTTGTGCCGGATCTGGCGACAGCCATTCGCAGCTGCAGCAGAGGGCGCCCGGCTTACCCGCAGGCCCCCGGAATCCACCATGACGGCATCGGCCAGGTCGCGAAGCCCCGGCGGTAGGGCGAGGAGCTGCGACGGCGAGTATCCGAAGAACCCACGCGATCCGCGCCGCTCAGATCTGGCCGGCCGTGATCGCAGCAAGCCCGGCTCCCCCCCTGGCGACGGCCAGTGGGTCCCTTCAGGGGAGTAGTCGGGGTTCACCTGATCGGCCGCCACTGCTCGGCGCCGGCATCCACCCGATTGACCCTTGGCTCCTCGACCTTTGCCGTCCGGGTCTCGGAGCAGGAGCTTCATCTTCCGCGGCTAACGCCGACGAGTACCAGGAATAGGCCCCACGACCAGCAGGAGAGGGAGGTGCCTCCCGTGTAGCACCTCGGCGCCCAGCACACGCAGGGCCACCCCGCCGGCGAAGACATAACGGAGAAGAATCCGGCAAGCGTCCGGCCGAGGCGCCAAGAAGAGCCAGTAGGTCAGCACCAGGGAGAAGAGGGACCAGAGCCAGGGCCGGTTCGGCCCGCGTCGATCGCGACCAGCAGCGCCGCCGCCGTCAGCACCGAGAGATCGGCCAGCCGGCGGTACCCACGGTCGAGATCGAAGTGCTGTCGCCGACCGGATGACGGCGAGGAGTGAGCCGAGGACTGCCCCCGACGCCTCACCGATCGTTCGTCCCAGATCGAGAGGCGAGGTGGCGTGATAGGCCGGCTGGTGGAACTGGCGGGCCCAGAGGTACCAGGCGCCGTAGAGCACAGCGGGAGTCGCCACGATCCAGAGCCTCCATGGTCGGCGCTGGAGGCCGATCAGCACCGCGATCGCGACAACCAAGGCCAGGCCGAGCTCGAACGTCGCCACCGAGACGAGCAGCAGAAAGCACGCGCCCAGATCACTCCGGCACCGGACGATCCAGGCAGAGTAGGGCTCCCAGCCCGGCCGCCAGCGCGTAGACCGTATGCAGGTCGAACGGCCAGAGCAGCGTTTCCCAGGCGTATCCGTAGAAGAGCAAGAGGATGGCCGGGGCCAGAGCGGCCCACGGTCCGATTCTCACCTGGGCCAGCTCGAAGAACAGGCCGACGCAGAGAAGGACACCGACCACCTCGACGAGGCGGTACCAGACGTGCTCGGTCCTGCTGTCGCAGAGAGCCCTTCGTAGATCAGCTTTCCGACAAGTTGCATGTGGTTGTTGTGCGGCGCGAGCAGGTACTCCAGGCTGAGGTGGTGGTAGTGGTCGACACCAATCCCCCGATTGACGAGACGGGCGTAATAGAAGAGGTCGTCGCCGGTGAAGCCGGTGCCCCGTCCAAGCCAGAGGATGAGGGCCGCCGAGAGCGCCATTGCCGCCACCAAGACCAGGCGCGCTCCGAGCAATCCCCGCAGCTCAGCCATGTCAGGCTCGAAAGGACACCAGGTGATTCTCAGCGCAACCTGGTTCCGAGTGGTCGAGCCACGGTCACAGTGCCGCTGAAGCTATCCGGGCCGGGCCTCTGCGGGGTTGACGGCCTCCGAATAGAGTTCCCGAGCATGAGGGTCGGCTTCGTAGGCTCGGGGAACATGGCTGGCGGTCTCGCCAGAGGCTGGTCGGCTGCGCGCAACGAGCCGGGCGCCCCCGATCAGATGCTCTTTGCCGACGCGGACCACGCCAGGGCCGGCGCCCTTGCGGAGGAGGTCGGCGGCGAGGCCTTCGAGGGCAACCTCGCGCTGGCAGACCACTCAGACCTGGTGGTGCTCGCCGTCAAGCCGAACGTCCTGGATGAGGTCGCGCCGGATCTCGTTCAGGCGGGCACCCCCGTCCTCTCGATCCTGGCGGGAACGCCGCTGAAGGCCCTTCACGAGGCTCTACCGGGCATCGATCTCGTTCGAGTGATGCCGAACCTGGGTGCGCAGCTCCGCCAGGCCGTCCTCTGCGTCGTCTACGGGGAACGGCTCGGTGACACTGAGCGAGGGCGAATCGAAGAGCTGCTCGGCCTGCTGGGCGACGTGATCGAGCTCGAGGAGGATCTGATCGATGCCGCCACCGCGATCATGGGCTGCTCGCCCGGCTATCTCGCCCTGATGGCGGAGGTGCTGGTCGAGGCGGGCGTGCGGGAGGGCCTCACGGAGGACCAGGCGCTGCGCATGGTCTCGGGGCGATGAGCGCGACGGGCGGCCTGCTCGCGCTGCATGAGCCCGCGGCCCTGAAGCGGGCCGTCGCTTCGCCCGGAGGGATGACCGAGGCCGGGCTGAACGCGCTCGAGGAGCGCAAGATGCACGAGACGCTCCTGGCGGCGGTCGATGCGTCCTTGGAGAGGGTGCGTGGGAAATGAGCCCCCTGCTGGCGATCACGCGGATCGACGTCGCGAACTATGTGGGCGCGCTCTTCCTCGTCTACTTCATCCTGATCTTCATCCGGATCCTGCTCTCCTGGATCCCCCGCATGCCGTACTACCCGTGGCTCCGCGCGACCGTCGACTTCGTCCATCAGGTGGTCGACCCCTATCTGAACATCTTCCGGCGGGTGATCCCGCCGCTCGGTGCCGGTGGCATGGGAATCGACATCAGCCCGATCCTCGCGATCATCATCCTCACCATCGTCGGGCGGGTGGTCGTATCGCTGATCCACGGTTGAGAAGGTCCCTCGACCTGCTGATTCCCGCGCTCGCGGCCTGCGGCGTGGTGGTTGCCCTGGATCAGGGGACCAAGGCGCTCGCCACCTCCCTGGTCTCGCGGGGCGACCGGGTCGAGGTCCTGCCCTTCCTGCATCTGGAGAACGTGCGCAACCAGGGGGTCGCCTTCGGCCTTGGCGGGGATATCTCGGCCGTATTCATCGCCGCCACGGTCGTCCTGCTCGTCGGGTTTCTCGCCTTCCTGGCCACCAGGGGCCAAAGCGGCTGGCTGGTCTGGATGCCCGCGGCGCTGCTGCTCGGCGGAGCGCTGGGGAACCTGGCCGATCGCGTGCGCGAGGGCGCCGTCACCGACTTCATCGACCTGCCGCTCTGGCCCACCTTCAACCTGGCGGACGTCGCGATCGTCGTCGGGGTCCTGCTGCTGCTCTTCGACGTTGAGCGCTCGGAGGGGCGGCGAAGGGGATCGTGAGACCCGAGGCCGAGCGGCTCATCGTCCACCTCGACGAGGACCTGGCCGTGATCGAGAAGCCCGCCGGCCTTGTCGTCCACTCCGCTCCCTCGCACAAGGGCGAGACGCTGGTCGACCTGCTGGAGGGGATCGCCGGCGGGGGAGAGGGCGCCAGGCCGGGGATCGTCCATCGCCTCGACAAGGACACGTCGGGCCTGATGCTGGTGGCGCGCAACGACGAGTCGCATCGGGCGCTGGCGCGGATGGTGAAGGCCCGCGAGGTGCTCCGCGAGTACACGGCGATGGTCGAGGGTCATCTGGGGAGCCGCACGGGGACCATCGATGCCCCGCTGGGGCGCGATCGGCGGCAGCGGACGAAGAGGGCAGTCAAGGGAGCGGGCTCGCGCGAGGCCCGCACTCACTTCGAGGTGATCGAAGCCCTGCCGGACGACACGCTTGTGCACGCTCGGCTCGACACCGGCCGCACCCACCAGATCCGGGTCCACTTCGCGGCCATCGGCCATCCGGTCGCCGGGGATCCCGAATACGGGTCGCGCGGGCGCCACGGGCTGAACCGCCAGTTCCTCCACGCCTCTCGCCTCAGCTTCGCTCACCCGCGGACGGGGGAGGAAATGGCCTTCACCTCGGAGCTGCCTGAGGACCTGAAGTTTGCGCTTGAGCGATCCAAGAGCAACCCCGGCGCCTGACCAGGGCGGTTTGGCGCTCAGCGCCTACAATCCCGCGGACTTTGCACCCAACCCCCGCCAGAGGCACGGACGCTGCCCGGGCCACGCCCGCGGCTTCCCCAACCCCCGCCGAGAGGCACGGGACGCTGCCCGGGCACGCCCGGGTTCCCGCAGCCGCGACGGGATCGAATAATCGGGTGCCGGCGGCTACCCTGACCCTCATCCACCAAGCGATAGGAAGGTCAGATGGCCGACGTAGGCATCAAGGAGCTGCTGGAGGCCGGGGTTCATTTCGGCCACCAGACACGGCGCTGGAACCCGCGCATGCGCCGCTTCATCTTTGGAGAGCGGGAAGGGATTCACATCATCGATCTCCTCCAGACGGAGGACCTGCTGCGACAGGCGACGCAGTTCGTGACCGAGGTCGCGGCGAAGGGCGGAGTGATCCTCTTCGTCGGGACCAAGAAGCAGGCCCGGGACTCTGTGCAGGAATGGGCCGAGCGCTGCGAGATGCCGTACGTCAACCGGCGCTGGCTCGGCGGGCTGCTCACCAACTTCCACACGATCCGCAAGCGAATCCAGCGGCTGCACGAGCTGCGAGAGCTCAAGGAGGGCGGCAGGCTCGATCTGCTGCCGACCAAGGAGCGCATGTCCATGGAGGCCGAGCTGCGCAAGCTCGAGTACAACCTCGGCGGCGTCGCCGACATGCAGCGCATCCCCGACGCGGTGGTGATCATCGACCTGAAGACCGAGGAGATCGCGTTGCGCGAGGCCGAGCGCCTCGAGATCCCGATCATCGGGCTGGTCGACTCCAACTGCGACCCGGGGCCGGTGAAGTACGTGATCCCGGGCAACGACGACGCGATCCGCTCCTGCGAGCTCGTGATCGGCGCGCTGGGCTCCTCGATCGAGGGCGCCGCCGCTGCGTGGCGGGCAGCGGAGGAGAAACGCCGCGCCGAGGAAGAGGAGCGCAAGCGCCGCGAGGAAGAAGAGCGCAAAAAGCGCGAGGCGGAGGAGAAGGCCAAGCAGGAGGCCGAGGAGAAGGCGAAGGCCGAAGCCGAGGCGAAGGCCAAGGCTGAGGCGGATGCCAAGGCTCAGGCGGCGGCCAAGCAGGGCGAGGCCGAGAAGGAGGCCGCCGAGGAGATCCCGCAGCCCCAGCCGGAGGGGGGCACCAAGCCCCATGACGCCAAAGGGTCCAGTGCCGAGGCCAACCGCGAAGCGGCCATCGAGGTGCCACAGCCGCAGCCGGACGATCAGCCAGAGCCCGCGCAGACGCCGGGTGGGGGCAAGTCCTGATGGCGGTCACGGCGGCGGACGTCAAGGCCCTTCGCGAGCGCACCGGCGCTCCGATCGTGGACGTCAAGAAGGCCCTGGAGGAGGCGGAGGGCGACGAGCAGAAGGCGATCGAGATCCTCCGCAAGAAGGGCGCCGCCTCCGCCTCCAAGCGCAGCGGTCGGGGTACCGCCGAGGGCGTCGTCGCCGCCTACACGCACTCGAGCGGAACGGGTGAGCGCAAGCAGCAGAGGATCGGCGTCCTGGTCGAGGTGCTATGCGAAACCGACTTCGTCGCGCTCAATGACGACTTCAAGGAGTTTGCCCGGGAGGTCGCCGTCCACATCGCCGCGATGAACCCAAAGCACGTCTCGCTCGACGACATCCCGGAGGAAGAGGTCGCCAACGAGCGCCGGATCCTCGAGGAGAAAGCGAAGGCCGAAGGCAAGCCCGACAACGTGGTCGAGAAGATCGTCGACGGCCAGATCAAGAAGTGGGCCTCGGAGCTGGTTCTGCTCGACCAGAAGCACTTCAACGAAGAGCGTTACGAGGGCAAGACGATCGAGGACCTGAGAGCGGAGCTGGCCGCGAAGACGGGAGAGAACGTCCGAATCGCCCGCTTCGCGCGCTTCGAGGTGGGACAGGAGTAGGGCCGGCCTTGGCCGAGGCTCGCTTCAACCGCATCCTCCTGAAGCTCTCCGGGGAAGCCCTCATGGGCGACCTCGACTACGGCACCGATCCTGAGCAGATCGAGCGAATCGCCACCCAGGTGCGCGAGGTGCGGGCGCACGACGTGGACATCGCCGTCGTGGTCGGGGCCGGCAACATCTACCGCGGCCTCGAAGGTGCCGCGGAGGGAATGGACCGGGCCACCGCCGACTACATGGGCATGCTCGCGACCGTTCTCAACGCGCTGACCCTGCAGGACGCGTTCGAGAAGGAGGGGGTGGACACCCGCGTCCTGTCGGCGATGGCCGTCACCGAGGTCGCGGAGCCCTACATCCGCCGCCGCGCGATCCGCCACCTGGAGAAGGGCCGCGCCGTGATCTTCGCCGCCGGCACCGGCAATCCGTTCTTCACCACCGACACCGCAGCGGCGTTGAGGGCGCTCGAGATCCACGCGGAGGCGATCCTGATGGCCAAGAACGGGGTGGAGGGCGTCTACGACGCCGACCCGTCGGTGGATCCGAACGCGACCTTCCTGCCCGAGATCAGCCACCGCCAGGCGATCGAGCGCGGCCTCCGGGTGATGGACTCGACCGCCCTGTCGCTCTGCATGGACAACGACCTGCCCATCTACGTCTTCAACATGGCGGACGAACGCAACATAGATAGGATCGTCAGCGGAGAGAGGGTGGGCACCTTGGTGTCCTCAAAGCCCGCTACGGAGCCAACTCCTGGGGTGCGCACGTGACGCTCGAGATGATCGACGAGTTTCTGGCCGACGCCAAGGACCGGATGCAGAAGTCCGTCGAGTCCACCCGCAACGAGCTCGCGACAGTCCGAACGGGCCGCGCCTCCCCTCACCTGCTCGACCGTCTCAACATCGACTACTACGGCGCCCAGACCCCGCTCAAGCAGCTCGCCCAGGTCGCTGCAACGGACGCCCGGATGCTCACGGTCACTCCCTACGACAAGTCCTCGATCAACACGATCGAGAAGGCGGTGATGGAGTCCGACCTCGGGCTGACGCCCTCGAACGACGGAAACGTGATCCGGCTGCAGATTCCCGAGCTCACCGAGGAACGCCGCAAGGAGCTGGTCAAGGTGGTTCACAAGGTCGCCGAGGACGGCCGCGTTGCGGTGCGGAACATCCGCCGCGACGTCATGCACGACCTCCGCGAGCTGAAGAAGGAGGGCGAGGCCGGCTCCGATGAGGAACACCACGGCGAGACGGAGCTCCAGAAGGGGACCGACGCCGCGATCAGCGAGATCGACTCGCTTCTAAAGGGCAAAGAGGAGGAGATTCTCGAGGTCTAGGCTGAGGCCGGACCGCGAGACTCCCCTCCCGATGCCAGCCGACTACGTCGCGATCATCACCGACGGCAATGGGCGCTGGGCCCAACAGCGGGATCTGCCCGTGATCGAGGGACACCAGGCGGGCGCGGACGTCGTCAAGGAGCGGCTGCGCGACGCCGCCGAGTTCGGCGTCAAGGAGCTCACCGTGTACTCCTTCTCCACGGAGAACTGGACCCGGCCCAAGGAGGAGGTCGAAGGCCTGATGGCGATGTTCGCCGATCGCATCGATCGCGAAACCCCGGAGCTGAACGAGGAGGGCGTGCGCATGCGCTTCATCGGCCGGCGCGAGGGGATCTCAGACGAGCTCACCGGCCGGATGGACTGGGCCGAGGCCGAGACGGACGCCAACGATCGGATCACCCTGTTCGTCGCGTTCAACTACGGCGGCCGCTCGGAGATCCTCGACGCCGCGGCGGCGTACGGCGGCGGCGGGGAGGAGGAATTCCGGAGCCATCTCTACGCCCCGGAGATGCACGATCCGGACCTGCTGATCCGCACCAGCGGCGAGCAGCGGCTCTCGAACTACCTGCTCTGGCAGTGCGCCTACTCCGAGTTCGTCTTCCGCGACGAGCTCTGGCCAGACTTCACCCGCGAGGCGTTCGAGGCCTCGCTGGCGGAGTACGACGAGCGCCGGCGGCGCTTCGGGGCGAGGTAGCCATGGTCGATCGCCTCGATCAGGAGCCGCTCGAGCCCGAAATCGTGGTCACGCGGACCGGCGAGGATGAGGCGCCGAAGCGCCGCCTGCGGCTGGTCCCGCAGATGTCCGAGACGACGGCGCGGGTTGTGGTCGCGATCCCCTGGGTGATATTTGCGATCGCCATCGTCGGCGCGGGCGGCGCGGTCTTCGCCGCAGCGATGATCGTGCTCGGCATCCTCGGGCTACGGGAGTTCTTCCGTATGGCCGAGCCGGAGCAGCCGATCATGCTGCCCGCCTATGCCGTCGTGGCGGGCATGGTGATCGCCGCGCATTACGGCGACGCGTTCCAGATCGTCCTCGTGTTCGCCGCGCTCTTCCCGCTCACCTTCGCCTTCGCCGCCGCGCGAAGGTCTCACGAGGCGATCACCACCTCGATCGCCTTCACCGTGCTCGGTGTCGCCTGGATGGGGATCGGGTTCTCCCACGCCGTCCTTCTCCGTGACCTGCCGCTGCACGGCGGCGCGCTGCTGATCGACGTGCTGGTGGCGACATTCCTGGGCGACACGGCCGCCTACGCCGCAGGCAGGCTGTTCGGCTCCCGCAAGATCACTCCAAGGATCTCGCCCAACAAGACGCTCGAGGGCGGGATCGGCGGGTTCCTCGGAGCGACGATGGGCTTCTGGTTCGCCGGCCTCTACCAGGACTGGCTACCGGGCACCGACGCGCTGCTGATGGGGATGGCCATCGGCGTGATCGCACCGATCGGCGACCTGTTCGCTTCCCTGATCAAGCGCGACCTCGGCGTCAAGGACACGGGCCGCCTCTTCGGCCCCCACGGAGGCCTGATCGACCGCCTCGACGCCGTGCTCTTCACCGTGGTCGCCGGCTACTACCTCTCCGTCGCGTTCGTCTACTAGAGCAACGGCTCAGCGACCGCGGCGCGACTTCACGGAGCAGACGGTGAGATCCGCGGGGGCGCCCGGAGCCGAGAGCTCGCGTGACGGGCCGAACTTGAAGCGGCGCCCGTCGAGCTCCTCGCGGACTGGCTCGGAGATCAGGACCTCGCCGCCCTTCGCGGAGTCTCCGACCCTGGCGGCGATGTTGACGTCGACCCCGAGGAAGTCGCCCTTCACCTTGCGGGGTGTGCCCTGGTGCACTCCCGCGCGCTGGGTAGGCCGGTATCCCTCCACTTCGATCTCCGAGATCCCCTTCTGAGCCTCGAGCGCGGCTGCGACCGCCTGCTTTGAGTCGCCGAAGACGGCCATCGCGCCATCTCCGAGCCGCTTGACGACGGCGCCCTTGCTGGACGAGATGGCCTTCTGCTCAACGTCCCCGACCTGGCGCAGCACCTCGAGAGCCGCCTCGTCGCCGGCCTCGAGCGCCCAGTCGGAGAAGCCGACGAGGTCGGTGAACAGGATCGCGACGTTCGCGGTTCCCTGCCTGCGCCTCTGGGCCTCGGACAGCGCCTGCCAAGCCTGCAGCGCACCCTTGCCGATCTCTCGAAGCGTGCTCGGCCCCTGCGGCTGAACCTCCTCCACCAGGCGCTGCATCGGCTCGGGCATCTCGGAGGTCTGCGGCTCGCCCCCCGGGATCAGCTTCCGCAGAAAGCGGGCCGTGGCGACCAGCTGGGGGTTTGCGTCCGTCCTGCGGACGACGTCCCTGATGCCCTCCGAATCGATCGCCGGATCGGGCTTCTTGCGGCTGCGTCGCCTGAGGGCCATGAATGCATCCTCGCAGCGCCGCAACTTCTCAGCCTCATGCTGTTTCGTCAGCGAACGCTCACAACGCCTGAAAGGGAGTGGTTCTTGATGAAGAAGCTGTTCAACCGCCGGCCATCAGCCGGCCTCGTGGTGGGATTCATCGCCCTCTGCGTTGCCCTCGGAGGAGGCGCATATGCGGCCACGAGCAAGAAGATCGAGTACAAGGGCCTGAGCAAGGACGCACGGCTCAAGGTCCTGGGTGTCAGCGCCACCAACGCCCAGACCGGCACGACGCCCTGTGACCCGACCAGCTCGACGACGTTCACGAAGTGCACCTCGGTGGACGTGAACGGCTCGACGGGCTTCCCGCGGAAGTACCTGCTCACCTTCGACGGCACCTTTGACGGTGGGGGCGCGGCCGCGGCCGGCGTGTGCCACCTCGAGTCCGATGGCGCCGAGATCACCGGAACGAAGACCAACGTGCACACCCCCGGTGGAATCGAGGGGTTCGGCATCAACATCGGCACGACCGCGCAGGGCGGCAAGCACACCTTCTCTGTCGCCTGCAACCAGACGACCGGCAACCTGAAGGTGCCGCAGTTCGAGCTCACGGCGGTACAGGTCCGCTAGAGCGAGAGCAACCGCATTAAACGGGTCGCGCTGTCGCGCGCCCTCGCATTTAAAGGACGGGAGGCCCTTGGGGCCTCCCGTCCTCGTTTTGGGTGCACGAAGGCTTTACGGGCGGTTTCGGGGGCCACCTACACTGGGCGCCGTGAAGCGAGTGCTGATACTCGGATCGACGGGATCGATCGGCACCCAGGCGCTCGAGGTGATCGGGGCCGCCGAAGGCCTCCAGGTTGTCGGGCTCTCAGCCGACTCGAGCTGGGAGCGGGTGCTCGCGCAGGCGCGTGACCACGGCGTGCCCGCCGTCGCGCTTGCCGACCCCGACGCCGCCGCGCGGGCGACCGACGCCTGGGGGGGACAGGTTCTCTCCGGCCAGGACGGCGTCCGCGAGCTGATCCTCACCTCCAAGCCCGACCTGGTCCTGAACGCGGTCGTCGGCGCCGCGGGCCTCGGTCCCACCATCGTCGCCCTCACCGAGGGCATCGACCTGGCCCTCGCCAACAAGGAGAGCCTGGTGATCGGGGGCGAGCTGGTCATGGCGCTGGCCGAGGCCACCGATGCCCGGATCCTGCCCGTGGACTCGGAGCA
Source organism: uncultured Solirubrobacterales bacterium (assembly GCA_963763985.1). Taxonomy (GTDB): domain Bacteria; phylum Actinomycetota; class Thermoleophilia; order Solirubrobacterales; family 70-9; genus DASUPK01. The sequence continues at coordinate 37,834 of CAVXQO010000012.1, read as the reverse complement.
CTCGGCTCTCTTCCAGCTGATCGGCGCCGAATCCCCCGGAACCGTCGAGCGGCTCGTGCTGACCGCGTCCGGCGGGCCCTTCCGCGGCCGCACCGACCTCTCGGGGATCACACCCGAGGAGGCCCTCGCCCACCCCACCTGGGAGATGGGCGGCCGGATCACGATCGACTCGGCGACCCTGATGAACAAGGGCTTCGAGATGATCGAGGCGCATCACCTCTTCGACGTTCCGTATGAGCGGATCGACGTCGTCGTTCATCCGCAGTCGATCGTCCACTCCCTCGTCCACCTCAACGACGGAGCCTCGCTCGCCCACCTCGGCCACCCGGACATGAAGGTCCCGATCTCCTACGCGCTGCAGTTCCCGGAGCGAGCCGACGTCGACGTTCCGAGCCTGGACCTGGCGAGCGTCGGCCAGCTCGGCTTCGAGCCGCCGGACACGGAGACCTTCGCCTGCCTGCGACTGGCGCGCGAGGCTGGCGAGGTGGGAGGGACCGCCCCCTGCGTGCTGAACGCGGCCGACGAGGTCGCCGTGGAGGCATTCCTGGCCGCGCGCATCCCCTTCACCGGCATCCCCGAGGTGATCGGCCGGACCCTCGAGGCGATCCCGGGCGGCCCGGTCCGCCACTTCGAGGACCTCTTCGACGTCGACGCGGCCGCGCGCGAGCATGCCCGCGGGCTGGTCGAGGGCCTGGCGGTCGCGTGAGCTGGCTGCTCGTCTTCGCCGGATTCTGCGCGCTGATCATCCTGCACGAGTTCGGGCACTTCCTCGTCGCCAAGGCCACCGGGATGCGGGTCGAGCGCTTCTTCCTCTTCTTCCCGCCGAAGCTGGTCAGTTTCAGGCGCGGCGAAACGGAATACGGGATCGGGATGATCCCCCTCGGGGGCTTCGTGAAGATCACCGGCATGAACCCGGAGGAGCTCGAGGCCGCCGAGGCTGCTCCCGGCGGCGCTGCAGCCGGGCGTCCCGAGGTCGCCACCGCCATGGATGCGGGGCGCGATACCCCGGAGGGACTCTTGGAGCGGATCGAGTCCGCCGGACAGACCTCGAGCGACCTTGGCGGACTTCCGCCGGACGTGCTCAAGCGCGCCTACTACAACCAGCCGGTCTGGAAGCGGATCGTGGTGATCGGCGCCGGGCCGGCGATGAACGTCCTGATCGCGTTCGTCGTCCTGTTCGCCCTCGCTCTTGGCCTGCAGCGGGCGACGACTCTCGAGATCGGATCGATCGAGAACGACAAGCCCGCCCAGGGCGTGCTGAAGGCCGGGGACCAGATCGTCTCGGTCGACGGCGTCCGGCCGACCCAGGGCGGCTCGAAGCCCAGCGAAACCGATCTCGGCAATCGGGCCGACGCCATCGCGAAGCAGGTCAACACCCACACCTGCGCCGGCACTCCTGTCGACGGCTGCCAGGCCACCTCGCCGGCCGTCTTCGTCGTCAAGCGCGACGGCAAGCCGGTCACGGTGAAGCTGACGCCGTTCTACGACGCCCACGCTCCGGCGCTCAAGGAGGGTGATCCGGAGGGCCGCTACAGGGTCGGCTTCGGCTTCGGGGAAGGCGGCTTCGTTCCCGAGAATCTCTCGGTCCCGGCGGCGGCCGGCCGGGCGGTGACCTTCATGTGGGACGTGACGACGAAGACCGTCTCGACCTTCGCTCGGATCTTCGAGCCCGAGCAGCGCAAGCAGCTCTCGGGCGTCGTCGGCGTCAGCGACGTCGCACATCAGACGATCGAGTTCGGCGCCCGGGAGGCGCTGACGCTGCTCGCCGTGATCAGCCTGTCGCTGGCGATCATCAACCTCTTCCCGTTCCTGCCACTCGACGGTGGCCACATCTTCTGGAGCCTGGTCGAGAAGGTCCGGGGCAGGCGCGTGCCGTTCAGCGTGATCGAGCGCGCCAGCGCGGTCGGGTTCCTGCTGATCCTGATGCTGTTCGTGATCGGCCTGACGAACGACATCGGGCGCCTGTCCGGGTCGGGCTTCCACGTCCGCTAGGCGCACGCCGCCCCAGGCGAGCGTGTAGCGTTTCCAGCGGTTCTACCGAGGAGAGGAGAGCTGGTGGAGGTAACGACTTCAGAGCGCCAGGCGAGCGGCGGCGAAGCGCCCAAGCTGCCTGCCGAGAACCTCGTCAAGGCCTTCTATGGGGTGGTCGACCGCCTGGGCGACGACCTGGCGATCCGCGACGAGGCGCGCGAGAAGGAGTTGAGCTGGAACGAGCTCCGCGACGTCGTGCACAGGATCGCCGGTGGGCTGGCGAAGCTGGGCGTACAGAAGGGCGACACGGTGGCGATCATGCTGGGCAACCGCTGGGAGTTCATCCCGTGCGACCTCGCGGCCGTCTCCCTCGGCGCGGTCCCGTTCTCGGTCTACCAGACCTACGCTCCGGGGCAGATCCAGTACCTGCTCTCGGACGCCGAGAGCAAGCTGGTGATCACCGAGCAGGCGTACCTCGACAAGATCGACGAGGCGCGGAAGGACCTCCCGAACCTCGAGCACGTGATCGTCGTGGACAGCGACGCCGGCGACCACTCGCTCGACGAGCTGATGGAGATGGACCCGGAGTTCGACCCTGCCGAGTCAGTCGAGCAGATCGGGCCCGACGACCTCCTCACGCTCATCTACACCTCCGGGACCACGGGCCCGCCGAAGGGCGTCCAGCTCACCCACCGCAACCTGCTCTTCGCCATCGCGACCGCGGACGAGCTGATCGAGCTTCCTGAGCGGGGCGCCAAGGTGATCTCCTGGCTGCCCGCCGCGCACGTCGCCGAGCGGAACGCCCACTACTACCTGCCGGTGACCAAGGGCGTATCCGTCACCGTCTGCGCGGATCCTCGACGGATCGCCGAGTTCCTCCCGAAGGTGAGGCCGACCTGGTTCTTCGCGGTTCCCCGCATCTTCGAGAAGCTCAAGGCCGGGCTGGAGGCAATGATCGCCGGGCTGCCCGACGAGCAGCGCGAGCCAGCCGAGAAGGGGCTCGAGGCAGCGCTCAAGAAGGTCCGCCTCGAGCAGGCCGGGGAGGAGGTTCCCGCCGAGATCGCCGAGGCCGCCGCGCAGGCCGACGAGCAGATGTTCTCCGGGTTGCGCAAGCAGCTCGGGCTGGACGAGGCCCTTGCCGTCAACGCCGGCGCCGCGCCCACACCGCTGGAGGTGCTCGAGTTCTTCCACGCGATCGGGATCCCGATCGGCGAGCTCTGGGGCATGTCGGAGACCTGCGGCCTCGGGACCATCAACCCGCCCGACCGGATCAAGCTCGGCACCGTGGGCCCCCCGACGCCCGGCGTCGAGATCCGCCTCGACGATGACGGCGAGGTGCTGGTCAAGGCCGACTGCGTCATGCCCGGCTACCGCAACCTGCCCGAGAAGAACGAGGAGGCTTTCAATGAGGACGGGTGGCTGCGCACCGGCGATATCGGCGAGATCGACGAGGACGGCTACCTGAAGATCGTCGATCGGAAGAAGGAGCTGATCATCAACGCCGCCGGCAAGAACATGTCGCCGGCGAACATCGAGTCCCACCTGAAGTCGGCGAGCCCGCTGATCGGCCAGGCGGCGGCGATCGGTGACGGCCGGCCGTTCAACACCGCCCTGATCGTGCTCGACCCGGACTTCGCTCCCGTCTGGGCGTCCCAGAACGGGCTCGACGGCAAGTCGCTGGAGGAGCTGGCGGGCGAGGAGAAGACGCGCGACGCGATCCAGGCCGCCGTCGACCAGGCGAACGAGAAGATGGCTCGCGTCGAGCAGATCAAGAAGTTCACGATCCTGCCCGAGCAGTGGGAGCCGGGCGGCGACGAGCTCACCCCGACGATGAAGCTGAAGCGCAAGCCCATCGACGAGAAGTACGCCGAGGAGATCGAGGCGCTCTACTCGGGCTAGCCCGATTGGCAACAACCGATGCGATGCCGCCCGCGGCCGGCGTATCCGTCACCTGCAGGAGAAGCGCCGCAGGGCCGCGATCAGACGCCGCAACCTGCTGCTCTGTGCCGCGATCGCGAGCGCGATAGTCGGCGGCCTGGTCGGCTCGAGCGCCGGCGGAGGTGGCCCGGCCCTGGCCGAGAACGGCGGCGCACGCTGTCAAGCTCGTCCGCGGGGGCCTTGGGCCACCGCCCGGAAATGGCGAGCTGGTGCGCTCGAAGGCGCCGGTTCCGATACTGATGTACCACGTGATCGCCAGCTCCGCCGTCGAGCGCGCAGCTGCCGGAGCTCTACGTCGACCCGAATACCTTCGACCGGCAGATGGAGGCGCTCAAGGATCAGGGCTACACGGGCGTCAGCCTCAACCAGGTCTACGACGCCTGGTTCAAGCATGGCGAACTCCCGAAGAAGCCAGTGGTCGTCTCCTTCGACGACGGCTACCGCAGCCAGTACGTCTACGCGCGTCCCGAGCTGCGCAAGCTCGGCTGGCCGGGAGTGCTCAGCGTGATCGCCGGCAGGATGGGGCAGCCGAACGCCGAGCTCAGCATCGCGATGGTCCAGACGATGATCAACGACGGCTGGGAGCTCGACTCGCACACGATCAACCACGTCGACGTCTCACAGGCGAGCGGCTCGCGGCTCCAGCAGGAGGTTGGGGGATCCCGCAGAATGCTCCAGCGGCGCTTCCACCAGCCGGTCAACTTCTTCTGCTATCCGTCGGGCCGCTACGACGGCCAGGCGATCCAGGCCGTACGCGACGCCGGCTACCTCGGCGCGACCACGACCGACGAGGGCCTCGCCTCGAAGAGCGAGATGTACACGCTGAAGCGGATCCGCGTGGATGGCTCGGACGGCGTCACCGGACTCGAGCGGAAGCTGCAGCAGGCCGGCGCCTAGGCGCGGATTACTTGTGCTTCTTGCACTTCTTCTTCTTGGCGCTCTGGGCGGAGCGGTGCTTGTGCTTCTTGCACTTCTTCTTCTTCTTCGGCGCTGCCGGTGACGGGGAGGCCGGGGGGTAGCCGGTCGGCCCGCCGCCGCCCGAGGCGGCACAGGGCATCTCGGTCGGGGCCACCGAGTTCTTCCGCGGGTTCGGCGTCGTCACCGAGAAGTCGGTGGCGCTGTTGTTCGTGTCGTCGCTCGCTTCGAGCAGCGTGGGGCAGCCGGGGGCGATCGACCGGCGCAGGGCCATGCCCGAGCTCAGGGCCGGAGCCGGGGTGCCAGCGGTCGTCCCGTAGTTGGCCATCAGCGTCGAGTTGCCGCTGAAGTTGCCCCATGAAACGCAGTCGTTGTAGCCGAGCTGGCTCACGTAGCAGACGGCGCCGGCCGCCTGGATCGTGTCGAGATTGAGGTCGACGTTGAAGTCCTTGCTTCCGGCGGCGATCCCCGAGTCGGCAAACAGCACGGTGTGCTGGGTCTGGCCGTTCGCCACGTTGGTGAACGGGGAGAAGGTCGTCAGGGTCGAGCAGCTCTGCGTTGCAGCTGACGAGCTTCGCACCGCCGCTGAGGAAGTTCTGGAAGTCGAAGTAGTTCTGGGTCTCGACGTAGCTGCTGTTTGCGGCGCCGGTGCCGGAGGAGACCTCCCGGATCTTCACGAGGTGGAAGGTGGCGCTGGCGCTCGAGGCCACCCCCGCCAGTCCGAGGACCGCGAGGACGAGCGTCGCCAGGAACGTTGGTTTTCGCCGGGCGAAGATGATCTCCCTCGTCCTTTCTACGGGCGGGAGGCCTATCGGGATTTAGCGCTGATGGCGACCCGTTGCTTCTTCTTGTGCTTCTTGCACTTCTTCTTGGCCGAGTAGGCGGGAGCCGGGTTCTTGTGATGCTTCTTCTTGCACTTCCTCTTCGCCTTGGTCGCCGTGCAGGGCTGCTCGCTCGGCGCCGCGGCGTTGTTCCTGCCGATCGGGGTGCCGATCGCGAAATCAGCGGCGCTGTTGTCGGTGTCGTCGGCGGCGTCCAGCGATGTCGGGCAGCCGCGCGCAATAGTGCGCACCAGGGATTGCCCGGGAGCAACGGCAGGCGCGGGAGTCCCGGCCGGTGAGGAGAGCGGCGTCGCGCTCCCGGTGAAGGCGCCCCAGCTCACGCAGTCGAGGCCGCCCAGGCCGGAGCCGCTCATCTCGTAGCAGGCGGCGCCGCTCATGGTGACGAGCTGATCCGTCGAGCCGACGTCATCTGAGCCCGGGACGGCCGAGCCACCGACCAGGAAGGATCGCTGGCTCCCCATGTTGGCGGCGTTGACGTTGATCAGGTGGTCGCCGTCGATCGAGCCGGTGGCGCTCCTGAAGCTCACGTAGTGGCCCATCAGGAAGCCCTCGTTGTCCGCCGGCAGCTGCAGCATCACGTAGCTGTGGGCGGCGTCCCCGCCGTTGTGGACCTCGCGGATCTTCGTCAGGTGGAAGCTGGCGCTGGCGGTCGAGGCGACTCCAGCCAGGCCGAGCAGCGCCAGAGCGAGCGTGCCGAGCAACATGCTTTTGCGGCGGGCGAAGATGATTTCCCTCGCCAACACCTACGAGCCGGCGGGCGATTCGGATTTACCAGGCGCTGAATCCGCTCGTCAGTGCTTCTTCTTTTTCTTCTTGGGCGGCTTGACGACCTCGCCGACGCTGAGAGCGACCGCGGGCCCGGGAGGCGCGGCCGTTGTTCCCGGCGCGATGCCCTGACTGAGAACAAGCCCGTTCTGAGCCTTCAGTGCGTCGTTGCTTGCCTTGATTCGCTTTTTCTTCTTCTTCGAGAAGGTCTTCCTGATCGCCTTCAGCTGCAGCTTCTGAGCGGTCGCCGTTGACGTGCAGTCGCCGGCAGCGATCGCCGCCGCCGCCGCGGCCTGTGTCTGTCCGACCACGTTCGGGACGTTGCAGAACTTGATCGTCGCCTGGAGCAGGAGATCGTGCTGCTTGTCGGCGAGGAGGTTGGCCGCGGCTCCGTTCGTGGGCAGGGCCGAGAAGTTGTTCGCGATCAGGTTCTTGTCCAGGCCGCTCGTGACCGTCTGTGGCATGCCGTCAACCAAACCGCCGATGAGCAGGCCGACGTAGTCGCCCTTGCTGATCGGAAGGGATGCCGGGTAGGAAAAGATCTTGCCCGTCGGAGTGGCAACGGCGGTCCCGGCCGGAACCGCTGATGGAGCCTGTACGGACGCGATCCCCGTGAAGTTGCTGTTGGTCATGCTGACGAGGCTGACCACTCCATTCGCCCGCAGGACCCTGAGCGTGTAGCGGGCTCCATCGTCCGCGCTTTTCACCTTCCAGCCGGTGATCACGCCGTTCGCCGGGGAGACGACCGGGTTGGTGCTCGTCGCCGGGTCGTACGAGAGCTGGACGCTGACTGTCGGCGCATTGATTATTCCGCCGTCATAGTTGCTGGTCAGCTTGCTGCCCATGATCGCGGTGTCGGCCGAAGACGAGGACGCAAAGGCTCCGAAAAGCGTGACTGCGAGCGCTGCGCCGAGCGCCGTTTGACTGATGCGGCGATTCATAGTTTCCCCTCCTTGGGTCCCTGCACGCCGATCCTCCCAGATCCGCGCCGCGAGCGCAGTGAACCCGTCGTTTCGCCTTCACGCCCGCTACACGCCCGGAAACGCCCCACGGCTACCCTGTGCCCGTGGCCTCGAAGCGCCAGATCTTCGTCCGCGACGTCCCCATCGGGGGCGGCGCGCCAGTCGCCGTGCAGACGATGTGCAAGACCGAGACCGCCAACCTCGAGGCGACCATGGAGCAGATCCGCACCGTCGCCGAGGCCGGCGCCGATCTCGTCCGGGTCGCCGTCCCGCGCGACAAGGACGTGGAGGCGCTGAAGACGATCGTCAGGGATTCGCCGATCCCGGTGATCGCCGACATCCACTTCAACCACACGCTGGCTCTGAAGGCCATCGACGCCGGGGCCGACTGCATCCGCCTCAACCCGGGCAACATCGGCGGCCGGGAGAAGGTCGCGGAGGTGGCGAAGAAGGCCACGGCGGCCAACGTCCCGATGCGGATCGGGGTGAACTCGGGATCCCTGCCCAAGCACCTGCACGAGCTCGAGCGCGAGAACTCGGTCGAGGCGCTGGTCCAGGCCGCGGTCGAGTTCGTCGAGATGATGGAGTCGCTGGACTTCGAGAACTTCAAGGTGTCGATCAAGTCCACCAGCGTCCCGAACACGATCGCCTCCAACCGCCTGCTGGCCGAGCGCATCCCCTACCCGATCCACCTGGGGATCACCGAGGCCGGGACCAAGTGGTCGGGCTCGCTCAAGTCGTCGGTCGGCCTGGGCACCCTGCTGGCCGACGGGGTGGGGGACACGATTCGCATCTCGCTCTCGACGTTCCACGCCGAGGAGGAGGTCAAGGTCGCGTGGGAGATCCTCAAGGCGCTGAAGCTCCGCGAGCGCGGCCCGGTGCTGATCGCGTGCCCAACCTGCGGCCGCCTCCAGTTCGACATGGACACGGTGGTCGCCGAGATCGAGCAGCGCCTGGAGGGGTACGAGGAGCCGATCGAGGTCGCCGTCCTCGGCTGCGCGGTCAACGGCATCGGCGAGGCGTCCCACGCGGACTTCGGGATCACCGGCGCCAAGGACGAGGGGCTGATCTTCTCCCACGGCAAGCCCCTGCGGAAGGTCCCGCAGGCGGAGCTGGTCGACACCCTGTTCGCAGAGATCGACAAGTCGCTCGATCGCGGCAAGGTCGAGGTGGAGGAGGCCAAGGCCCGGGAGGGCGCCGACTGGCTGGCGAGGATCGAGGAGGAGAACGCCGGCGAGCTCACTCCGGAGCGCATCGCCAAGCTCGAGGCGGAGGCCGCCCGTGCCGACGCCGCCGACGTCACCGGTCCCGATCTCGCCGACGGCGAGCCCTATCTGAAGCCCGTCAAGCGCCCCGCGCTCGACGAGGACGCCTCCCCCGTGGCGGGTCGCCGCTTCACCCGCACCTAGCTGTTCTCGACGCGCCTGTAGTGGTCGCGCCAGATCAGGCGATGGACCCCGAGGTGGCGGGGGAGGCCGCGCAGCCCCGGGATCACCGGGATGCAGATGAACGCCAGCGAGAGCAGCATCATCAGCGCCCAGATCTGAGCATCCGCGTTCTCCGAGGTGTCGAACGGGGCGACCTGGTACCAGAACGTGTAGAGCCAGAGCCAGACCTGGCCCGGATAGCTGCCGGTCTCGTTCATCATTCCCCACTGCTCGCCGAGCAAATGCTGCTCCTCGGCCCGCGTCTCGAAGTAGCCGCCGCCCGAGAGGAAGAGCAGCGGCTTGGTGTAGTTCGTCTGGTAGAACTGATTCGCGTTGAGCAAGGCGCCGTCGAGTCCGCCAGTCGCGGCCAGGCCCGCCAGGGAGCCCATCATCGGCGCGACGGGACCGTAGTCGCCGGGCGGCAGCTGGGGGATCCCTCCGGGGAACTTGGCGCCGTCGAAGCCCCTTCGTGTAGGCGTCGGTCCAGGCCTTCTGCTTGTCGGGCGGAGCCGCCTGGTAGGCGTTCAGCGCCTGCGCCAGGGCCGCGTTCCCCGGAATGCTGCGCAGCGGGTTGAGCACGAAGTCCTCGGAGGTGTTGATCGGGAAATGCACGCCGGCGGCGCTCTGCAGGTTGAGGGGACCGATCTTCTGCCCTGCGCCCGGCGTGTGGTTGTAGGGAGGACCGTAGGTCGCCACCTCGCTCGAGCCGTCGAGCTCGGTCACCGCTGTGGTGACGAAGTCTCCGGGATCCGTGCGCGCCCACTGCTGGATCGTCACCGGCTTGTCGTCGGGCGAGGAGAAGAGGATCGCCAGGATCACCACGAGGGCGGTGATCACCACCAGTGCGACCACGAACTCCTTGACCAGGTCGTAGCGGATATAGGGGCCGTCCCAGTCCGCGGACTCGAGCGGCGCGGGCTTCGGCCGTCCCGGACTCACGCTGGGCCCTTGGCCGAGGCCGCGTCGCGAGCGACCTTCGCGGCGTATGGCGGGACGACGCCGTGCTTCCGGACCAGGAGGACATGCCCGACGACCAGCGCCACCACGACGACCGGCAGCAGGATCACGTGCCAGGTGTACATCTGGCCGAAGTCGGCCACGTTGAAGAAGGCGCCGATGCCAACGGAGTTGAGCCCGTCCTTGCCCTCGCTGGCGATCCACTGCGAGTCGAAGTTCTGCTGGGAGAGATAGCCGGTGAAGGCGGTGCCGATCGCGATCAGGAAGAGGATGGCTCCGGTGACCCAGACCCAGGCCCTGTCCGCCGCGCCAGGCGCCCATGAAGAACTTGCCCCAGAGGTGCACGACCATGGTGAAGAAGAAGACCTCGACCGCCCAGAGGTGGATGCTGTTGAAGAACTTGCCGACGCCTGATTCGTGCCACCAGGCCGGCCCCTTGAGGCCAAGGATCACGCCCGAACCGACTACCACGATCAGCGCCGCGATCGTGGCGACGCCGAAGACGTAGATCCACGACGAGACGTAGGCCGGCTGGCGGTCGGGCAGCAGCTTCTCGGGGGGCAGGGCGCCGACGGCGCGCGAGCGGACCCGCTCGGTCCACATGCGCTTCTCGGGTTCCGGGCTCACTCCTCGATCTCCCGCTTCGGGAAGGGGATGACGAGGGCCAGGACGAAGACGACGATCATCAGCCCGATGACGACGACGTTCGCCACCGACATCTGGAAGAAGTGCCAGTGGACGTAGTGGGCCGGCCCGTTCAGGTTGAAGACAGCGGGCGTCGCCACGCCGCCCTTCAGGAGTCTGAGCCGACCGGCCATATCTCTCAATCTGGACCTCCTCGCGGCTCGTCGGGCGATTTCGCCCCACGATCCGCTGCTGGGTTCCCCTTTCCGCGACTCTAGTCCGGCACGGGCTCCCCCTGGGTGAGAGTGCTCTTAGGAAGAGGCCAGGCCTTGTACGGCCGAGCGCAGCGTTTCACCCGCACCTGACCGCAGCGCCTTGGACGTTCGTACGAGTCGCCGATCCGTATTTCCCCGGCGCCAGCTGGCGTAGTTCGCACGCCAATCAGAAGTAGTTCGCACGCTTTTCGCGACGTTTCGAGGAAGCGATGATCTCCGCCTCATGTGTGGTCACAGCAACCCGTTGAACCTGCGGCTCATGACCTACACGCGCTACGGCGCGATGGTCGGGTGTCTCTCGTGCGGGACCTCTTTCTTCGTCGACCTGCGCAAGAACACCAACACACCGGCGCCGCCCGCGAGCCGGCAGAGCGCTCAGTAGGCCTTCGCGAAGATCGCCACCACCTTCGCGGCACCCCCGCTGATCACGCAGCGGGCGTCGGAGGGAAGCTCCTCGTCGAAGGGAATGCAGCGGACGGTGACGCCGAGCTCGCCCATCGTCTTCTCGGTCTCCGGGTCCTCGCTCCAGGGCGCCTTGACGAATCCCCCCGAGTCGGTGTCCTCGCCCGAGAAGAAATCGCGGAACTCATCCAGGGTCGTGATGTCGTCCCGGGTCCGCTCGCGCAGGCGCGTGCTGGCCTCCTCGAAGTAGCCGAGCTGGATGTCCCCGAGGATGCCCACCGCGGCCTCTGCGGCGCCCTCGCGCGGGACGGCGTCACGGGAGAGGCCGGGGTCGTCCCGCCTCGTCATCGTCACGACGCCCTGCTCGATGTCCCGCTCACCGAGCTCGATCACGACCGGCACCCCCTTGCGGATCCACTCCCATCGCTTCTCGGCCGGCTTGCGGTCGCGGGCATCGACGTCGGCGCGCACCGGCGCGTCCATCCATGACTGCCCTTCGAGCTCGGCCTTGAGCTCGCGAGCGGCCTCGAGGACCGCCGTCGGGTCATCCCTGGTGATCGGGACGATCTGGATCTGCTTCGGCGCCACCCGGGGGGGAACGCGGAGGCCGTTGTCGTCCGCGTGGGTCATCACGACGGCGCCCATCATCCGCGTGGAGACGCCCCACGAGGTCGTGTAGCAGAGCTTCCGCTCCCCGTCCTCGTCCGTGAACTCCATCTCCATCGCGCCCGAGAAGTTCTGGCCGAGGTAGTGGGAGGTGCCGGACTGGAGCGCCTTGCCGTCCTGCATCATCGCCTCGATGCTGAGCGTGATCTCGGCGCCCGGGAACCGCTCCGACTCGGGCTTCTCCCCGGCGATCACCGGGATCGCCAACTGGGACTCCGCGAACTCGCGGTAGACCGCCGAGCATCCGGCGGGTCTCCTCCAGCGCCTCCTCCTCGGAGGCGTGAGCGGTGTGCCCCTCCTGCCAGAGGAACTCGGTGGTGCGCAGCAGGACCCGCGGGCGCAGCTCCCAGCGGACGATGTTGCACCACTGGTTGACCATCAGCGGCAGGTCGCGGTAGGAGTTGATCCACTTGGCGAAGGAGCGGCCGATGATCGTCTCGGAGGTGGGGCGGACGATCAGCGGCTCGGGTAGCTCGGCGGCGGGGTGCAGCGAGCCATCGTCACCCTGCTCGAGGCGGTGATGGGTCACCACCGCCATCTCCTTCGCAAAGCCCTCGACGTGCTTCGCCTCCTCCTCGAAGTAGCTCAGCGGGATGAACAGCGGGAAGTACGCGTTCACGGCACCGGTCTCCTTGATCCCGTCGTCGAGACCGCGCTGCATCAGCTCCCAGATCCCGTAGCCCCAGGGGCGGATGACCATCGCGCCGCGGACGTGGTCGAGCTCCGCGACCTCCGCGTCGCGGACCACGCTCTGGAACCACTGAGGGAAATCCTCAGCGCGCGTGGGTGAGATGCCGGGTTTTGCCTTGCCTTCCATATGCTCGCCTGATGGGACGGAGCCGCGGACAATCCTTTCGCAAGGGGCGGCGAAAGGGGTTCCGGCGCCAGTTCGGCCTGGACCGCTCTGGGCCGCCACCTCGGCAGACGAGGCCCGGGCAGCCCCTGCGCCCCTGGACGATCCCAAACGCGGTCGGCTACATCCGGCTCGCCGCGCTTCCCGTCTTCCTCTACCTGGCTTTCTCGTCTGGGGACGGGCGCAGCGCGCCCGCGGCGGTGATCTTCTGGCTGATCGCGGTCGGCGACTACGTCGACGGATTCCTCGCCCGCGCCACCGGGCAGTACAGCCGGATGGGGGCGATCCTCGACCCGATCGTCGACCGGCTGACGATCCTCTCCGGCGCCGCCGTCTGCTGGCACTTCGAGCTCCTGCCCCGTTGGGCGCTCGCCGTGCTCGCGGCGCGAGAGGTGATCACCGCTGCGCTCGCGGAGGTCGCCCTACGGCGCGGCGGCGAGCTCAGGATCAACTGGCTGGGGCGGATCGCGGTCTTCCCGGTGATGGCCTCGATCTTCTTCGCGATGGTCTCCGCGAGCTGGGTGTGGAGCGCGATGCTGATCGTCGGCGTGGTCCTCGGCGTGCTTGGGACCATTGCCTACGTCCGCACGGGACGTCGAGAGCTTGCAACTGGGTAGCCAAAACACTCAAGTCCCGGTTGAGGCTGCGCGTTCGTACCTATAATCCTCGCCCCAAGACTGAAAGTGGAGGAGTCCGTGGAGGACGAGACCTTTCCCGACATCGGCTCAATGAGCGACGAGGAGCTCAAGGAGCTGATCGACAATCTGACCGCTGAGGAGCAGGAGGTGTCCTACCGCCGCCGGATCCTGCACGGGCAGATCGACATCCTCAGGGCCGAGCTGGTCAACCGCCTGCGTGAGAATCGCCCCGACGGCGGCACGCTGATCAAGGGCGACGACGTGCAGCGGCTGAGCGAGATCCTCGCCGGCCGCTCAGAGCCCCCGACCAAGCCTCCGACCTAGACAGGGGTCAATCGTGGCGATCCACTGCCCCGAGTGCGGTTTCGTCAACGCCGAGGGGGCCAACTATTGCCAGAAGTGCGGCGCCTACCTCTCCCGTCCCGAGGGGAAGGACGAGCCGACGACGATGACCTACACGGTCGACGAGTCGGGCGAGATGCACCAGGTCGACATCGACGAGGTCGTGGAGCGACACGGCGCGGCCATGGTGATTCGCTCGGGCGGCGGCCGCGCGGGGGAGAGCTTCACCCTCGACGACGAGCGGATCTCGATCGGTCGCACCCCCGATGCCGGCGTCTTCCTCGATGACGTCACGGTCTCGCGCAATCACGCCCTCCTGGTGCGGCGCAAGGACGGCCTCTACATCGACGACCTCGGCTCGCTCAACGGCACCTACGTCAACCGGCGCAGGATCGAGTCCCATCAGCTCGCCGACGGCGACGAGATCCAGATCGGGAAGTACAAACTGAGCTACCTGGAGAAGTGACCATGGAAGCCTCGCCGACACCCTTTGAACGCACCGGCGCCGACACCGCCTCGGACGGCGCGCCGTCGAACCGCAAGGCCCTCACCATCGGCGCGGTCGCCAAGATCCTCGGCCGTGAGTTCGACGAGATCTCGATCTCGAAGATCCGGTACCTCGAGGACCAGAAGCTGCTCTCTCCGCGCCGGACGCCGGGCGGCTACCGCCTCTACAGCCAGGCGGATGTGGAGCGCCTTCGGACGATCCTGCGCATGCAGCGCGACGAGTTTCTGCCGCTGCGCGTGATCCGCCAGGAGCTCGCCGCGGGCGCACGAGAGGAGCGCGGGGGATCCGCTTCCCTGCGACGCGCGACGGCCGTCGACGCCGGCAAGGGGTCGCGGCTGACGATCGAGGAGCTCGTCGATCAGACCGGCGTCGGCGGCGAGCTGATCAAGGAGCTCGAGGACTGGCGTCTGGTGATGCCCGACAACATCGAGGGCACCAAGCTCTACGACGACACCGACCGCGAGATCGTCAAGGCCTGCTCGGAGCTCGCCCGGTTCGGCGTCGGCGGGCGCAACCTGAAGGTGCTGCGGACCGCGGCCGACCGCGAGTCGGCGCTGCTCGAAGCGGTCGTGGGGGCGAGCCTTCGCTCCTCCAACCACAACCGCCGCCGCGAGGCAATCGAGAACCTGGAGAGCCTGGCGGCCGCCTGCAACAACCTCACGCACATGCTGCTTGTCCGCGACCTGCGGAAGCTGACCGGCGAGGAGTAGGTCCTCCGCCCTTGGCACGCGTCGTGCGCAGGCGCCGCATCGCCGCGCCCGCGAGCGCGCTCTGGTCGGTGGTTACCGACCCGTACCACCTGCCGCGCTGGTGGCCGAACACGCAGCGCGTCGAGAACGTCAGCGAGGGGGACCCGGCGGAGCGCAGTTGGACCCAGGTGCTCGAGACAAGTGATGGCCGCGGGGTGCGCGCCGACTACCGCTGCGTCGACGCGACCGACGGCGAGCGCTACGTCTTCGAGCAGACGCTCGAGGGCACGCCTTTCGAGCGTTTCGTCAAGCGGGCTCGTACCGAGATACGGCTGAAACCGCTGAACGGCGAGACCGACGTGACGATGTCGCTCGACCGGCGGCTGCGCGGGCTCTCGCGCCTGGGCTCGCCGATGATGCGGAGGGCCATCGGGCGCACGCTGAACGAGGCGCTGGCGGGACTGGAGACGGCCGCCACAGGGGGATCGGGATGACCGCCGAGATGAAGTGGTGGGGCTGGGGAAACGCGGATCGCCGGCTCGACCTGGCGCCGGCCGCCGTGGCCGCGCTACGTGAGGAGCTCGGGGTGGAGCCGGCGGATGCAGCCGAGCCGGTGGCGCTGGAGCAGGTATCGCTGCCGGAGGCACGCCCGATTCCCGACGCCGTTCGCTCAGCCGCGAACGAGGTCCTCGATGGGGAGGAGGACCGGCTGCGGCGCGCCGCCGGCCGCAGCTATCCGGACCTCGTCAGGCTGCGCACGGGACGTCTCGAATCCGCCCCCGACGCGGTCCTTCGGCCCCCCGATGCCGCCGCGGTCGAGGCGGTGCTGGGCGCCTGTGCCGCGCATGGGGTGGCGGTGGTGCCCTATGGGGGAGGAACGAGCGTCGTCGGCGGGCTCGACGCCGTCAGCGACGGGCACGACGCGGTCGCCTCGCTCGACCTGGCGCATCTGCGCGCGGTCGATCTCGACGTCCGCTCGCTCACCGCCACCCTGGGGCCCGGGCTGTCCGGGCCCGATGCCGAGAGGGCGCTGAACGCCCTCGGGGCCACGCTCGGGCACTTCCCGCAGTCCTTCGAGGAGGCGACGATCGGGGGATTCGCGGCAACCCGCTCGGCGGGCCAGGCCTCGAGCGGCTACGGCCGCTTCGACGAGCTGGTGACCGCCATCGAGCTCACGGCTCCCTCCGGGCGGCTGCGGACCCGCCGGATCCCTCACACCGCCGCCGGGCCGGCGCTGCGCGAGCTCGTCCTCGGCTCCGAGGGGACGCTCGGCGCGATCACCGAGGTGAGCTGCCGGGTGCGACCCGAGCCGCGGGAGCGCCACTACGAAGGATGGATGGCGGAGGACTTCGAATCGGGCCGCGAGATCGTCCGCGACCTCGCCCAGCGCCACGAGGCGCCGGATGTCCTGCGGCTCTCCGACGAAGAGGAGACCAGAGTCTCCCTCGAGCTGGCGGGGACCGACGGCCTGCAGAAGCGCGCGCTCGACGCCTACCTGTCCTTGCGCCGCCGCCAGGGCGGCTGCTTGATGATCTGTGGCTGGGAGGGTGAGGCCGAGTCCGTGCGTCGCCGCCGATCGCTGGGGCAAACGCGGCTGCGCCTGGGCGGAGCCGTGCCCCTCGGCGGATCGGCGGGTCGATCCTGGGAGCGCAACCGGTACGGCGGCCCGTACCTGCGCGACGAGCTGATGAACCTGGGCGTCATGGTCGAGACCCTGGAGACGGCCCACACGTGGAGCAGGCTCGACGAGCTCTACCGGGCCGTGAGCGCGGCCCTGCGAGGCGTCCTGGGGGAGCGCTCGATCGTCATGTGCCACGTCTCGCACGCCTATCCCGATGGGGCATCGCTCTACTTCACCTTCTTCGCGCGAGCCCGGCGCGGCGAGGAGCTCGAGCAGTGGCGCGCCGCCAAGACCGCCGCCTGCGACGCGATCGTCGCAACCGAGGGCACCATCACGCACCACCACGCGGTGGGGCGCGACCACGCTCCCTACATGCGGGCCGAGGTCGGCGAGCTCGGCCTGGATGCCCTGCGGGCAGTAAAGGAACGCCTCGATCCGGCGGGGATCATGAACCCCGGGAAGCTGCTGCCCGGCTGAAGCCTGCCGTCGGCTAGCGCCGCAGCGCGCCGCGCAGGACGGCGGCGCCAACGACCTGGGGCAGCGTCGCGTTCTGCGCGGCCTGCCGGACGGCCGCAGCCGCCTCGCGCTGGCGCGTCAACGTCAGCTCGACGGTCTGGAAGCTCGGCAGGAGGCCCTCCGCGGCGGTCGGGATCGGCGTTCTGCCCGTCAGCTTGCCGTCCGAGCCGACGGCCTGGAAGGCGACGGGCAGGCTGCGCCCGCCGGAGCCCACGAACCAGAGGACGTAGCTCTGACCGGGCCCGCTCGGCGTGAGCCCCTGAATGGCGAGATCGACCGCCGGCTGGTCCGCGACGCGGACGACCGAGATCATCCCGCTCGCCCTCGATCCGCCCACGGGGCTGAGCTTGATCGGCACGACGTCCTCCTGACCGCTTCGCTGGGCGGGCGCGCTGTCGTCGCCGCCCCCGCCGCTCCCGGTCACCAGGAGCACGACCACGAGAGCCAGGACCCCCGCGCCGCCCGCAAGCCACAGGACCCAGCTCCTGCCCTTTGCGCCGCTCGGGGGCGCTGCGGGAGCCGGTGCGGGAGCCACGCCCGCCTGGGGGCCCTCCAGCGCCTCCAGGCGGTCTCTGACGGCCTCGGAGGACAGATCCTCGCCGGGCGACGCTTCCAGGGCGCCGGCCGCCTCGTGCGCCTTCGCCCGCACCTCGTCGGCGCTCTCGCCCAGCAGCTCCGCGACGCGGTCGTAGGTATCCCCGGCGAGGAGCAGTTGGAGCAGGGCGCGCTGGTCCTCGGTCAACGCCATCGGCTGGCGCTGTCGGTCAGCCCTTCGAGCCCTGCGCGGCGCCCGATTGCCCCTGCGCGGCGCCGGCCTGGTTCTGGGCCTGCTGCAGCAGCTGCTGGATCCCCAGGTCCGCGACATTCCCCTGGAGGACCGTGTTCCCGACGAACGGGACCAGCAGGCTGGGCTTCTTGCTCTTCAGACTTCAACGACTGTTGGATCTGCTGCCCCTGGGCCGTGGTCACCTTGGACAGCCTGATCGTCTGGAAGGCCGGGAACAGGACGAGCTCCTGGGACGGAACCGGGAGCGTGGCAGTCAGGCCGCCTCCCGAGCCTGCATTCTAGTGGACCCAGCGGAACCGACTGGGCGTCGGACTTGTAGAGCCAGAGCAAATACCCGTTCCCGCTGCCGGCGGGCGGTACGTGGATGGCGTTCGCCTGGATCGCGAATGCCGTCCCCTGCGACTTGGTCTGCTGGGTCTGTGCCGTGGATCCGAGAGTGATCTGTCCGCTTGGAGGGCAATCGGCGTCCGCGAGGGCTCCGGCGGCTGAGAGCTGCATCGTGGGGATTCCGGCCTGCCGCGCCGCTGAGATATCCACCTGCTTGCAGTCACTGCTACTGCTGCTCCCACCGCCGCTGGTGGCGACGACGATGATCACGATCACCAGCGCGAGCGCCGCGGCTCCTCCCACGATCGCCTGGGTACGGCGCTTCCCCGTCAGCGATCCGAGGCCGCTGAAGAACCCTGCCGCGCGAGACGCGAACCCGGGGCCCTTGGGTGCCTGTGGAGGCTGGGCTGCCGGCGGCGCGGCGGGGGAGGGCGGGATCGCCGGCGGAGGAGGGGGCGGCGCCGCGCGGCGCCCGCCCTTGGGCTCGGGAATATCCGGCAGCTTCGCCTTCGGCGCCAGCAGTCTCAGGTTCTGCTCGAGTCGCTGGGCAAGTGCGTTGGCCTCGGGATCGCTTTGCAGGTGACGGACGGCATCGGCGCGGCCGATCGGATCCGCCTGGCCCAGCACGTAGTCGCTCAGTCCGACCTGCGCGTCCGGGTCGGCGCCGCCGATCTCGACAAGCGCGGAGCGAGCCCGGGAGCGCACCTCGTCGGGCGGGATCCCGAGCAGGGAGCCGATGTCGTCGTAGCCCTGCCCGCCTTCGAGCAGCAGCTGAAGCATCGCGCGCTGTTCATCCGTGAGCGCCAAGAGCGAGACAGCGTAGGGCAGCGGCGCCGGGCGTGACGCAGCTCTTAGCTCCGGTTTATGCCTGCTCGTCGACGCGTGCATGGCACTCAACCAGGCGCGCCAGGCGCGGATAGAGGACCAGCAGGGCATCGCGATCGAGCTCCAGCTCGGCGGTGAAGTCCCCGTCCCGGCTCAGATAGCGGACGACGGCGCCATGCTCGGTGGCGCGCACGTGCTCGTAGCGCTGCGGCGAGGCCTCGACGCGCAGCGTCGGCATGCGCACGAAGGCCATCACGAAATCTCCCGCGCCCTCCTGATGAAAGCCGTGGCGGCGAATCGGCATCGTGTTGGTCAGCGGCGAGTTCTCGATGTCGATGTCGCGCGCCCCGGAGAGGTCCGGAAGCTCGCCGTCCCAGGGGCCGCCGGGAACATCGCCGACGTCCTCCACCTCGGCCCGCCAGCCGCCGGAGCCGTCGTGCCGCAGCAACAGGCGCCGGCGCCAGCCCTCGGCGGTGGCGGTCAACTCCAGCTCTCGTGTGATGAAGCGCTCGGGCGCCTCGAGCCGGTAGTCGACGCGAAAGGGTGCCGGCTCGGCGCCCATCTGCGTCCCTGAGGCCCTCAGGCCGTCCTCGGCAAGCTCCACCGCCGCCGACTCCGTCAGCCACTCCTCGACCCCGGTCCAGACCAGGAACCGCATGCCGCGAGTATCCAGCCTGGGGCCTCCGACTATCGTCCCGGCTCGTGAGCCAACCGGAGATTCTCCCCACGGGCTTCGGCGAGTTGATCGGCGTCGAGTGGCTGAGCTTCGATCCGGATGACGCCCGGGCCCGGATCAAGATCGAGGAACACCACCTGCAGCCGTTCGGCGTGGTGCATGGCGGGGTGTACTGCTCCCTGGCGGAGAGCATCTGCTCCGCCGCCGCCTATTACGCTGTCCGCGAGGACGACCTGGTGGCCATGGGCCAGTCGAACGACACCACCTTCCTGCGCTCCATCCCGGACGGCCACGTCAACGCCACCGCCCGCACCCGCCATCGCGGGCGGACGACCTGGATCTTCGACGTCGAGATGACCGACGACGAGGGCCGGGTCTGCGCCCTGGCTCGCATCACCATTGCCGTTCGCCCGCGCAGGGGCTGAGCCCCGGCAGTCCGCCGCGACGACGCCCGCCCGAAGTGGGATGCTGTGGGCGATGCGCAAGGGTGAGATCCGCTCCCTGAGCGAGATCGCCGCTGGTTCGCTGGCACAGCCGGGCGTCACCGCCCACGAGGTGCACACCGCGGTCGCGGGTCGGGTGTTCGGGATGCTCGGTCCGCTCGGAGCGCCGGTCCGCTTCGTCCACGATGGGATCTCACGTGCTTCGTATCGGGCCGTCGCGGGTGCGCTGCGCGCCCCGCTCCGCGCAGGGGGCAGGCTGATCGCCGAGCGGGCCCAGGAGGGATCGGCGGCGCTGGCCGACTCAACGCCCGGCGCGCTGGCCCTCGGGGCCCTCAACGGCATCGCCGGCGACCGGCTGGCCCGGGACCACCCCGATCTGGCGTTCGAGCTGACTGTTCGGCGGGGCGGCAGCGACGTCCCGCTCGATGCCGATGGCCTCGCCGACGCGTTTCCAGAGGCGACGCCACGCCTGGCGGTATTCGTCCACGGCCTGTGCGAGACGGATGAGGCGTGGGGCCTTGCCCCCGTCGGAGGGCCAAGGCGCCCCAGCTACGGATCCCTGCTGCGCGACGCGCTCGGCTACACGCCGATCTACCTCCGCTACAACACCGGCCTCCGGGTCTCCGAGAACGGCAAGCGGCTGACCGAGGCGCTGAACCGGATCGCTTCCGAATGGCCCACGGAAGTCGAAGAGATCGCCTTGATCGGCCACTCGATGGGCGGCCTGGTCGCCCGCAGCGCCTGTCATTACGCCGAAGGGGAGGGACACACCTGGACCGAGAGCCTGCGCCACGTCTTCTGCCTCGGGACTCCCCACCTCGGCGCGCCGCTGGAGCGGGCCGCCCACGCCGCCGGATGGACCCTCTCCCGCCTGCCCGAATCGCGGCCGTTCGGGGATCTGTTCCTGAATCGCCGGAGCGCGGGAATCAAGGACCTGCGCTACGGCAGCTGCGTCGAGGAGGACTGGCGGGACTGCGATCCCGACGAGTTCCTCCGCCACCGCTGCCAGGAGGTTCCCTTCCTGCCCACCGCGACGTACTACTTCATCGGCGCCACCCTCACCCGTCGACCAGACGGGCTCGGCGGCCTGATCGGCGATCTCCTCGTCCACTACCCAAGCGCCTCCGGACAGGGGCGAAACCGCCGAATCCCGTTCGAGGTCGATCACGGCCGCCATCTCGGCGGGGCGCACCACCTTCAGCTCCTCAACGACCCCGAGGTCTACGCGCAGATCCGCGACTGGCTCGCTACCGCGGCAGTGCCCGCATAGAGCCGAAGCGGTTCGTGATCGGCAGGCGCCGGTCCCGGCCGAACGCCTTGGTCGAGACCCTGATGCCGGGCGGAGCCTGGCGGCGCTTGTACTCGGCGCGGTCCACCAGGCGGATCGACCTCGTGCACCGTGTCCTCGGGCAGCCCCTGGGCGACCAGCGCATCGACGCCCTCGTCCCGCTCCACGTAGGCCTCGAGGATCCGGTCGAGGGTCTCGTAGGGCGGCAGTGAGTCCTCGTCGAGCTGATCCGGCCGCAGCTCGGCCGACGGCGGGCGATCCAGCACCGACGCGGGCAACGAGCTCGCTTCGCGCTTGCTCGTTCCGCCAGCGCACCAGGCGATAGACGAGCAGCTTGAAGATGTCCTTGATCACGGCGAAGCCGCCCGGCCATGTCGCCGTAGAGCGTCGCGTAGCCGACCGACATCTCGCTCTTGTTGCCGGTCGTCAGCACCAGCCAGCCGAACTTGTTGGAGAGCGCCATCACGAGGTTGCCCCGGATCCGCGCCTGGAGGTTCTCCTCGGCGAGGCCCGGCTCGGTCCCCTCGAAGCTCGGCGCCAGCGCCTCGCCCGTAGGCCTCCATCGCCTCGGCGATCGAGATCTCGATCAGCTCGACGTCCGAGGTTCGCGGCGATCGTCCGGGCGTCTGCCTGCGTCTCGTCGGCGGAGTGGGGGGAGGGCATGACGACGACGCTGACCCGATCGGGGCCAAGCGCGTCGACCGCGATCAGGGCGACGAGGGCCGAATCGATCCCGCCCGAGAGGGCGATGACGACGTGCTCGAAGCCGTTCTTCTCCACGTAGTCGCGCAGCCCGAGCGTGAGCGCCCCGTAGACCTCCGCCTCCTCGTCCGCGAGCGGCTCAGCCAGCCGCGGCTCCAGATCGCCCTCGGGCGCTGGCCTCGGAGCTCAGGTCGGCGAGCATCGGGACGTCCCGCGCCGCGCCGGCGCCGTCGGAGGGATCCCCGCTCGCGGGGACCATCAGGTCGCAGAGCAGGAGCTCGGGCTCGAATTGGGCCGCCCGAGCGAGCGTCTCCCCGTCGGGGCCGATCACGACGCTGGCGCCGTCGAAGACCAGCTCGTCCTGCCCGCCGACGGTGTTGCAGAGCGCGAATGCCGCGCCGTTGGAGCGCGCCCGCTCGGCGATCATCGCCTCGCGTGCCCTGCCCTTGCCGCGGTGATACGGGGAGGCCGAGGAGTTGACCACCAGGTGGGCTCCGGCGGCCACCTCGTCGCTCTCCGGGAAACCGGGGTGCCAGATGTCCTCGCAGACGGTCAGCCCGACCACCGCGCCGTCGACGGAGATCACCGCGGGCTCGCTTCCCGGCTGGAAGTAGCGGCGCTCGTCGAAGACGCCGTAGTTGGGGAGGTCGCACTTCCGGTAGACCGCGCGGACCTCTCCGCCCGCGAGGACCGCGAGCGAGTTGTAGGCCGGGGGAGGGGGTGCGTCGATCAACGGATCGAAGTCCTCGAGCTCGTCCGCGGGCCGCTCGACCGGCTCGGGAAAGCCGACGAGGGCGACGGTGCCGTCGACCTCGGCGGCGATGGCGTCGAGCCCCTGCCGCACCGCGTCGAGGAAGTCCCGCCGGAGCACCAGGTCCTCCGGCGGGTAGCCCGACAGGCAGAGCTCGGGGAGGATCACGAGCTGGGCGCCGGCGTCGCGAGCCCGCTCGATCGACTCCGAGATCAGGTGCGCGTTGCCCTCGACGTCGCCCACGGTCGGGTCGATCTGGGCGAGCGCCAGGCGCAGATGTATCGCCTCGGCCATAGCTCAAGTATGGCGGCGATCCGCGCCGCGGGGGCTACCCTGCCGCGCGTGTTCAGGCAGGACAGGACCCCTCGCACCCGCAAGGGCGTAGAGCTGATGGAGGCCCACATCGAGGACCTCTGCCGCGAGTACGGCATCGACCTCGCCGGCTCCTCCGCCCGTGGACGGGCGATCCGCTGGCGGGGAGGCCGCCTCGAGATCTCCATCCCGCCGATCCGCGGGCAGGTCTCCTACTTCATCGCCCTCCACGAGATCGGGCACCTGGTCGGGAAGGGGCGCTCGGCGCCCCGCCTCGAGTCCGAGGCGAACGCCTGGCTGTTCGCCCTGCAGCACAGCGCCGTCGAGCCGACGCCGGCGACCAAGCGCTCGATCTCCCGCCGCCTGCAGGGCTATCTCGAATGGGCCCGCAACCGCCAGCACCGGCGGGTGCCGCCGCGGATCCCACCGCGCGATCACGCCTTCTGGGCGCTCCTCCAGCTCGGCTAGACGGTCCTGTCGCGGCGAGGCGGTCGCTGCCGCGCGGGCCGCATGTTGCTGATGATCACGGCGACGACGGTGACCAGGTAGATCTGGCCGATCAGTGCCTCGGTGATGGCCAGCGAGCGACCGAGGTTCGATGCCGCGGTCAGGTCCCCATAGCCGACGGTCGTGAGGGTGGTGAAGCTGAAGTAGAGAAAGTCATTGGTCTCCGACTGTTCCGTGGTCAGCTGATGGAAGAAAGCGTGGCCACCGATCTCCTCGATCGCCGCGAACGCGGAGCCGAAGAACAGGCCGACGATGAGATACAGGCAGAGGCCACCGAACATCGTCTCCACGGTGACGCTGCCCTCCTCCCGGAAAAGCTTGACCAGCCCGGTGACGATCGCCGGGGGAACCAGGGCGACCAGCAGCACGGTGACTCCCCGGCCGGAGCTGTTGCCGAACGTATTGGTGCCGAGAATTGCGAGCGACGCGCCGATGATCGACAACACGGCGGCGATGACCGCCAGCCTGATCACGAACCGGTGGGCACGGGAGGCGACGACGGCGGCGATCAGGGTGATCGCCTGGAGGACCACCGCGGCTAGCCGGGCGAAGTCGCTCTCCCCGGCGGCGAGCTGAAACCCGATCGAGAGCAGGATCAGGCCGAGGACTACCCCGAAGTGGTAGTGGATCCTGTGCACGCGGGCATGATCCCCCGCGGGTAGGACGAACCCTCAGCAGGAGCGCGGGCGCGGATCGAGGTGCTTGTCCCGTTTGGCCGACTCGGCCCCCTTCGAGCCCGGGCCGCAGTTGATCTTGATGTCGCGCTCGCCGTCGTGGGCGTTGATCCTGTCCATCCCGGTCTTCCCCTTCATCACGTCCACTCCGCTTCCGCCTCGGAGGAAGTCGTCGTCGGGCCCGCCCGCCAGGCGATCGCCCCCGGCCTTGCCGAAGAGCCGGTCATCGCCGGGACCCGCCGCGCGCCGTGTCGTTCCCCGGGCCGCCGATGAACAGATCGCCCCCGTCGAAGCCCAGCAGCGTGTCGTTGCCGCCGGTTGCCGAACAGGACGTCGTCGCCCCCGAGGCCGAACAGCGTCTCCGAGCTCCTGTCCCCGACGAGGACGTCATTTCCATTCGTGCCGAACACGACCTCGATGTCACCCTGCACCGTGTCTCGCCTGCTGCCCGTCTGATCCTCCGGACCGCCGTCGTTGCCGCTCCCCGACCCGATGGTGACGCCGACCGGGTTCTGCCGGGTGGCGGGATAGGCCAGGGCGTCGGTGCCGCTGCCGCCCCCGATGTCGTCGGCTCCGTCCCGGCCGTCGAGGGAGTCCTTTCCACTGCCGCCTCGGAGCTTGTCGGCCGACGGGGAGCCGATCAGTGTGTCGTTGCCGGGCCCGCCGTCCAGATTGCCGGCTGCGGTCGACGGGATCGACTGATCCAGCGCGATCGAGTCGTCACGACTCCCGGTGTCGACGGAAATCGTCTTGATGCCCGATCCCGGACAACTCGCGGTGTGCGCGTTGACCGGGGTGCAGGTCCCGCTGGGAGTCAGGTTCGCCGCCGTGTCGGCGACGCTGTAGACGTTGGTGGCGGCGACGTAGCTCACCGCGACCCTGTTGATCTCGTTGCCCGTTTCGGCCACCTTGACCGTGTTGCCGCCACTGACCATCACCGTCGAGGCGACGGCCTGGGGCGCGAGGATCAGCGCCATTACGACGATGCCGGCGAAGGAAACCTTCCTCATCACACCCATAAACACACCCAGAAGGCGGTAGATGCGCTCGTCGCCTAGAGCAGCTTCTCGACCACGAGCACGTCCTTCCACTCGCCGTCGAGCGTGCCGTGGCGCTCGTGGACGCCGACCTCCCGCCAGCCGAGGCCCGTCACCAGCGCGATGCTCGGCCCGTTCGAGGTGAAGATCTTGCCGATCAGCTTGTGCGCGCCGGCCTCGGAGGCGGCGTCGGCGAGGGCGGTGAGAAGTCGCCGGCCGATCCCGCTGCGCCTCGCAGGGCGCCCCACGAAAATGGTCGCCTCCCGGACGCCGTCGTAGTAGTGATGCCGATCGCTGTATGGGCCCGCCTTGGCCCACGCGACCACCGTCCCATCGCGCTCCGCGATGACCACGACGTCATCGGCGACCCAGCGCCCGGCGTCCCCGGGCGTCGCCGGGTCAGTCTCGAAGGTGGCGACGCGATCCTCGACCCCCTGGTTGAAGATCTCCGCGATCGCGACCGCATCGGAGGGCTCGGCCGCGCGAATCGAGAGCTCGGGTCTTTGCGAACCGTTCACGTTGGCTTCATAGCATTGCGGGGTGCTCTCAGAGCGGAACCTGCGGATCGCCAATGGCGTGCTCGCCCTTGCCGGCATCGGCGTGGCCATCTACATCGTGATCGCGGACAGCGGCGGGGGCGCCCCAAAGTGCCTTGCGGGCGGGACCGGTTGCGAGACCGTGGCCGACAGCCATTACTCCCACATAGCCGGCATCAACGTGGCGGTGTTCGGCATCTTCGGCTACGCCCTGCTACTCGTCGCCGCGCTGGTGCCCGGTGACCCGGGCCGCTTCGGCGGCTTTCTCACCGCGCTGGTCGGCTTCGGGTTCAGCGCCTACCTGACCTACCTGGAGCTGTTCGTGATCGACGCGATCTGCCAGTGGTGCGTCGCCAGCGCGGTGCTGATGTCCCTGTCCCTCGCGGTCGCCGCGGCGAGAGCGTTCGCCTACACGGGCCGGGAGCTCGGCGCGCCGCAGATAGAGTCCTCGCATGGAAGGTAGGGACCAGGAGAGAGAGCGCCTGCGCGCCGAGCGGCAGGCGGCCGAGTCCCAGGACGCCGCCGCCGTGCTGGCGCGCAAGCGCCGCGTCCAGTACCTGAGCATCGCCGCGTTCGCGGCAGTGGCGGTGATCGTCGCCCTGATCGTGATCAGCCAGTCCGGCGGCAGTGACAACAACACACCGACCACCTCGGCGAACGTTCAGGGCGTCGCCCAGGTCGACTCGGAGCTCCAAGGGCTTTCGCAGAGTGGCCAGACGCTCGGCGACTCCAGCGCCCCCGTCACGGTGACGGAGTTCGGCGATCCCCAGTGCCCGGTCTGCAAGACGTTCTCCGAGCAGGTTGCGCCCGACCTGATCTCGAGCGAGGTCAAGACCGGCAAGGTCAAGTACGTCTACCAGCCGTATCTGATCATCGGTCCCGACTCGAAGCCCGCGATGAAGGCGGCGCTCGCCGCGGGCGAGCAGGGCCGCTTCTGGAACTACCTGCAGCTCTTCTATTCCAACCAGGGGGAGGAGAACTCCGGCTACGTCACCGACGACTTCCTGACGAGCATCGCCGAGGCCGCCGGAGTCTCCGACATCGACAAGTGGAACCAGTCGCGAAACGACTCGAAGTGGGACGCGATCATCGCCAAGGGCACGACCGACGCGGAGGGCTTCGGCTTCAGCGGCACACCCTCCCTCGTGGCCCAGGGCCCCAAGGGCACGCAGGCGATCCAGGGCTTCAGCCTCTCCGAGATTCAGGCGGCGATACAGCAGGTGAGCTAGGGCCGTTACCTTGACGGCATGGCCTCCAACCAGGGGGACAGCCGCCGCCTGCTGGTGATCACCGCTGACGACTACGGCTACTGGCCGTCGTACAACCAGGGCATCCTCGAGGCGATCGAGATGGGCGCGGTGGACTGCGTCAGCGCGATGGTCGACCGGGACTACTGCGAAGCGGCGCCGCTGCTCGAGAGCGGGGTGGAGATCGGCCTGCACATCGAGTTCGAGGGGCGCTGGGGCCCGCGGAGCGGCGCGCCGGCGCGAACCTCGCTGAGGGTCCAGCTCGAGCGGTTCGGCGACATCTTCGGCCGGTGGCCCTCATTCCTGAACGGCCACAAGCACTGCCACGCGCGACCCGAGCTGGCGACGCCGGTGTTCCAGATGGCGCAGCAGATCGACGCCCCGGTCCGCTCGGTCAACCCGGACCACCGCCAGTGGCTGCGTGAGCGCGGCATCGACACGCCGGACATGCTGATCGGGCGCACACGCAGCAATGAGCCCGACGAGCCGGCGGAGCTGCGCGCGCTCGGCCGGGGCGTTACCGAGTGGGTGACGCATCCCGGCCACCCCGACCCCGAATCGGGGTCCAGCTACGACGTCGCCCGCCAAGAGGACCTCGCGTTGCTCCAGATGGTCATGGTCCGTGCCCGCTTCGACGAGCCGGTTTGGGGCGATGCAAGGCGGTCCACGATGAAGGAGGCGTTCACCCAGGACCGCCGCGATGTAGAGGAGCCTGCCGCGGACTAGCCGGTAGCGGATTCCTCGCGCTCGCCGTGACCGTTCTGCCCCGCTTCCTCGACGTCCGCGCGCGGGACGAAGCGACGGAAGATCCCCGGGCGCCCACCGGCGGCCTCGATCAGCTCGCCTATGGAGGCCTCCAGCTCGCGCGCCAGGTCGTCGAGATCGGTCATCCGGTCGTAGTCGCCGATCAGGCCGAAGTTGACCTGCCCGTCGTAGCTCATCACGCCGACGCAGAGCCCCTGGTTCTTGGCCAGAGGGACCATCGGGAAGACGCGCTCCATCCGTCGGCCCATCAGGTAGAGGGGGAACTGCGGGCCCGGGATGTTCGTGACGACGAGGTTGAAGAAGCGCTGCCTTGACTGCAGGCGGGCCGCCTGGCCGGCGACGGTGGGCGGCGCGAAGTCAGCGAGCTGCGTGAGGAGCGTCGCGCCCATCGCCTGCTTGGACTGCTTCAGGTCGCCCATCGACTGACGCACCAGCTGCAGCCGACGCTGCGGGTCCTCGCACCAGACGGGCAGGGGGGCCATCATCGTCGTGACCTGGTTGCCGAGCGCGCCGTGCTGGTCCTTCGTCCGAACGCTGACCGGCACCATCGCCCGCAGCTCGAGCCCCACCGTGGGGTGGCCGCGGGAGCGCATGTAGCGGCCGAGGGCCCCCGCCACGGCGGTAAGAATCACGTCGTTGACGGTGCCGCCGAGCTCGTTCTTGACGTGCTTCATGTCGGCGAGCGAGCTGCGAACCCAGGCGAAGCGGCGGTGGGGGCCGACGTCGAAGTTGAACGGGCTCGCCGGAGCTGCGATCCCGGCCCAGGCGAAGGTCCCGGCCGCGACCACTGCATCGGTCGCCTTCCGGAGGGCGCGGCGCGGCCCGCGCATCACCCTGCGGATGCCGCGGGTGATCTCGCGCGGGTTGATCGCCCGCTGGAGGAGCGCTTCAGAGAGAAGCTGAGCGCCGCTCGGCTCGGGCTCGGGGATCCAGCGATCGAGGGGCTTGGACTCCTCGGCCGGCTCCTTCTCGGCATCGAAGAGGACCGTGGTTATGTCAACCCCGGAGACTCCGTCGACCATGCAGTGATGGGTCTTGCCGATGATCGCGAAGCGCCCGCCCTTCAACCCCTCCACCAGCCAGAGCTCCCAGAGCGGCTTCGAGCGGTCCAGCTGCTGAGAGAAGATCCTGGCGGCCAGGACGCGGAGCTGCTGCTCGGAGCCCGGCTCGGGAAGCGAGGTGTGGCGCACGTGGTACGCGAGGTTCAGGTGCGGATCGTCGACCCAGACTGGACGCCCCTGTCCGAATGGGACAAAGCGAAGCTTCTGGCGGAAGCGCGGCACCAGATGCAGGCGGGATTCGATGTGATCCCGGAACTCGAGGTAGGCGGGAGCCGGGCCCTCGAACAGGGTTGTCGAGGCGACGTGCATATGGGTCCCATCCCGCTCCAGATGGAGGAATGAGGAGTCGAGGCCGCTCAAACGGTCGGTCATCTCCATGATCGTCGCATACCACCTGTGCGCCTCGTCACACAAGTACGCAAATAGCGAACCTACCCTGCCTCGTTCGATAGTCACCAAACAACTCGCCGAGTCACGTAGACAGACATCACGTGAGCGGGGGAACCAAGCAGTGACCGTCAGCGACCTGCTCCGGCTCACCAGCGACCTGCCCGCGGACGGGCTGCCCGCGCACCGGCCGCCCGCCAGCGGCACCGGGTACCCGCAGGCCGGGGACAGCCCGCGGGCGGCCTGCCGGCGATGGCCGGCCTGGCCCGCTGGGCCCAGGCTGCCTGCCGCCTGCTGCTGGGCCTGGGCCTGGTCACCACCGGCCTCGCCGTGGCGGTCGTGCTGGCCGCGCTGTACGTGCTGCACAGCGGGGTGCTCGCCGCGGTCCTGCTGGCCCTGCTGGCGCTAGCCGCCGCGGGGGCGGCCGTGCTGGCCTGCGGTGGCCTGGCTGGCGACGCGGATCTGGCGCCGGGGCGCCTGGCTGGAAGCGCTGCCGCTGCTGGCCGGCCAGCCGTGGCTGAGCCGGGTGGTCTGGGCCGCCCGGGTGCTGTGGACCGGCCGCACCCTGTGGCGGCTGCGGGGCCGGGGCTTCTGGCTCGCGCCCCGGGTCTGACCCGGCGGGCCGTTTCCGGTTACCGGGCCGGTGGATGTTCTGGTTGACGCGGAAGAAGTTGTCCGGGTCGTAGCGGCCCTTGATCCTGCGCCAGCCGCTCGTAGTTCGCGCCGTAGGTCGCGCCTGACCCGGTCCTGCGCCCTCGTCCATCATGAAGTTCACGTAGCCGCCGCCGGTCGAGTGCGGGTGCAGCGCCTCCCAGTAGGCGCACGCGCCCACGTCCATGATCGCGGCGGCGTTGGCCGGGTCGGGGTCGACGCCCACGATGACCCGCGACCAAGCGGCGTCGCGGTAGGCGAAGGCGGTGTCGTCCGGCGCCGACCCGGTGCGCCGCCCCGTCGATCGGATACAGGTGCATGGTCGAGTGCCCCGTCGGCAGCGCCGGCACCGAACTGCGGCGTGCACCTCGATCGCCTCGTCGGTGAGCTCGTCGAAGAAGTCGGCCCGCCAGTACCACTGCAGGCCCGGCCGGGTAGAGCGCGTCGAACATGCTCTGCAGCGCCGGGAACGGCATCGGCGAGTGCATCGAGCAGCGGCGGGCCGAGCTCGCCGACCGGCTGCGAGCGTGTCTCGGCCCGCTCCGGCGTCGCCGGTGTAGCACCAGACGATCGCCGCACATCTTTCTGCCGTGGAGCTCCTCCGGGAACGGCGGCGCCGGCGGCACCGCGAGCGAGCGCGAACAAGCCGTTGAGCTCCTCCGGCGCCTGCGGCATGAGCTCGCGTACCAGCGCAGCACCTCCGTCGCTGTGCGTCGAGCGGCCAAGAGCATCGGCCCGGCGACCGACGGTGCCGACCGGGTGCAGCCGGAACATGAACGACGTGACGACGCCGAAGTTGCCGCCGCCGCCGCGCAGCGCCCAGAACAGGTCGGGGTGCTCGTCGGCGCTGGCCGTGACGAAGCGCGCCGTCGGCGAGCACCACGTCGGCCGCGAGCAGGTTGTCGATCGTCAGCCCGTACCTGCGGGTCAGATAGCCGATCCCGCCGCCCAGGGTAGTCCGCCGACGCCGGTCGTCGACAGGATCCCGCAGGCGTGGCCAGGCCGAAGGCGTGGTGGCGTGGTCGACGTCGCCCCAGGTGCGCCGCCCTCGACCCGCACGGTGCGCGCTCGGGATCGACCCGGACCCCCCGCATCGCCGCAGATCGATGACCAGCGCCGTCGTCGACCACGCCCAGCCCGGCCGCGTGTGGCCGCCACCGCGCACCGAGACGCAGACCGTGCTCGCGGGCGAAGCGGACCGCGGCGATCACGTCCGCGACGTCGGCCACCGGGCGACCGCGGCCGGACGCCGCTCGATCATCGCGTTGTAGACCGCGCGCGCCTCGTCGTACCGTCGTCGCCGGGCAGGATCACCGGCCCGCGCATGGCTGAGCTAAGCGAGTCAAAGAGGGCTGGCTGTGCTGTCGTGGTCAGGCCTTACTCCCCGGTTGGGCCGGCCGGGATCGGCCAGGCTCTCCAGGGAGCGTAGGAAGCAGGGCGTTCGCGGACCGTTCGGCGTCCGTTCCGGCCGGGGCACGCCTCGCGAGTTCGGCGGTGGCCCGGGCGGAGCAGCGCCGGGCTGCCCTGCTGCTCGGCGATGGCGACCGCGCGGCGGAGCAGATCCACCCCGGCTGGGCCCGGGGTGCGCAGCCCGTCCAGGCGGTACAGCTCCGGCAGCCACGACCGGTCGTCATGCACGGCCGCGGCCGCGCGCGCCGATTCCAGCACCGCGCCTGCCGCCCCGGGCTGCCCGGCTCGCATCAGGGTTCCCGCGAGCAGGGCCAGGTAGTACGGATGGCGGGCCATGGCCCCCTGGTCGCGGAGCTGGCCCAGCCCGGCCCGGATCTGCTCGGCGCCGTCGGCGCCGCCCGTGCACCAGCCGGCCAGGATCGGCGCCCAGTTCCCGTAGTAGGCGAAGTCGTAGCGGGCGCAGATCTCCTGCACGCGGTGCGCGAACTCCAGGGTCTGCGGCACGTCCCGGCGGAACTGATGGGTCATCGCGGCGTAGGACAGCGCCACGGCCTGGCTGTACGGGTGGCCGATCTCCTCAGCGCGGGCGATGGCCCAGTCGCACCAGTGCAGCGCCTCCTCATCACGGCCGAGGTGCCAGAGCGCATGCGCGGACCAGGCCCGGGCGTGGACCTCCACCCGGGTTCCGACCAGCGCCGGCACGGCGGCTTCGTAGCAGAGCTCGTGGGCCAGCGCGAAGTGCGGCAGCGACTGCTGGTGCCGGGCCAGGCTGGTCGCCGCCCCGGCCACCGCGAAGTGGGCCTGGCCCATCACGTCCGGCTGCAGGTGGCTCAGTTCCAGGCTGCGCTGGGCCAGGTCGTAGCTCTCGGCGACGTGGCCCTGCACGAACCGGACGGCGAACAGCCCGACCAGGCTGAGCAGCTTCATCCGGCTGTCGCCGAGCCCGTCGGCCAGGTCCTGGGCCCGTTCCAGGGCCGCCTGCAGAATCGCCCGACGCGTAACCGTACTGCGCGGTGAGCGGGCCGGCCATCGCGTTGCGGATGGCCAGCTCGCTCTGGTCCCGGCCGCGACCCGCCGGGGCCTGCCGCAGCAGCTCGGCGGCCCGCTGATAGTGCCGGATGGCCTTCTGGTTGGCGAACACGGCGGTCGCGGTCTCCGCGGCCCGCACGTGATGCGGCACCGCCCGGACCGGCGGGTCCGCCCGCTCGTACTGGTAGGCGATGGCCCCGGCGGCCGCGCCGGGATCATCCGCGTGGATCAGCTCCAGCGCCTGGGCCACCCGGCGGTGCAGCAGCCGTGGCGCCGCGGCGAGCTTATCTCCCGGTACGCGGTGTCGCGGAGCAGGTCGTGGAAGAAGTCGTAGCTGGCCGAGGCCTGCTCCCGGATGATCCGGCGCCGCCACAGCTCATCCACGGCCTCCAGCACGACGTCGCTGTCCAGGTCGCTGGCCTCGGTGAGCAGCTCCAGGGTGAAGTCGCGCCCGATCACGGCGGCCAGCTCCGCGACCGCCCGGGCCGGGCGGGGCCGCCTGCTGGATCCGGCCCAGCAGCACCGCGTGCAGCTGGGGCCCTGGCCCCGGCAGGTCAGCGGCGGGCACCGCCGGGGGCTCGGCGGGCCCGAGCTGGCCAGTGCCGGCGGGCTGGCCCGGCCGGTCGCTGAGCAGGCCGGCCGGGACCGACTCGATGACGAACAGCGGGGAGCCGCCGGTTGCCGCGTAGAGCTGGCTGGCCTGCGGGTCACCAAGCTTGCTGCCCAGTACCGCGCTGGCCAGCTCGGCACACTGCCGGGCGTCCAGAGGTGCCAGGCTCACCTCGGTGACCTGGCCCCCGGACCGCAGCACCCGCAGTGTCTCAGTGAGCTCGGCATTGCGGTCCATCTCGTCCCGCCGGGTAGCCGCCACCACCAGCAGCGGATCATCCCGGCCCAGGTGCAGCAGGAGCTGCAGCCAGGCCAGGGTGTCCTCATCGCACCACTGGAGGTCATCCAGCACCAGCAGCGCGGGCCGCCCGGTGGACAGCACGGCGCGGGCCAGGCCCTCGAAGAACCGGTGCCGCTGCCAGGCGTCGGCCATCGGGCGCAGCGGGTGGCGGGGCCTGCGTCCCGGCGCGGCACGAGGCGGTCCACCTCGTGCGCCCAGACCGGATCGAGCGGCCGCGGGCGGCCTGCATCGCCGGGCTGCGCAGCCACTCCGACACTGGGGCCAGCGCCAGCCGCGCCGCGGGCCCGGAAGCAGCGGGCCCGCATGACCTGGCCGCCATCCCGCTGGATCACCGCGCACAGTTCGTCCAGCAGCCGGGTCTTGCCCACCCCGGCGTCACCAGCGAGCACGGCAAAGCCAGCCGCGCCGTGCAGCGCGCGCTGCCAGCGCCCGTGCAGCAGCCGGAACTCCTGCTCCCGGCCCACCAGCCGCAGCACACCCGGGGCCGGCACCGGCGCGGCGGGCGTGGGCGCGGCCGGGGGCGGGCCCGCGGGGCGCTGGCTGGCCAGCCGCTCGTATTCGGCCGTGGTCGCCGGGTCGGGCGCGACTCCCAGTTCGCGTTCCAGCAACGAGACGAGGCGGTGGTAGGTCTGCAGCGCGGCCGCCCGGTCCCCGGACTGGGCCGGCAGCTGGAGCAGGGTGCGGTAACCGGCTTCCTCCAGCGGCTCCAGGTCGATGCGCCAGCGCGCCCGCTCGATCGCCGCCCCGTAGGCCCGCGCACTCCGCTCAGCCACGATCAGCTGATCGAGCAGGGTCACGCATTTGCGGTGCAGCCGCTCCCGCTCGGCCTGGACCCAGTCGTCATAAACAGCTGGCATCAGCTCGCCCCGGTAGGCGTGCAGCGCGGCCGCGGCGGCCTGCCGGAAACCGGCCGGGTCCTCGGTGACGAGCGCCGTGGCCGCGGATTCGGCGGCCGCCTCGAAGTCCGCGACATCCAGGCGGCAGCCGCCGTCGAGCCGCCAGAGCAGTGTGCCGTGCTCGGCGACCAGCCACTGGCTGGCCTGCGGCAGCCCGGCCCGCAGCGCGTGCAGTTCCCGGCGCAGGTTGGTCCGGGCCTGGGTTTCCGTGGACTCGGGCCAGAACTGGGTAGCGATGTACTCACGGCGCTGGGGTGCGTCCCGGTGCAGCAGCAGGAAGCCCAGCAGCGCCATGGCCCGGGGCGACCCAGCTCGGCCACGACCGAGCCGTCCACCGCGACGCGCTGCTCGCCGAGCAGCGTAACCTCCAGCATGGCGAGTCCCCCCGCGGGCGCGACGGCCGCTGGGCCCGGTTCCCCGCCCAGGCCGTCACCAGCCCCGGGCACGCGGTTCAAAGAGGCCAGCCCGGGTCATTTTACCGTTTCTTCGTTCCCCCGCCGGGCGCGGCTCAGGACCGGGCGACAGCGCGCAACGGGACCACCAGGTAGCGGAATCCGGGTGGCCCTACCTCCGGGCCCTGGTCGTCCGGGCGGGCTCCGGGGGCACCCGGGTGATCAGCGCGGGCTTGGCCGGGCTGGTGAACTCGATCCGGAGCAGCCCGGGGTCGGTGGGCGGCGCCGTACCCGGGCTGGCGTCGGGGGTGGCCGGGCCGGGTTCCGCGCCGCCGGGCTTGGCGCGAGCCGGGACCTGTGCCGCGGCGGCAGCCAGGCCGTCGAGCAGGTAGTGCGGGTTGAACGCGATACCCGGCTCCGCGCCGTGGAACTCGGCTGGCACGGTTTCCACCGCGCGGGCCCGGCCCTCGGTCTGCGCTTCGATCACGACTTTGCCGGGGCTGAAGCTGAGCCGGACCGGGCTGGTCCGGTCCGCGACCAGGGAGACGCGGCGGACGGCCTCGGTGAACGGCCCACCGGGCACGTCCGCCGGCAGCCGAACTCGCTGGGGAACCGTGACCGGTAACGGATGAATTCCCCGCCGATCAGCCGGGCGGTCAGCCGCCTGCTGCTGATCCCGAAACTGATCAGGCCCTCGGCGGGCTTGGGCTCGGCCGTCCTGGACCCGGCGGCCTTGGACCCGGCGGCCTTGGGCCCAGCCGGCCCGGTCTCAAAGGAGATGCCCACCGGCACCCCGGGGGTCATGGCCCGGGCCGCGTCGGCCAGCGTGCGGGCGGGCACCAGCGCCACGGCCCGCAGCCCATCGCGGACGGGTTCCCAGGACAGGTCGCGCACGGCCAGCCGGTACCGGTCGGTGGCGGCCAGAGCCAGCGTGCCGCCCTCGATGTCCAGGCACACCCCGGTGAGCATGGGCAGCGTGTCATCGCGGCTGGCGGCGGGGACCACCTGGCCGATGGCCGCGCCGAGCAGCCCGCCGTCCACCGTGCCGGCCACGGCCGGCGGCACAGGCAGCGCCGGGTACTCCTCAGCGGGCAGCGCAACCAGCGTGAACTCGGCGCTGCCGCAGGTCACGCTGACCCCGTCGGCGTCCGTGGCGACGTCCACGGCCAGGGCGGGCAGGCTGCGGGTGATCTCGGTGGCAGCTCGCCGGCACGATCACGGTGCCGGGCTCCAGCACATCGGCCTCGATCTGCGCGGTGGCGGCGACCTCGTAGTCGAAACAGGACAGGGTCAGCCCGGGGCCGGCGTTCAGGCGCAGGCCGGAGAGCACCGGCACCACCGGGCGCGTGGGCAGGGCGCGCGCCACCCAGGCGAGCGCCTCGGCCAGCGCCTCCCTCTCGACCCGGAACCTCATGCCACTGCCCTTCCGTTATGCCCAAGCTTGTTACCTGTGCCCGATCCTGGCACCAGGTACCGACAATCTGGCTGGCCCGGCCGGCGCGGGCAGCGGATCCCGCGCCGGCCGGGGCCCGGCCTTCACTGTGCCGGTCAGGTCAGGCCAGGCGGGACGGCCGCGAGGGTGGCCGTGATGGCGGCGGCGAGCTCGCGGGCCCATTCCGCGGTCAGCTCGACCACGACCCGCGCCGCGGGCCCCTGCGCCGGGTTGCTGGAAGTCGATGTTCACCGTGTGCTCGGCGGGCGCGTGCACCGGGTGGTCGAAGTAGACGGTGGCCTCGCTGAGCGGGAACCAGCCGCCCGGGCCCTTGCCACTGCCGGTGACGCCGACCTTCTCGGTGAGGTACGTGCACATGGCCCTCTCCCTCAGCCGGCCAGGTACCGGCCGTAGAAGTCACAGATCCGCTGCCAGCCGTCGTTGGCCGCCTCCGGCCCGGTAGGCCGGGCGGTTCACCGAGAAGAACGCGTGCCCGGCACCGTCGTAGCTGTGGAACTCGAACGTCTTGCCCGCTTCGACCAGGGCCCTTCCTCCAGCTCGGCGACCTGCTCCTGGTGACGGGTACGTGATCCTCCTTGCCGAACAGGCCGAGCAGCGGGCAGGACAGGTTCTGGCGTCAGGCCGACGATCGGGCCGACCTTGAGCGGCATGCCCTCCGGGGGGCGTGCCGACCACGAACGCGCCGTAGCAGTCCACGGCCGCGTCGAGCGGCGAGGCTGCACGCGGCCAGGAAGGCCTGCCGCCCGCCGGAACAGTAGCCGATCACCCCGACCTTGCCGTTCGCGGTCGGCAGCGACCCTCAGGTACCTCGCGGCGCCGTCGACGTCGCCGACCAGCCGCTCGTCTGGCACCCCCCCCTCCGGCCGCGCGCGCGGCCGCCGCGGCGTCGTCAGGGCTTGCGCCTGGTGCCTCGCGCGCAGTACAGGTTCGGGCAGATGGCGTTGTAGCCGTTGACGCGAATGTCCTCGTAATTTCCTTGGTCATGTCGCTCTCGTAGCCCGGCGTGTGGTGGATCACCACCACGCTGCCCGCCGACCCTGGCTCCATCGGCCGGGCCAGGTACGCCTCGATCTGGTCCCCGCCATCCCGGGCGCGGCTCACGGTCTCGGCCATCATTGCGTCATACATGAGCTGTCCTCTTCTCTGCGTCACTGCATCGCGCTGCGGTGCCCAGGCAACGCTCACATCCTGCCAGCCAGGCTGCGCCGCCGGGCGGCCTGGTGCACCCCGGCCGCCCGGGCCGCGGCGGGGTGAGTACTCCACACCATGACGTATCTCGCTGCCGCCGACCGGTATCAGCCCATGCCTGACCGCCGCTGCGGGCGCAGCGGGATCAAACTGCCCGAAATCTCGCTGGGCCTGTGGCAGAACTTTGGCGATGACCGGCCCCTGACGACCCAGCGCGCGATCCTTCGCAGGGCCTTTGACCTGGGCGTCACCCACTTCGACCTAGCCGATAAATACGGCGGCACTAGCGCCTGCTGGTTCCCCGCTGCTAGGCGACCACGGCTCGCCTTACGGGTCCGCCGAGATCAACTTCGGCCGCCTGCTGCGCGAGGACTTCCGCACCGTACCGCGACGAGCTGATCATCTCGACCAAGGCCGGGTACGACATGTGGCCCGGGCCTTACGGTGACTTCCGGCTCCCGCAAGTACCTGCTGGCCAGCCTGGACCAGTCGCTGGCCCGGATGGGGCTGGACTACGTTGACATCTTCTACAGTCACCGCGCCGACCCGGACACGCCGCTGGAGGAGACCATCGGCGCGCTGGCCCACCGCGGTCAGTTCCGGCCGCGCGCTGTACGCGGGGCATCTCGTCGTATTCGGCCCAGCGCACCCGCGAGGCCGCCGCCCTGG